>CAVIAA010000018.1:0-42637 GCA_963640685.1 Acutalibacteraceae bacterium
ATGCTCATTTCCCTTTTCTCCTTTCTCATTTTCTTTTATAGACAGCCCCCAGCGGCGGGGCCGGCTACCATTATTTCTTTGCCATTTAGGCGTATTTTTTTATCATTGCCTCTACGTTTTCGGGGGTGGCGTCATCCTTTACGCAGGAGTCGATCATCTCGCCGTTCTCGTATACCGCGATGACGGGCAGACCAAGTATCTTCTGGCTTATCGCAAGCCTGCGTGCCTTTGTGGTGTTCAGCGCGCAGAACTTGAGGCTTGCGCCGTACTTTTCGGAAAACTCGTGTACATGCGGCATGAGCGCGGCACAGGGCACGCATCCGTCGCCATAAAAGTCTACTACCACCTTGCCCGGAGCCTGAAGCACTTCGGCTTCAAATGTGTTCTTATCTACTTCCAGCATTGTTTGTTTCTCCTTTGGTTTTTTATTTTTAGTTTAATCGAGGTCTGCAACGTACTTTTCCGCCTGCATTGCGGCTATCGCTCCGTCCGCAGCGGCGGTCACCACCTGACGAAGCGACTTTTTGCGTATATCGCCCGCAGCGAACACGCCAGGTATGTTGGTATGCATGTCGGCATCGGTCAGTATATATCCGTTTTCCATGTCTATCACGCCCTGGAACAGGTCGCTGTTCGGCAGCAGCCCTATGAAGCCGAACAGGCCGAATATGCCGTCGTTCTCGTCTGCCTCGATAGTGGTCAGCTCGCCGGTCTTGGTATTCTTAACGATCATCTTGCTGAGCATGCCGTCGCCATCGACCTCCTCAACAACGTGATCCCACATGAAGTGCAGCTTTTCGTTCTTAAACGCCTTTTCCTGAATGGACTTGGCCGCGCGGAGCTCGTTCCTCCTGTGTATTACGGTGACCTTCCTTGCAAACTTTGTCAGGTACATGGCTTCCTCGACCGCAGCATCGCCGCCGCCGACGACATACACCTCAAAGTCCTCAAAAAACGCCGCGTCGCAGGTAGCGCAGAAGGATATGCCCTTGCCGACGAACTGCTCTTCGTTTTTGCAGCCTATGGGTCTGGAATGTGCGCCGGTCGCGATTATAACGGTCTTTGCCTCGTATTCGCCCTTTGCGCCAACCAGCTTCTTGGTCTTGCCGGAAAAGTCTACGGATTTTATGGTATCACTCACCCGCTCGCAGCCGAACTTCTTTGCCTGCTCTGTCATGCGTGCAATGAGGCTGGGGCCGGATTCGCCCTCCAGCTGCTGCCCGGGGTAGTTTTCTATCTCGTTTGTGATGGCGATCTGCCCGCCGTCCTGTCCCTTTTCAATTATAAGGGTGGAAAGCCTGCTCCGGCCGGCATACAGCCCTGCCGTTAAGCCCGCAGGCCCCGCTCCAAGTACGATTACGTCGTAGGTCTTGCTCATGACCGTTTCTCTCCTTGCTCCTGTAATTTATATATCTCTTGCGTTTTACGCTTTCTTTTCGTTCTTTCCCCCTCCCGCTGACGCGGGAGGGGGCTTTCTGTTTGGTCAAATGACCTATGGTCTATCAGACCTCGAATATGGTCTGGTCGGTAACCTCGGTCGTCAGTGCCTCAAGGGCGCGGTTGACCAGCTTTTTGCGCAGTGCGTACTCCTCGTCGTGGGAGAGGCTGGGGTTGCCCAGAGGATGGGGTATGGCGATGGTAGGAACTATGCGGTTCGCGCCGACCGTCATGGATATAGGTGTTACTGTGCACATATGAACTACGGGGATGCCCGCACGCTCGATCTCTTTTACCATCGTTGCGCCGCAACGAGTACAGGTGCCTCAGGTAGAGGTCATAATTACCGCGTCAACGCCGGCAGCCTTGAGCTTTTGAGCGTACTCGGCTGCGAAGGCCTTTGCGGAGGCGACGGCGGTGCCGTTGCCGACGGTAGCATAATACAGGTTGTGCAGCTTGCCGATCTTGCCCTCGCGCTCAAACTCGCGCATTACGTCTACCGGCAGCACGCGGTTGGGGTCTTCGTTGGCATACACGGGGTCGTAGCCGCCGTGAGCTGTCTCATGATCTGCGGAAGAGAGCTTATCAAAGCCGTCCAGGCTGTACTCGCCGTAGTGAGAGGCGGAGGAGGATTCGATATGATCCGGGTTACCCTTGGGCACTATGCCGCCGGAGGTGCAGAGGGCTATGGTCGCCTTGCTGAGATCCTTAACGGCGGGGTTGGGGGCTACGCGGTCAAATGAAGGCATCGGATACTCCGTTACAAAATGCTCGCCGTTGAGCTTTTTGAGCAGCATATCCACGGCGCGCTTGGAGCCGCGCTCCTTCTCGAAGAAGTTCCTGCGGATGCCGTTGGGCATATACCCCTCCTCGCAGGAGGCACCGAGCTCCTCGCCCTTCATGAGCTTGAGAGCCAGCTTCGCCATGCCGGGAGCAGCCTTGCGCATACCGGCAGCACTGTTGGTGGTTTCGAAGATAAGTACCTTATCCTTCAGGTCTGCACCCGGGTTCTCGGTATACATACCGGTGAGAACCGGAATACCGAGCTCCTGCTGAACGGCAAGCGCGATGTTTGCGCAGGCATAACCGTAGCGGCCGGCGTTAAAGGCGGGGCCGGCGATGAACATATCCGGCTTTTCGGCCTTTACCCATTCGAGTATCTGAGCCTTTGCTTCTTTTTCATGCTCGGCATAGTAGGAGTCGCCGCAGATAACCGTCTTAACGATCTCCGCCTCGCCCTTCCACGCCTGATTAAAGGCCATGCCGGGGCCGACGAAGCCGTCGCGCAGCTCGGGGGCTACATGTGCCATTTCCTCGCCGCCGATATTGGCGAAGAACTGGTTGATATAATGTACTACACGATAACTCATGATTTTGCCCTCCTTCCCTTTACCTTGCGCTGAGATAGCCGAAGCCCATCTCGTTGGTAGCGCCGGTGATGACCTGTATCTCGGCCTCGATGGAGCCGTCCTCGCGCAGAGAACCCGCGTGGCCGCCGGCGATCTTATCCACATAATCCAGCGTGCCTATCACCTTGTCCATCTTAGGCAGTATGATGACCTGATTCGCATTGCCGCCGGTAACTACCGCATCCGCAAGCGGGTCGGCATCCGCGAGGGACTGGGACTTGCCGTCCTGTCCGGCGTACTCGTCGGTGATTATGGTGGTCTTTACTCCCTGAAGCTCGATCTTCTTGGTGTTCATGATGAGGTCGGTATCGGGGTTGCCGAAGCCCTCTTGAGAGACGATGACGCCGTCCAGATCCAGCAGGCGGCAGAGCTTCGCCGTCCAGTCGGAGGAGCGCATCTTATCGGCAAGGTATACGTTCTCATTGGTGATGATGTTGCATACATAGTTGATGGTCTTGCCGTGCTGCTCAAACAGGTCCGCAACGACGGGGTTGTTCTGGTGGTGGTAGGTGGTGTTCTTATCGCAGGCGGAAACGCAGTTGCCGCTTATGATAGCACCGTCCATAGTCTCGGTTGGGTAGATGATGGTAGTAAGGCTCTTCTTTGCGTCCACGCCATATACATAGGTGTCGTGGAGCAGGCCCTGGCTCTGGAGCATATGCACATACGCTACGCGGGGCAGGTCGGGCCACTTCTGCATGCTTTCCTTGATACCGAGCGTTTCAAATTCCTTGGTGGAATCCGGGGCAACGCTGCGGCCAAGCTCGCCGATGTAGGTCGCGGCGCGGAGGCCGGCGATGCGCACGGCGTGCTCATACTCATGCTGATGCACGCCCTCAACGGGGTCGCATACCAGCACCAGATTCAGCAGCTTGGAGAACTCGGTATAGTCGGCACCGGGGCCGCTCATGTCTATAACGCCCTCCTGGAAGCCAACGATCTTGCCGGCGGTAACGACTGCCATGCCGCAGAGCACATGAGTCTTGCCGGAGCCCACGGTGTCCACCTTGGCAATGACGCCGGGGAACTCTCCGCCGGAGCCCTCGACTTTTACGCGGGGCTCAATCACGTCCTTGACCGGTGTTATACGAACGCTCTCGCCGGGCTTGGCGATATCAAAATGGGCGTCCTTAACGCAGGCCTTAACGTCGTCGTCTGCAAAAACGAAATCCAGCGCTTCGCCAGCGTTAACGAAGAGGATACCGTTTTCGAGCTTTGATTCCTTTGAGAATTGAATGTCCTTGATTTCGATGAATCCAAGTTCCAACTTCAAAGAAAACACCTCCTTTTCTTGTTTTTTTCTTATTTGGAACGGTAGTTTATTTTGCTAACCCCGCCGCCGCGTCAAAATCCATTGCTCCGGCGATCAGGGTATAGTCAACAAGCTGAAAGTCTCTTAAGAGCTCATCGGTAAGTATGCGCTTTTTCGGCGGGAATTTATCGTATGCCATTATGCCGTTTGAAATTATCTCCGCCTGCTCCTCTGAAAATGCGTGCGGGTTTTTTGACACGGCTACCGAGCGGTACACAGTTTCGTTCGGCTTAACGCTGCCTGCAAGCGGGTGGGTATACAGCGTGTGCCCTAAGTAAATCATATCCCGAACCTTTACCAGCACATCCCGATAGCCTCCTTCCATAAGCTCGACCGGGTAGCTGCCGCCCATGCAGCGGGCGACCAGCGGGTTATTGGTTATGAGCAGGTAATCGTGACCGGTTCGCATTTCTCTTCCTTTCCGCGCTCCAAAAAACACAAAGAGGGCTGACAGCATCATTAAGCGTGCTGCCTGCCCTCTGTTTATTGACCTGAGAGATTCCCTGTTTCATCATAGTGCCTCGCAATAATAATGCCTCGCAGGTTGCTCCTTCGGTGCCTTCGCTTTCCAGAGTTCCGTCAGAACGCAGTTCCTTTGCCTGAGATGTTCACGGTGCATCGGCAATGTGCGCCGCTTATTCCTTCGGCTCCCGCCGTCTAAAGGCGGAATCTCCTGCGTCCCTCGACCGCCGTATTGTATTCCCAGCCATAAGACTCAGATTTATCTGTTATTTGCCTTATGGCGATTTTACATCAATTATATAGTTATCGCAAATCGATATCATCATTCGATTTCATTTATATTCTATATTATATTCCCGCCTATGGCAATAGCATTTCCGGATTTCATTGATAAAATTGCCACAAATATTTGTTATTATCTCTCGTTCAACGCAAAGCGTTGCTTATACCCATTCTTTCCATCCGTCCACGATTCGTTAAAGCATTGTCGACATTGTTATTTTTTGAGCGTTAGAACGAATTTGTGCTTTACAATTCTGTCCTTTTGCGGATACAATGAGCTTGGATAAGGGGCATCAAGCACGTTTTTTGAATCTCAATACATACAGCCTTTCATTTGCCCCCTACCGCTATCAGTTTTTTATAGAAAAAGGAGCAGTGACAATGAGCAGACTTGACATTATGACGCCCAGCCGCTCCCAGACCGTCATAGACGGCCTTTACAGGGACGCTGAACGGCGCATCGCTTCCAGTCCCCCGGGTCTTTGCCCTGTCGACCTGGCGCTGAGCTTCCTGAGGCTTTGCCATTCTCAGACCTGCGGAAAATGCGTGCCCTGCCGTATAGGCCTCGGGCAGCTTTCAACGCTTCTGGAGCAGGTGCTCAACGGCGACGCAACGATGGAGACACTCTCCATCATCGAGCGCACCGCAAGGGTCATTTATAACTCTGCGGACTGTGCCATAGGCCGCGATGCTGCACGCCTCGTTCGCGATGGGCTTGCCGGCTTCCGCGACGACTACGAGGAGCACATACTGCACCACCGCTGCCTCGGCGGAATGCAGAATCCCGTCCCCTGCGTGGCGCTCTGCCCCGCCGGAGTGGATATTCCGGGCTATGTGGCTCTTGTTAAAAACAACCGTTGTGCGGATGCCGTGCGGCTCATACGCAAGGACAATCCTTTCCCCTCCGCCTGCGCCTACATATGCGAGCATCCCTGCGAGGCGCGCTGCCGCCGCCGCATGATCGACGACGCGGTAAACATACGCGGCCTGAAGCGCTACGCCGTTGACCACGCGGGCGATGTGCCAAACCCCGCGAACGCAGAGCCTACGGACAAGACTGTCGCCGTCATAGGCGGCGGCCCAGGCGGCCTTTCCGCCGCATATTACCTTTCACTGATGGGACACAGCGTCACCGTATACGAACAGCGGGAAAAGCTGGGCGGTATGCTGCGATACGGTATACCCGCGTATCGTTTTCCACGTGAGGTTTTGGACAGGGAAATAGCCTCCATACTCTCAACGGGCATAAAGGTAAAAACAGGCGTTACCGTCGGCAAGGATATCAGCTTTGACGAGCTGAAGAACAGCCACGACGCGCTGTATATCGCCATAGGCGCGCATACCGACAAAAAGACCGGCATCGACGGCGAGGACAGCGAGGGCGTTATAAGCGCCGTTGAGATGCTCCGCGCCATAGGCGACGACAGCCTGCCCGAGTTTGCCGGCAAGGAGATAGTAGTTATAGGCGGCGGCAACGTTGCGATGGACGTATGCCGCAGCTCTATCCGTTTAGGTGCAAAAAAGGTATCCTGCGTATACCGCCGCCGGCAGGCCGATATGACCGCCCTGCCGGAGGAGGTCGAGGGCGCAATAGCCGAGGGCGTTGAGCTTGTAACGCTGCAGGCGCCCATCCGCATAGAGGCGGACGAAAACGGCCGGGCAGCTGCTCTTTGGACACAGCCCCAAATAATCGGATATGTGGACTCCTCCGGAAGGCCCCGCCCGGAAAAGGCCGCCAGAGAGGAAATGCGCATACCTGCTGACATAATAGTCGTAGCGATAGGTCAGGGCATCGAATCCCATGGCTTTGAGCAGAGCAAAATATCCATAAAGCGCGGCACGTTTATTGCGGAGACCAGCGGCCAGATAGATGACATGGACGGCGTATTCGCCGGCGGCGACTGCGTCACCGGCCCCGCAACGGTCATCCGTGCAATAGCCGCGGGCAAGGTCGCTGCGGCAAACATAGACGAATACCTCGGTTTCCGCCACGAAATCAGCGTCGATGTCGTCATACCCGATCCCCAGCTCTCCAGCAACCCGCCTCACGGCCGCATCAACACCACCGAACGGCAGGCCTGCGAGCGCAAGAACGACTTTACCTGCATCGAGTGCGGCATGACCGATGAGGAGGCCAGCGCCGAATCGTCCCGCTGCCTGAGGTGCGATCACTTCGGCTACGGAATATTCAGGGGAGGGAGGAAGAGCACATGGTAAACCTCAAAATAGACAACATCCCGGCATCCGTGCCGGAGGGAACCACCATACTGGAGGCCGCCAGTTCCGTAAACATCGAGATACCCACGCTTTGCTACCTCAAGGGAATAAACGAGATAGCGGCCTGCCGCATATGCTGCGTTGAGGTAAAGGGGCATGACAGGCTCGTCCCCGCCTGCGACAACGTCGTTGCCGAGGGCATGGAGGTGCTGACAAACAGCCACAAGGTGCGCGAGGCGCGCCGCTCCAATCTGCGCCTGCTTCTCTCCCATCACGACGTCAGCTGTACCAACTGCATGAGGAGCGGCAACTGCACCCTGCAGTCCCTTGCAAACGATTTTAACATGCGCGGCGTGCATTACCCGCAAAAGCTCATAAACGACGCGGTGGACGTTACAACCCCGCTTATACGAGAGCCGGATAAGTGCGTCATGTGCATGCGCTGCATACAGGTCTGCGAAAAGATACAGACTGTAAACATATGGGATCTTCTCGGCACAGGCTCGAGGGCGATGGTACACGCCTCGCACAACCGCCGCATACAGGACACCGAATGTACCTACTGCGGCCAGTGCATAACCCACTGCCCAACGGCGGCGCTGCGCGAGCGGGACGACACCGGCAAGGTATACGACGCGATAGAAGATGCAGACATCGTAACGGTAGTTCAGGTTGCCCCTGCCGTACGCGCTGCATGGGCGGAGCGCTACGGTCTCGACCCCGCCTTTGCAACGCCCAAGCGCATGGCAGCGGCGCTGCGGCGCATCGGCTTTGACTACGTATTCGATACCGACTTCGCGGCCGACCTTACGATAATGGAAGAGGGCAGCGAGTTTATTCAGCGGTTTACCCACCGGGATGAGCACAGCTGGCCCATGTTCACCTCCTGCTGCCCGGGCTGGGTGCGCTTCCTTAAGTCGCAGTACCCCGAGCTTACGGATAACCTTTCCACGGCCAAGTCTCCGCAGCAGATGTTCGGAGCGGTAGCAAAGAGCTACTTTGCCGAAAAGCTCGGCATTGACCCACACAAGCTGTTTGTAGTGTCCGTAATGCCCTGCGTATCCAAAAAGAGCGAGTGCGCCCTGCCGACAATGAAGGATGCCTGCGGCGACCCGGATGTTGACATCGTCATCACCACGAGGGAGCTCAACATAATGATGCGCTCCAACCACATCAACCCCGTTTTCCTGCCGGAGGAGGAATTTGACAGTCCCCTCGGCACCGGCACCGGCGCCGCGGTCGTATTCGGCGCTACCGGCGGCGTTATGGACGCTGCGCTCCGCTCCGCATATTACCTCATAACCGGCAGCAATCCCAATCCGGATGCCTTTAAGTCGGTCAGGGGAATGGATGGCTGGAAGGAATCCACCTTCACGATACCCGGCGCGGGGGATGTCCGCGTTGCGGTCGCAAGCGGCCTGGGAAACGCCCGCAGGCTGATCCAGGCGATAAAGCGCGGCGATGTGCATTACGACTTTGTCGAGATCATGGCCTGCCCCGGCGGCTGCGCGGGCGGCGGCGGTCAGCCCATAGTTGAGGGCTGCGAGCTTGCCGATGAGCGCGGAAGCGTGCTCTGGAAGCTGGACGCAAACGAAACGATACGCTTCTCGCACGAGAACCCGGACGTGCTGGCGCTGTACAAGGAATACTTTACGGCACCCCTCGGCGAAAGGTCGCACCACCTGCTGCATACCGACCATCACGGCTGGGATATGCCCACCATAGTGAAGAATTAACTCATACGCAAAAGGCTCCGCTCTGCGGAGCCTTTTACTATTGGGGTATAGGTATATATAATTGTTTTAATGCTGAATGTGATTATTGGAGGAGCGAAGGCGGAATCTGCTCAGCCCTTTCCCCTGTGTCGGATTCCTCATGTGTTTTATCTTCCTCACAATACCACTTGATTATAAAATAGAAGAACAGGGCTGCCGTTACAAGTGCAATAATGAATATTCCACACTCCCACAGGACGGTGGAAATAGATATGTAAATCATTTGGGACTGTGCAACAAGCAGATACATCAAGGACGCAATGGACAGTTCGATCATCAGCGTAAGAAAGGTATACAGAGCATATTTCCTGTATTCCTTTTTCCTGTTTTCCATCTTCAATCCCCCCCTTTCAATTATAATTTTAAAGAAACCAAATATATCTGTCAATTGATGGTATAATGTACTCGTCATCAATCAGCACGAAAGGCTTATTTTTATGTATAACAAGCATGACGGCAGGCGCGCATTCGACCTCACGCTGCATATTTGGCTGCACCACACACTTGTGTTTTTGAAATGGCTGCTTTGGGCAACCGTTATAGGCATAGCGCTGGGTCTGGTAGGCACCGCGTTCCACTACGCGGTGGACTTTGCACAGGAGCTGCGGCTTGCTTACCCCCGGCTGCTGTATCTGCTGCCGGTAGGTGGCCTTATCATAGTATTCATGTACCGCGCCTGCGGCGTCCGCGACGACCGCGGAGCAAACGCCGTGCTTGAGGCAACGATAAGCGGCGAGCCGGTCAAAAAGCGCATAGCTCCGCTCATATTTGCAGGAACGGTGCTGACGCACCTTTTCGGCGGCAGCGCGGGGCGCGAGGGGGCTGCGCTGCAGCTTGGCGGCAGCATTGCGGGGCTTTTCGGCGGCATGCTTCACGCAAAGCGCGGGGAGGGCAGGGTGCTGACGGTCTGCGGTATGAGCGCCGCGTTTTCTGCCCTTTTCGGGACGCCGGTCACGGCGGCGGTTTTCGCCGTTGGCGTTGAGAGTGTCGGTGCGGTCCAGTATGCGTCGCTGTTTCCCTCGATAGTCAGTGCCTTTGTGGGTCATTTCATAGCCTCCGCACTCGGTGTTCCGCCGACCCGCTTTGAGCTGCTCGGTGCGCCGTCCCTCTCCGCCCTTCCGGTGCTTCAGGTTTTGGCCCTGTCCGTGCTCTTTGGCTGGCTTTCGGTAGTGTTCTGCAAAACCATAGTCGATACGCATCGCCTTGCGGGGCGGATAAAAAGCCCGTATCTCCGCGTGTTTGCCGGCGGCTGCGCCGTCGCGGGGGCGGCTCTTTTGTTAGGCACGCGCGATTACTGCGGCGCTGGCATGGATGTTATCTCCCGTGCTCTCTCAGGCGAGGCCGTGCCGTATGCCTTTGCCGCTAAGCTGCTCCTAACCGCCGTAACTATGGGCACCGGCTTCAAGGGCGGTGAAATAGTCCCGTCGTTCTTTGTCGGCGCGACCTTTGGCTGCGCCGTTTCCCCGCTCATCGGCCTCTCCCCCGCCTTCGGCGCGGCAATAGGGCTTGCGTCGCTTTTCTGCGGGGTTACAAACTGCCCGATAACGGCTATAATACTCTCGGTTGAGCTTTTCGGCGGAGAGGCGCTGCCCTTCTTTGCCCTCTCCTGCGCTGCAAGCTACCTGCTTTCAGGCTATAAGAGTCTATACGGCGCGCAGCGAATAGTGCTGGATAAGTGGCGCATAGGGGAATAAAAAGTACGTAAAAACGCTCGGATCGTATGACCCGAGCGTTTTTGGTGGAGCATAGCGGACTCGAACCGCTGACATCCACACTGCCAGTGTGGCACTCTACCAACTGAGCTAATGCCCCGTTTCGCAACGAGGACTATTATAAAGCATCGGTGCTGTTTTGTAAAGTGTTTTTTTGAATTTCATTCAAATTCGGCAATTCAAATTTATCAAATATAGTCCTTTTGCCGGAAATACTGGTACATCGTGCAGGTCATTCCGCCGTTGCTGAGCTTGCGGCGCTTGTCCGCCCGCTTACCATATACCTTTTCAAATTCCCTATATGCGGTTATAACGCTCACCTGCCAGTTATCCAGCTCGTCGAATTTCCGGCGCATCTCGCGGTACAGCGCCTCCGCCTCCCGCTTTTCCATCATGCGCTCGCCGTACGGCGGGTTGCAGACTATCAGCCCGCCGGATTTATCGCTTTGCAGCTCCTTGAGCGGGGCAGCTCTCCAGTTCACCATCACGCCCGCCTTCTTTGCGTGCTTCTTGCATAGGTCAATGCTCCTTGCGTCTATGTCGCTGCCGAGTATATTCGCTCTTGAATCGATGCGGCTGTCCCGCGCCTCCTGCCTCGCCCTTTCAAAGAGGTCGGCGCCCTGTGCAAAGTCCCATTTTTCTGCCGCGAATGGCCGCCCAAGGCCGGGGGCAATATTGTTGGCCATCATCGCAGCCTCGATAGGCATCGTTCCGCTGCCGCACATTGGGTCTATCAGCGGCCTGTCCGCACGGTAGTGCGAAAGCAGCAGAATGCCCGCCCCGAGAGTCTCTGCGAGGGGTGCCGCAACGTTGTATGTGCGGTATCCGCGCCTTGAAAGGCCCGCACCGCAGCAGTCTAATGCGACCGTTACGACGTCTCTGAGTATGCCTATCTCGATTATCATTTCTTTGCCTGTTTCCGGCAATCTTTCGTTGTTAGATGTCGACATATGGTATGTCAACATTAAACTCTCAACGATGGCTTTCTTGGCAATTCGCTGACAATCCGACACGCTGAAGAGGGTGCTCTTCGCGCTTTTGCCGTTAACGTGTATAAAGCTATCTTTTTCGATGTAGTCGCTCCAATGTATCGCCCTCACTCCCTGAAAAAGTTCTTCAAAGCTGCGCGCCTCAAAGCTGTTAATTTCCATCAATACCCTTTCAGCCGTGCGCAGCCATAGGCAGGCTCTTGCCATCGTCTCCAGCTCGCCCGCGAAGGTCACTTTTGCGTCATCAACCTTTTCGACATCTATACCGAGCCGCCGCAGCTCCAGCGATACGACGCTCTCCAGCCCTATTTTACAGGTCGCTATAAACCTCATTCCCTCTCCCCCTTGTTCAGCTTACTGACAGCGTTGTTAAAGCGAACAACGCTTATGCCGTACTTGCTGCAAAGCTCGAGCTTGGTGATATCGATATCGCACCGGCGGCAGGCCTCGTACTCCAGCGCCGCAGCAAACGCCATCACCTGCCCCTTGGATATCGGGCGGTAGCCATCGAGCCCTTCAACGTATCTGCTCCATATTTTCACGGCGGCGGATATGCAGCTGTCGTCGCGTATACCGCGCATATAGTCAACGCAGGTCTCGATCACCTCTGCGTATGCCTTTGGCAGCCCCTTTGGCATTATCGGCACGAGGCTCACCCGGCTCTCGACCAATTCGCCGTCGATATAGCTAAGATACGGCTCCTTCGCCTTTATCGTCTTGAGCATAGCAAAGGTATCCCGCTTAAGCTCTGTGCTTTCGTCCTTGCGCAGTGCAAAATCCCGAAGTACTTCCTCCGCTGCCTCGTCCCTGAAGGAGGCTATGAAGCTCAGTATCGCCCGCTTTACCGATTGATCCGGAAGGGTGAGCCCCCATTTTGCCGTCATTCGCAGCTCGCTCCCATCCTGCCAGAGCTCAAGCAGCTTTTCATGCGGCATATGGATATAGTCATTCAGCTTCTTTATTCTGATTATGACCTCCTCGGCCGGCACCTGATAGTTGAGCATAAGGCTCATTGCCTTTGGCGTTCCGTTTATTGCAGCTCGGCATACCCCTCTGTAAAAGCGGGCAATGCTGTCCTCGTCGTCTATCTTTATCAGCTTGTCATAGAGGCTCAGCGCATATGCCCACTCTCCGGTATAGTAGGCGCAAAGCGCAAGCCTGTGGATAATGCCGGGATCATACCGCTTTTTGCTGTGCAGCTTTTTCGCTATGGGCATTGCAAGGCCAAATTCCCGCATATCCATAAATGTTACGCACAGCCTGTTCAGGTCGTTTTCGTCCTCGGTGGATACGGTCTTGAGGTAATCCAGCTGGCGTCTTAGGCTCACGTCGTCCTTTGCCCCGCGCATGAACACCGCAAGGTTGCAATGCGCCTGAATGTTCTCCGGATCCTCCTTGAGCACGGCGCCGACCTGCTCCGTCGCCTTGTCGTACTCGTGTACGCAGTAATAGCACAGCGCAAGGTTGTTGCGGGCATAGCTAAGCTCCGGGTGCTCGTCAACGGTTTTTTCCAATATCTCTATCGCGCCCGTGAAGTCCTCCGCCTCCATAAGCCGCCTTGCCGTTTCCGCCTGCTCATAGCCGGGCGCGGTATACTGCCCGTCCTGATATGCCTGTGCCGTGCCGTCGTCTATGGCCTCCGCCGTGTCATAGGCGGTATAGGCGAACTCGCCGTCCGGCTCCTCGTCAAGGTATCTGTCAAAGCTCATGCGAGCCTGATCGTATTCATACTGGGCGAAGAAATTACAGCCCATGCCGAAATAGACCTCTGCCGGCCTATGCTCATCGTCGCGAAACTTTATCATTAGCAGCCGGTTGGATTCCTCCGTGCGGCCCATCGCCGTCAATATTTCCGCCATGCCAAGCACTGCGTCAGCGTTGCCCGGCTCCAGCCTTAGGGCAGCGCGGTAGCTGGCGATAGCGCCCACAAGGTCGTTTTTTTCGAGCTTATTTGAGCCGCTGCGGCAGTAAAATTCGCCGTCCCTTGCGAACGGGAGCACCTTTCCGCCTTTTGCGGCCTTTGTTTTATCGGTCATACGATTGCTTATACCTTTCCGGCCTCATCAATAAGGCCCCTTAGCTGCGCCTCATCAAAGCTGTACTTCTTATTGCAGAAGTGGCAGGTGAGCTCAGCGCCGTGCTCCTTATCTATCATATCCTCAAGCTCATCCCGGCCAAGCGAGATAAGCACCCGCTCCAGCCTCTCCCGCGTGCAGTCGCACCTGAACTCTGTTTCCATCGTTTCGATAAAGGCGATGTCTATACCGTCGAATATTTTTCTCAGTGCTTCCTCGATCGGCATTCTCTCATCCAGCATACCCGCGAGTATGCTAACCATGTCCGCCTTTTCCTGCAGCGCATCTATGACGTCATCCGGGCAGAACGGCATCGGCTGAACGATGAGCCCGCCCGCAGCCCTTACCCTGCCGTCGTGCGGGTCTACCCTTACTCCCAAGTACACCATGGACGGCTGCTGCTCGCTCAATGTAAAGTAGCGGGCAAAGTCCTCTGCTATCTCTCCGGATACCATGCTGCTCTTGCCGACATACGGCTCCTTGAGCCCAAGGTCTCTTACCACCGTAAGCTCGCCGAACCAGCCGACCGCCATGGATACATCCAGCTTGCCCTTCTCGTTCAGCGGCAGCTCCAGCGCCGGGTTCTCTATGTAGCCCTTGACGTGGCCTGCGTTGTCCGCCGTGCAAACTATATTGCCGGCGGGGCCGCCCCCCTTTACTATGGCGGTGAGCCTGTCGTCCGCGCCCTTCATCTGCGCTCCCATCATATCGGTAACGAGCAGCGTTCTGCCCAGCGCGGCGGTGCATACCCGCGAGAGGCCGTGCAGCTCCCGCGCCATTTCGCATATATCTCTTCCGGTCACCGCTATCAGCTTGACCGTGTCGTTAGCCATCAATCCTCTTACTATTTTATCCATTTTATCCTCCGTATCCGGCGTGCTATACGTTCCTAAACGGCAGCCTGCCCCTTTTTGCGCAGCATTCCAGCCTTTTTATATGATATTCCATAAACCCCTGCGCGTTCCCAACGCGGTACATTATATCCCTGTCGTCAACGGCTTGGCTCTTCTTTTTGAAGCTCCTCGGCCTGTATTTATCCGCAAAGCCCAGCACATGGCCAAATTCATGCTGGATAACAGAGCAGGTCACCGCCCGCTGCGCCGGCTCGCTTATGCTCCTGCCGGAAAGGTTTATGTATATATCCGGCCTGCGGAGCACAAACCGCAGCAGCTTTTGCAGCCCCATGCGCCGCGTTCCAAAGTATGCCCGGCTGACGTTTACGCGCGGGTCGTACCAGCGGCGTATGACCGGTGTTTTGTCTATCAGCCTAACGTTTATTGCCCCAAGGCTGAATCGCTCCGCAATATTTACCCTGACCTTTACCGATACAGTCCTGTCCGCCATTGCATATTCTCCGGCAATGCGTTCCAGTCCTTCCAATATCAGTTTTCTTGCCTCCTCCGGCTCCGCTGCCCGCGCATCGATATGCAGCGTAAACTCGCATACCACGGCTCCGTTTTCCTCATAAAGCCTAAGCGGTCTCATTTTCTTCTGCCCAGGAGCTGCACGCGCTCACTCTGTGTCCTCGGCGGCTTCTCCGTTTCAAAGTCATAGGCCGCCGGCTCAAATCCGGCCGCACGCAGCGCTTCCGTAAGCTCGTCCACGTCGTGAGCGCGCTGTATATGCCTCTCCTCAAACCTGCGGTAAAGCGCCCCCTGCCGCTCAAAAAACGTCAGGCTCATCTCTATGAGCCGGCTTTCCGGGTCGTAGTTGTTTTTCCATATATATGCGCCGCCCTCGGTATCCTCTGCAAATGTATTGCAGCCGAGTACGTTTTCCAGCTTATACCTTGAGGAAACGTCAAAGAGCAGCAGGCCGTCCGGCTTCAGCGCGGCGCTCGCCGCAGCGAAGAAATCGCTTACCTCCTTCATGGAGGTGAGGTAATTCACCCCGTCGCAGGCGCATACTATGGCATCCTGCGGGCGGTGCAGCTCAAGGCGGCGCATATCCTGCCTTACAAACGGTATCCTGAGCGCGACCCTTCTCGCCTTTTCGGATGCTATGCGCAGCATATCCTCGGATATGTCTATGCCGGTGAGCGTATGCCCCGCGCCGGCAAGCCGCAGCGTTATTTCGCCGGTGCCGCAGGCGCAGTCTGCGACCCTGAGCCCGCTTCCGCCCATGAGCTTCAGCAGGTACTTCGCCCAGCCATCGTAATCGACATCCTTCATAAGCGGGTCATACATCCCCGCAAAATCACCGTACATTTCCATACAGCACCCGCATTATCATAATATTTTATTCTATAATATACCCCACAGGCGTTCATCTGGCAATAGTTACCGCTTTGTGAATTTACGCTGCAAAAATTGATAATCCTCGCGCCTTGGAGTATAATGTCATCTGCTATAATAATATATAAAAGGAATGGCTCAAAAAAATGGAGCAAAGGAAAAGCAACGGCAAAAGCCACAAAGCTATAATTATAGTGCTTCTATCCGTAATAGTCCTTGCCATCGCCGCGGTAGCCATACTTGGGCTCAGGCTGCTGAACAGCATCTCCCGCCCCGCGGATACCGTGTTTGCCGAAGCTGAGGACGATATACTCATAACCCCTGCGCCGACCACCGTGCCGGAAACTACCCCTGCACCCTCCGCGACCCCCGAGCCTACGCCCATACCCATGAGCGAGCTCTACGAGCAGACCTGGCTGGATGAGGATACGCTTGCAAGACTGCAGGCGGACGCTGCGGACGAAAGGTACATAAACGTGCTGCTTATCGGCGTTGACCGGCGCGGCACAAAGGGCAACTCAAATACCGATGTTATGATGATAGCCACCATCGACACGGTAAACAATCGGCTCAAGCTGACCACCATAATGCGGGATATGCTCATAAACATACCCGGCCACGGCTACGGCAAGCTGAACTCCGCCGCTGTAAAGGGCGGAACGGAACTGCTCTTTGAAACGCTGAACAACAGCTTTTACCTGAACCTGAGCGAATACGTTCTGGTGGATTTCAGTATGTTTGAGGAGATCGTTGACGCCCTGGGCGGCGTTACGGTAAAGATGAGTGCGGAGGAGATAAGCGAAGCGAACGACTGCATCGCCGGGCTCAACAAGCAGCGCGGCGTAGCCTATACTTGGGACGGCTTTATATTCGCCGAGGCGGGCAACGTTAAGCTGACCGGCAAGCAGGCGCTGGGCTATGCCCGCATACGGCATATCGACAGCGACTTTAACCGCACAAAGCGCCAGTTCAAGCTGCTCAACCAGATATACGCCCAGTTTCGCAAGGCGGACGTATCCACGCAGTACAAGCTGCTGGAGACGCTATTGCCGATGGTCGAAACGAATATGTCCAACGAGCGCATAATCTCCTGCGCAACAAAGGCGCTCAGCATGGACGTCGGCGGGCTGCTGTACTGCCGCATACCGGCGGACAACACATATAAAAGTTCAAAGTACGATAAAAAGTCCGTAGTGCTGGCAGATATCCCCGCGAACGCGAGAGCGCTGCACGAGTTCATTTTTAACTCCGCAGAGGAGGCCGAAACGGCGCAGGTGCTTTCCCCCGGCGCTTCCCTCCCGCCGCGAACGCCGACGATATATCAGGGCACAGACGGCAATTACTACTATTACAGCGACAACTCGCCTGTGTATGCTTCCCCGACAGCGGATCCAAACGCATACTACGACCCGAACACCTACTACGACTCCGGCCAATATCCGGCTGAGATCATGCCCGCAGGCTAAGCTGCATATTAACCTATCCGCAGGCGTTGCCATAGAATGAACTATGGCGACGCTTTTTGTTTTTGATGAACCGAACAGCCGTTTTGTTACCGCCGACCCTGCCATAATGGGCCGCTGCAAAAGCTGCGGCGGGCTGATATGGACGGACAGCAGGTTCCTTTATGCCTGCAAAAGGCTCTGCACCCGCTATGAGCTTTCGCTTTGCTCCTCCTTTCGCCCTCTTGCGGGGGCAGCCGGCATATGCCCCGCCCGCTGCGCCGGCCTTTGCGGTGACTTCACCCTGCTCTCCCCCTGCCGGGGCATTGCCGCAGTTCAAAACGAGATACGTCGGTACTGCATAGCGCACCAGCTGTTTTCGTATGTATACCCACAGTATTCCACCCCTATACGGATAACCGGCGAGGTGAGCCTTGGCCGTTCCTCGCCAAATATCGGATATCCCGACCTTTTCCCGGGAAATGTGGGGGTTCATGTATTCGTGCTGCAACAGGCGCTGAATATGCTGGGCTTCCCCTGCCTGATGTCGGGGCGGCTCTCCGGCGACACGCTCTCTGCGCTCTCGGCCTTTCGGCTTAAAAGTGGGCTCAGCAGCGCGCTCGTTGACGCCGCACACTGGCGGGCGCTGTTTGCCGCAATAAAAAAGGGCGGCACAGCCGTCCCATAAAGCACTGTATTATTTATATCAGCCCGCGCCGCCGCAGCGTTTCGATAGTTTCCGATGCTATGTCATCAATGCTCCGCATGCCGTCGCTGCCCATGCACTGTATGACTGCGATATCGTCCCTTTTTTCGGCAGTCTCAAGGTATTTTTTTCTTGCGCGCCGCTGTATTCCGTCGGATTCCTCGTATACGTCCTTCCATTCCCCGCCAACGTAATCGCGGAAGCCTTTTTTTGTTACGTTTTCGCCGGCCTTATCCGGCGCAACGTCGTAAAACAGGAAAAGATCGGCCTTTGGCAGCTTAAAGTGCCGGTATTCAAGGTCAAACACCCAGTCGATTATATCCGGCCTGCCGAGGTCTATATCCCGTATGCTCTGGTATACCGCGTTGCTGAGCACATAGCGGTTTATCAGCATGTAGTCGTACTCGCCGTCGGTATGGCTGCGCATATCCTCCCAGCGATCCAGCGCAAACCACAGCGCCATGCTCTTGCCGTCCACCGCGCTCGCCTTAACGCCCTCCGCACCCGTCAGGTATTGCCCGACCTGCACACCAAAATAGCTGCCGTAATTCGGGTATTCCCTCTTTTCAACGGAATTGCCCATAAGCTCCAGCGCTTGAGACAGCCTATGGAACTGAACGCTCTTGCCGCTGCCGTCTATTCCCTCTATCGCTATTACCTTAGTTTTTCCCATAGCCCTCTCCAAGCATTCTCTTGAGTCGCCAAAGCGCCGCCTCGTCTATCTGTATCTTCAGGTGAGTGCCGTCGCCCTGATGATCCTCGCTGAGTATGCGCCCCTCCGAGCGGACTACGCTCATCGCCTCATACCTGTCATACGGCACGACAAGCTCGACCTCCAGCCTGCCGCTGTTTACGCTGCGCTCTATTTCAAAAAGCAGCTCCTCTATGCCCGTTCCGTTTGCCGCGCTTATGAATACGCCGTCCTTGGGGGTGCGCTGCTCGGTAAGGTCGCATTTATTATATACGTTTATTCTCGGTATATCCGCAGCGCCGAGCTTTGCAAGCACATCATCGACCACCGCCATCTGGCTCTCGTAATAGGATGACGACCTATCCACGACGTGCAATATCAAATCGGCATTCGCCGCCTCCTCCAGCGTTGAGCGGAAGGCCTCCACAAGGTCGTGCGGCAGCTTGTTTATGAAGCCCACGGTGTCCGAAAGCAGTATCTCTGTGCCGCCCGGCAGCTCCGCCTGCCGAACGACGGGGTCAAGCGTTGCAAAGAGCATATCCTCCGCCAATACTGAGGCATTCGTCAGCGCGTTTAACAGGGTGGATTTACCCGCATTGGTGTAGCCTACGAGCGCCACGACCGGCGTTGGGTTTTTCTCCCGCCGCGACCGCCTGAGACTCCGCTGCTTTTCAATCTCGCCAAGCTCCTCCGAAAGCTCGAATATCCGCCGCTTTATTCGCCGCCGGTCTATCTCCAGCTTCTTTTCGCCCGGTCCCCTCGTGCCTATGCCGCCGCCCAGGCGGGAAAGCACGTTGCCCTGCCCAAGCAGCCTCGGCAGCCTGTATTTCTGCTGCGCAAGCTCAACCTGCAGCTTGCCCTCGTGTGATGTCGCCCGCTGTGCAAATATGTCCAGTATGAGTGCAGTGCGGTCTATCACACGGGCGCCCAGTATCTCCTCAAGGTTGCGGGCTTGGACTGCGGTCAGCTCATCGTCGAATATGAACAGCTCCGCCCCCAGCTCGCTGCCCTTAAGCGAAAGCTCCTCTGCCTTGCCGCTGCCTATGTATGTAGCGTTGTCCGCACCTGCCTTCTTCTGGGTAAATTTGCCGACGACCCTTGCGCCGGCGGTCTTTGCAAGCTCGCCAAGCTCCGCAAGGGTATCGTACGGTTCGCTGTTTTCCAGCCCGACGAGTATCGCCCGCTCCGGCCTGCTGCCGTCTGCCTCAACGGTTGCGGACTTCAGCCTGTCGTCCGCAATGTATATCTCCTTTATAAGCAGCCGCTGCGGCAGCTTGTACGGGCGCATCGGGCCGTATACCAGCGCACCGCGCTCCCCCGCCTCATCTGCTTCGCCGAGGTAAGCCGCGTATACCGTCGTCGGCTCGCCGTCCTCGCGCACACCTATCGCGGCCATGCTGTCCAGCCTCATGCTCCTCAGCGTGCCGAGGTCAACGCCGGAAAGCCGCCCGTCGCCGTTCGGGTGGGTGTGTATACAGCGAACGCCGCACAGACGCTCCTCGTTGCGAACGAGCCGCATATTCGGCATGGATACCTTTGCGCCGTCCCCAACGGATACATCGGCTATCCGTCCGTCTCTGCCTATGTAAACGGAAATTTCACGGCCGAGCATGCCGGTCAGAGCCGCAAGCTCCGCAACAAGCTCCCTCGAGGCGAACTCGTCAGTTCCCTGCCGCATATCGTACAGCAGCGCGATCCTTTCCAGCAGCGTGTCCCTTATGCCCTGAATGTTTCCGTTTACCTTGTTCATCGTCTCTCCGCTTTACTTCAGCTTTATGCCGTAGATGAGCCCGCCCCTCGTTCCGACGACTATGTAGTTGTCAAACACCGCGGGGGAAGCCTCTATGTTGGAGCCGAGGTTCATCTCGTCCAGCAGCTCGCCGGTAAGCCCGTCTATAATGTGTATATAACCGGACTTGGTGCATTGTATTATGTAGCCCTTACCGTTCTGGTCGTATATCGGCACGGGTGAGCTCCAGGGGTAGCCCTGGAAGGTGTACTTCCATTTTACCGTTCCGTCCGCCTTGTTTATGGCAACGATGTCGCCCTTCATGCCCTCAGACATTGAGACCGGAACGAATATCAGCCCCTCGAGGTCGTTCTTGCCTATTGCAAGCGAGCCCTGAACGCCGCCGGATACCTGATTTGGCTCCGCGATGGTTTGGCAGTTATAGTCGTTGTTCGTCCAAACTATGGCGCCGGTCACGGCGTCTATCTTCCATATGGGTATCGGCGCTGTCTGGTTTGCCTTTGCCCTCCAGTTAGGGTGGAAGGAGGTGGACATATAGACATACGGGTGGTGATCCTCCCCCTCAAGCGAAAGCACGCCGGTGCAGTTGGTGTCGTCCAGCACATTCTGTACCCACTTTACCTGAAGCGTGTTCAGGTCAAGGCAGAACAGGTGCCCGCCGTTTTCGGCTATGATGAGGTGGCCGCGCCATATCATCGCGCTATCCTCCATGCCAATCCAGAAGGCATCGCTTGCCGCTACGCCGCTCGTGTTGTTCTTAGCACCCTTATAACGCCATTTGGTCACCTTCGGGCTTATTGAAAGCGTTCCTGCGTTCGCGTCGTAGTTGGTGTTCAGCTTTATGAGGTACAGTATGCCGCTTTCGCCGGGGTATATGAGGGTATCCGTCTCGGCATCAACAAGCGCGGAGCTGTCGAAATACGAAAGTCCCCTGATGCGGAATGGATCCTGCTTGCCAAACTCGTAGAGTATCGAGCCGTCCACAAGGCTGATTATGAAGGCATGCGAGCTGTCCTTGCCCTCCGTCGGGCTGTCGTCGCCGGAGCCGACGTACATAAGTGGTATTCCCCTCGGGTCGATAGCGCCCGCGCCCTTGAATGGGAAGCCTGTGCTTATGTGCTTTCTGGTCTCCTGCCCCGTCTCAACGTCAAAGAAGTATATATTGCCGCTCATAGTGGCATATATGGCCTCTATGAGCCCGTCCTTCTCCTTCGCCCAGTCGTACATGTTCATTATGCGCTTTGTCTCCGCCGGCCAGCGAACGAGGAGCGGCTGGCCTGTCCATCCGCAGCCGGACCAGCTGCCGGAGCCGTACATCTTCTGCAGGCTGCCTACGGTAAATGTCCACGGCGAGGTATCAAACTTACGCTCAGTCATGGTCGCGGTGCCGTAGGATGGGCTGTCGCGGAAGTTATTGCCGCGGAAGGTTATAACGCCCTCCAGTTCGGTATAATTATACCCTTCGTCAAAGTCTATCACGTCGGCAGAGGTATACTGCGACGCATCCATTTCGACACCGTCCACCTCGACCTTTGTTTCAAAGCCGAAGTCGCTCGGGCTGGTTCCCGAAACGGAATACGGTTCAAAGGTCGGCAGCGGGGTAGGTGTCGGCTCCGGCGTTGCCGCCGCGCCCTCTTCTTCGCTGAAGAGGCTTTCCTCATCGCTGTCCTTCTTGCCGAACAGCTTTGCAAAGAAGCCCTGCTTTTCCTCTGTCTCCGCGGTCTGCTCTATCGCGGTGCCGTCATCGGTGTCAGCCGGCTTTCCGCCCTTGCCCAGCAGCTTTGATACCAGCAGGACTATCCCTGCTATGATCGCTGCAATTATAATAAGGAACACCGCTATCCTTGCGGCGTTGCGCATATGCCTACGCCTTGAATTTCTGCTTCTTCTCCTGCGTCTTCTTGCCATTATGACATACCTCGCCAAATTTAACTTTAAGCTTACCAATGTATTATACTTCTTATGCCTCACTTTGGCAAATCCAACGATCAACACCGGCATAAATTTACAAAATACACAAAAAGCGCAAAGACCCCGTCCTGTGGCGGGCGGAGCCTTTGCAAATGGCGCATATTAAGTTATTTTCGCCCGCTTCCGCGAGCAAACCTTGTTTTTACAGTGCTTTGAAGGGCGCAGCTATGCCGCTCTGCGTTCATCAATGGTGCTGACATAGAGCTTGTTCTTCGGCGCAGTGTGCATCGCCCTCCTTCGAGCCATTGCCTCCCGCCTGCGCCGCTTGTACGCAGCCTGCTTTGCGGCAGAGGCCGCCATAGTCCCTATCAACACGCCGGGAACCATAAAGCTGAAGAACAGTCCAAAATAATTCATAACGCACCTCCGATTTATTATATCCTTGCCGGAAACGCAGCCCCGGTCGTTTTTTGTAAAAGTATCCTGTCAGGTTACAGTTGCATTATAGTATCTTTATCGGATACTGTCAATACCTTTTTTCGCTCAAGGAAAAACCTTTACTTGATTTTTATTTCTTTGTGGGATACAATCATTATATCACACG
This sequence comes from Acutalibacteraceae bacterium, assembly GCA_963640685.1. Lineage (GTDB taxonomy): Bacteria > Bacillota > Clostridia > Christensenellales > CAG-138 > SFEL01. The sequence continues at coordinate 23,009 of CAVIAA010000018.1, forward strand.
ATGGCATGACTGGAGGCATATATAATGAACAGACTGCGCGAGCTGCGCAAGCAGCACGGACTTACTCAGGATGAGCTCGGGCAGGCGCTCGGCGTGCAGAAGGCCGCGATATGCAAATACGAAACAGGCCGCGTTCCGCTGCCGAACGAGGCGCTCATGCAGCTCTGCTCAATGTTCAACGTGACGGCAGACTATATACTGGGGATAGACAGCGCAAAGGTCACCCCGCTTTTCAAGGAGCATGGCAAACTGTCCTCGCTACTCATGCCGGTTACAAAGACCGTTGGCGTTCCGCTGGTCGGGCGCGTGCATGCCGGGCTGCCGATACTCGCGGACGAAAACATCACGGAATACATACCGCTGCCCGCGGAGGATGTCACCGCGGGTGATTACTTCTACATGGAGGTCGAGGGAGACTGCATGACCGGCGACTTCATACCCGAGGGCTCGCTGGTTTTGGTGCGTATGCAGAGCCGCGTTGAAAGCGGGCATATAGCCATAGTACGCATCGAAGACGAGGTATTGGTGCGCAAGGTAAAGTGGCTCAACGGAACGCTGATGCTGATACCCTCCAACCCAAAATACGAGCCGATGATAATTTCCGGTGGAGACGCTCAAATAATCGGCCGCGTGCTGGAGGTAAGGATAAGGGGGCTGTGAGGCTCCCTTTGCTTTGTTAAAACAGCTCGGTCACCGTCAGCGTTTCAACTGCGTCCATGTGATCGAGTATGGCTAATATCGAGTTTATCTCGCATATCAGATTGTCGTTTTGGCCGATCAAAACGAGGTCGCGGCAGGTTCTCAGCGTTCTGTCCATTTCGCCAAGGTCGTCGTGATGAAAGAACAGCTTCAGCTTGTCTCTGCAGCCGTTGTACTCCCGCGTCATCTCTGCTATTTGCTCCGCCGCCGTTTCCATATCTCCGGTCACAGCCGCCTTCTCTGCCGCCCTTGTCATGCTCCGCAGCCCTCCCGTCATTTCCTTAAGGTAGCGCCCCGGCACGGTAAAAAGAAACGCGAGCAGCAGCACCGTGATCGCCGCGGCAACCGCCGCTGCCCTTGAGAACCCACCCTTGCTCATTTTTTCTTACCTCCGGATAGATCTATCATCTTGACCCTGCCGCCGTACCCTTGCTTTGTCTGTATATGCAGAGTTTCACCCGAAATAAAGGCGAACAACGGCTCCTCTTCCCCTTCTATGCCAGCGGAGCGCAGCTTTCCGTCCAGCCATTTTTTATCACGCCCGGCTCTGCGCAGCTCGTCCTTGTGCAGCCTGCCATCCTGAACCAGCATCAACGGCAGCGCCGCCCTCTGCGTTTTCAGCGACAGCGCCTGGCAGGTTGCCGGCTGAAGCTGGCTCTTCAGCAGCACCGAAAGCTGCCCGTTGGTTTCCAGTATCGCATACTCAACCGCCGCAAGGTCAAAATTGCCTCCGCCGCGCAGCTGCTCCATTAGGTCGTTCAGCGTATACCGTGCCGCGCGCAGCGAGCTCTCCTGAACGACACCGCCGGATACCATCAGCAGCGGCCTGCCGCAAACGGCGCAGCGGAAGCCCTCAAACTTCAGCGAACAGAACGCCATGAGCTGCTGAACCAAAAACAGCGCAAGTATCGGCACTATGCCGTAAAGCAGCGGTATGCTGGTATCCGAGGCCGGAACCGAGGCAAGATCTGCGACCAGCAGCGTTATTATCAGGTCAAAGGGCTGAAGGTCGGATATCTGCCGCTTGCCCGTCAGCCTTATGACCATAAACACGAGAAAATATAGTATTATCGCCCTAACAAATAAAATCAGCATGGGCTTATTTTGCCCCATACCGCGCCGGATAATCACTTATTCACGGTTTTTATTTCTGCTTGACACACCAATGTCTTTATGCTAAAATACGTTGATGTCGGCAGTATGTCCTCGTTGGCAGCGCGATGGCCGCGGAACGGCGTATGATTTGCGCCTGTAGCTCAGCAGGATAGAGCAACGGCCTTCTAAGCCGTAGGTCCAGGGTTCGAATCCCTGCGGGCGCGCCAAAGGCGATATGCCTTGCGGCCTCGTTGCCGCATAAGTTCACATGGTGGGTGTAGTTCAGTGGCTAGAGCGCCAGATTGTGGCTCTGGATGTCGTGGGTTCAAATCCCACCACTCACCCCATTTTTTCGAGGGGAAGCGGATAAATCAAATTATCCGCTTCCGTCACCTCACCCCAAGTTACTGGGGTGTAGCCAAGCGGTTAAGGCACCAGACTTTGACTCTGGTATGCGCAGGTTCAAATCCTGCCACCCCAGCCATTTGACCCGTTAGCTCAGTCGGTAGAGCACTTGACTTTTAATCAAGGTGTCCGGAGTTCGAATCTCCGACGGGTCACCATATTCAACAGACCAGCAATGCGGGCGTGGCGGAATTGGCAGACGCGCCGGATTTAGGTTCCGGTGCCGCAAGGCGTATGAGTTCAAGTCTCTTCGCCCGCACCACCTTAAATATTCTCGCGGGTATAGTGTAATGGTAACACATTAGCCTTCCAAGCTGAGATAGTGGGTTCGAGTCCCATTACCCGCTCCAACAGAAATATCCTCCCGAACGGGGGGTATTTTTGTTGGAATGGAAATCAGAGGGACTCGAAGGGCGGATAAGAAAAGGCGCTGGTGACGTCTTTTCCCGCCCCGGGGAGCGAATGGAGCGCCCGCGCGGGCAGGGCGGAGCCCAACCAAGCAGCGCAATGAGCGGAGAGTCCCATTACCCGCTCCAAACGAAAACACCCCCCGCACGAGGGTGTTTTTGTTTTGTGCAAAAACAAGGCAGATAAGAAAGGCCGCCCGTTACAGTTGCCTGATTACAACCTTACGGCTTTTCATTTCGTCAGGATCAATAAAGTAACAGCCCTTTATGCCGCTCTTATCCGGCAGTCCATCAACCGCCGCAATAACAGCTTCAAACTGCTCCTCGGTGAACCGAACCGAAAGGCCGCAGCTCTTGGTTATCATTCGTGGGGTAGGCATGAATGGCAGCTCCAGCTTTGTCACCTCGCAGAGCGTTTTCTGCGTTGCAACCGCCCAAACCCTATTCACAAATGAAACAACGTAAAACGGTGTGTTCATGCCCTGTCCCCTTGGTTTTTCGCTTAAGCCCCGATTTAATCGGCCAGCTTGGTCACTACCTCGCCATTCATCCACTTGTCAACTGTCTTACCGACTGTAGATTCGTGGTCAATGCCGTCTATTTCCTCAGCCTTGTACAGCCAGTCGCTGTAGCTCATGCGGATAGGGAAGGTCTCCTCAATGCCCTCTGCCTCGATATAATCAGCAAATGACTCTATTCCGCAACTTTCGAGATAAGTTAGATCAATAAACTTATCTATATTTTTTACCTCTGGGATTTGATCCTCGGGGATGTTGAAACTCTCATAGTAATTGATGTAATTTTCAATATTGCTCTCGTTGATATCCCAGCAAAGGGTGCGTCCCTCGGCACAAGTTTTGATATATATAGTGCGAAGGCCGACGGAGGGATCGCAGTCAAAGCCGTCTGCAAACATCATACCGGCATTGTAGGGATGTTCGTACATATATTTGATCGCGAGGCAATGAGCAAGCACGAGGCGGGTCGCGAGCTCAGGATGAGCCGTAGCAAAGTCACTATTGATAAAGTAACCGCAATGAAGTCCCCAACCACTCTTTAGGTCATCTGATACATGTGCTCCCCATTCGGTACCGATTATCTTGCCGAATCCCTCAAGCTCGGAAATCGATGCATAGGGGTCACAGCACATGAAGCCGTCGATTGTGCCGGCCTTAAGAGCGAACATAGCATCCACCTGCGACATGTCAAAACCCTGATAAAGGGATACGTCGGTAGGTATACCGATTTCCTCACAATAGCTGAGCCAATAAGGAGAATACATATCGTCCTCGGTAACGGTAAGTCTAAGGCCCACGATTTCCTCGGGCGATTCCACATCGGGTCGAATTACAAAATACTTTGAACCGCCGAGATGACTGCCGGCGGGCATGAATATAGGAGCACCCTTGTTGGAGGATTTTATCATCTTTTTGAAACCTGAATAACCAACCACCATGTCACCGGAGGCCATCGCTTCCGCGACCTTGCCGGTCTTTGTAACGTTTACGTTGAGCCCAAGCGCCTTATACAGGCCGGTGCGCTCGCCGATTATAGCCGCAACCATGTGATCACAGTCGTTGTAGCCCATTTCGATCACAAGATCTTTATCTGCCTCAGGAATATCCTTGAGGTTTTCGAGGTATGGGGCGATCTCATCGTTAACATCATAATCCACCTTTACCTCGCTTGTTTCGGTGCTGCTGTCATGGCAGCCGCACGCGGAAATCATCATGCTACACGCGAGCAGCATTACTATGATTCGCTTCATAAAAACTGATCTCCTCATCATTCTTGATTCCACTTATACTTTGTATTTTTTCTGATCTCGTTTCCGCAGCCGGAAACCATCCATTACGACCTACCGTTTCCACTTAAGAAGTGTATTTTCTACGGCAAGCAACAGCCTATCCTGCAAAAAGCCCATTACTCCTGCAAGTATCATATATGCTATGACTTTTTCCGTAAGCATCTCCATCTGTGCTTCGTGTATGCAATACCCGAAGCCGGAGTTGGTCGCAATGAATTCCGCTCAAACAACTGACATCCACGCCGCGCCGAGGGCAATTCGTATGCCTGTTATAAGGCCGGACATGGAGCCGGGAAGCACTACGTCGGTGACCACGCCTATTGGGCCTGCACCCATGCTGCGCGCCGCGTTGTAATAGTCTGGGCTGATATCCGCAATGCTCGCCACCGTATTTAGTATTATCGAAAACACTGCATGGAAGCCGATTACAAATATCGTAGGACCGTCACCTAAGCCAAACCAGACTATCGCCAGCGGCACCCATGAGGTTGTGGGGATTTGTCTTAGGGCATTTATAAACGGAGCAACAGTCTGCTTTACTACTGGTGAGTAGCCCATGAGCATACCGAGCGGAAAGCCTATCGCCGTAGCATAGAACACACCAGTGAGCACTCTACGAAATGTTATGCCGATATTTCTTAGGACGTGCAGGTCGGTTACTGCATACAAAAGCTCACCTAAAACATCCTCAAGGTACGGAAACACAAAGGGGCGATCCAATGCATGGGCACCAAAATACCATGCACATCCAAGGATTGCGAGGGCGATCAGAGAATACTTGTAATAGCCCTTGCCAACCATTTTTCGCATGAGACGTCTATCCTTCATGGCGTTGCTTTGCACCATGCGTTCAACGTCTCTCGTTGCCTGATCCTTCATATTCCGTGCATCACTCCTCTCTAAGCATCTCGAGGAAAGCCTCTATCCTTGTGCGAAGCTGCCCCTCGTCGCCCGGATAAAAGTCCGTGGTGAGGTGGAGATGCGGCGTTCCGTGCTCTGCGCACACCTTGCCTATGTTGCGTGCCTCTATCCCGAATGGGTTGCAGGAGTGCAGCGTTATACTCACTACCCCGTCGATCTTCCATTCCTCGATTGTCTTTATCACCTGATCGAACCGTCGATCATTCGGTGCCATTACCGCGCAGGGAACCTCAAGATATTTCTCCGCAATGCACACTATCGGGTCGCGGGTCTCGTCCTCGTCTATGAGCCTGCGGCGGGAAACTATGCCGGAGCAACCCTCATAGCATACGACTGCGCCGCCAAGCTGTTCGATCACCTCAATGGTCTTTGAGGCAACGCCTCCCAGCCCCGCGCCGGATATCAGTATGCGCGGCGGGTGCTGATCCATCGGATAAGGACCCTTACCCGCCTTCCAGTCTGCCTCGCATTGGTTAAGTATTGCCGATAGCTTTTCGTACTTCTCGCGGCGGTTGAATATATACTGCTCGCCCTCCATTATGTTTCGCATATGGGTGCCGGTGATCGCCGGCGGGTCATATTTGCCAAGCTCGTATATACGCGCCGCCTGTATGCGCTCCTTGTTGCACCATTTTATGGCCTCGCGGAGCTTTTCATCGGTTATTTCGACCGAAAACTTCTTTTCGAGAAAGCTCCTGAAGTAGCGAAGCTCCTCTACCCAGCTCTCAAGAGATCGTTCTCTGTCCGGTACGTTGGGCAGATGTATGACGTGAACGTCCTTAAGCTCTCCCAACATCTCGAACATTTTCTTTTTCCCGTCGCAGGTGGTCTCGCCAACTACAAGGTCGGAAAAGAAGGCATACGGGCAGGTATCGGTAAGCGCGTGGCCGTAGCTAGATTTTATGAGAGGACATAGATTTGCGGGCAGCTCCTTTTCCGCCGCAGGTATAGGCTCGGCACTTTTGCCGCAAAGCCCTACCTGATATAGCCCCGCCGCATAAATTATCTCTGCAGGTGCATACTGGCAAAAGGTCCCGCAAATATTAGCACCCTGCTTTTTGAGCTCCATTACCTTCAAAAAGCCGTTTCGTCTCGCCTCGGCAAATTCCTCAAATCGCTCGGGCAGTGTAATCATGGGCATCTCCTTTTATGCGGCAGAGCCGCAGACTGCGGCTCCGCCACGTTTTTTCGGTATTACAGGGTAATAACCTGATCCACGCCTACTCCGCCAAGAGCGGCGTATACGTTGGGAAAGCAGCCGATGCCGGCGGGGGACACGAGCTTATCGTCGATCTCGCGCTGATAGCAGCAGCGATCGCAGGCCATGAGCAGCATACCGGTCTTCTGGCTGAGGGCAGAGAGACGGTTGGCGATGTCGTTGCCTTCTACCAGCATATAGCAGTTGTCAAAGAAGAACATCATGCCCATTACGTCGGCACCGTGTATTCCCTTTTCCATCTGGGGAATGATCATGTTCTCCAGGATCTCCCTTGCGTGCTCGGATTCGAGCAGATAAGCTACCTTCATTTTATAACTCCTCCGTTTTGTATTTATTTATCTTCACGCCGTTTTCAGCGGATGAAGCGATTAACAGTGCTTGAGCGGCACGCTGCCAAACAGCCTCTCCGATTCGCCGCTCTTTTGAATGAAATCCATCAGATCCTGATCCTCTTTATTGTATACATCCCCGCCCAGCGCCGCCTTCAGTATTTCGGTCAGTTGGTCGAGGTACGTATGGAATTTGGGATCGGATCTATCCCTAGGTCTCGGCAAGTCAATACGGATATCCGCAAGTATCCTGCCATGATCACGCGACATTACTATGACCCTGTCACTGAAATATATCGACTCGTCAACGTCGTGTGTGACCATGAGCGTAGTCACCCTGCGCTGCTGAAGTATTGCCTCCAGCTGAAGCTGAAGCAGCTTACGCATTTGAAAGTCCACAGCGCCGAGAGGCTCGTCCATCAGCAGTATCTGCGGGTCGCAGGCAAGTGCCCTAAGCAGCGCCACGCGCTGCTTCATACCGCCGGAAAGTTCATATATGTAGCTGTTCGCGTTATCTTCAAGCTGAGCCATTGCAAGCAGCTCATGCAGCTTTTCCAGTCGTTCCTTTTTGGGGATACCCTGCTTTTTCATTGGGTACATTATATTCTCGCCGACTCGGAGCCAGGGCAGCAGAGCATAGTTCTGAAAAACAAACGCCCTATCCGGCCCGGGCTTCGTAACCGGCGCGCCGTTGACCAGCACCCGTCCCTCGTCACAGGTTTGAAAGCCGGCAAGTATAGTAAGCGTGGTGGTCTTTCCGCAGCCGGATGGACCGACAAGGCAGACGAATTCCCCCTCATTGACATCAAAGGATATGTCATTCAAAATCAGCTTGCGCTGCTTCTTGTTCTTTGGGTCCGGAAAGGACTTTTTAATGTGCTGTACCGATATCGACATAGCTACCCCTGTAAATATAAAAATTTCACTGCCCCAACTGCGTATTCGCCGCGGCTGAGCTTTTCCGCAGCCGCGTTGCAGCAGCTTATGAACTCCTCAAATGCCGCAGTACCTATGATATCGCGCCGCACAACAAGGCAAAACGAGATGTAATCCTGATCAGAAAGAGGATAAAAGCCGTAGCCATCCATATCCTCCTCGCGGCTCACATCCACGACCACGCCGTCCACCTGGCCGCTTTCAACGGCGTAAAGCGTTGATTCAACGTTTATTTCCGCCGTTTCGACGCCGGGCAGCCTCTGCTCCGCAAGCTCCTTTATGTGGCTGCGTTTTTGCGGCAGACCAAGCCTTGTGATGTCGTCAGGTTCACCCTTGCAGGCTATGACCTCGGCGTTCATCACCACCGGTCCGTATATTTCAAAGTCATCGTCCGCATTCACGGTATGGAGTGACATATGGTTACAGAAAAACCCCATGTCTATCTCATCGGATATCAGCGCCCACTGCGATGAGTTGGAGCAGCAGTCCATAAACCTGTATGCTTCAACGCTGCCGCCGGAAATCGCGGCTATCTCGTCCAGCAGCACACCGGTTATATCGTCGCCCGCGCCAACGCGCAGCACGGATGTCCTCTCCGCATCACCGCGCGGAAAAAGCATGACCACGGCCAACCCCGCAGCGAACAGCAGAAGCAAAAAAACGATATACCTTTTAGCCGCGCTCATAGCTCATTAACAGCAAGCCTCCATCCCGTCGCCGAAAAGATCCACCATTTCACCCTCGATTATGCGGTATATGGCATAGCCTACTTCGCCGCGCTTTTCGCCGGTTATCAGGAACTCCATCTCGCCCTCATGATCCATATTGAAAAAACGTATGCGCTGGTTCTCTATCGGTGCAGGTATTTCCTCCGTTATAACACAGCCATCCTCGCCCCAAAGCACTGCACATGAGCGCGTCAGCCCGTCATGGCGGCATATAACAACGAGATCGTCATGTCCGTCGTCTGTCACGTCCTCGCTGCAGGCGAGCAGCACTTCGTGATCCGGGCGTTCTTCCTTAAAGAAAGCGAGCAGCGGATCATCCTCCGCAACCATTTTTGCATAACGTGCTTCGTCCGCAGCCTTAGCCTCCTCCGCCTTATCCCATTTGACAAGTAGGCGGTTTAACCCGAAGGCTACGAGCAGCGCCAGCGGTATAGCGGCTATGCGAAAATATTTGAGAACTGCCTTCATGATCAATCAGCCCTGCGCGCAGCGGCCTTTTTTCGCAGCTCCCTGTAAAGCGCATATGCCGCATAGCCTATCAACACGAGCGTACAGGCAACGTGTACCCACTCAGGTACGCTGATCAACATATGGTTTGCATATGATATGCCGTTTGTCGCGGCATCAAAATCCAGCACCGGCTTAAAATTCGGCAGTATGCGGTTAGCAAAGTAGCCAACGGCGTTTGAAATTATTACCATCAGGAAGAAATACATTATCATTGCACGCTTGCCAATGGTCTTGCGTATGGTTATCAGCTCGCCGAGGTTGGTTCCTGCTCCCGCCATAAGGAAGGTTATCGCCACGCCTGGGGCAGCGCCGCTCGCGACCAGCGCCGCAATGAATGGTATATGCCCAACGGCACAGACATACATAAACGCCGCGATCACGGTTATACCAAACATTGATATCATGCTGGGGTCGCCAAGATAGCGCTGTATCGCGGACTGCGGCACGATCCCGAATATCAAAGCGGCGGTGAGCATACCCGTCACCGTGTACTTAGATACGGTAACGGCAAGCTCGGTATACGACCACCTGAGGCCGTTGAGTATCCTTTCGATGTGGGACGGCTTTTCGTCAAAGGAGAGCTTTATAGGCTGCTTTTCAGGCTCCGTACGCTTCAGATACAGCTCGTCCCCTGCAAACCTGTTCGCGATGAGGCCGATTATCATGGGTGCAACAAAGCCGGTTATTATGTATATTATGGTGATCTCCTTGCCGAGAAGGCCCAATGAAAGTATTACGGCTATCGGGTTTATCATGGGGTTTGCCGTCATGAAGGCAAGTGTAGGGCCCAGATACGCTCCGGAATAGTAAAGGCCTATGCCGAGCGGTATGCTGCCGCAGCTGCATATCGGTATGAACATGCCGGTTATGGTAGCCCAAAATATGCCGGATGGGTGAGTCGTACCCACCCTGCTCTTCTGCAGTCGCTCGGTGGTCAGGTATTCATGCAATACGCCTGCAACGGTATAACTGACCATCATCCAAACGGACGCGCCCTCTATCATATTCCACGCGGAAAGCAGTATCTTTTGAATAAATTCCCAAAACTCGCCCATCATTTGAGTGCCTCCTCGAAGGCCTTGCGGATGCTGCTCTTGCTGAGCTTCGTTACCGCCCGCGCTTCGTTTATTATCAGCATGCTCTTCGTTACCGCGCCATACTTGTCGATGTACTCCGTGTCGATGCCGACCTCGTACATCCTGACACTGACGCGGCCCTCATAGTCTTTTGCGAGGGATTGTACCAATCCGCCAAAAACCTCACATCAGGCGCAGGCATTTATATATTCGATGCAGGGATGCTCCACGCCGCACCTCCTCGGTATGACAATATTACTAAAAATAAATCGATATGAATGGTAACACACCTAAAAGGAATATACAACGCTGTACAGGAAAATGTATAACAAGCAAGTAAAAATAGCAATATTAGATATTTGTTTTATGAATAAAATGTTGTCGTTATCGTATATATGCCTAAACGCACCGAAAAACAGCGTTTTACTTTGCACACCTGAACGGTTATTATTTAATGGGTAACCGAGTAAATTATTATGCGCATAGTGGAGGGTATAATATGAGCGACTACAACCTGCCGGAAAAGTTTGAGGAATATCAGGAAGAGCGCAAAAAAGGTTTCCTTCGCGTAAAGGAGATCAAGGATAACGGCGGAAAGGTTGCGGGTACATTCTGCGCCTTCACTCCATCCGAGCTTTTATATGCTGCGGGCGTGTACCCTGTGAGCCTCTGCGGAACCAGCAACGAAACCGTGCAGTATGCAGAACGCGACCTGCCAAAAAACCTTTGCCCGCTGATAAAATCCAGCTACGGCTTTGCCGTAAGTGAAAAATGTCCATATACCTATTTTGCGGATATAATCGTTGGCGAAACCACCTGCGACGGCAAAAAGAAGATGTATGAAATACTCAGCGAGCTAAAGGAGATGTATGTACTTCAGGTGCCGCAGGGCGAACTGAGGCCGTATTCAAAAAAGCTATGGGTAAGCGAGATAAGGCGGTTCAAGGAATACCTTGAAAGGCGCTTCAATGTTGAGATAACCGACGAAAAGCTGAGAGCGGCAGCCTATACGGCAAACAGGCTACGCGCAGCAAAATGCGGCCTTATGGAGCTGCAAAAGCTCACTCCGCCGCCGATGTATGGCCGTGATATGTATAAATTCATGGATGGCGGCGGCTTTAACTTTGACCGAGAAAAAACCATTATAGACACGCTGACCCTGACCGAGGAAACCAGACGTGCATATGATGCGGGAAATCGACCCGTTCCTGCTGAAAGCAAAAGGCTGCTTATAACCGGCTGCCCGATAGGCGGCGTGCTCGAAAAGGTAGTCGGCACTGCGGAGGAAAACGGCGGCGTGGTCGTCTGCTTTGAAAACTGCGGCGGCATAAAGCCTGCCCGCATACGTACCGATACCGAGGCAGAGGATATACTGGAGGCCATTGCGCTGCCGTATATGGATATAGGCTGCTCCGTAATGTCTCCGAACCAAAAGCGTATGGAAATGCTCACAGGACTGTTTGATGAGTTCAAGGTCGATGGCGTGATAGACGTTACCTTGCAGACCTGCCACCCGTACACCATCGAAACGCGGGCAGTACGCAAGCTGTGTCAGGAGCACGGTATGCCGTACATGGCACTCGAAACGGATTATTCCACTGCGGACAGCGGACAGCTTTGCACTCGCATAGCCGCCTTTATTGAAACTATCGCATAACGAGACCGCCTGCCGTTATATTTGAAGCTATGGTTGAATCGCGGCTCGACCTAGGCAAGAAATAAGACCATCCTTCGGATGATCCTTTTTCTTGGTAAAGAAGGAGGGACTGCCCCGGTGCGACTGAGGCAGTCGCACCGCCAGCCCTGGGAACGGGAGCATGGAAAGTATAAGCGTCTCACTGGCAAGGCTTTTTGCTCCTCGCCTTGGCGTTGGCGAAGGCTTTGGGCGGCCATATCTCGGTCAGCAGCACGGAAAAGAAATAACCACCGCTATAGCTTTTCTTCGACAAAGCGGGCAATGACGTCCGAGTTCAGCATATCTATAAGGGCGGAAAAATGCCCGTCAACGATGAGCCGTGCCTCGGCGTCCGCCTCGCGTATCTCCTGCGCGGGAACGGCACGCTCATGGGCGGTTTGGCAAATATAAAGCGGAATATCATCATAAGGAATGTTCTTGAACATTCCCTCTTCTTTTTTAAGAATAAGCGTTTTTTCAACCTCATAGGGCAGTATGCGGGTGTAAAGCACTATCATGTCCTGATCCGGAACGTTGTATTTTCCCAGCTTATATTTCTCCAGCGGAAGGTCGCCCCAGCCCTTAAAGGAGCCCTGAAAGAATATGTCCTCCTGAAGCGACTCAATATAGAACCTTCGGTAGCTTGTTTGGGTCATAAGGCGGTTCATGCCGCGGGTGCTGACGGCATCGAGAAGTATAGGCTCGGTATCGGCATCTGCATATTGCCTGCTCCAAGCGTTTGAAATATGCCAAAAGAAGGATATCACATCCGATGCGAGCATTTTTTTGCTTTCAAAGTAATGGTTAACGAGCCCGAGGCTTACCCCCGCGTCGTTTGCAATGTCCCTTATGCCGGCCTGATAATAGCCCTTTTCCGAAAACTGCTTCAGCGCAGCCTTCATGATCTCATATTTGCTGTTTGTGGAGTGTCTCAAGCGATGGCCTCCCTTTAGTTTTACATGAAAAAGCATATCATCCCCGCCCTCAAAATGCAAGGCGAGCAGGGGAAAAGCCGCCGTCTATCCATATAAACGGCGGCCCTATTCCGCGTACTAGTTTTATTTTTTGCCCATTGAGGTTATGTAGCAGTCAAAGCTGTCCTTAAAGCTCTCAAGGAAGTCGGGATCCTCAAGCATTTCCGGCGTGCGGGTCTTGATGGACTCATAATCCTCCAGCAGCGAAAGCAGCAGCGTTTCGGTGTTCATGTCGTATATCTCGGTGCCGTCCTCGAGTATCTCTACCTTGTGAGGATGATAGGGCGGGATATGCACCAGACAATGCTCCGTCGCCTCAAATTCTTCGCCCATTACGGTAAACTTTGCGCGTCCCTTTGCAACGTGGAAGGTGTTGTAGTACTTCATGGGGTTTGCCCATTCAACATAGAACCCCTTATCCATCGTATACTGCCAGATCTCCTTAACGCCGGCACACTCCCAGCGGCCGACCTTCAGCTTCAGGCATATTCCGTCAAGGTTATAGGTCGCAAGGGAAAAGTCGTGCGTGCGGAGCTCGCGTACCTCGGTGCGGTCCTTAACGACATGCGTAACGGCAGGCTGCCTGCGTATCATGTCGTTTGCGCTGCGAACGTGCGCAAGGAACTTCGGGTCGTCCTGAAGGCGGGTCGGGAAGTTATCACGTATGATACCCTTAGTATATATCGCGTCCGCCATGTAGATATCCTGAAACAGCTCGCGCCATATCGTGCCTTCCTCAAGGTGCTCAAAGCCGTGGCCGGTATACGGCTGAAGGTGCAGCATATCACCGGGCTCCATTATAAACTCCTGACCGCGTACCCAGCACTTTACCCTTCCGCGCGGAACGAAGAAGGTCTCAAAGCCGGAGCGATGCTCATGATAAGGAACATCGGCGCCCTTATGATACACGGTGTCGCTTATCTCCTTGCCGTGCGGGCCATAAGGAATTATAAAGTCGTTTACGTCCTGCGTGCCCTCGTCATAGTGACGTACCCAATCCTCCGGCTCAAGCATCCGGAACAAATACTTATTCAGCATTATTTATCCTCCAATTTTAACGAGTGAACTCTGCTTTACGCCCAGCTCCACTCCTGTACCTGGTAGCTGTAGCCCGCATCTGCCGCAACGCCCTGAAGCTGATTATTAAAGGCGATAGTGCGCATGCTGCCGAAGAGGGGGATTATGTATGCCTTTTCGTCGAATATGCGGATTATATCAGAGCAGGCCTTACGGCGCTCTTCAATGTCCGTGCTGGTGCGGTTGGTGTCAAAGGCAGCGTCCAGCTCGGGGTCGGATACGCCGAAGTTGTTCTGCGCCTCGCCGCTGTGGAACAATGCATACCGCTCGTCGCAATCGAGGAAGGCGATATTGGTCGGTATTATATTGAACTCGTAATCCTGAGCCTGCAGAACATCAGTAAACCAGGCGGCAGTCTCCATTGCCTCAAGGGTCATGTCAACGTATACCTCGCTCAGCATCGCCTGCATTATCTCCATGGGCTTATAGTAATAGTTGCTCTGTGGAACGCGAACGGTTATCTGGAAGCGGTTAGCCGGGCCATAGCCGCACTCCTCCATCAGGGCGATGGCCTTATCCTTGTCGTAGCCGCGGGCAACGTAGTCGTTATCCGAAAGGGGCATATTGTTTGGGAACATTGAATTGACGAGCACGCCGTTGCCCTCTACCGCGCCAAGTATGACAGCCTCGCGGTCTATCGCATAGGAGAATGCCTCGCGCAGACGCTGATCCGTAAAGCGGCTGCCCTCGCCGCAGTTAAAGAACGCCCAAGTGACCATTGTGGAGGGGGTCTCGTCAAAGGATACCTTGCTGCTGTTGGTAAGGTTGCTCCTGTCGGTCTCGGCGGGGTTGAGCAGAACGTCTATCTCGCCGTTTTCCAAGGCTATCGCCGCCGTAGAGCTGTCGGGATAAATGCGGAATATCAGGTTCTTTATGGCAGGTGCGCCGCCCCAGTATTCCTCGTTGGCCTCGTAGCGGATGGAGTCGCCGGCCTTCCACTCGACGAACTTGTATGCGCCGGTGCCGACGGGGGCGCGCAGGAATGCATCGTAGCCCGCCTCCTCATACGCCTTCTTGCTGAATATGCCCATGCTATTTGATGCAAGGGTAGTCAGCGCGGGGCCGTACGCGGTCTTATAGACTATCTTTACATGAGAATCGTCCACCGCCTCAACGTGGTCGATGGCGGACATCGTGGTGGCCGCAAAGCCCTCCTCCAGATAGCGGGTATAGGTGAACACCACGTCATCGGCAGTCAGGGGCTCGCCGTTGTGGAACTTTACGTCCTCGCGCAGCGTAAACACATAGTCCTTGCCGTCAACAAGCTCCCACTCGGTTGCAAGGAGAGGAACGATGTTGCCGTCCTTGTCCTCGTCAATGAGGGGTTCGAGCGCCTGCTCTGAGCAGAGGCTTACGCCGGTGTTCGCGGTAAAGCCGCCAACGAGGCAGGCGGGCTCGCCGTTGAGCGCAACGATGACCTGATCGTTGCTCTTAGCCTCGGTGCTCGCGCTGCTGCTGCCGCTGCCGTTGCTGCAGCCTGCGAAGCCCATTATGCACACCATAAGGAGTGCGATCAACTGAAACATACGCTTCTTCATGTTTTTCCTCCGGTTTTCTTTATTTTTATTTACTCATATAGCCTGCAGGCTACAAAGTGTCCCTTTTCCTGCTCCTTGAGGGTCGGGTCCTTCGCCTCGCATTCCGGCGTTGCGTATTTGCAGCGCTTGCAGAAGCGGCACCCGGGCTTAGGCTCGATCGGGCTGCTTATTTCGCCCTGAAGTATCTCCCGCGGCTTGCCGCGCTTTTCAAGGCTGGGCACCGGTATTGCGGCGAGCAACGCCTTTGTATACGGGTGCATCGGGTTTTTGAAGAGCTCCTTTGCCGGCGCGCGCTCAACGCACACGCCAAGGTACATCACCGCGATCTCGTCCGAAATATGCCGAACGACGGAAAGGTCGTGCGTTATGAACATATAGGTCAGCTTCCGCGTCTCCTGCAGGTCCATCATAAGGTTGAGCACCTGCGCCTGAATTGAGACATCGAGCGCGGATACCGGCTCATCGCAGACGATAAACTTCGGGTCGACGGAAAGCGCCCTCGCTATGCCTATGCGCTGCCTTCTTCCGCCGTCCAGCTCGTGCGGGTAGGTGTTTACCAGTCTGTGGCTCAGGCCCACGGTTTCCATAAGGTGCTCCACCCGCTCGGTAAGCTCCTTGCCGGAGGCGATCTTGTTTACTATCAGCGGCTCGGCAATTATGGCGGATACCGTCATGCGTGGGTTAAGGCTTGCATAAGGATCCTGAAAAATTATCTGTGCATCCCGGCGGAAGGCCGCCCGCTCCTTCCTGTTGAAGCCGGCAACCTCTCTTCCTTCAAAGAGTACCTTACCGCCCGTCGGCTCCAGAAGGTTCAGCACGGTGCGTCCCAGCGTAGACTTGCCGCAGCCGGACTCGCCGACGACGCCGAGTGTATGTCCCTTTTCTATGACAAGATCTACGTTGTCGACGGCGTGAAGCATCCCGCGGTTGGTTTTAAAGAACTTATTCAGTCCTTCCGTCCTCACCAATTCGTTGTTTTCCATTTTTGTCTGGCTTCCTCCTTCCCTGCCCTATTTCTCGGTAAACAGATGGCACTTTATCATGTGCCCGTCGCCGCAGGTGACCGGTCTTGGCGGCTCGGCCTTGCATTTTTCCGTTGCATACGGGCATCTCGGATGGAAAGCGCAGCCGCTCGGAAGGTTTGAAGGATCCGGCATAAGTCCCTTGATGGGGGAAAGCCGCTTTTCCTCGCCGCTGAGCGATGGCAGCGATTTGAACAGCCCCTCGGTGTACGGATGGTGTCTCTCCTTGCTGAAAATATCCTCAACGCTGCCGTTCTCTATGACGGTGCCTGCGTATACCACCGCAACGCGGTCGCAGGTCTCCGCAACTATGCCGAGGTCGTGCGTTATCATTATCAGCGAGGTACCGAGGCGCTGCTTCAGCTCGTCCATCATATTGAGCACCTGCGCCTGAATGGTAACGTCCAGCGCCGTCGTCGGCTCGTCCGCAATAAGCAGCATCGGGTTGCAGGCCAGCGCCATTGCAATGACCACGCGCTGCCGCATCCCTCCGGAAAACTGGTGCGGGTACTCGTGCTTGCGTACCGGCGGTATGCCGACAAGTTCGAACATCTCGTCCACCCGCTTTTCTATTTCCGCCTCGGTCTTGCCATCGCGGTTGTGCAGCTCCAGTGCCTCGGCAACCTGCTTGCCGACGGGTATTACAGGGTTAAGGCTGGTCATTGGGTCCTGAAATATCATGGAAATCTTGTCCCCGCGATAATCCAGCAGTTTTTCCTCCTCCAGCTTTAGCAGATCCTGCCCCTCGAAGAGTATCTCGCCGCCGGTTATCTGCCCGACGCGCCTGGGCAAAAGCCGCATTATGCTGAGGGCGGTGGTGGTTTTCCCGGCGCCAGTTTCGCCGACCAGCCCCAGGGTTTCTTTTTTATTAAGGGTCAGGTTCATGTCGTTGAGTGCCATGTTTACAGCGTCTTCAGTCCTGTAAACTACGGATAGATTTTTTACCTCGAGCAAAGCCTCTGACATTCCGTACCTCCTATCAGTTCTTCATCCTTGGGTCGATCGCATCGCGCAGTCCGTCGCCTATCAGGTTAAAGCTGACGGCAGTAAGCACTATCGCAATTCCGGGGATAATGACCAGTGCGGGGAAATCGCGCATGTACTGCTTGCCCTCGCTCAGCATGGTCCCCCATTCCGGCGCCGGCGCCTGAACGCCGAGGCCTATAAAGGAAAGGCCCGCGATCGCCTTGATAGTGTTTGCGACCTCCAGCGTCACCTGAACCAGTATCGGGCCTATGGCGTTGGGCAGTATGTGCTTAACGATTATCCTTGCGTGGCTGGTACCGCAGGCGCGGGCAGCCTCTATGTATTCCTGCCCCCTTAGCGGCAGAATGAAAGAGCGCACGACGCGCGAGAAGCAGGGCGCAAGGCCGATGGTCATTGCAACGACCAGATTTACGTAGCTGGTCCCGAGAGCCGCGACCACGCATATTGCAAACAGCGTATACGGTATCGCGATAAATATATCCATTATGCGCATTATAAAGTTATCCACCTTACCGCCGCAGTAGCCGGATATCGCACCGATTATCAGCCCGAGGCCGAAGGCCACAACGATTATCGCCAAGCTCAGCAGTATGGATATGCGGCCGCCATGCAGTATCCTTGCGAGAAGGTCACGCCCGTAGTGATCCGTGCCCAATGGGTGCTCGGCACTCATCCCCTGCAGCCTGTCCCCCATCGACATCTTAACGACGTTATCGTCGTAGTCGATAAATATGCTGCCGAGGCAGATCGCGATAAGTATGAAGGTGAGCATTGCAACACCGAACATCGCCCTCTTGTTCTTTTTAAACCGATTCCATATCATCTTGAACTGGCCGCGCTTTTCAAAGGCATCCTGCGGCACTGCTATGTTTACGGCTTTTATTTTCATATGCTCACCTGCTTCCCTTCACAAACTGGGATTTTAGTCTCGGGTCGATATACATATACAGCACGTCCACTATCAGGTTTATGATCCCGCTCGTAAGCGATATAAACAGTATGCTGGCCATTACCAGTGGTATATCCTTTGATCTGACCGAGTTTATTATCAGGGTACCTAGCCCGGGCAGCGCAAAGAGCTGCTCAGTTATCAGCGTTCCGCCGAGGAGCGAGGCGAAGTCCATGCCGATTATCGTAACTATCGGCAGCAGTGCGTTGCGCAGCGCGTGCCTCCATATTACCCGCTTATCGTTCGCTCCCTTTGCCCTTGCAACGTTTATGTAATCCTGGCGGATGACCTCCAGCATGCTGGAGCGGGTCATTCTTATAAGCGCCGCGAGCATGCCCGTTGAAACAGCTATCCAAGGCAATATATAGCTCCGTATGCCATCCACATTGCCCGTTGCCGGCAAAATACCAAGACCAAGGGCAAATGTCAGCATAAGTATCATTCCGAGCCAGAAGCCCGGCATCGAGTTGAATATCAGCGCAAGCAGCATACTGACGTTATCCAGCAACGAATACTGCTTAACGGCGGAAAGTATGCCTACCGGTATGCCGATTATTACAGTAAGTAATATGCCGCCTATCGCCAGTATCAGCGTTACCGGAAGGCGGGCCAGTATCTCGTCAAACACCGGAACTCTGGTCCTGTATGAGAGGCCGAAGTCGCCGTGCAGCGCGTCGCTCACATAGCGGAAATAACGGGTGAGGAACGGGTCATTCAGCCCCATCTCCTCCTCAAGCGCCGCAACTGCGGCAGGATCGGCGCGGTCGCCAAGTATGATCTGCGCCGGGTTGCCGGGCATCATCTCCAGAATAGCAAACAGTATGAATGAAATTCCCAGTATTACGGGTATCATCCATAGCAATCGCCGCCCAATAAACCTCAACATATTCTTTCGCTCCTTTTCTCATTTCAGAACTTTTTTATCAGGACTTTTTTATTCTTGCTTGCTAATAATGCTAAAACGCCTGCGCAAAGGCCGTTTCGGCCTGTCGTTTATCCGTATGATCGATCTCTATATTGAACAGGTCCAATTAAACACGTTCAATATACACTATCGTTGCCTTTCTGTCAATCGCTAAATCAAAAAAATGCCGAATGAGGCAAATATCCTAAAATTTAAAGCCGACGCGCCGTAATTTTTTGCTTTTCACCGCATTGAATGTTATCAAACCAAAACACCCCCCGTGCGGGGGGTGTCCTATCATTTTATAAAGTTATAAAGGAGGCGGTAGACAAAGCCATCGCCTCCCCGCATGTGCAGATCAACCTAGGTAC
>CAVIAA010000019.1:0-40557 GCA_963640685.1 Acutalibacteraceae bacterium
GGACGGGGTTATAATGCCCTTGTCAAGTAATGTGTTTTTCATGTTGTTCCTCCTTGCGTTCTGCTCTTTTCGTGACGCTTTTTTGACGCGCTTGCTTACAAAGCGAACTTGTGCGGAGTTACGGCATGATAAATGACGATATGCGGAAACCCTTGATTTTAAGCCGTTTTCTCGTGATGTTATAAACATTTATGAGGGCTTATGAGGGGATTTCCGTCTATCTAATCAATAAAAAATGACCCGTAATTTTACAAACGGGTCATCTTTTCGCATGTGCCCGCCCTTATTTAAGGACGCTGCACACCGCGCGTTTGCCGCAGCGCACCGCCCTGCGTGCATCCTTTGCAACGCGCTTGGGCACATCCGGGTACGCCGCCGAAAGCGCCGTACCGGCCATTACCATGCCGGCCGCCATTCCCAACGCAAATGCTACGGTCTTCATAAAAAGCCTCACTCCTTTCGGGCTTATTCTTCCCACAAAGGAGCGAGGCCAACTATGCTAAGTTATGTATGCTCTGCCAGCATCAGTCGTGGTTTTCCACCTCGTGCACGTCCTTATGCTCGACCTTCTGCTTGAGCTCCTCCGGCATTTCAACGCCCTTGCGCTTATAATAGTCCTCCAGCGCGGCCTTAACGGCCTCCTCCGCCAGAACGGAGCAGTGTATCTTTTGCGGGGGCAGCCCCTCCAGCGCCTCAACCACGGCGGCATTTGAAAGGTTCAGCGCTTCCTTAACGCTCTTTCCCTTTATCATTTCCGTCGCCATAGAGCTTGTTGCGACCGCGGCGCCGCAGCCGAAGGTCTTGAAGCCGACATCCTCAATTATCCCGTCGTCGTTCACCTTCAGGAACATCTGCATTATATCGCCGCACTTTGCGTTGCCGACCATGCCTACTCCGTTTGCGTCCTTAAGCTCGCCCACATTGCGTGGATGGCTGAAATGATCGAGTACTTTTTCGGTATACATATGGCTTATCTCCTTTTCTCTTTCGTTGTTTAGCCCTTATACAGGGGGGACATTGCCCTCAGCCGCTCTGCGGTCTTCTTGAGCACATCTATCACGTAATCTACATCCTCCTCAGTGGTGTCGTCGCCCAGCGTCAGGCGAACCGAGCCGTGCGCAATCTCATGCGGCAGGCCGAGCGCCAGCAGCACATGCGACGGATCCAGCGAACCGGAGGTGCAGGCGGAGCCGGAGGAGGCGGCGATGCCGTTCATGTCCAGCATCAGCAGTATTGACTCGCCCTCAATGTACTTTATGCTGTAATTAACGTTGTTCGGCAGGCGCTGAGTTCTGTGCCCGTTGAGCTTCACATCGGGTATCTCGCGCTCTATGCCGGCCATGAGCCTGTCCCGCAGCGCGGTCATGCGCTTTGTGTTCTCTTCCATGTTCCTGCAGGCAAGCTCTATCGCAGCGCCAAGGCCGACTATGCCGGCGGTGTTCTCGGTTCCCGCCCTGCGGCCGCGCTCCTGAGCGCCGCCCATTATATGCGAGGGAAGGCGTATGCCGCGGCGCACATACAGTGCGCCGACGCCCTTTGGCCCGTGGAACTTATGCGCGGAAAGGGAGAGCATATCTATGTTCATCGCCTTTACGTCTATTGGCAGATGCCCTGCGGCCTGCACCGCGTCGGTATGGAAGAACACGCCCTTTTCCCTGCAGACCCTGCCTATCTCGGCTATCGGCATCACGGTGCCGACCTCGTTGTTGGCAAACATCACGGATACCAGCACGGTGTTGTCCTTTATGGCATTTCTGACCTGCTCCGCCGTTATCATGCCGTTTTCATCGACCGGCAGATAGGTCACCTCGCAGCCGTGCTTTTCAAGGTATTCGCAGGTGTGAAGTATCGCATGGTGCTCTATGTTGGTGGTGATTATATGGTTGCCCTTGTTCTTGTACCGCTCCGCAACGCCAAGCAGCACGGTATTATCGCTCTCTGTTCCGCAGCCGGTGAATATTATCTCATCCAGCTCTGCATTCAGCGCCTTCGCAAGCTGCTCGCGCGCCTTGTCGACGCCGACCTTTGCCTCCCGCCCAAAGGAATGTACGCTGGAGGGGTTGCCGTATATCGTAGTCAGGTACGGCATCATCTGCTCCAGCACCTCCGGCGCAAGGGACGTTGTGGCTGCGTTGTCCATGTATACTCTTCTCATTTGCTGTTCCTCTCCTGAGCCTTGTCAAGCCGGCTCAACTGTGTTTTATAGTCACCCGCCATATCGGCAAGGGTAGTTGTGTCAAGCACCTCGTCTATTCTCTTCTGCAGCTTCAGCCATAGCGGCCTCGCGCTGCAGCTGCAGGCGTTGTCGCAGCCCGCACTGTTGACATCCACGCAGTCCATCACCGACGTGCTGCCCTCGAGCGCCCGAAGCACCTCGCCAACGTTTATCTCCTCCGGCCTGCGGGCTATGGCGTAGCCGCCCTGCGCCCCGCGCACCGATTCCACCAGCCCCGCCTTCTTCAGCGAGGCAATAAGCTGCTCAAGGTAGGATTCGCTTATTCCCTGCTGCTGGGCCAGCGTCGCTATGCTGACATAGCCCCTTCCGTACGTTACCGCAAGGTCTACCATGGCCTTTAGGCCGTATCTTCCCTTTGTGGAAAGCTTCATTTGCCCATCACCTCAATTCCCACCTGTGTGCTGTGAATTACTTAGCTAAATATACCACCTTGCCCGTCATGTGTCAACAATTCCCACTATTTTTATGGGAATTATTTTTTGTGCCCTTGCCCGCTCATATACGGCCAAACCGGCGGTAAAATGTGTCAATTTTGAGTACACCCTTGTTAGTTTTGGTTCTCCGTGATAAAATGCATGATGAGCATATATGCAGAGGTATATGTCGTCACCATTATTTGAGTACTTGAGCCGGCGCAGTTTAGTCCCGCGGCGGCACGATGCGCAATGAAAGGACAGTTGAGCTATGGAAAACAATACCCCCTTAAGGGACAGTGAAAAAATACTAACCGACGAGGAAGCAGCCGAGCGCGCAGCCCGAAAGGAAGCGGCACGCGAGGCGCGCAAAAAGAAAAAGCAGCAGCAGAAGCGGGTCAAGACCATCATTTTAATAGTTCTGGCCGTGATACTGGTGCTGGTCGCCGTCTGTGCCGGCTTCCTGCTCTACCTGCAAAAGTGCGGTGGTGAGTACGACAACATCACCGAATGCGTGCAGAGCGAGGCCATGGACTTTACCCAGCGCTACGCCTTCTCCTCTCAGGACAAGACCATGTCCGTAAAGCTGGACAAGAACGACATCTGGTGGCTGCTCTACAACACCGGCGCCTTTGAAAAGCTCGAGAAGATGGACACCGGCCTTGCGGAGAAGAACATCCGCCTCTCGAATATGGGGATATCCACCGAAAACGACGTGCTCTCGGTAAACGTTGAGCTGACCTGCTTCGGCAGCGTCCGCATACCCCTTACGGCGGACTGCGACATATCCTTCGATGATTCCGACATTACGATAGCCGTAAACACCATAAAGCTCGGCAACGGCTGGACGCTGCCCACGAGCTTTGTCTGCGGCCGCTTCGGCATAGAACCCTCCGACCTTTGCGTGAGTATCAGCCGCAGCGTACACCCGTTCCTTGCCAACCTTACCGGCATAAGCCTTGCGGACGGAAACGTTGTCGTTACCATGAACGCCACGGAAGGGCTGTACTCCGAGGCGCTTGAAAACGCAACTCAGGCCAAGGAGCTTTCCCGCTTTGGCATTGAGAGCGCAGCTCTTGCGACCGTTATCGAAAAAGCTGAGAACGGCGGCGATACCGCCTTCCTCGCGGCGCTGGATTCCTTCGCAGATGCAAACGCATACGCAGCCTTCCGCACGAGCGCGCTTGCGCTCGGCACTGCCGACGCGGCCTCCGCCTACCTGTCCAATCAGGAATATGCGTCGATCATTCAGCGTTTTCTGCCCTCCCTCACCCTTGAGAGCGTAACCGCTATGAACACCGAGCTTTACAACCTTGCGGCAAACCATGAGCAGCTGCTTGAAACGCTGGCAACGAACATGAACAGCTCTTATGTAAAGGGCACCATAGGTGAGCCCAAGCCCGCCGAGGAAACCAAGGACAGCAAGGACAAAAAGAAGACCGAGGAGGAAACCACCGAGGCAGCTGTAACGGCCACAGCCGGCAGCTTTGTGAGCTACACCGACGGCAGCCCCGCCGTTACTATGGAATCCCTCGCCGGCAGCAACTGGGCGAGCTATTCCGAATGGATAAGCGAAAGCGATTGCAGGATAGTATACCTCACCGGCTTTGAAAGTGCCTCGGTTCAGGTTGAAAAGAAGCAGGAAGAGACCAAGGACAGCAAGGACAAGGACAAAAAGAAGACCGAAGAGGAGACCGCAGCCGTTGAAACAGTTGCATCTCCCGAAAAGCCCATCGGTCTGCTTGTGAGGATGAAGGACGGCAGCTTCCGCCTCTTCTACAACGAGGCCTCGCTTAAGGAAGGTTCAACTACGGAAGTACAGTTCACCCCCGCTCATATCGACCTTGATTCCGCCACAGGCGAGGGATATATGGAGTCTGCTACCATACCCTCCGTTGCCTATGTAGCCCCTGCTGCCGCCGCAACGGCAGCCGAACCCGCCGCGGAGCAGACGGCCGAGGCCGTTGAAGCCCCGGCAGAGCAGCAGGCCGAGACGCCCGAGGCGACCGAGGCCCCGGCAGAGCAGGCAGCATAAATATCAGGCCACATAAAAGAGCCGGTTTTCGCCGGCTCTTTTTTAATACGCTACATATTCGAGCAGGGGCTGCCCATATTGGGCACGGTTATCGTTGCGCCGCCGGTGATGCTGCTTTGCAGTATGTTCAGGCACTCGCCGAAGCGCTGAAAGTGTACTATCTCGCGCTCGCGGAGGAAGCGGAGCGGGTTGAGTATCGCAGAGTCGTCGGTCATAGCCATAAGGTGCTCATATGTTGCGCGCGCCTTCTGCTCTGCTGCTGCGCACAAAGCGCAGCACCTTCTAAAAGCTCCAGCGTATTTCAACGGGCACGTCAAAGCTGCCTTTTCCCCGCCGGCCTATGAGTATGCGGTCTGTCATTATTTCTATCGCCTCCCTGCTGAGCGAGGAAAGCCGCAGCGGCACCTCCTGCTCGGCGGTCTGTTCCTTGAGCGTCTCCTCGAGCCGCTGTCTCTTTGCCGTAAGCCGCTTTAGGGCAGCAAGGAAGTCGCCCTCACTCAGCACACCCTCTGCCCTGTGGAGATACAGCCCGGCTATTGCAGCGCCGCACCCCTCGAGCTGCCTTTTGAGCCTGTTTGCAGCGCCGTCCGGCGATAGCTTCAGCTTTTCCGGCTCAAGGCATTCCGCGGCTATTCGGTTTAGCTCTGCAAGCAGGAGCCCCTCCAGCCTGCTTACCGATATAAACCCGCCGGTGCAGGCGTCCCGTGAGGCGTATTTAAGCGAGCAGCGGAGATAGCTCCTGCCCCTGCTGCGGCAGGAGCTCATTGGGCTGCCGCAGTAAGCGCAGTATGCCCTCCCCGCGAATATTCCGCCGCTTTGCCTGCTGCCGGTCTTGGCGCGGGAGGCAGCAAGCTGCCGAACCTTTTCCCATTCCTCCCTGTTTATTATCGCCTCGTGCGTGTTCTCCGCCCTGAACCACCTTTCCGGCGGCTGCGGCCTGTTTTTCTTGGTCTTATAGGATTCGCTGCCGTATTTCCCCTGAACCATGTTCCCGATATACACCTCGCTGCGGAGCAGCCTGTCTATTGCAGAGTGCCGCCACAGCCCGCCGCCCGGCGACGGTATACACTCGCTGTTGAGGCTGCGGGCAATCGCCGTTTTTCCCCTGCCCCGAAGGTACATGGCGAATATCCGGCGCACGACCTCTGCCCTTTCCTCGTCTATTATGAGGTGTCCCTTTCTGCTCGGATCCTTTGCATAGCCGTACGGCGCGCCGGAGCCTATATGCAGCCCCATTGCCCGCCTGCTGTCGAGCACCGCCTTTATACTTTGGGATATGTCCTCGAGATACCATTCGTTGACCAGGCCGTTTATCTGGCGGCTTTTTTTGTTGGCGGGGTCCGCCGTGTCGCAGCCGTCCGCAACGCTTATGAACCGTATTCCCCAAAGCGGAAAAAGCCCGTTTATGTACCTTTCCACAAGCTCCATTTCCCGCGTAAAGCGGGACTGCGTTTTGCAGAGCACTACGTCAAATTTTTTCGCCTCGGCATCAGCTATAAGCCGGCGAAAGGCCGGCCTGCTCCTGTCCGCCCCGGCATAGTCGTCGTCGCTGTATACGCCGTATACCTCCCAGTCCCGCTCCAATGCATATTGCATAAGCATGACCCTCTGGTTGAGTATGCTGCCGCTCTCGCAGCCGGCAGGCTTGTTCCTGTCCTCCTCGGACAGACGGCAGTATATTGCCGCCCTCACGGCTGCCTCCGCAGCATTTCCAGCCATTTTTCTTGAAAAAGCGCCCTGTTCGGCTTGCCCTGCCGAAATACGCTCCTGCACGATGCACCGCTGCCCAATGCTTCGCCCTCCTTTTTGTTGTTTTCATAATATAGCTATGCTCCGACAAGTGAGAACAGCATCGAAGCAATATATCGATATTGATAAAATAGATAACAAATATCACATTATCCGCAATTCGAATGAAATGTACTGTGGGAAAAGAAATCATGTTGTTGTATACTGTACATTGATAAAAACAAAGGTGGTTTTGAGATGGATATCAGCCTTAGGCAGCTTGAGGTGTTCATTAAGGTTGCGGAGCACAGGAGCTTTTCCAAGGCGGGGGACGAGCTGTTCCTCAGCCAGTCCACGATAAGCAGCCATGTGGCGCAGCTTGAGCAGGCGCTTCAGGTAACGCTGGTAAAGCGCAGGGAGAAGAAGAACATCGAGCTTACCGAGGAGGGCAAGCGAGCCTACCGCGCAGCTCAGGTGATAGTAAACCAGGCGGAAATGCTTCAGAATATGTTCCGGCACGAGGAGGAGGATCAGCCGATCATATCCATAGCGGCGTCCACAGTGCCCTCGAGCTATATCGTACCGGATATCGTTACCGGTTTTTCAGACCTGTTTCCGGAGTGCAGGTTCTCTGTGCTGGATGGAGACAGCTCCTTTGCGCTGGAGAGGCTGCAGAACGGCGAGGCGGTCTTTGCCTTTGTCGGCACGAGCAGCAGAAAGACCATGTTCAATTACCATATCGTCTGCCGGGACAGGATGGTGCTCATCACCCCGAACAACGAGGAGTTTGCAGAGAAAAAGATGGCGGGCGTATCCGGGCGCGAGCTGCTGGATCGCCCTATGATAATGCGCGAAAGCGGAAGCGGCACCCGCCGCGAGACGGATAACTACCTCAAGAGCATAGGTATGTCCCCGACGGAGCTTAACGTTGCCGCATATATGAACAACATCGAGGGAATAAAGAGCATGGTTGCCGCCGGAAAGGGCACGACCATACTTTCGGAGCGGGCGGCGGCGGACGCGATAGCGAGCGGGCGCGTGCTTTGCTTTTACCTTGAAGAGGACGGCCCATACCGCAATATATACTTTGCATACCTGAAAAGCCGCAGCTTTACAAAAATGGAGCAGTCCTTCCTGAGCTATGTGCGAAACCGCAGCGGCGAAAAACCAAAGCAGCGCGATAATAAGAAATCAATTAAGGAGGAAGAATAAGAAAATGGCAAACGTAAAGGTCAACGCAGTCGGCGATCAGTGCCCGATACCGGTAGTAAAGGCTACCAAGGCTTTAGGCGAGTTCAAGGAGGCAGGCACCCTTGAGGTTCAGGTTGATAACGGGATAGCGATACAGAACCTCACCCGCCTTGCGGACAGCAAGGGACTCAAGAGCAGGAGCGAAAAGCTCGGCGACAGCCTCTTTGCGATAACCATGGAGGTAACCGGCCCCGTAGCAATGGGCGGCGAGGATATCTCCTGCCACACTGACAACCGCGGCGACTTTGTCGTTGCAATAGACACCGACGCGATGGGCCGTGGCTCCGATGAGCTGGGTCATACCCTCATGAAGGGCTTCATATACGCCGTGTCTCAACTCGAGGTGCTGCCCAAGACAATACTTTTCTACAACGGCGGCGCAAAGCTGACGGTTGAAGGCTCGGTATCCCTTGAGGATCTAAAGAGCATGGAGGCTCAGGGCGTTGAAATACTCACCTGCGGCACCTGCCTCAACTTCTACGGCCTTACCGATAAGCTCGCGGTCGGCAGCGTTACCAATATGTACGTAATAGTAGAGACCCTTGCAAAGGCCGGTAAGGTGATCAAGCCGTGATATATCTGGACAACGCCGCCACGACGCTGCACAAGCCGCGTCAGGTGATAGATGCGGTGGTGCGCGCAATGGAAACGATGGGCAACTGCGCCCGGGGCACCCACGAGGAGGCCCTGGACGCAGCCCGAACGGTATACGACGCCCGCGTCAGGCTGGCGTCGCTTTTGGGTTGCAGGCGGGCGGATCACGTCTGCTTTACGGCAAACTCCACCGAGGCGCTTAATATCGCCATAAACGGGCTTATAACCGACGGCCACGTAATATCTACCGACCTTGAGCATAATTCCGTACTGCGCCCGCTTTACAGGCTGGAGGCGGAGCGCGGGATCGAGCTGAGCTTCGTTCCGGCGGACAGGCTCGGCAACGTGGACTACGACGACTTTGAGCGGCTCATGAGACCCGACACCAAGGCGATAGTCTGCACAAATGCCTCAAACCTGACAGGCACCGTTCTCGATGTTGCGCGCATCGCAGATATCGCACACAGACACGGCGCTATTATAATAGTCGATGCATCCCAAACTGCGGGCTGCTATCCCGTCGATATGGATGCCTCCGGCATAGACGTGCTGTGCTTTACGGGGCACAAGGGGCTTATGGGTCCTCAGGGCACCGGCGGCCTATGCGTTCGCGAGGGGATAGAGATACTTCCCTTCAAGGTCGGCGGCTCCGGCGTGCAATCATACAGCAAAACACACCCTATAGAATACCCAACGAGGCTTGAGGCGGGCACGCTGAACGGCCACGGCATAGCCGGCCTTGGCGCCGCGGCAAGGTTCATTGCCGAAACCGGCGTGGAAGCTATCCACGAAAAGGAGCGCTCGCTGATGCTGCGCTTTTATGAGGGGGTAAAGCATATCGACGACGTAACGGTATACGGCGACTTTACCGTGGACAAGACTGCCATAGTTGCCCTGAACATAAGGAATTACGAATCCGGCGAGGTATCCGACGAGCTGGCGCAGAGCTACGGCATAGCCACCCGCCCCGGTGCGCACTGCGCGCCGAGGATGCATATGGCGCTGGGCACGACAGACGTCGGCGCCGTTCGGTTCAGCTTTTCCTGGTTCAATACCGAGGAGGAAGCGGACGAGGCCATACGGGCTGTTGCGGAGCTTGCAAAATGAGAGAGAAAAAGCTCTGGCTGATAATCACCTTTCATACCACTACCGCCGCCATGGCAATGGAGACGATGTGCGCAGAAAAAGGGCTTCCCGGGCGGCTCATACCGGTTCCGCGGGAGATAACCGCCGGCTGCGGAATGAGCTGGCGCGCACCGGTGGAAAATAAAAAGGAGCTTATTGAGGCCGCCGAGCAGGCAGGGATAGCGACGGACGGCACATACGAAATCGTCATATAAAAAACTGCGGGTGTTATCAGGTTATTCGATAACACCCGTTTTAACATTCCTTCTGTGAATTTCCATGATTCGTATCATAATGTTACAATATTGTCGATATATGGCGCACTCGGCGCAAACAATCTCTTACTCTGTTCTTCTAATTAAAAAAACAAATCACGGAGGTATTATCAATGTCAGATTATGTACAGATGTGGAAAGACCTTGGCATGGATCTCGAGAGCCATGATATGCTCTGTCAGGTATTGCCAACGGCAGTGGGCGATGTTTTCCTCACGCAGAAAAACAGGCCAAAGGCCATGGATTTCTGGGATCTCGTAATATCCGAAGTACACGGCATACGCCCCGCCGAGCTTATTGCGGCGCAAAAGGAGGGACGCAAGGTATTCGGTACCTTCTGCGTATATGTTCCTGATGAGGTCGTTATCGCTGCAAACGGAATAGTTACCGGCCTCTGCGGCGGCAGCCAGTTCTGGGTACCCGACGGCGAGGCTGTACTGCCCAAGAGCACCTGCCCGCTGGTAAAGGCATCCGTCGGCGCGCGCCTCGGGCGCACCTGTCCCTTCTTCCGCATTGCGGATATGTACGTTGGCGAGACCACCTGCGACGCGAAAAAGAAGGCGTATGAGATACTCGGCGAGGACGTTCCAATGTATATCATGGACGTTCCGCAGATGAAGCGCGAAAAGGATATAATAAAGTGGAAAGAAGAGATCGCCGCGTTTGCAAAGAAGGTCGAGGAGTTCACAGGAAACGCGATAACCCCCGAAAAGCTCGGCGAAGCCATTAAGATAATAAACAACAAGCGCAAGGCTCTTGCAAGGGTATACAACGCACGCAAATCCGAATGCCTGCCGATATCCGGCCGCGACGTGCTGCTCATGACCCAGATATCCTTCTTTGACGACCCGGTACGCTGCGCAGAAATGTGCAACAGGCTGGCAGATGAGCTGGAGCAGCGCATAAAGGACGGCGTATCTGTCGTTCCCGAGGGCACCAAGCGCATACTCGTGACCGGAACTCCCCTGGCTGTGCCAAACTGGAAGCTGCATAACATAATCGAGACCAGCGGCGCGGCAGTCGTCTGCGAGGAGATGTGCACCGGAACACGCTACTTTGAAAACCTCGTTGACGAGAGCAAGACCACGCTGGACGAGCAGTTCATGGCGCTCTCCGAGCGTTATATGAAGACCAACTGCGCCTGCTTCACCCCGAACACCGGCCGCATAGACGACCTGCTCAGGATGGTTAAGGAATACAAGGTGGACGGCGTTATCGACTGCAGCCTGAAGTTCTGCTGCCTGTATGACACCGAAAAGTACAGCGTTGCCCGCGCCCTCAAGGATGCCGGCGTGCCGGTGCTCGACCTTGAGACCGACTATGCCGATACCGACGCAGAGCAGCTCCGCACCCGCATCGGCGCCTTCATCGAGATGCTGGACAACAAATAATGTCTGACGTAAGGTACTATATACTCTTTGCAAACTATGAGCAGGGGCTCAGGCTGCATGGCATACTGGACGATGCGGGCATACTGAACAGGATAGCTCCGGCACCCCGCTGCATACAGGGGGAGCTTTCCTGCGGAATGTCGCTGCTCATCGAAAAGGAGCATATAGACGACACAAGAGCCGAGATAGAGCGCTCCGGCGCGGAATATTACAGCATAGTCCCACTCGAGGGGCAAATGAAGTCACATAGGGATAAGTATTGCTAATGTTATAAGCACACGGCGGTGTTACCGATAATTTCGATAACACCGCCATTGTAATCGTTTCTGTGAATTTGGAAAAAATCTATAATGATGCTATCATTATAGAGCCGGGCTATTTCCGGCAAAAAATAACGAAAATGGAGAAAAAACAATGAAAAAGCTGATTGCTGTGATCATGATGCTTGTAATGGTGCTGAGCCTTGCAGCCTGCGCCGCCCCTGCTGCTGAGGAAGCCGCCCCCGCCGATGAGACCACTGCCCCCGCTGAAGAGGCTGCCGCCCCTGCCGAGGAAGCTGGCGACGAGTTCCAGTCCTCCATACTGTTCTGCGGTTCCACCTCCCTCTATCCCATAATTTCCTCCCTGGCCTCCTCCTTCACCGAGGGCTATGTGACCTGGGATAAGGTCGACGCTTCCTTCCCCGATAGCAACATTTCCATCTACGTTGCTCCCGGCGGCTCCGGCGTTGGCGTAAGCGCTGCTATCGACGGCACTGCCGACTTCGGCATGCTGGCACGCGCCATAAAGGATTCTGAGGTTGAGGCTCTCGGCGCCGACTACAAGGATTTCGTAGTTGCAAAGGACGCCCTGACTGTATCCGTAAACATCGAGAACCCCATCTGTAAGACCATTGACGACATGGACACCGAGACCATCCGCAAGATCTTCGCCGGTGAAGTGACCACCTGGGATCAGGTAGACGCAAGCCTGCCCGCAGAGACCATCAACGTATACATCCGCGACCTTTCCGGCGGCGCATACGAGGTATTCCAGAAGTCCGTAATGGGCGACAGCGAGGTGACCCCCGCCGCTACCCAGTCCGCCTCCATGACCGAACTTGCGACCAACATCGCGGGCGATCCCTGGGGCATCGGCTATGCCGGCTTTGGCGCCTACAACAAGGCCAACGCCGAGAAGCAGGTCCTCTTTGCAATGAAGGTCGACGGCGTTGAAGCGACCGAGGAGAACATCATCAGCGGCGAGTACACCATACAGCGCCCCGTAATGTTCGTTACTGGCAAGCCGGTATCCGCCTCCGCTCAGGCGTTCATCGACTATATATTCTCCCAGACCGGCTACGACACGGTAGTAGCGAACGGCTACATCCCCGCCTTCACCCCTGCTGCGTAGTACCCTTGAACATTCTCTAATGCGTGCTGCCGGCGTTTTACGCGCCGGCAGCATTTGTGCATAATAACCTTTGGAGTAATTCTTTATGCAAAACAGACTTGAAAGGCTGTTCAGGCTGTTTATCGGCCTGCTGGCGCTGCTGGCTACGGCAACGCTTGCCTTCGTCATATTCTTCATAGTGAAAGAAGCCCTTCCGCTCTTCAAAGAAGTGAGCGTTTGGGATGTTATTTTCGGAAAAAGATGGATGCCCATCGCCTATGTCGGTGAGCCGTCCTTTGGAATATTCAATTTTATAATGGCGACGCTGTATGTGTCGCTGCTGGCGATGATAATAGCCTCGGTGGTCGGCATCGGCGCGGCCGTGTATCTTTCCTGCGCCGCATCAGGCCGGGCAAGGGCGCTGCTTTATCCCTCTATCGACCTGCTGGCCGGCATACCCTCGGTAATATACGGTTTTATCGGCCTCGTTGTGCTGGTTCGGCTGTTCATGAAGCTGGGCGTGCATACCGGCTCCTGCGTGCTTGCGGCGGCAATACTTTTAAGCGTAATGCTGCTGCCGTACCTCATCTCCTCCTGCAGCGAAACGATATTGAAGGCAAAGGAAAAATACCTGCCTGCCTCCAACGCTATGGGCATAGACAAATGGCACGCGGTGGCCTCGGTCATACTGCCTGCATCGTGGGGCAATATACTTCTCTCCATGATACTTGCGATAGGCCGCGCAATGGGCGAGACCATGGCGGTAATGATGGTCATAGGCAACGCAAACCTGTTCCCTACCCTGCTTGGCAAGAGCGAGACCATCGCCGGAGTTATCGCGCTGGAGATGGGCACCGCAGAGGCAGGCAGCCTGCATTACCGCGGGCTGTACGCCGCGGGGCTGGTGCTCATGATACTGCTGTTTATTATAAACGGCATGATAGCGGCACTGCGCAGGCGGCTCATAAAGGAGGTGTGACGCGATGAAGAGCAAGGCTGTTAAGGCTTGGGCATATATAAGCATAGCTCTGGTGGTCGCATCGATACTGTTTCTGTTCGCGTATGTATTCATACATGGCTCAGGGACCATAACGTGGGAATTTCTCTCCCAGCCGCCAAAGGGAGCAATACTCGGCATGGAGGGTGGGATATGGCCCGCAATAGCGGGCAGCCTCTGCTTTACCGCCGTTGCGATAGTCCTGGGTGGAATACCCGCCATCGCCTCCGCGCTGTACATAGTGTTTTACTGCGAAAGCAGGCGCGTCATAAATGCGTTTCACGCCGTGATAAGATGCATTTCCGGCATTCCCTCGATCGTCCTCGGCCTGTTCGCATACAGCCTGCTGGTGCGGGAGCTTCAATGGGGGCGCTGCATACTCTCCTCCGGCGTTGCGCTGGGTATAATGATACTGCCGTTTATTGAGGTAAGGGCGGAGAAGGCCTTCCGCGAGCTTCCGAAGCCGGTGATACTCTCATCCTACGCAATGGGCTGCTCAAGGCGGTATACCGTGATGAAGATTGCGCTGCCTGCCTGCTGCGGCGAGCTGATATCCGGGCTGATACTCGGCGGCTGCTATGCAATGGGCGCAACACCTCCGCTGATATTCACCGGCGGCGTAGCCTATGCGAGCGCGCCCACGAGCCTGCTCAAGCCCGCAATGGCAATGCCGCTGCACCTGTACCTGCTGCTTGCGCAGGGGACGACCTCGTTCAATATGGCATACGGCACGGCGTTCGTGATGATGGCAGTTATACTCATAAGCAACCTTTTGGCAACAATATACGCGGCAAGGAGCCAATCAAAATGGAAAGCATAATTCAAATTAAAAAGCTATGCGCGGCATACGGCAAAAAGACGGTGCTGAGCGATATCGACCTCGACATACAAAAGGGCGGCATAACCTCCATAATCGGCCCCTCCGGCTGCGGAAAGACGACGCTTCTGCACTGCATGAACGGAATGCTGCGCGAAAACGCCGAGGCTTCCATAAGCGGGCAGGTTCTGCTCAGCGACAAGGACACGGCGCAAATGCCGCCAGAGGAGCTTCGCCGCAGGGTCGGCCTGGTGTTTCAAACGGCATCGCCCTTTCCCTTTTCCATATACAAAAACATGGTATATGGGTTAAAATACTACGGAACGACCGGCAAAAAGGAGCTTGACCGCGCAGTTGAGCAAAAGCTGAGGACGGTCGGACTGTATGAGGAGGTAAAGGACGACCTTAATAAGAGCGCGCTGAAGCTATCCGGCGGGCAGCAGCAGCGCCTCTGCATCGCAAGGGCGCTGACGGTTGAGCCGGAGGTGCTGATGCTGGACGAGCCCTGCTCCGCGCTCGATGTAAAGGCGACGGCGGTCATCGAGGATATGCTAAAGGGCATGAAAAATGATTACTCGATAGTCATAGTTACCCACAACATCGCTCAGGCCAAGCGCATTTCGGACAGAGTCGTGGTGATGTTCGACGGGCGGCTGATTGAGCAGGACAGCGCAGGCGATATCTTCTCTGCGCCAAAGGAAAGCATAACGCGCGAGTTCCTCGAGGGAATATACGGTTAATACAAGGCTGAGGGGAGAAGCAAATGATACGCATAGAGATACCCGGCAGGGATGCGATAGAAATAGAGCATATCGTGCTGGACTACAACGGCACGATAGCGCTGGACGGTCAGCTCGTTCCGGGCGCTGCGGAGCGGATAAAGGCGCTTTCCGGCATGGCAAGCGTATATGTCCTTACGGCAGATACCTACGGAACGGTAAGGGCTCAGTGCGCCGGCATCGGCGCTGAGGTAAAGACCTTTCCGAGGGCGGGCGCTGCGGACTGCAAGGAGGAGATAGTTCGCGCGCTGGGCGGAAAGACCGCCTGCATTGGCAACGGCTTCAACGATATAAAGATGTTTGGCATCGCGGACCTCTCAATAGCCGTAATGGACGGCGAGGGCGTTTGTGCTGCGCTCGTTTCCCATGCGGACGTGCTGGTGCGCTGCTGCTGCGAGGGACTGGATCTGCTGCTCAAGCCGGACAGGCTCAGGGCAACGCTCAGAACCTGATGCCCAAACATTATTGATATAATCAATAACAGCCCAGTCAATATTAAAGCTGTGTATTTGTAATGTGAAGCGCATCGTGCTATTATAAGCGCAGATAAAAAAGCGGCTGAAACGTAACCTCTTATTCTTATTTCTTATTTGGACTATACAGCGGAGAGAGAAGCGCTGCCATCGTGGCGGCGCTTCTTTCTGCTTTTACGGCAAAGGTGTTGCGCTTTTGGCGCAGCGGCATCTGCTGCCATGTCCTCTGTAATATCCGCGATAGGGTCGCCTGTGCACTGGATATACGCCGCGGTAAAAGGAACGCCGTTCGGGTCGGAGGGGAACACTCCCTTTGAGTGCATGGTATAATAGCCTGCAAGCCCCGCCGCCTCGATGTCCTTTAGCGAGGCATCCCGTATGCACTGGTATATCATGGTGCCGATCATCTCCCAGTGGGCGATCTCCTCGGTGCCGATATCGTTGCAGGTGGCCTTTACGCGGTTATCCGGCATTGAGAAGCGCTGGGTCAGGTAGCGGCAGCCAGCGCCCAGCTCGCTGTCCGACCCGCCGTACTGGGCCATGAGCGCCTTTGCCATCTTCGGGTTAGGCTTGGTGATGTTGACGGGGTATTCGAGCTTTTTCTGATAGATCCACATTTTTGTCTTTCCCTCCTTAGTCCCAGGGCCACTCACTGCATACATAGCAGCCGGTCGCCGTTTTGGAGTGGCCAAAGTTCATCAGCGGGCCGTACTGCTCCTCGTAGGACGCTATAAGCTCGCCGAGCCTCGTTGAATAATAAAGGTAGTCACTGCGGGCAGCGGAATCCGCAGGGTGTGTGTCGAGGTACAGGTTCAGCTCTACCGCCACGAATTGGTACTCGCTTATGGTCTTTAGCAGTTCGCTTTTGGTCATGTCGTCCATTCTGAGCCTCCTTACATCACAAGCTCCGGGAACAGCGTCCCGTTTCCAAGCGCCTCGCAGGGGCAGTAACCCTGAGCATAGGCCTGATCCGGAAAGTATGCGGCGGCCAGGTCGATGCTCCGGGCATATGATGCCGCAAGGCTCGTTTCGTCGTCCCAGCCGGAGCAGGGCTGGGTGCTTGCCGTGCCCGCCGCAACGAGCGTCCCGCTATCTGAGCAATAATTCTCGGCACAGCGGCAGTTGTTGTTAAAATTCACGATTTTGCCTCCTTAGCGCCCTGTCTGTGGAGTTATTGCAGGGCATTTATATATGGCATAATATGCGTGAAGGCACAGTGTAGGTTACAACAAAAGCGGCAGCGCCTCTGCGCTGCCGCTATCGGTCATCATCGCTTTTAGGAAAGCAGTATACGGTCGGACTCGACCTGCCGGCCTGCGACCTCGGCAAACTTATCCATCAGGTCGTGCTTGGTCAGCCTGCTCTTTTCCTCGCCCTCAACGTCGAGTATTATGTTTCCCTCGTTCATCATTATAAGGCGGGTGCCGTGGTTTATCGCGTCCTTCATGTTGTGCGTTATCATGAGCGCGGTCAACCCGTTTTCGCGGATTATGCTGTCGGATATATCCAGCACCTTCTTCGCCGTCGTGGGGTCGAGCGCCGCCGTGTGTTCATCCAGCAGCAGCAGCTTTGGCTTTTGAAGCGACGCCATGAGCAGCGTAAGCGCCTGCCGCTGCCCGCCGGAGAGTAGGCCGACCTTTGCGGTCATCCTGTCCTCAAGTCCAAGCCCGAGGCTGTGCAGCCTCTCGCGGTACTCCTCCCTCTCCGCACTTGAAACATACCAGCGGAGCCCGCGGCTCTTTCCGCGCCTTGCTGCGAGCGCAAGGTTCTCCTCTATCATCATGTCCGGCGCAGTACCCATCATCGGGTCCTGAAATACCCTACCGATGTAGGCTGCACGCTTATGCTCGCACTGACCGGTGACATTCACACCGTCTATGGTTATGGAGCCGCTGTCGACCGGCCACACGCCGGCTATTGCGTTTAGCATGGTCGACTTGCCCGCGCCGTTTCCGCCTATTACGGTAACGAAATCGCCCGGCTTAAGCGAAAGGGAAAGGTTTTGCAGCGCCTTCTTCTCGTTTATGGTTCCGGGATTGAAGGTCTTGCATACGTTATTGAGCTTCAGCATAGTATCTTTCCCCTTTCTTTTTATGCCTTTTTGTTTTCCTGAAGGCTGCGCTTGCCCGCAAGGCCGAAGGAGCTCTTGCGCTGCGATTGCATATGCGGCACTGCGAGGAACGCCGCAACTATGACCGCCGTGAACAGCTTGAGGTCGTTGGGGTCCAGCTTGCACCAGAGAATGACTATCATAACCATGTAGTACACTATGCCGCCGATTATCACGAACAGCAGATCCATATAGAACTCCCTGCCCTTGCGGAACAGTGCGGTGCAGAGCACCTCACCTATGATTATCGCCGCAAGGCCGATAACTATGGAGCCGCGACCCATGTTTACATCGGCAAAGCCCTGATACTGAGCCATAAGGCTGCCGGAAAGCGCAACGAGACCGTTTGAGAGCGCAAGGCCAATGAGCTTCATGTTGCCGGTGTTTATGCCCTGAGCCCTGCTCATATTGGGATTGGAGCCGGTCGCACGGATAGCCGCGCCCTCCTCGGTTCCGAAGAACCAGTACATCACGGCAACTATCAGCACGGCGACTATCCCGCCGGTGAGTATCGCCTTTGGAACGTTCCTCATGGATATGAACAGCTCAAACGCATCAGGGTTTGCCGAGCGGTTGGCCGACATACCCATTATTCTAAGGTTTATGGAATACAGGGCAAACTGCGTAAGTATTCCTGAGAGTATCGCGGGGATGCCAAGGCGGGTATGCAGCACGCCGGTGCAAAGCCCGGCTGCAGCGCCGGCAAGGGTCGCGGCGATTATCGCCGCCCAAGCGGGGCAGCCTGCGGTAATCAGCATTATGGCAACGGCTCCGCCTGTGGCGAAGGTGCCGTCCACCGTAAGGTCAGCGATATCCAGCAGCCTAAACGTGATATAAAGGCCAAGAGCCATTATTCCCCAAATTATTCCCTGGGCAATACCGCCCGGCATTCTGGATATAAGGTTGGCGACACTGGGAAGCCCCAAACAAACCGCTGCATTCATCTCAATTTCTCCTGTTCCTGTGTTTGCTTTGTCCGTGCTGTGCTTTAGTCCTCAATGGCCTCATAGCCCTCGGGGATAGTAACATTCAGCTTTTCTGCAATGGTCTTGTTGTACTTCTTTACAGAACCCTGGAAGTACTCCACCGGCATCTCGGATATATCGCTCTCGCCCCTGAGTATGCGAACGGCCATTTCGCCGGTGGTGCGGCCAAGCTCGTAGTAGTCGATGGAAAGGGTGGCCACGCCGCAGCCCTTGCAGATGCCCTCTTCGCCCGCGATTATAGGAACGCCGGCGGGAACGGTAACGGCCGCGATAGCCTCGGTGCAGGAGGCGGCGGTGTTGTCGGTAGGTATGTAGATGACGTCGCTCTCAGCGGCAGCGCTCGTTGCAACGGTGGATACATCATTGGAATCCGCGAAGGTGAAGATGTTTACGGTAAGGCCGTCCTTTTCAAGGCATTCCTTAACGACATTTGCCTGATATACCGAGTTGGCCTCGCCGGAGCAGTAAAGTATGCCTACGGTCTTTGCCTCGGGGAACAGCTCCTTTACCATAGCCGCCTGCTGATCAAGAGGCGCAAGGTCGGAGGTGCCGGATACGTTGCCGCCCGGGGTGCCGTTGAAGTCGTCTATATTCAGCGCAACGCCGTACTCTGTAACCGAGGTGCCGAGGATAGGTATGGTATTTGTAGCGGCTACCGCTGCCTGAAGGGCGGGGGTAGCGTTTGCCATGATAAGGTCGACACCGGAGGATACGAAGCCGTTTACTATCGTAGCGCAGGTCGGTATGTCGTTGGAGGCGTTGCCCTCCTCAATGGTCACGCTGTCGCCGAAGGTCTCGGTAAGTACGTCCTTGAAGCCCTGAGTCGCAGAGTCAAGCGCGGGGTGCTGAACGAGCTGGCATATGCCTACCGTAAAGCTACCCGAGGCAACGCCGGTGGTTTCTGCGGAGCTGGCTTCTGCAGAGCTGCTCGCAGCCTGTTCCTCTGTCGTTGCGGAGCTGCAGGCGGTAAGGCCGCCGAGCAGCAGCATTGCTGCCATCAAAATTGCAAGTGTCTTTTTCATTGTCTCTTTCCTCCTGAAAAAATTTTTAAAATAAAAACCGCACAAGCGGTTGCTCATGCGGCTTATTCTCATCGTAAGCTCAATTCATCATTTCGCCCTCGATGCACAGCACAAACAACCATTACTTCTTGCGTAAAAGTAATAGTAATAGTAGCTGGCAAACTCGATGCTGGCGAACTTCGTCATCTTCTTACGCTTCCTTTCTCAAAACTGGGTACATTCTACTCCCGCGCTGCCGTCATGTCAATACCTTTTTTGAAAAATAATATATTTTTTGTTTTTATGCAGCTTTCTTATGCCCTATGCACTTTCCGAAAGGTTGACTTTGCCCCTCAAATACGCTACCCTTTGAGTTAAAGAAGACACCGTATTTCGGAGGATATAATGACCACAAAGGAACGCTTCCTCAAATATGTAAAATACTACACCACATCGGACGAGGGCAGCGGCGCTGCCCCTTCGAGCGAGCGGCAGAAGGCGCTCATCGACGAGCTTGCAGACGAAATGCGCAGCCTCGGCCTTGCCGATATACACACCGATGCGAACTATAACGTATACGGTACTCTGCCGGCAAACGCAAAGGGTGCGCCGTCTATTGCCCTTATCGCCCACGTTGACACCGCACCAGATGCGCCGGGCGAGGGCGTTTCACCCCGCGTTCTGCTCTGCCCGGAGGGAGAATTTAAGCTCGCCTCCGGCGCCGTTAT
Source organism: Acutalibacteraceae bacterium (assembly GCA_963640685.1). GTDB lineage: Bacteria > Bacillota > Clostridia > Christensenellales > CAG-138 > SFEL01. The sequence continues at coordinate 20,311 of CAVIAA010000019.1, forward strand.
GAACGAGGCGCTCTGCCCCGGCATATCCGCCTTTGCCGGCAGGGAAATTATCGTTACCGATGGCACAACGCTGCTCGGCGCAGACGACAAGGCCGGTATAGCCGAGATAATGTCCGCAATAGAGCGGCTCATTCGGGAAAATATACCGCACGGCGAGGTAAAGGTGATATTCACCACGGACGAGGAGATAGGCCGCGGCGCGGACGGCATAAACGTATCCACCTTGGGCTGCAGCTTTGGTTATACCGTGGACGGCGGCCCCATCGGCGAGATAGAATACGAGAATTTCAACGCCGCCTCCGCCGTGCTCATCGTAAACGGAGTCGGCGTGCATCCGGGTGAAGCAAAGGACATAATGATAAACGCGCTGGGCGTCGGCATCGAGTTTCACAATATGCTGCCGCCGCTGGAGGTTCCGGAGCGCACCTGCGGCTATCAGGGCTTCTTTCACCTGCACGACATACAGGGCAGCGTTACGCATGCCGAGCTGAGCTATATAATCCGCGACCACGACGAAAAGAGCTTTGCGGCGCGCAAGGCGCTCTTTGTTTCCCTCGCCGCCGAGATAAACCGGCGCTACGGCGAGGGCACGGCAACCGCTGCCGTAACCGACAGCTACTACAACATGAAAGAAAAGATCCAACCGCACATGGTGCTTATTGACAAGGCCAAGGCCGCCTTTGAAAAAAACGGAATACCCGCACGGACGGTGCCCATCCGCGGCGGAACGGACGGAGCAAGGCTCTCCTGGGAGGGTATGCCATGCCCAAACCTGCCGACCGGTGGGCACAACTACCACGGCATACGCGAATGGATACCTACAAGCAGCCTCGAGGAGATGACGCAGGTGCTGGTTGACCTCGTTGTGAGCTTTGTTGAATAAATATGCACATTCAATCGGGGGGCTGAAAGCGAGCCCCCGTTTTTTTCTATTCCGCAACGTCTATCCTCGCAGTTCCTCTGGCCGAGTTAACGGTGCCCTGACCGGTTATGGTACAATTCCCGCGAACCGTATATTGATAATCCGGCCCCGAAGTTACGCAGGTGCGCGCCGACCTTACGCATGTGCCGTTTATCCATATCCCGCCCTTGGCCGCCATGGTTATCATCCTAGGCGAAACCTTGGTATGCAGCGTTATTTTAGTATTATCATCCACCGTATACTCCCCCGGCTGGGTAATTACGCTGCCGTTTATTACGACATATCTCGCGCCGTATGTGCTGGAGCTGTTAAAGCTGCCCGCAAGGGTAACGACGAACTGCCGCTCCTTTGCCATAAGCCTGCGCCGCTGTGCAAATTGCCTGTGTATCATGCTATCCTCCAAGCTTGATTTATTTGAACCTGTCGTTCTGCTTGGATGATATATCCGGCCGAAGAGCTGCGCAACAGCAACAAAAAAGGGAATACCGTTTAGGGTATCCCCTGCGCGCATATTGCCTTTTCGGCGCTTTTTCAGTGCAAAAGCAGCCCTGTTATGATGCCTATTGCAGAGCCGACCGCGACCTGAAACGGCGTATGACCGACCAGCTCCTTCAGCTCCTGCTCCGGCAGCTGTATGCTGCCGTCCTTCGCCCTGAGGAAGCGGGTGATGGAATTGAGTATCTCCGCCTGCCGCCCCGTTTCAAGGCGAACGCCCCTTGCATCGTGTATGACGACAACGGCAAAGAGAAACGCTATCGCGAGCTCAAACGAATCCGGGCCGTAATTAAACCCCGTTGACACGAGAAAGGCGCACACCGTTGCCGAGTGCGAGCTCGGCATCCCGCCGCTGCCCCAGAGTCTCTCCGCCTTCCACTCCCGATTCACAAGGTAGTTTATGATGGTCTTTAATATCTGCGCCGCAGCCCAGGCCACAACGGCGCTCACGAGCGGGCGGTTCTGCAAAAGACCCGCCAAGAATCCTCCAAAGGTCATGTCGTTAAATTCCCCTTTCCTGCTGTTTAGCATAGCAAAATAGATCATTCGGCGCAAGTATTCAATTTGAACTTGGCGTCCTTTAATATTCCGTTAATTATTTCTTGTTTTGCGCGATAAGTATGTATATTCGCTTGACTAAACGCCGGAGCAAGATTAAAATACTTTAATAATTGAATCATTCAAATATTTTAATTAAATTGTATCACAGGAGGATGCAGCGTGGATCTTTTTGAAAAGCTAAAGCCCAACGCCCTTGCACAGGAGGCAAAGGAAAAGGGCATATATCCATATTTTCATGCGCTGGAAACGCGGCAGGATATCGAGGTCGTTATGGAGGGGAAGCGCCGGATAATGCTTGGCTCCAACAACTACCTCGGCCTTACCAGCAACCCGGAGGTCATTGCGGCAGGCAAGGCGGCGCTGGATAAATACGGCTCCGGCTGCTCCGGCTCCCGCTTTTTAAACGGAACGCTGAGGCTTCACCTTGAGCTGGAGGAGGAGCTTGCAGACTTTCTTCACAAGGAAGCCGTAGTGACCTTTCCTTCCGGCTTTCAATCCAACCTCGGCATAATCAGCGCGCTGGTTGGCCGGCATGACTTTGTAATATGCGACAGGGAGAACCACGCCAGCATTTACGACGGCTGCCGCCTCTCGCAGGCAACGATGCTCCGCTACCGCCACAACGACATGGACGACCTTGAAAAGAAGCTGCAGGAAGTGCCGCATACCGCCGGCTGTCTGATAGTTACCGACGGCGTGTTCAGCATGGGCGGCGACATAGCCGATCTGCCGAATATAGTTCGCCTCGCGCGTCAATACGGCGCGCGCATAATGGTCGACGATGCGCACGGCTTGGGCGTGCTGGGTGATGGCGGCAGAGGAACGGCAAGCCACTTTGGCCTTGAAAAGGACGTCGATATATATATGGGCACCTTCAGCAAGTCCCTTGCAAGTCTCGGCGGGTATATAGCCGCGTCAAGGGATATCGCCGACTACGTTCGCCACAGCTCCCGCCCGTTTATTTTCGCCGCAAGCATCCCCCCCGCAAGCTGCGCCTGCGCCCTTGCCTCGCTGAGAATACTTAAAAAGGAGCCGCAGCGGGTACAGCGCCTGCATGATATTTCAAAATACGTACAGCGCGGGTTCACCGAGCGCGGCATACCGCATAAGCTCACCGAGGTGCCGATAGTGCCCATATACACCCACGACCCGGAGAACACGCTGCTCATGGCAAAGAAGGCGTATGACGGCGGGGTGTACGTCAACCCCGTGCTGCCCCCCGCAACACCGATGACCGAATGCCTGCTGAGAACCAGCTATATGGCCACCCACACCAACGCCATACTGGACGAGGCCATGGATATACTCGCTAAGGTACTCAAGGAGGAAAAATGAACCGCGTTGCGATAGTGACGGGCGGCAGCAGCGGCATAGGTCGCGCAACGGCGCTGCTGCTCAGCTCAAGGGGATACACAGTATACGAATTAAGCAGGCGCGGGAGCGACTTTGAGGGTATAGCCCACATAACGGCTGACGTCACGGATGCGGACAGCATACGCGCAGCCGTTTCCGCCGTAAAGGAAAGGTCGGGGAGCATAGACCTGCTCGTAAACAACGCCGGCTTTGGCATATCCGGCCCGGTCGAGTTTACCGACCCTGTCGATGCACACGCCCAGCTTGAGGTGAATTTCTTCGGCGCGCTGAACTGCATACAGGCGGTGCTGCCGTATATGCGGGAGCAGGGGAGCGGGAGGATAGTCAACCTGAGCTCGGTTGCGGCGCCGATAGCCATACCCTATCAGGCGTTTTACTCCGCCGCAAAGGCCGCGATAAACTCGCTGACCCTCGCCCTGCGCAACGAGGTGCGTCCGTTCGGTATACAGGTTTGCGCCGTTCAGCCCGGTGATATAAAGACCGGCTTCACCGCCGCACGGAAAAAGTCGCACGTGGGCGGCGATATATACCGCTCGCTCGACCACGCAGTAGCCGTAATGGAGCACGACGAGCAGAACGGTATGCCGCCGGAGTCGGTTGCAAATACCATTCTTCGGGCGGCCTCCGCCCGCCGCTGCCGGCCGCTCTATACCGTAGGCATTCAGTACAAGCTGTTCGTTTTGATAAACAAGCTGCTACCGGCGACGACCGTCAACTGGCTGGTAGGCAAAATATATAGATAGCAGAAAAACAGCTGCCGGCTTGACAGCTGCTTTTGTGTTTCCAGAGGCTAATTCTCGTTTTTCTTGAGCATTGCGGCGCCGATTATCCCGGCATTGTTGCCCATTGCCGCGGGCACCACCTCGCCGTGGTGCTCGTAGAAGCACTTTGCGTGTACGTTCTTGCGCAGCGGCTCAAAGAGGAACTCACCCGCGGCGGAGACCCCGCCGCCTATCGCGACCCGCTCACAATCCAGTAAATTCATGATTGAGGCCACGGTGGAGCCGAGGTGGTCGATATAGCTGTCGAATACCTCCATCGCCGCTGCATCCCCGTCGCGGGCGCAGTCTATCGCGAGCTTTGCGTCCATCCTGCTTTCGTCGCCGCCCGTCCGTTCAAGAAGAAGGCTCCCGGGCTTTCTTTTCATTGCGCGTACTGCGTCCCTTATCAGCGCCGTTGCGGAGCAGTAGGCCTCCACGCAGCCGCGGTTCCCGCAGGTACACGGCTCGCCGCCGCTCACGAGTATCGCATGACCCATTTCGCAGCCGTTGCCGAGGCCGCCGCGAAACATTCTCCCGCCGATTATCAGCCCACCGCCGACGCCTGTGCCGAGGGTAAACAGCGCCGCCGTTTTGCAGCCTACAAACGCCCCCTTGTGCAGCTCCGCAAGCGCCGCGCCGTCCGCGTCGTTTGCAAGAATAACCGGAATATCATCAAAATAATGTTTAATTTTCGCCTTGAGCGGTTCGTTGTGGAAATTTAAGTTATATGCATTGATGACTACGCTGCCCTCGGGGTCTATGCTGCCGGGCACCACCACGCCGATGCTCTGCAGCGCCTCAAGCGGCACACCATGCCGCTCCAGCATAGCAATGACCCCGCAGTATATCTTCTCTGCCGTACCTTCCCCGCCGTCCTCCGCTTCAAAGGGCACGCTGACTCTCTGAACGATGTCCAGCTCGTCGTTCACCAGCCCCATAGCTATGTTAGTGCCGCCGATATCTACTCCTATCTGGTACATATGCCATCCCCCTTTTAAGGCTTATTTGCGCTTTGGCTCAAATTCCCCGTCAGTGTCAAATCCCATGTGCTTCAGCCTGAAGTTGCGCACCGCCACCTCGACCAGCACCGCCACGTTGCGCCCCGGGCTTATCGGCAGCAGCGTCAGCGGCACGGGTATTCCGAGTATCTCCATAGCATCGCTCTTTTCCTCGCCCATATGCATATACTCGGAAAGCTCCTTTAAGTCTATAACGAGGTTAATATCTTTTTCCGGCAGTATCGCGCTCATTCCGTAGAGGTAGCGCACGTCGATTATGCCTATCCCGCGTATGTCCATTATATGCTTTATAGCGTTCGGCGCAGTGCCGACCAGCCGCTCGCCAAGGCGGGATATCTCCACTACGTCATCCGCTATCAGCCTGTGCCCGCTGTGTATGAGATCCAGTGCGGTTTCACTCTTGCCGAGGCCGCTCTCCCCCCGTATAAACACACCCGTGCCGTATATATCCATCAGCTCGCCGTGCAGCAGTATCCGCGGCGCGAGCTTTTTTTGTATGAAGCTGGATATTTCGTGCCCGACCCTGTCCGTCGTTCGGTTGGTTATAAATACCGGCACGCCGTGCTGCCGTGCCTTTTCCAGCAGCGTATCCGGCGGCCTGTTTCCGCGGGCGCAAACTATGCAGGGTATGTTCAGCTTCATGAACCTGTCCATCCTGTCCTCAAGCTGCTCCTGCGGCAGGCTGTACAGATAGTACATTTCGGCATTGCCGATGAGCTGCACCCGCTTTGGGGCAAATTTTTCATAAAAGCCGGTGAATTGCAGCCCCGGGCGGCTTATCTCCGGCGTTTGAAAGGTTATCGTTCCGCTGCCCGGCTCCAGCGCCGTCAGCTCAAGCTCGCCGCATATTTCCCTAACGCTTACCTCTACCGCCATGCTTGCCCTCCCCGCGCTATATCCTCTCGTTTATGATGCAGTCTACCAGCCTCGCCACGCCGTGCTCGGCACAGGAGGGTATCACCATGTCTGCCGCTTCCTTTACCTCTGGCACGGCGTTATCCACGGCGCAGCCCAGCCCCGCCCAGCGTATCATTTCTATATCCAGCGTGTTGTCGCCCGCAGCAACTGTGTCGCATTGCGCTATGCCGAGGCGGCTTGCTATCCATTCAAGCCCCGTGCCCTTGTGCGCCTCAGGGTGGTTGAACTCTATAAGCCCTCTTCCGGAGCCGGATACCTTCAGCCTGCCGCGGTACCTCTCTCGATACTCGGGTATAAGACGCTTCGCCTCGTCTATTGATGTCATCATCAGCACCTTGGGCACGCCGTGCCATTCGCGGCTGGTTATTTCGGCGTCGTATTCATACGGCAGACACAGCTTTTGAACGTATGCGTCGATATACCCGTCCTGCTTTTCGGTTATAACGGTATCGCCCTGATAAAGCTGAACGTGTATGCCGCCCGCTGCCGCATCCTTCAGCAGCGCGGATACCAGCTCCGGCGGTATCTCGACCGAGTGCAATCTGCTGCCCGTCTTTGGGTCGTTTATCATCGCGCCGCCGTAGTTTATTACCGGCTCGGTTATGTCAAGACTGTCCATTATCATCTTTGAGCCGAGCCAGCCCCGCCCCGTTGCGACTGTAACGTGTATGCCGGCCTCCTTCGCCCTCCTTACCGCCGAAATTATCTCCTCCGGCACCTCGCACGGCATCTGGGTTATGGTATCGTCTATATCCAGGGCTATCAGTTTGTACATGCTTGCTCTCCTTTCGCATCGGCAGCGTCTGTTTCCTTCGGGTGAAAATGCAGGTATACCTTTTCTGCAGCGGCTCTGTTCATGCCCTTTGCGGCGCAAAGCTCTTCTATCGTGGCGTTCCTTATGCCGTCCGCCGTTACGAAGGCGTCAAATAGCGCCCGCTTGCGCTTTGGCCCTATGCCGTCTATTCCATCCAGCTCGGACATGAGCGCGTTCCTCGCGCGGAGGCTCCTGTGGTAGGTTATTGCGAACCTGTGTGCCTCGTCCCTTATGCGCTCCAGTATATGCAGCGCCGGGTCGCGCCGCGAAAGGCGTATCGGCTCGTCGCTGTCCGGCAGTATTATATCCTCGTTCTGCTCCGCAAGGCCTATTGCGGGTATGTGTGAGAGGCCAAACTCCTCCAGCACCTCAAGGGCAACGTTGAGCTGCCCCCGCCCGCCGTCGACCACCAGCAGGTCGGGCAGCCGGCTGAACTTCTCGTCCCCGTCCCTCGCCTTTTGAAAGCGCCTAGTCAGCACCTCCCGCATAGCCATATAGTCGTCGCCGTTGGCCTCCGCCTTTATTCTGAACCGCCGGTATTCCTTAGGCGCGCTCTTGCCGTTTATGAACACCACCATGCCGGATACGGTATCCCTGCCGCGTATGTGCGAATTGTCGTAGCACTCCATTCGCTCGGGTATCTCGCTAAGACCTATTATGCCGCAAAGGCGGAGCATGGCTCCCTCGCCGCGCTCCCAGCTCCTGTGCTCAAGCTCCCTCGCCTTTTGTATCGCCTCCAGCCCGTTTCGGTACGCCATATCCGTCAGCTTTTTCTTTTCGCCGCGCTGCGGGCAAATTATCTCCACCCTGCTGCCCCGGCTCTCGGAAAGCCATTTTTCCAGCGCCTCCGCCTCATCAGGCAGGTCGCGAACGACTATCTCCTTTGGAACCGGCACGCCGTCCGCGTAGTATTGCTTCAAAAACGAGGCCGTTACCTCGCCCGCCGCCTCGCCGCCGCAGGCTATGCTCATGCTCTCCGCCCATATGACCTTACCACCCCGCTCAAAAAGGGCGAATACTACGGCATCCTCCTCGTCCTTTGCAAAGGCGAACACGTCCCTTTCGCTGCCGAAAACGTTGATCGCCTGCTGCTTTTCCGCAAGGCTGTCTATCGCCCTTATGCGATCCCGCAGCTGCGCCGCCCTTTCGTATTCCATGTTTTCCGCCGCGGTGTTCATCTGCTCCTTGAGCAGCTCGGTTATAGGCTCGGTATGCCCCTCCAGAAACCTGCATACGCTGTCCAGCAGCTTATGGTATTCCTCTCGCGATACATTTCCGCTGCACGGGGCGCAGCACTTGCCCAGGTGATACATAAGGCAGGGGCGCTCGTTTCTGGCTATTGCGCGGCTTATGTCCTTGCGGCAATGCCGCACCGGAAAAACGTCTCTTATGGCGTTTAGCGCATCGCGCAGGCTCATTGCGGAAAGATACGGTCCAAAGTACCTTGCGCCGTCCTTTTTTACCCGGCGAACGACCTCGAACCTCGGAAAATCCTGCCTTGTATCCAACCTTACATACGGAAAATGCTTGTCGTCCTTTAGAAGTATGTTGTACCTCGGCATCAGCGCCTTTATGAGATTGCTTTCAAGTGTCAACGCCTCGGTTTCGTTTGAAGTTATTATATATTGAAAATCCTCGATATGGGACACCATCGCCTCAACCTTTGGCGGCTTTGGTGTATGCTGAAAATACTGCCGCACCCTGTTTTTGAGGTTCACGGCCTTCCCGACATATATTATTTCGCCGCTCCCGTCGTACATTTTGTATACGCCCGGCTCATCCGGCAGCAGCTTCAGCTTCTCTGCTATCATATCATTCACGGAAAGCAATCCTCCCATGCTGATTATAGCATTGTTGAACCGCGCGGTCTATCTGAAAAACCGCACTCTGTCCCGAAATACGCTGTTGAGCCTTCGATAAAGTCCGGCGCTCCTGCCGCCGGAAAGGTCATAGACGGTTATATGCTCCGGGGAAAGCCCCGCCAGCACGCTCATTATCCCCTCCTCGCTGCAGTGCTCGTAGTCTATTCGCATATCGCCCTCATCGGCAAGGGTACAGCTCCCGTCCGGATTCAGTATCACATACACATCTCCCGCGCCGGGCGAGCGCAGCCTCACAAAGGCAGAGAGCAGGCTCAGCAGCTCTATGTATTCGTCGTTGAGCAGCATATCGTCCACCGAGGCATATACGCAATCCTCCCATTGACGGCGGTATTCCTTCATTCTGAAGCGCATATACCCCTCCAGCACGAGGTGACCGCCCTCCTTAAAGTAATCCATGAGCCCGCTCTGCAGCGCCCCCAGCCCCTCCGCTCTCCTTGCCCGGTATATCGCCTCCGGCAAAACCTCCTTCTTCTCCTCAACGCCAAGCGGCAGCTCGTTCACGATATACGCTATTTCAAACTGCGCAAGGTCCATCAGCAGCAGCTCCGCCACCGCCCTGCACCACTCTGCCCGCTGCATAGGGCAGCTTATCTCTGCCGTAACAAGGCTGCCGCCGCATACCGGCTGCACGCTGCAGCCCGGCCGCATGAGCCTCCGCCCGAGCAGTCTTCCTATATCCGCTTGATATTTTCCCGTGCCGACGGAGCACATTGCCATTTCGCCGCTTCTCCTTCTGTCGCTATACCTGCATGATATGCCGGCTATGGTATTATGTGTATTATCGCAGCTTTGAGCCACCTGTAATTTTTCCCACCCGCCGCCCTTGACAAAGCCCCTCCAAACGGCATATAATCAATTCAAATTTTAGTTGTTATCGTGGGTCGATACGGGTCGAGTACCGGCGCATGGGCTGCCATAAAGAGAAAAAGGGTCGCTGGCTGAAAGCCCTTTGATGGCACGGCGCCCGGGAACACCACCCCGCTACTGCGAGCGCGCAGGGCGCGTTACAGCCCTTATAGAGTGGGTTTTATGCCAATTAGGGTGGAACCGCGGACAAGCATCACTACGTTTGAATTTGTCCGTCCCTTGCTTCGAGCTTGGGGCGGGCATTTTTACTTTTAACCGCACAAAGCAATGATTTATATCGCATAAAGGAGGAAAACCATGAACATTACCTTTCCCGATGGCTCTGTAAGGCAGTTTGAGGACGGCCTGACCGCCCTTCAGATAGCCGAATCCATCAGCCCCCGCCTGAAGAAGGCTACCCTTGCCGCCGAAATAGACGGACAGAGGGCAGACGCCTTCCGCCCGATAACGGGCGACCACGCGCTTAAGCTGCTCACCTGGGAAGATGCCGACGGCCGCTGGACGATGCGCCACACCGCCGCCCATGTACTCGCTCAGGCTGTAAAGAGGGTGCATCCCGAGGCCAAGCTGGCGATAGGCCCCGCAATAGACAACGGCTTCTACTACGACTTTGACGCGGAGCCCTTCACGCCGGAGGATCTTGAGCAGATCCAGAAGGAAATGGAAAAGATAATCGCCGAGGCACTGCCGCTTGAGCGCTTTGAAATGCCCCGCGCCGATGCTATAAAGTTCTTTGAAGAAAAGGGCGAGCCGTATAAGGTCGAGCTCATTCAGGACCTGCCGGAGGACGCTATAATCAGCTTCTACCGTCAGGGCGACTTTACCGACCTCTGCGCCGGCCCCCACGTTGAAAGCACCGGCAAGGTAAAATTCGTAAAGCTCATGAGCGTTGCGGGCGCATACTGGCGCGGCAGCGAAAAGAACAAGATGCTCCAGCGTATATACGGCACCGCCTTTGAAAAGAAGGCCGACCTCGAGGAGTACATCACCCGCATTGAGGAGGCAAAAAAGCGCGATCACCGCAAGCTCGGCAAGGAGCTCGGCCTCTTTGCGCTGATGGAGGAGGGCCCCGGCTTCCCCTTCTTCCTACCCAAGGGAATGGTGCTGCGCAATACCCTGCTCGAGTACTGGCGCGAGGTGCATAAGCGCTATGGCTACGTTGAAATATCCACCCCGATAATACTGAATCAGGAGCTTTGGCACAGGAGCGGGCACTGGGATCACTACAAGGACAACATGTATACCACCGTTATAGACGGCGAGGATTACGCAGTTAAGCCCATGAACTGCCCGGGCGGCATGCTGGTTTACAAGCTCGAGCCGCATTCCTACCGCGAGCTGCCGCTGCGCATGGCAGAGCTCGGCCTTGTACACCGTCACGAGCTTTCCGGCGCACTCCACGGCCTGTTCCGCGTCCGCTGCTTTACGCAGGACGATGCGCATATATTCATGACATGGGATCAGATGGAGCAGGAGATACAGAACGTCGTTCGCCTCTTTGACGAGGTATACTCCACCTTCGGCCTGTCCTACCAGATCGAGGTATCCACCATGCCGGAGGATCACATCGGCGAAAAGGAAACCTGGGACTTTGCAACGGATACCCTCAAGCAGGCCATCGAGCACATGGGCAAGAGCTACGTCATAAACGAGGGCGACGGCGCTTTCTACGGCCCCAAGCTGGACTTCCACCTTTCCGATTCCCTCGGCCGCACATGGCAGTGCGGTACCATTCAGCTCGATATGCAGATGCCGGAGCGGTTCGACCTTGAGTATGTCGGCGAGGACGGCCTGAAGCACCGCCCCGTTATGATACACCGCGTCGTGCTAGGCTCCATAGAGCGCTTCATAGGCGTAATAACCGAGCATTTCGCCGGCGCATTCCCGACCTGGCTCGCGCCTGTTCAGGTAAAGGTGCTGCCCCTTACCGACCGCACCGCCGAGGTATGCGACAATATCGCCGCAGAGCTGGATAAGCTCGGCATAAGGGTCGAGGTGGATCACCGCAACGAAAAGCTGGGCTATAAGATCCGCGAGGCACAGCTGCAGCGCATACCCTATATGCTGGTCGTTGGCGACAGGGACGTTGAAAACGGCGTCGTGTCCGTCCGCTCCCGCAAGGGCGGCGACCTTGGCGCAATGACGCTGGATGCATTCAAGGAAAAGATAATGGGCGAAATAAGCACCCGCGCAAGGGACTAACGGTAAAATATACAGAAGGGTCGCTCCTATGGGCGGCCTTTTTTCTTCGGTATTTGTACCGTGCCGTATTGCTATTTTCGCTATAATAAAGTATTATAGTGTTAAATAGATAACTTGTTGACTATGTATTTAATCGCGATTATAATGCACACCAAGGAGGGTTCATGCGAGAGGATCTTACCCAACGGCGCTTTATCGAGGAGACTTACCGCATAATATCAACAGAGGGACGGGATGCCCTCAGCATACGCCGTCTGGCACGGGATATGCGCTGCAACAGCGCGAATATCTACCGCTACTTCAAGGATCTCGATGAGCTGGTGACATATGCCTCGCTGCGCTACCTTGCAGCATATCTCAGCGACGTCGCCGCCTGCTATGAGCTTTCCGAGAACACCTACCAGACCCACGTTGCGGTATGGGACTGCTTCTCCCGCCACGCCTTTAAAAACGCCAGCATATTCGATAACCTGTTTTTTGGGCGGCACAGCAGTATGCTCAACGACATCATCAGGAGCTACTATGCGATGTTTCCGGAGGATCTGAACGGCCTTTCCCCAACGATAGCCGATGCCTTCAAGGACGGCAGCTTCAACAACAGGGATTATATAATGATATCCCGCTGCGTAAAGGAGGGCTACTTTACGGCGGAGGACGCAAGGTTCCTCAATGGCCTCTCGATACACCTTTTCCTGGGCTACCTCAAGGAGCTGCTCTCCTGCGACTTTGCATCGGAGCGCGCCGGCGCCTCGCAGAAGGACTTCATGTACGCGCTTACCCGCATCATGGATCATTACAGGCTGAAATAGCCGCTGCCGGAAAAACACTGCCGGAGGATTCCGGCTTTATTTCAGGCCAAAACTAATCGCGATTATTTTTGTGACGGTTTTAACGGCTGCGTTTATAAACTGTCAAATATACGATACGGAGGAAAAAACAATGGCTTACACCCCTGAACTTCTTGCAGAAAAGAAAAGGATCGAACAGCATGTAAAGATCGGCAGTGAGGCGCTATACCTCACCAAGGCCGAATGCATGGAAAACGGCCCGACCGTTGAGGCGACTATAAACGCCGTCAGAGAGACGTTTATCGCCCACGGAAAAAAGGAATATGAAATGCCCGCCAAGATAGGCGTACACCCGCACGACGACGTATTTTATCACGCAATGCCCGCCTACGTCCCCGGGCAGATGGCGATGGGCTGCAAGTGGATAGAGTGCTACCCGCGCAACCCGAAGGACTGGGGGCTGCCGCAAACCTCGTCCGTGCTGGTGCTCAATGAGCTTATAACCGGCTACCCGATGGCTATAATGGACGGCTCATGGGTCACCGCGATGCGCACCCCCGCCGTTACCGCCGTTGCGGCGGAGGCGCTCTGCCCGGATGCAGAGTCCTTCGGAATGTTCGGCTGCGGCGTGCAGGGTCAGGGTCATGTTCGCTTCATCGTAAAAACGCTCAAGAAGCTGAAGAAGATATACATTTACGACTCCTACGCTCCAATGATGGATACGCTCATCGAAAACGTCGGCAAGGAGATTCCCTCGCATATTCAGATAATCAAGGCCAAGGAGCCGAAGGAGATCGCGGACAACTGCGACGCGCTTTGTTCCGCAACAAAGATCACCAGAGAGACCTATAACATCGTAAAGAAGGAATGGATACGCCCGGGGCAGACCATATTCCCGATGGATCTGAACAGCTTCTGGGAGGCCAGCATTCAGCGCGATGCCGACAAGTACATCGTGGACAGCATAGACGAGCACGAGCTCTTCGCCTCGATGGGCTACTTCCCGGAGGGGCTGCCCCATATCGTATGCGAGACCGGCGAAATAATCGCGGGGCTGCACGAGGGACGCACCAGCAAGGACGAAATAATCGTCTGCTCGAATATCGGCATATCCGTATTCGATATGGCGGTTGCAAAGCTGACCTTTGACAAGGCGCTGGAAAAGGGTGCAGGGCGCATACTGCCGCTGTAAAATCGCATATAAGGCTGTTAAGGCTCGCATACGGCTTTGTGTGCGAGCCGTTTTTATGGTATTATATCTCTGGATAACAACTGTAAAGGATATATTTGCAATATGAAGCAGACAAGAAGCTTTCCGGCGGTAAGGATAACAAAAAAGGCAGAGAACTCACTCAGGCTGGGGCACCCGTGGGTATACGATGCGGAGGTGCTCGCACTCGAGGGCGAGCCGGAGAACGGTTCGCTCGTTGATATTTTTTCGGAAAAGGGGGCATACCTCGGAACGGGCTTTATAAGCTACAACAGCAAGATACGCATTCGTCTGCTCGCCTCCAACGCAAACGAGACCTTCGGCGAGGAATTTTTTGCCCGCAGGGTGCAGTATGCCCTTTCATACAGGAAGACCGTAATGGGGTCTGTCGATTACGCCTGCTGCCGCCTTGTATTCGGAGAAGCAGACGGCTTGCCCGGGCTTACTATCGACAGGTACGAGAACATACTGGTGTCTCAGGTGCTCTCCTTCGGCATGGAAAGAGTAAAGGACACGGTGTACCGTCAGCTCGTTTCGCAGCTGAAGCAGGACGGCGTTGCCATCGAGGGTATATTCGAGCGCAACGACGTTGCAATACGCGAGCTGGAGGGGCTGGAAAAGGGCAAGGGCTGGTATGAGGCGGACTTTTTGCCGTCTCCCCCGTCTCCCGTTACCGAAATAACCGAAAACGGCATAAAATATGAGGTTGACGTTGAAAACGGCCAAAAGACCGGCTTCTTTCTCGACCAGAAATACAACCGTCAGGCGGTTTCAAAGATCGCCGCAGGCAAGCGCGTGCTGGATTGCTTTACGCACACCGGCTCCTTCGCCCTGAACGCAGCGCTCGGCGGGGCGGAGCACGTTACCGCCGTAGATGTATCCGCAGCGGCGATAGACATGGCAAGGCTCAACGCCTCCCGAAACGGCCTTTCGGATAAGACGGACTTTATCGTGACCGACGTTTTTGACCTGCTGCCGGAGCTTTGCTCGGGTCACGCCGGCTACGACTTCGTTATACTTGATCCCCCCGCCTTTACAAAGAGCCGCAAGGCGATAAAGGGTGCGGAAAGGGGATATAAGGAGATAAACTACCGCGCAATGAAGCTGCTGCCCCGCGGCGGCTACCTTGCAACCTGCTCCTGCTCTCACTTTATGGACAACGAGCTGTTTATAAAGATGGTGCTCTCCGCAGCGCGGGGTGCAAACGTATCGCTAAAGCTCATCGAGGCACGGCGTCAGTCTCCGGACCACCCGACGCTCATGAACGTGCCCGAAACGGATTACCTGAAATTTTATCTTTTTCAGCTGGTATAGCGTAACCCTTTGCCCAGTTTCTGCATACTCTTGCAGTATAAAGCGCGCAGGACGCGCAATATCAGCGAGGTGCAGAAATGAGAATATTACAGCGTGGCGACACCGGCAACGAGGTTCGCATTGCACAGACCGCCCTCACCCGGGCGGGGTATGCCCCCGGAAGGGTGGACGGCATATTCGGCGCGAACACGGAGCGCGCGGTCGAGCAGTTTCAGCGGGTGCTCGGGCTGAAGCAGGACGGCATAATAGGGTCAAGGACGTGGGAGTTTTTGCAGCCCTTTGCCCTTGAGACCGACCCGGACGTTCTCAGGCGGGGCAGCAAGGGAGACATGGTGCGGCTGCTGCAGCAGGCGCTCGAGGCCTCCGGCAATTCCCCGGGAACCATCGACAGCCTTTTCGGAACAAAGACGCAGGCGGCGCTTAGGGTCTTTCAGCGGGCGGCGAGGCTGCCGGAGACCGGCGTAGCAAACAGGGACACATGGCTTGCGATAGCCCCCTTTATCGACTACGACGACGTATACCTCAGGCGCGGCGAGCGGGGTATGCTGGTGGTCATACTTCAAACCGCGCTATATAACGCGGGCTTTAACCCGGGCCCGGCGGACGGCATATTCGGCAGCCGCACCCACAGCGCGCTAACCGCGTTTCAGCGGGCAAAGGGGCTCAGCGCGGACGGCATTGCCGGCAGGCGAACATGGGCGCAGCTGAAGCCGTACCTCTCCGGCACAAGCATGACCTACGTCGTAAAGCCGGGCGATACGCTGACCGCTATTGCAAAGCAGTTCGATACGACCGTGGATGCGCTGGTAAAGCTGAACGGCATAAAGGATCCCGATCTCATAATAGTTGGGGAAACGCTGCTTATACCGGCATACTGAAAAGCAAAGAGAAGGCCACGACCGGCCTTCTCTTTTTATGCCGCTATTTATCCTTCTGCTTTGCCTGTTCCTTTGGCCTATCCAGCCTGCCGTAAATTCTCGTCGTCTCGTATATCCTCTCCGCAAGGCCGTCGGTCAGCTCGTCGGGGTATAGGCGCCACTGCCAGTTTCCGCCGAGCGTACTCGGTGTGTTGGTTCGGCAGCCCGCCCCAAGCTCGAGGTAATCCTGCATTTGGGCGACGAACAGCCTCGCGACAGAGCCCATTCCGCCCCTTATGACCCCCCAGTTGAAGCCCTCTGCCTCGTTTAAGCCAAGGTACCTTTCGCAGAAGGCTATTTCCGCAGGGCTCGCCTCCTCGCGCCACAATGTCAGCGGGCTGTTGTCGTGCGTGCCGGTGTAGCAGGCGCAGTTTTCGCCGTAGGCATGCGGCAGGTAGGCGCTCAGCTCGCTCGGGTCAAAGGCAAACTCCAGCACCTTCATGCCGGGAAAGCCGGATCCCTTGAGCAGCGCTGCAACATCCGGCGTTGCGCAGCCGAGGTCCTCCGCAATGAACTCCAGGCTGCAGAACCAGCCCTTGAGCACGTTTATAAGGTCTGCGCCGGGTCCCCTGCGCCATCTTCCGTTTATGGCGGTCTTTTCGCCGTATGGCACCGCCCAGTAGCTCGCAAGGCCGCGGAAATGGTCTATCCGTATCACGTCATAGAGCTTGCCCGCACCGTCGATGCGGCGTATCCACCAGCCGAAGCCGTCCGTCTTCATCTTTTCCCAGTCGTAGAGCGGGTTGCCCCAAAGCTGGCCGTCCTCGCTGAATGCATCCGGCGGAACGCCCGCCACCTCAACCGGCAGCTTTTCTTCGTCCAGCTGAAAAAACTCCGGCTCTGCCCATACGTCCGCCGAGTCCAGCGCAACGTATATCGGTATGTCGCCTATTATGCCTATGCCAAGGCCGTTTATGTATGCCTTCAGCTTAGTCCACTGCTCAAAGAACAGATACTGTATATACATGAAAAGCTCGGTGTCCTCGCGGAACATTTCGCCGTATTTTGCAACAGCCTCCGGCTTTCTTCGCCGAATGTCATCCTCCCACTCCGTCCAGGGCTTCATATCAAAGTGCCGCTTGAGCGCCATAAAAAGGGCATAGTCCGGCAGCCAGCGGCTGTTTTCCGCGGCAAAGGCGTCTATTTTTGTCCTGTCCCTCTCCCAGCCCCGCTTCTTTGCCTCTTTAAGCACCTGAAAGCGGCTTTGGTATATTTGCCCGTAGTCGACATGCCTCGGGTCCTCTCCCCAGCTTATGCCGCATACCTCGTCCTCCCTCAGCAATCCGTCCTGTATCAGCATATCCAGGTCGATATAATACGGGCTGCCCGCAAAGGTTGAAAAACTCTGATACGGCGAGTCGCCGTAGCCCGTTGGGCCCAGCGGCAGTATCTGCCAGTAGCGCTGACCCGATTTGTGCAGAAAATCCGCAAAGTCGTATGCTGCCTTGCCCATTGTGCCTATGCCGTGCCTCGACGGCAGTGATGATATTGGCATCAATATTCCGCTGCTGCGTTTCATTTTATTCCGTAGTTCCTCTTTTTCGCTGTTTATTGCTGTTTTTTGCTATTTTATTTTAAGGCCAAAGCAGCGGTTGCCACCCTCAAAGCCGCCATCCTCGTTTGCGCAGCCAAAATGCTGAAGCTCCGGCATGCGCATAAGGCGGTTGTTCTCTATAAACGGCATATCCGCCGCGAGCAGGGCACAAAACTGCCTGTTTTGGAGTATGCGCCTGTACACTGTGCGCATACGGCCGAAGCTGCCGCCCATTATCACTATTACGTACACATCATCTACCCAGCCGCCGTAAAGGCTGAGCCCGGCCATGCTCTCCCTTGAAAGGCCGGAGAGCAGCTTTTCAAGGCAGGCCATTTCGCCCGCCGCCATGCTTCTCTGCGGTATGCGCATACCCAGCGCAAAGTGGTCAATTAACATCAATAAGCCCCCGTTATCGCCAATCTAAAGCGTATTATCGCACAAACCGCCGCCTTTCGCAACCAAGCAAAGCAAAAGAGGGCGCACCTGCGCCCCCCCTGCCGTTGTGCTTTAAGCCTGTCAAATCAACCCAAACAGGTTCAGTATGCTCTGCCATATCGTCATGTCGCCGGTCTTTGGCATTATCACCGCCACCGGAACCGGTGTCGGCGTGGGGTAGTAGTGGTCATGCCCGCCGCTGTTGCTGTAATAGAGCGTGAAATCATCAGTTGCACATCCGCCGACTATCGGTATCTGTATCGTTACGTTTTCAGCTCCAGCAAGACTGTTGCTGTTGTATGTTGTCATCTCCGTACCAGCTGCCCGCAACTGTACCTCTACTGGTGCCCCACCTATATGCACGGTTCCGCTTACACAGCCGCCGTTGTGAATATCTATCTTCGTGTTTCCTCCCCAGTTGCCGGTAACAGGCAGCCCATAGCCGTAAAGAGTGATGCTGGGGTTCCCAGTATCTGCATTTCTCTTCCACTTACATGTGATGGTCATTTTGCGGTTTGCAATATCGAATTGAACACCATCTTCATCAGCTATTTCAAACATATTGCTTGTCAGCTTAAGCAATTTTTCCTTGTCCGCAGGCGTTGTTGCCGCATTATACTTGGTCTGGAATGCCCCCAAGTCGATTTTATCGTCAAATTTGAAGCTGAGTATAACTTCCGTATCACTGCCTATCCTTTTTGCTAATGCCAGATTCTTCAGCAGTTCCCAAGGAGAGACTTGGAGATCATTGTAAGTATATTTGTTTTCTTTATCGTATCTTGTATCACCCACCTGCCATACCAGATTCTCCATATCCATAGTAGCGGTATAGTCAACGGTGATATTGCTGCTGTTCGCAACCTTATATTTATTTGAGTTTACGGCATCTTCAGGGACGGAATTGCTATTCTGCCTGACGGTGCGCTTAAGCCCTATTTCATTGTAAAGCTCGCCGTAATAGGGCTCGCTGTATCCGCAGTAGTTGCAGACCTTCAGGAATCCCGAACCATTAGTATTAGGCTTTATCGTAAACGCATTATCCTTGTAGCCGTCGGTGTACTTGTCGTTTGGGGTGTCGATGGAATGCCCAATCATCTTACCGTTTTCCCAAACGGTTTTACCATCAATGTTGACAGTCGCATAATAAGTATTGTCGTCACCAACGGATTCCACTTGGAACAAACGGGAACATGTCGTTTTGTTTGGCTCCACACCGGTCACAGTGTTTTTCCCGGAGATATTAACGACGTAGCTGGTGTCCTTGTCCTTAATATTCAGCACTTGCTTAGCATATTTCGTGTTAATGACGGTGCAGTCCTTGAAGTTTACGGTGACGGTAGTTGTATCCTTATCCGTATAGACATTTATAACCTTGCCCGAGGAATTAAAGGTGCAGTTGTCAAATGTGTACTTCTCGCCGGTTCTTGTCCATAGGGAATACTCTTGTCCGTTAGTAGTATCAAAGGAGCATATCTCGGGGGCGTTGAAGGTAACATTTTCAAACGTAGTCGTTTCATATCCCCAATAGCTAGCATACCCATTGAAAGTGCACTTTTCTAATTTTACATGATTGATGCGCACGAATCCCTGATATGTATTAGCTTTATTAGTGCTATCATCATAGACGCTTCCGACAACAGTCATATTCTTAAAAGTGATGCTGTTGCTGCCGTCAAAGCTGTAATCACAAGGGCCATCAGCAGTATTGGCTGGGCTATTCTTAGCCCGAATTTGCCACGTTGTTTTATCAGGACCAGCGCCCACAAAGGTAAGGTTTTTCCCCGCGCCAGTGCCTTTTTCTGTTGGATTGGCACTGTTGCCGCAGTAAATTCCCGCTGCAAGAGAAATGGTATCGCCGCTATTAGCAGCTTCCATCGCCTTATCCAAGCTCTTGTAGGCTTTGTCGCTGGTCGTGCCAACATCTTTTTGCTCATCGGTACCGTTATTGGCATCAACATAAATGATTGTCGTATTTTCCGCAAACGCCGCTGTCGGCACCAGCATGAGTGTCATTATCAGCGCCAATACTATTGCAAGTGATTTCTTCATTGTTTCTTCCCCTTTCGGTTTTTATTTTTATATACAAAAATACCGCCCCGGCGCACTACGCCGTAACGGTATTCAATGTATTCCAATATACTTTTGAGTAGCCCAAAAAGGCCGGAATAACCCTATCCTGCCTGCCTGCCTGCCTGCCTGCCTGCCTGCCTGCCTGCCTGCCTGCCTGCCT
>CAVIAA010000020.1:0-38925 GCA_963640685.1 Acutalibacteraceae bacterium
ATACGCTGCCCCATATCAGCCCAAACATCAGCCCGCCGGCGAGCGCCAGCACCGCGACCGGGAAAAAGAACGCCGGCAGCACCGCAAACAGCAGTATATACACAGCGGGCGCCGCGCTTCCGTATCGCTGCAGAACGCCGCGTATGTCCTCCGCCGTTATCCCGGAAAACACCAGCCAGTACAGCAGCATGAGCGCCGCGCAGGCCGCCGCGAGCGTTGATACGGTGCGGACTGTGCTCTTGTTGTTTTTCATAATTTTCACAGCTCTCCCTGTTTAAATTATAGCAAAAGCGGCGCATATGGGCTAATTTATAGTTTGGATAACAGCTTAATCGTTATCTATATATTGAATATAATATTATATTGTGGGTATCCGCTTTTAGTGATAAAATTCACATGGTTCGTTCAGGACGAGCTTATTATTTTTTGTAAATTCAGGAGGAACAATCATGAAGAAGTTTGTAGCGATCCTTATGACCGCACTGATGATGGTATGCATGGTCGCCTGCGCCAAGGAAGCCGCGCCCGCCGAGTCCGCCGCAGAAGCGACTGTCGACGTTGCAATGCAGTATATCACTGCTGATGACCTTGCCGCGGTCATCGACAGCGCGGATTACACCATAATCGACGTCCGCAAGGCTGCCGACTATGAGACCTCCCACATCACCGGCTCCATCTCTGCCGATATGGACGCCGCCAAGGAAGGCGACACCGCCGCGGGCGAGGCCACCATGAAGGCTGCGACCGAGGGCATCTCCAACAACATCGTGCTGGTATGCTATTCCGGCAAGAAGTACGCTCAGGTAGCGACCAACGCCCTCTCCGCCATTGGCTACGATATGACCAAGGTATACACCCTGCAGGATGGCTTCAACAACTGGGTAGAGGTCAAGAGCGATCTCGTTGAGAGCAACTGATACCGATAAACACACAAACAGACGAACCCCCCGGCAGCCCTGCCGGGGGGTTGGTCGTTCAAGCGACAAATCAAAACGGCAGGCGCATTATACACTTGCCGCTTTAATTTATTTCAAAAATTCATATTCAAACAATACCGGGACAATTTCGGAGTTATAATAATCCTTTACGAGAGTTTTCAGCCCTGCAAGGGCTGTATGCAGCTCTACGTTATCCCAAATCGTGTTGCCCGTCGTTTCGTCAATGTGCCATGTATCCAATTCGGCAAAAATTTGATATACGCCATAAGTCAAAGCCGGATCATATTTTTCCGTTTTCTTTGCCCACGCAAGGACGGTTTCCCATTGCTTAAAAATAGACTTTTCCTTTTTCCCAAGGATAAGCGCCTTTATATCGCGTATGGCAATCGTTTCACCATTTGTTCCGTCAAGGCACAATTCATTACGATAGAACCGCCCGTCGCTGCCCGTAAACGTGCGCATATGGTTCTGCATTTCCGTGCAGGTGAAAAGCAGACATTTCAGCAGGAATTGCGTAAGTTTTCCGTTTGCAACATCCGCATTGAACCTGTCCGCACCGTCCGCTGACTTCATAATGCGGGCGCGTTCTGTCCATGCTCTGTTGTAGGTGATATAGCGCGATGCGCAGAACATGGGGAGCTTTTCAAGGTAGTTATCTTTGCGCAGGAAAAAGCCGTGAGCGTTATATAATGCGGCAGTTATCAGGCTTGCGTGAACGTCGGGATTATCAAAGCCTGATGTATCAATCGTCATATATCCTAAAATATTTTCATTTATCTTTGGCACAATGCGACCTTTGGACTTGCATTCCTTCCCATCGAAACCTAAAACCACAGTTCCGGATTTGTCACTATCCATCTGCCGTTTATCATAGTATTTATTGCTATACAGCGAATGTATCCGCCTTACTGCAATATTCCCACAGTCAATTAACCCTCCTGTGTTTTCGTTTATATCAAACGCCCTCAACATAAACTGTTCTATATTTGCTGGTATGTTAGCCCACAATGCCACCATAATGCAGGCGTCGATATTCGTGTGAAAGTGCCGCCGATTGAAAGCAAATCCATCCAGAAACTCTTTGTCGATCAAGTGTTGCGCTTTCCAATACTTAACCGGGGAATAGACAATATAGCTATCCGTGGGCTGGCGCAGGTAGTATTTGAAGGCAGACCAAATAAAAGCATTGCCCAAATCATTGGTAGCCGTTCCTTTGACCTCTTTTTTCATTTCCGACACGACATAGCTGTTTTTCCATGTGGACGATTTCTTGCCTACGCCATGGCGTTGGTGTTCAATGCTCGTTGTTTCGGCATAGGGCGGATTTTCAAACAAAATCACTGTGCATTGCGGGTTGTCAATATACCGCTTAATGACGGAATTTTCAATATATTCACGGCTTAAAGCGTCCGCGCCCGTTACAAGGCCGGCATTGAATGTTTCAGCCGTTTCAATGGGCGGGATAATGTGCCGTACCTTGGCGCCGAGCAATTCCTGAAGCACCTTGTATTCGTAATATTCGACCGTGGAAACGATGCAGTGCGATAGTTCTTCGTCGGTCAATCCTGCTTCAAGATTACCTGTTCCGGCGCACCTGTCCAAAATAATATAGTCATTTCCGGCAGGCACGCGGGCAATCGCGGCGCGCACTAATTCAAGCGACTTTTCGGCGTAAAGATGATGAGTATAGAACGCACCGAGGTTCTTTTTCTGTAAGGTGTCGTTCAGCTTGTCCATCAAGTAATTGAACTTGACGTTTGTCTGCCCTCTATAAGGATAGATATATTGCGCAAAATGGACAGGCTTTCTTATTTCACCGATTGTTTTGTGTTTACCCGTGTCATCGCCTAAAAAATCCTCTTTGCGTGCCGTGGGAACAGCCTTGTAAAAAGACGTAGCCCAGCCGACAATGCAGTTTTCATCAATATGTATTCTGGTGAAATTATTTTCCTTGAGTAAGGCAACAATGCTTTCAACATCAAGTTGCTTTTCATAATGCAGTACCCTTTCGGCGTCCCCGCCGATAAAGCCGCTGTTGTCCTTAGACGCGCCGCCAAAATACAGCTTTTCAATGTCCGCCAGATAGGGCGCGGAGCAGTACAGCCAAACACAGGCGGCGTTCAAATCAATAATCAAAATGTTAGCAGGAACGGGCTTGCCCTTGACGCGCAAAGCAGAGAGGTATTTTATGCACTGGAAAAGCACGGCGTTCAAATCGGTAACGTGCAGCTTAAACTCAAGCAAATTCCCGTTGATAACACCGTCATTATTATCCGACAATATATCTTCAATATCCAAGGCGGGATTGACACGGGGCAAAAAAGCCTTATAGAAATCAAACTGCCCATCTCTTTCCAAAATATACCTATCCATATTCACAGCCCTTTCTTTTGGGTACAATAACATGAATTACAGTATAGCATAGTGGTGTCGCTGGCTCAATGGACATCTCTGAATTTACTGAACTATATTTTAGTGTCGGTTCACAGATTCAAGCGACAAACATGCGGCAGCAAAAGCCTCGGACATAGTCCGGGGCTTTTTCATATATTGGCTGTGTTCAGCGTCTCCGCAGCGCATTATGCATTTGGGGATGTTATCCCCCGTCAGTGTGAAAGCTCCACATACACCGGCTCCTCAGAGTCGCTGCCGATACAGCCGGTCAATGCGCCGGGAGAATAATCAAAATAGTCAAATTCCCCGAAGCCGTCCTCATCGGCGAATATGCGGTATATGCCGTCCGCCATGACGTAATATCTTTTGCTGCAAATCAGCTCGCCGTCCTTGTAGAGGCTTAGCTCGGCTGCCTCGGTATCGATGTTCACGGCGTACCCCTCGTGTTCCCCGCCGCCTTGCCAGGGCTGTGCAAGGTCGGCCTTCTCGTCAAAGCTCGAGCCGTCCTCCCAAAAACTCGGAGCGTCAAGCAGTGTTATATCCTCCTCCGCCGCCTGATAATTCACCATGCCGTCCCTGTCCATTATCTGGTCTGTAACGAAGTGCTTAAAGGCCAGCACACCGCCCGCAATGGCCAGCAGCACTATCGGGAGTATTACCATCGCCTTTTTCATGGCGCGGCTATTTTACCGGGCTGCCGCAGTATTCGCAGCAGCCGGAGGCGTCCGGCGTGGTTGCGGCGCCGCATGCGGGGCAGATGACCGCCTGCTTGGGGGCCTTTGCCGCGGCGATGCTCTCGCGCACCGTTTCGCGAACGTGGGTCAGCGCATCAACTATCTCCTGCCCCAGCTTTTCGTAGGAAAGGTACTCGACGTTTGTGCGCGGGTCGGCCTTTTTACCGAGCATGCCCTGATTTTCGACCTCTACCGAGCTGTCGTTGAGCCGGAAGCGCATCTCGCTGAAGTACGGGTGATTCACGCTGATTATTACGTCAAAATCGTAGCTGTATTCATAGCGGGGCGGGTTATAGCTGACCTCCTTGCCCTCGCTGTCCTTCCGCTTTATCTCGCTACGGCATTCGTCAACGTCTATGCGGCAGCCCGTCACCTGTGAATAATCCAGCACGTCGGGGTTGGCGTCCTGAATATTGCGGGCGCAGGTCACCATGAACCTGTGCGCATCCTCGTCCAGCAGTATCCTCGTGCTGCTGCCGAGCGTTCGGGTGATGTGGAAGCCGGCCACAGCCTCCTTGTTGCGCTCGCGGTATTCGAGCTGCGCCTTTATCTCGGCAACGGTGCTGTTGCGCCTGTCTGAAAACCACGGCGACAGCTTCTTTGCGCAATCCTTGCAGAGGTTGCCGTCCTCCAGCTTGCGGTTGCCCAGCAGGCCAATCTTTTCCCCGCATATATCGCAGTATTTCTTGTCAAACAGTCCCATATAATAGCTCCTTTCTAATGTATCCGCGCCCGCCCGCGATGAGGGGTGCTCATCACGGCGGGGCGTTAATTTGTGTTACGGCACGTATAACTGCTCAAGCCCCGTGACCGTTCCCGATAGGGTGGTGACGTTCGCCAGCAGGGAATTGCCGTCCTCCTCCATCATGCGCATATAGGCGAGGAACTTTTCCGCCGTCAGGAATATATGCTCCCTCCATGGCTCGTCGCTCTCACAGTCCAGCAGCGCAAACACCGCGTCGGAATCCTTTGGCACCGCGACGGTGTGGAAAACCTCCTCTTTCGGGCGTAACACGATGCCCTCGCTTTCGAAAAAGTCATCATAGGTGAGGCCGTAAAGCTCCATTTTCTCCTCGATGTCCTCGTCGGACAGGCTGAACACGGGGCGCAGCTTGAGCTCAAAGGCGTCATCGTCCTCCCCGTAAAGGCTCACGAGGTACAGCGCCCTCTCCTCGGTATGATCCTCCGGCTCCGGCTCTGCTGTTGGCTTTGGCTCCGCCGCGGCGGGCTTGCCGGTGGGGCGCAGGGTGGGTACGCTTATGCTGCCTGTCGGCGCATCCGCAAGGTCGCTGTCCCTCGCGCAGCCGCAAAGAAGCAGCGCGCACAGCGCGAGCAGCGCCGCCCGCCTCATGCCCAGGGATCCTCCCCGGCGGGCAGGCGTATACCCGTGAGTATGCTGGAATATTCCCAAAGGAACCATTCCTGCCCCTTTTGGCGCAGCTTTATCGGCCTATTGGAATCCGCACCCGCCGTTTTAAGGAACAGGCGCATATATCCTTTCTCAACGTCCTGCGGGCGCGGGTCATCGTATACCTCAAGCGTCAGCGGCTCTGTCGGGGTATAGCCGTTTTCCGGCGCCGCGCCGTTAAAGTAGGCGAGCGGAAGATATTTTTTATCCCTCAGCCTGTCCCGTATGAACTGGGAATCAATGCCGGTCATGGGTCTCGGCCCGCGGAGCAGGTTTATCGCCTTTTCGCCCTCCGCCCTGTCCTCTGTATACAGTCTCAGCGCCAGCAAAAACATCGCGCAGGTGTTTTCCGGCCTTGAAAGGTCGCAAAGGGCAGAAAGCCCGTCTGCCGTTTTCGGCAGCTCCTTTACGGTAATCTTCACAGGCTTCGCCTCCTTATTTCTTGGTCGGCAGGTACGGTATGAGCTGCCGCGCCAGCCTGCCGATGGTCATGGTCTGGAGATGCACCTTACCCGGGCCGGTTATCACGGTATCGAACAGGCCCTCGCCGCCGAAGAGCACGTTCTTTACCCCCTTTACCATCTGAACGTCCATCGTGCAGCTCTCGTCCATTACGGCAAGCACGCCGGTATCGCAGGTGAGCTGCTCGCCCGCGGCAAGGTCATATTCCTGGCAGAAGCCGTCCACCTCAAGGAACACCAGCCCGGGGCCGGTCACCCTCTGCATGATGAACCCCTCGCCGCCTACAAACCCCGCGCCCAGCTTTTTCTGAAGGTGCAGCGAAAGCTCAACGCCGTAGGTCGCGCAGAGGAAGGCGTGCTTCTGGCAGATTATGCTCTGCCCCGCGCCCAGCTCGCGGGCAACGATCCTCCCCGGGAAGGAGGAGGAGAAGGCGATCTCCGCCGGAGCCTGCGCCGTATAGAGGTTCATGAACAGGCTCTCGCCCATGAGCATGCGGCCAAGCGCCTTGCCCGCGCCGCCCAGCGAGGTTATCTCGGAGGCGACGCTGCCCCTCGACCAGGTTCTCCCTCCGGCCTCGCTTATCATGGTTTCGCCGGGGTTGAGGTTGACTATCACGGCGGGCAGGCTCCCGCCCTCAATCCTGTACTGCATATTTTCCCTCCTTTTTGTGCTGTGGTTTACTGCGCGTCTGCGTCGCTAAGGTCGATTTGAAGTATTTTCGCCCTTTCCTCAAGGGTCATGCCCTTATAGTACCTTACGCCGTCCTTATCAAGGTATGGGTAGTCGTTGTCGTAATCCCACTTTGCATCAAGCCTTCTCAGGCAGCACAGCAGCTTCAGCACGTTGCCGCTGCCGTCGTCCGTCTCACATAATACATACAGGCTGTCGTAGTCGGCATCGTACTCTATGAGGCTGCCCTCTGCCATGGGCTGCTTCATAAAGCTGCCCGTGATATCAAAATAGTGATAATCGCTGTCCTGATATTCCTCTGCGGAGGTTATCTTGAAGTTATAGTCGTTCCGGCCATCGAGATACATGGCGACAAAGGGCTTCAGCCTGCCCGCAGCCTCGTCGTAGCTTATCCTTGCGATAACCTCGGCCTGCAGGCCGTTGTTGCTCTCATAGCTGCCGGTGCAGTCATAGCATTCCGCCATGCCGTGCCAGTCGCCAAGGTAGCCCTGCACAAATTCCATATCCAGCTCCTGCGCCGCGCCCTGCCTGATGCGCTCATCCAGCGCGGCAAGGCCGCCCTTGCTGGGGTACTGCACGGCAGCCCTCGTGCTTTGCTCCGCCGCGGCAGGGGCTGCCGCCCCCTGCTTATCGCTCTTGTCGCTGCCGCCGCAGCCTGCGGCGGAGATGGCAACGGCAGCCGCCAGCAAAAGCGCCGTAAACGTTTTTATTGCTTTCATGGTGCCCCCTCCCTCGCTCCGTTACTTCAGGGTGACGCTGTTGAGCACCGCGTCGCCCTCGCTGCCCGGCTCAATGCTGGTCTTTGATATCTGGATCGTGAGCCAGTAACCGTTCGGCAGCTCGCCGTAGTACTCCGTCCATTCCATGCCGACATTCTTATAGGTGCGCCCCTGAAGCTCGATGCCGCCAACGGTGCGCGGCGATATCTCCTTGAGGTTCTCGAAGTTGTCCTTGTAGTAGTTGAGCTGGTCAAGGCTCTCCTTCAGCTCAAAGGATATGCGCGGGTCGTTGGAGAAAAGGTGGGATGGATCCTTGACGTTGTAGAGGAACAGCTGCCTCTTGTTGTGGTCTATCTTCCAGCCGCTCGCGGGCAGGGTAAAGCTCACGTCGACCGATCCCTTTTCGTAGAAGTCGTTTATTGTTTTGGTAAAGCTGCCGCTGTCAAAGCCGACAGCGGGTGCTGCGCTTTCCGCCGGTGCTGTGGCTTCGGCCGGTGCTGCGCTCTCCTCGGCCTCGGTCGCCTCGGCCGCGCCATCGTCCGCGGCTGCGTAGCCCATCGGGGCATTGCCAATCGGCGGCAGCTCGCCCGCAGCTATCATCTCGTTGTATTCCTCTATCGAGGGGGGCAGCAGGCCGTAGCCGTCAGCCTCTTCCTCTTCCCAGCTTGCGCCCCAGGGCTTAAGGAACATGGTGAACTCAAGGATGTAGTCCCCGTCCTCAATGGTGTCGCCCATGCAGTACTGGTCGGTATAATCCTGACGGGGCAGGAACATCCAGTTATATGTATTCATCTCGGTATCAAAGGCGGTGCCGGAGGTCGCGGCAAGCGTGACCTCAGTCGCCTCGCACTCGCCGTATACATACGGCGCGTCATATTCGCCGAAAAGGTACACCGCAAAGTCGCCTCTGCCTTCTGCGTCCACATCTACCGTCATCACGGCATCGAAATTCCCGTAGAAGTCACCTTCAAAGCCCTGCGCATCCACAACATGGAAGGTGCCGTACCATGCGCCGTTCCACTTCTGCTGAATTTCGGTGTAGCCGGCCGCCGCATCGCTGCCTTCCGTCGCGCCCGCGCTCTCGGCGTAGCCCCCTTCTTTAACAAAGGTCAGCTTTATGCCGCTGTCCATTACATCATTGAGTACCAGCACGCCCTGCTCCAGCGTTCCGTCGCAGTCCAGTCCCTTGCCCTTTACGTTTATATTCGTGCCGTCCAGCGTCCATTTTATGTTGTACTTCTTGCCGTCGATCTCGAATACGCACTTATCCTTTGCCTTCAGCTCTATGGAAACGCCGTCCTCCCAAACCGAGGAAACGTCCATCTCCATGCCGAACATTTCGGCGGTAGCCGCGTTGTACAGGCCGAGGTTGGGGTCGTCCGGGCTTGCGCTGCCGCCTCCGCAGCCGCGCGCGATCAGCACTATGAGCAGTATTATGGCAAGCACCGCGCCGCCGATTATGAACGGGCGCTTGCTTCCTCCTGCGCCACCGGCCTTTTTCGTCTTTGCGCCGGGGGTATAGGTTTTTGCTGTTTCGGCGTTATAGCTGTACCCGCCGCCCTGCTGCGAGGGCTGATAGGTCTGCGCGGGCTGTGTGGGCTGTGTATAGCTCCCCTGTGCAGGCGGGGTATAGCTCCCCTGTGCCGGTGTTGTGTTGTTCTGCTGAGTCGGCGGGGTATAGCTGCCCTGCTGAGTCGGCGGGGTATAACTCCCCTGTGCCGATGTTGTGTTGTTCTGCTGAGTCGGCGGGGTATAACTGCCCTGCGTGGGCTGCTCCGGCTGCTCCGGCGCCTTTTCCGGCTGTGACGGGGGTACCGGCGTTCCTACCGGTGTTCCGCATTCGGTGCAGAATTTGGTGCCTTCGGGAACCTTTGCGCCGCAGTTTGTGCAAAATGCCATGTCGTATTTCCTCCTTATGACGGTTTTTGTTCTGCTTTGATCTTCTCTGCGTGATAATGTCCTGATTTGTCCGATAAACAGTCCTCTGCATACATTTTTGCATAAGTGCATAAAAAAAGCCCCATACAAAAGTACGGGGCGGATGCGATTTTTTCGGCCTACTCCTCGTTCAGCTCCACGACCAGCTTCGCGTCGCTCGCCGCTATCGCGAGCTGCAGCTTGTTTTCAAGGTTGGTCTTTTGCAGCATATTTGCAACATGGTACTTTACCGTTGTGACCTCTATGCCAAGCGCCTGCGCTATCGCCCCGTATGACATTCCCTTTACGAGGCAGCGCAGCACCTTCATCTCGGCGTTGGTAAATTCGGTGCTTTTCGCCGTGCCGACCTCAACGACCGGCGGCGCATCCGGGAATACATGCTCCCCCGCCATGGTGCGGCGCACCGCCTCCATGAGCAGCCCCTCGTCGGTATCCTTGTACCACAGGCTGTCCGCCCCGGCCTCGCGGGCGCGCCGCAGCACCTCGCAGTCCACCAGCGATGTCACGACGACTATCTTTATCCCGGGGTGCGCGGCCTTTATCCGCCGTACCGCCGAAAGGCCGTTTTCCCGCCGCTCCGTCTGAACGTCCATGAGTATCAGGTCGATATCGCAGCTGTCGCAGATATCCGGCGCCCTGTCCGCCCCGGGTATGGATGAGACCAGCTCATAGTCCTCTTCTTTCTTAATGTAGCTTTCCAGAACGCTGCGCACCAGCTTCTGATCCTCAACTATCATCACCCTTACCATCTGCTTCCCTCCCTGTATGGCAGCTCCGCGCTGAGCGCAAAGACCGGCCTGCTGCTTATCGTCATTTTGCCCCCGACGCCCTCTATGCGCCGCCTGAGCGCCGAAAGCCCGCCGCCCTCGGTTATTTCCCCCTCCGGCTGCCTCCCGTCGTTGGTTATGCATACCGTATAGCCGCCCTCATACGGCGCGAAGCGGGCGAATACCCGCCTGCCTCCGGCGTGGCGTATGCAGTTTGAGGTACATTCCCGTATCGCAAGGGCGAATATGTGCCGCATATCCGCATCCTCCGGCACGCTGCCCTCGATAGTCACCCTTGCGCCAAGCTCCGCAGCCCTCGCTTTGGCGTACTCTATCGCGTCCTCCGGCTCCTCCATTCCGTTTGCCCGGCAGATGAGCTCTATTGCGTTCTCCCATGCCCTTGCGCTCTCGCGTATCGTCTCCATGCTCTCCCCCCGCCCCAGCGCCCTGCGGGCGAGAAGTATGGTGTGGCCTATGTCGTCGTGTATGCGCAGCTTCATTGCAAGGGTCTCCTCCTCGCGAACTATCTCCGGCATTCTCTCGTACAGCCGCTTCAGCCCGAGGTTGGCCTCCTCGAGGCGGGCGTTTTCCCTTCTGAGCTGCTGCTGAAGGGCGACGAGCCGCGTCACATCGGATACCGTAACCTCGGTAAAGCTGCCGCCGCTCCCGTCGGTTATCTGTCTTTCTGCAAAGCGCAGCGCGCTTCCGTCCGGAAAGCGGTAAACGCCCGCGGCCCCGTCCAGCCTTTTTATCCGCTCCGGCGGGCTTTGCAGGGCAAGCCGCAGCTCGCCGAGCGTTTGAACGACGCTGCCCAGCAATTCGGCGCTAACGCCGAGCATCCGCCGGTTTATGAGCCGAACGACGCCGTTTTTATCAAAAAAGCAGACCGCCACCGGCAGGTTGTCAAAGCTCTCCTTTACCGGATCCATTCCCCGCCCTCCTTCGGTATGCAAAGGGTAATGTACCATATGCCGTCCTCGTCCCTCTCCGTTTTTGCGCCTGAAAAATCGCGGCGCAGCGGCGTCATGTCCTCATCGCAGCAGAGCGCCGCCCTGGCGGTCACCTCGTCCTCCCCCTCTTCCGCGCAGAAGAGCAGCGAGGAAAGCGAGGGAAGGCTCCTCTCAACCGCCGCCTCGAAAAAATCGTATATTGCGTTGCACGCCGCTGCCGGAAGCTGCCCCTTTATATCCGCCGCTGCGCTGCACTTTATATTGCACAGGCGCAGCGCCGCCGCGGATTCGCCAAGGCACAATCTGAGCTCCGCCGCCTCGAGCGCCTCCGCCTGCCGCTCTGTGAATATAAGGTTGCTGCGCCGCTTTACATATGTGCCAGTCACGACTATCCTGCCCAGCAGCCGCCGCGCCTCCTCGGTATCCTCCGTTGTGCGCAGCCTGAAAAGAAGCTCGCGAAGCAGCGCGGCCTGCCCGGCTGTCTGCTGCTCGACCATATCGTACAGCCGGTTTTCCTCGGTGATCCTGAGATAGTATGAGCACTGCTCCGCCTCGGCCTTCAGCACGTCGCCGGTATCCCGCAGCTCGTCCTGAACCGTCTGCAATTCATCAAGTACGCTCTGCAGCTCGGATATGTCCTCCTGCCAGAAAACGTAGCCGGAGCTTATCTCCTGCCCCTTGAGCAGCGTGTTTCTGTTCAGCTGAACCGCGCCCTCCAGCGCGGCCTCCATGCTTTTGCGGCTCAGCGGCGCGGCGGATGATGAGATTCGTTTCAGCCTGAGCCGCCTGTCGGTTATCTGCGCATTTATGGTCGTTACCTCAAAGAGCAGGTCATATCCCTCGTTGGACTGTATCAGCCCGCACTGTATGCAGCCCTCCACCGCAGCCATTATCATAAGGCACTGGAACACCGTCATATCTCCGGCGACAAGCCGCAGCCATTCAGCCCCGCTCACGTATAATGCCGAATACACCAGAGAGGCCGCTATCGGCAGCACCGGCTGCCACAGCCTCCGCCCCGTGCCCGGAATCCTGCATTTGCAGGCCATTATCACCAGCGTGCACAGCGTACACAGCTCTATCCAGCAGAGCGCCGCCCAGTAGACCCATCCGTAGCCGTATTCCCTGTCCGTTGGGGGTATGCCGGGCGGAAAGCTGAAGGCCATCTGGTGCAGGTCGTTTGTGAGCACCAGCAGCATTATCGCAAGCGTAGGTATATACAGCAGCTTTGTACTGAGCGGCAGGCGGTAGCCTTCCGGCCTTCCTATGGACATTGCCATAAACACCACCAGCGTCGGAATGAGCAGCATCGGGATATAGTAGCTGTACCAGAGCAGCCGCGCGGCGTTTGGCGAGCCGGCAAGGCCGTGCTTTACGGTGCGCGCCGCCAGCCAAAACAGCATGAGCAGGGCAACGACTATCAGATACCGCCTCGTCTGCGCCTGAATTATGCGTCTCTGCAGCGATACGCCCCACGCCGCTATCAGCCCGGTGTATATGCCCGCCCTTATCACCTGAGCCATTCCCGGTCTCCCGGCAGTGCCGCCAATGATGCCGGCCGCCGCGGCGCAGAGTATCAGCAGCGCCGCCATATAAAAGCGGAACCTTTTCATCTTTGCCCAATGTGCCTCTCTCTGCCCTGCCGGGAATCGCATACCGCACGCCCTGCCCCCTTCGCGCCGCCGCATTTTGTTGACCTTAGAAACATCATACTATGGGATAGAAAAGGTTGCAAGCCCGGGCGCTGAGCGCCCGGGCTTGCATTGGTGTCTTTGGGGTTTATCGCGGCGGCGTTTACGGCTGCTTCTCGGCCGCGGCGTTGGGGTTGACTACCTTTGTAACGCCCCACGGCACGACGCCCCATTTTCCGTCTACCTGATAATCCTTTATCGCCCAGTTATTGCCGCACTTTGCGTTGTGCGTTTCGCACAGGGCATAGAAATAGCCCACGCCCTTGCTGCCGTCCTCGTTCTTGTGTTTGTACTCGTCTCCGGTCAGCTTTCTGATGCCCATATTTGAGGTATACGGCGCAACGTGGTCCCCATAGCTTATCGTCATCTCTCCGTTTTCATAGCCGTCGGTGTAGTTTCCGCTGCGCGTTACGGAAAGGTTGTTTTCCCTCGGGTACACGAGGTGATACTCGCCGTAGCCGTTTGGCTTGTCGTTTTCCCATTCGCCAACGTAGTAGTCATACGCATCCTTTTTGTCCGGCAGGCCGTTCTTGGGCAGCCCCGTTTCGTCGTCTATGCGTATACCGTCCAGCCAC
Source organism: Acutalibacteraceae bacterium (assembly GCA_963640685.1). Classification (GTDB taxonomy): domain Bacteria; phylum Bacillota; class Clostridia; order Christensenellales; family CAG-138; genus SFEL01. The sequence goes on from CAVIAA010000020.1 coordinate 13,267, forward strand.
ACGCCGTGGCCGCTTCTGAGGCCGTTTTTGTATTCGCCGCAGTATATATACTGCCCCCTGTCGTATATGCCGAAGCCGTTGCCGTGCTTTTGCCCCGCTTCGTTATATTGCCCGAAGTAAAGCACCTCATTTTCGTTCATGCTCATGAAGTAATCCTGAACCGACTTGTTTTCAAAAAAGCTCGCCGCCATGTCGTAGCTGCCCTCGGCGGTGTAGCTGAGCACAAGCAGTATCGCCGTCTCCGGCGCCATGTCGTCGCCCCTCTTTTCCGTTCGCACCGCGTCCCTTGCGCTTTGATAGTCGCCCGCGTCGAGGTAGGCGTAGCCCAGCTCATACATCGCCCGCTTGTCCTCGGTCGATAGCGTTACGGCGTTTTTGAGTATGTCGATAGCGTCCGTCGTCCTGCCAACATAGCGATAGGAACGGCCAAGGCCGTAGTTTGCCTCGTAGTTATTGGGCTCGATCTCTATCACGGCTTCGTATATCAGTATTGCCTCCTCGTAGCTGCCCGCGTCGCTGAGCGCCAGCGCCTCCGCCAGCATGTCCTCAACCGACGGCTGCATAACGGCCGAGAGCACCGAGCTGCAGCCGCTCATTACAAATGCCGCGATAAGTATCGCCAAAAGTACCTTCTTCATCCTTTTTTCCTCCCCTGACTTTTTTCATCTGTGGTTATTCGACTAATGCTATTATAGAGTATTTTCTCCCTATTTTCACCCTTCCTGTCATAACTGGCAGGTTTTATGTAATAATTGGCATAATTTGGAATAAAAAAGGGGCCGAATTTGGCAACACGGCTGTTTTTGCGAGTGGCGCTGCGGCGGTTTGCCAAGATATACGCACAGGCAATATACGAATTGGTAAAGTAAACAAACCGGATCGTCCCTTCGGCTCGCCAGTCTCCCTATTGCATTTTATTCATCCCAACCGTCGAGTTTTTTGCCGGTAAGCTCCTCAAAATAGTCCTCAATGCACTTGAGGGCTATTTTTTCATGATAGTGCAGATATGTGCTGTCCCGGTGCATAAGGTACATTGAAAAGCCGGCGCTCCCGCTCGTTCCGGTTATGGGTATCGCCTTAAACATGTCGCTGCTTATTCCGGTACCCGTGCAGCTTTTTATGGCATACCCGCTCAATACCGATATGCAGTTTTGTGAAAGCACCGCCCGCTTTATCGTCGGTACGTCCGGGTAAGTGGTATATATGTTATCCTTCCCCTGGATTATTTCCGCAGTAAGGGCTGATGCCGAAATATTATAATGCGGCAGGAACGCGACCTTCACCTTGTTCAGCTCGTTTATAGATACGCTGTCGCGCTTTGCAAACGGGCTGTCGCAGCGCACGATGACGTACATCTCTTCGTCCATTATCTTTACCGCTTTTGTCTGGTATTTTGACAAAACCATAGAATACGCCCTGTACACATTATTATCGTAATATGTAACGCCTATGTTTGCATCGCTTTTTATTATCTTTGGGCCTATATATTCGCCGCTGAGCACATGAAAGCGCAGGTTCACATCCGGTGCGATCTTCAAAAGGCGCTTGCTCACCTCGATCGCAAGGCCGCAATGTATGCTCGGCGATACCAGCAGGTTCACCGGCTGGCTGTTTGAGGCATGAGAATGCGTCAGGCGCTGAACATCTTCATACGAGTCGCTTATTTCGCGTATGAGGGAAAGCGCCTCCTCGCCGTCCGGCGTTATGTGCACGCCGGTCCTCGTGCGTTCAAATATGGCAAAGCCAAGCTCATCCTCAACGCCCTTGAGTATAGTGCTCAGCGTAGTCTGGCCGAGATATAGCTTTTGAGCCGCCGCCGATATGGAGTGTTCTTTATCGATTTCCAGTATATAACGCAGATGTTCGGCCCTCATTGTTTCCGGTCCCCCTCGTGCAGCACCGCATTGTCCTCGTTAAACAGCTCCCTTATGCAGGAAAGCAGCATCTCCTCGTGATACCTGAGGCTTCTGTTCCCCCGGTACAGTACCGATGCCCATATGGAGTTATCATCATTTGTGCTTTTTATTGGCAGTATGCGGTAGTGCTCCAAGTCCGGGGCTCCATCGCACTGAACGGCAAAGCCCGGCAGCACGTTCACCATGTTCTGCTCCAGCACCGCCTGCTTTACTACCTCCAAGCTGCCAAGCACTGACACCCGCCGGCACTCAGATATCAGTCTTCCAAGCGGCCTGCTCGTGTTCGGCGGGTTTACCAGTGCGATACGCTCTTCGGCTATATCTTCCAGCTCCACATATTCCCTGTCCGCAAGGCGGTGATCCTTTGCGGTAAAAAGATACATTTGATCATGGAACAATGCCTCTGCCTTTATGCCGTTCTGTTCGGTGTCTCTTGAGTAGTCCGCCATTTCCTTATCCGAAAGGAAAGCAATGCCTATATTGGCGGCGTTTGAAGCGAGCAGGGGATATATCTCGTTGCTCGGATATTCCGTATATGAAAGGTTCCTGTTCAAGCCACAGCGATAAAACCTTTCCGCGAGCGGTATAGCCATCCCCATCACCGCCACCGGACACATCGGCAGAAATATAAACTTCGGTTCGTCCTTTGATTTATCCCTGAGCTTTGTCAGCTCCTCGTACTTGACGTTGATATTCCAAGCCATTTCCATGAGCTTTTTCCCGTCCGCGGTAGCCGTTACGCCATCAGGCGCACGCTGAAACACCGGGAAGCCCAATTCGGTCTCGATAGCTTTTACTGCTGAGCTGAGCGTAGTTTGGCCGACATGAAGCGAGCGGGCTGCTGCCGATATTGAATGCAGCCTGTTGATCTCAAGCAAATAACGAAAATGCTCTATCTTCATGATCCGGTCCCTCCCTCGTAAACTAAGTCCACACAAGCTTAATATACAAAGGTCTGCGCCAAAAATCAAGTGATAGAGCTTTCCTTGCCGTCCTCAGATCGGACGTTTGTTAATTATTTTCGTTATATCCTCGAATATATCTCCTCAAGAGTCATTTCCTTTGCAAAGCCGAGGTTCTCCAGTGTTCTTCCGCCGTTTATGTAGTCTCTGTCGTTTATGGCTCCCGCGACCCCGAGGAATGCCTCAAGAGTCGGCATTTCCAGCCCAAGGCGCTTTGCCGCCGAAAGCACAAAGGCTCCGCCGCAGCCGCAATCCTCATTGAGGTATCTGTGATCCAGTGCATCGGGGCCGTCCATGTACTCATAGAATACGCCCACTTCGGGATGGTTCTCAAGGTCAAGCACACGCTCTATCATGCTCATTGGGTTGCCGTGAACCGTCATTCCCATCGCTTCTATGACATTCTTCCTTTCCGCCGCTATTTTTGATATGCAGTGCACTACGGATGGAGTAAAAGCATACTTGAACAGCGAATACTTGTCGCCCTTGTGATCTATTTCCGCCGCGGAGAGCACGGTGCTTGCGATATGGTTTATCACGTTACCGGCGTTCACAACGCCCTCAAATACGTTCATATTGGCGCTGTATTCCACCACGCCCTCCAGCGCCTTTAGTACCCTCTCGGTGTCCGATGCGGGAAGCGATGCGACCTTGCCTTTAAGGTTGAGCGGCATCCCCACCGTGACCTCGGCAGGCGCGCTCAGGCGGCAGGGACAGAAGTTGCCTTCTTTTTCCGTGAGCGTAACCTCGGTCTTTATGTTCATTTCATCCAGTACCTTACGGAAAACGAATGAGCCGAGGTTCCCAGGGATTATAAGGATATGCTGGCCGTTTTCAAGGTATTGCGCAATATTCCTGATAACCTCCTCGTGACGATCCGACGGAACATCTACGAATATGGCTTCCGCTCCGCGTATCGCCTCCTGCGGATCTATGGTCACTTTGGGAATCCCGGTACCGCGTATACGCCCTCTGAGCTGTATACCGCCAAGCTCCCTTACTGCGTTCAGAGCGGCAGCAAAGCGCACGTCATCATACAGTGTAACATCAAAGCCACAAATGGACATTATCGCAGAGACTGCGTGTCCCGTAGCGCCTGCGCCAATAACGGTGATTTTCTTTATCATGTTGTTTTCTCCTTGCTGTGAGCGGCCGCGCCTCGCCGATCCGTTGCGGATATAGTCGCAGCCTGTTTCTTAATAGTTATTATAGTTGTGCGCCGGTCTCGTTTAAAACAGCTTTTTTTGTTACGGGATATCAAAAAGCGCCGAAACATCATCCGTTTCCCCGTCCCCCGATTCTATGCTATGCGGCAACGTATTTTGAGATTTGTAAGAGCTTTTGCGGCGTTGCTATAATCAAATCGTAATAGGACACATGCGTCGACCCTTACGACAGCATTTCAAACAAAACAGCAGAAAGGAATTAGTTATATGTATGGCTGGAGAGCAAAAATCGGTCTGATAACACCAATGAGTGAAAACGCCGAGCACGCATTTCATATTTACGCGCCGGAGGGCGTTACATTTGCTTCAATGAAGATCAATTTCCCGGGCCCGACACCCGAAGGGCTTGCGGTGCTCACCGATCAGCTCGAGGAGACAGCCGCAAAATACAAAGGATATGCGGCTGACCTTATAGTTTTCGGTTGCACCTCCGGAAGCTGTATCCGCGGCCTCGGTTGGGATAAGGAATGTATCGACAGGATAGAACGCGCAAGCGGCATACCCGGGCTCACAACGAGCACTGCCGTAATAGAGGCCCTGGGTGCCCTCGGCACAAGGAAAGTTGCCGTGCTGACGCCGTATCCGAATGCAACAAATGCCGCGGAAAAGGAATTTCTCGAGGACAGCGGCTTTGAGGTGACCAACATAGCCAGCATAGATATGAGCCCGCTCAAGAGCAACGGCAGGGGCTTTGAGGATGCAGATGAGTTCTTTCTCTACAGGAACTCCCTAAAGTTAGACCTAAAGGGCGCCGATACCTTCTTTCTCAGCTGTATGGGGCTGACCACGATGGAGATCATTGCAGACCTTGAGACCGCGCTCGGTGTACCGGTCGTCACCAGCCATCAGGCTACGCTTTGGAGCGCCCTTCGCCATTGTCGCATAGGAGCCAAGTTCCCTAACGCAGGCAGGCTGTTCCAACTTTAATGAACCATAGCGAGGTATTGTATATGTATAGCACAAGAGCAAGAATCGGCGTTATAGCACCTCTCGATGATAAGGTAGAATACGCTTTTAACAAATACGCCCCGCAGGGTGTGTCATTCGACAGCACGCGGCTCTCCTTCCCCGGCCCTACTCCGGAAGGACTCGTCTTTCTTTCGGATCAGCTTGAGGAAGCGGCGCGTATGTACAAAAAAAGCCACCATGACGTAGTTCTCTTCGGCTGCACCTCCGGAAGCTGTATCAAGGGCTACGGCTTTGATAAGGAGTGTATCGAGCGGATCGAACGAGCCTGCGGTTGGCCCGGGCTCACTACGAGCACCGCCGTGCTCGAGGCCTTCCGCGCCCTCGGCCTTAACAGGACCGTAGTGATGACCCCCTACCCGGACGACACGAACGAGGCGGAAAAGAAATTCCTCGAGGACAACGGCATAGAGGTCACTTCCATAACCGGAATAGGCTTCAACAGGGTCGGCGAGTTTTCGCATCCGGACAAAATGCACCTGTATCGCAACGCAAAAAAGCTCAAGACCGAAGGTGCAGATGTGTTCTTCCTCAGCTGTATGGGGCTCGCCACGATGGAGCTCGTGCAGGTATTGGAGGAGGACCTCGGTATGCCGGTAATAACCAGCCATCAGGCGAGCCTTTGGGCCTGCCTGCGCAAAAGCCGCGTAAACGACAAGCTGCCAAACCTTGGCAGGCTGTTTACAATATGACCCACACAACAAATAACAAGGAGGAACCAAAATGGGCTTTAATCAGCATGGGCCGTTTGATACGGACTATACGAAACAACTGTGCCGCTTTATAAAAAATCTTCAGTATGACGACATTCCGCCTGCAGTTATAGAGCGGGCAAAAATGATGGTCATGCAGACCTGCGGCGTATCGATATGCAGTTCCGAGCTAAAGCAGGTAAAAGACGCTATCGCCATCTCAAAGGAAATGTCCGCCGGCAACGGCGGTGAAGCCACCCTTTGGGCCGATGGAAAAAGGGTAAGCTGGGAAGCTGCCGCCTTTACTGCGGGAACCATGGGCGATACTCTTGATTGGGAGGATTGCTCCGTCACAGGCCATCCCTCCGCCGGCGTTATCTGCACTGCCGTCATAGCCTCTGAGGTACTGCATAAAAGCGGCAAAGAGCTGCTTACCGCTGTCGTAGCCGGCTATGAGGTGTATCAGCGGGTCGCTCTCGCAGGGCGCAGCAGCATAGTGAGCTATAACATATTCGGAATACTGCCCGTGCTCATGAAGCTGCTTGACATGGATGAAGAAAAGATGAATCAGGCTCTCAGCGTCGGCACCGCCTGTGCTATAATTCCGTCCAACGTCCATGAGCTCACCATGTCGGATTCGCTGAATTATCTTTACGGCTTCAGGGCAGAAAACTGCATCACCATGATAAAGACGGTGCTCAACGGCATTGAAAACATGGAGGATGCACTGGACGATCCTTCTGCCTACCTCAAGCACTGCGAATATCAGGAGCCGGAATGGTTCACAAAGGAGCTGGGCGAACGTTGGATGATGATGGATATGCTGCTGGTAAAGCACTGGCCTGCGAATGTATTCGTTCAGACCTATGCAGAGCTGGCTGCGCGCCTCGTTTCCAAGTATAAGTTTAACCCCGATGACATAGCCGAAGTCGTAATCCGTCCCTCGATCGCCTTCAGGACCTGGTATAGTGATGTCGGCTATGAATCCATTACTCAGGCTCAGTTCTCCATACCGTATGTGGCAGCCTGCGCAATGTATCACCCCGAGCCCGGCGCCCTGTGGTATCAGCCTGAAACTATGAAGGATCCCAAGATAGTGGCACTCATGAACAAAATGAAGGCTGACGGCTTCGTTAAGCAGACCGGAAAGAAGTTCATAAAGGACCTTATCGAAGGCAAGCATCCCGAAAAGTTCATGATAGTGCGCATGAAGGACGGCACTGAATATATCGAGAGCACCTTTACTCACCCCGGTCACCCTCACTATATGCTTACCAGGGACGAATTTAAGGATCGCTTCCGTCTCGAGGTAAGGAACGTGCTTTCTACCGAGCAAACCGAGGGCGCTATCGACTGCATATGCCACCTTGAAGAATACGAGGATGCTTCCGTGCTTCCAAAGTTTTTCTTTTAATGCGGCATCTGACACTACATTGCTGACACAGGAGGTATAGCATGAGATACAATCGTTTGCATAAGGATGAGAATTTTCTCACCCCGACCACATATACGCAGGAGCTGAGCAGGTTCGTAGAAAACCTGAAATATGAAGATATCCCCGCAGAAGTGATAGAGCGCGCCAAGATGATAATGCTCCAGACGATAGGCGTTACGCTTGCCGCAGCGGATACCGCCATAACTGCCAAGGTATGCAAGATGGCTTCCGAGGCAAACGGCGGAGAAGGCGGCCCTACAACGGTATTGGGCAAGGGTAAAAAGCTCTCCGCCATTAATTCCACGCTGGCTCTCGGCACCATGTCCGACGCACTGGACTGGGAGGACTGCTCTTGGACAGGGCATCCCTCGGCAGGCATAGTCCCCTGCGCTTGGATAGCGGCAGAGGAAAAGCACAAGAGCGGCAAGGATCTGCTCACGGCCATAGTTGCCGGATACGAAGCATATCAGCGTATCGCCTGCGCCGTTCAGCCTTCAAACGAGCAGTGGAAGGAGCGCGGCTGGGGCCTTACGAGCTGGCAGATATTCGGCGCGGTAATCCCCGTTGCAAAGCTCTATGGCTTTGACGCGCGCAAAATAGATCAGTCCATAGGCATGGGCTGTGAATGCAGCACCATTCCCGTCGCCTATCACGCGACTACGATGTCCGATTTTTATCACTATGAGCACGGCTACCGCGCAAGAGACGGATTCATGATTGCAAAGGCCGTAGAAAAGGGTATCCACAACCAGCGCGATGCGCTGGACGAGCCGCGCTGCTATACGGCGGCCATCTGCGACAACGCCGACCCCTCTTGGTTCACTAAGGAGCTGGGCAGCCGCTGGCTCATCATGGAAACGCTGATGAAGCACTGGCCTGCAAACATGTGGGTGCAAACCCCCGTTGAGATCGTTTTCGACTTGATAAGCAAACATGGGTTCGAGCCTGATGATATTGAGAGCATAGTCATAGATCCTCCGATCAGGAATCGTATGTGGGCGCCGGACGACGGCTTTACATCCGTTACCCATGCTCAGTTCTCGACTCCGTATGTTATAGCTGCAATGCTCTATAACCACACCCCCGGCGCTTACTGGTACACTCCCGAAATGATGAAGGATCCTCGGATAATTGCTCTTGCAAAGAGGGTCGTGCCCGGCATCTCGCCGGCGGATTCGCCCATGACCGGTTTTGCCCAGTTCCGCAGCGGCTCCTACCCGATGAAAACGGTCACCGTCACCCTAAAGAACGGTTCCGTTTACACGGAGTCAATGGACTGCCACAAAGGGCATCCCAATAACATGATGACCCGTGAGGAGTTTTCCGACAGGTTCCGCCTTCAGGCCTCGCCGGTGCTGTCCGGCGAGCGCCTAGAAAAAGCGCTCAACATTCTCTGCAATATTGAAAACGTTGAGGATATCTCCTCCATTTCTGCTATGCTCTGCGGAGGCATCAATGAATAAAGCAGCCATCATAGGCTTCGGCGGCGCGGGCTATAACGCCGCAAAGGAAATACGACGTCGGAATCCCGACGTCGTAATTGACGTTTATTCCGATACCGACATAGCCCCCTACAATCCGATGCTCACGACTTATTATGTAAAGGGCGATATACCGTATGAAGCCATGTTCCCGTTTGGCTCGATACAGAGCATACGGGATGAGCTGAATATAAATTTCTTCGGCAGCACTCCTGTACAGAAGCTGCTTCCGGCGGAAAAAAAGCTGATCCTGCAGGACGGCGCCGAACGTACTTATGACAATATACTCATAAGCACAGGCGCCTCTGCCGTCGTTCCTTCGTTAAATGGAACAGATCTTCCCGGCGTTTTCAAAATGCGAACGGCGCAGGACGCAGTTCAGCTCAGGCAGCGGCTGGATGCGGGCGGCATACGCTCGGCACTCGTCGTAGGCGCAAGCTGGGTCGGTATAAAGGTAGTTGAGGATATGGTATCCTACGGCGTTAGCTGCACCCTAGTCGACGGTGCGCCGTGGGTATTTTACGTTGCTACGTTCCAGGAGACTGCAACGCGCGTACAGCGCGACCTTGAGGAAAAGGGCGTCAGGGTATCCTGCGGCCAGATGCTTTCCCATATAGAAGCGGAGCCCGACGGGCAGCTTACGGCAGTTATGCAGAGCGGGCAGCGGTTTACTGCAGACACTATAGCCATATGTGTCGGCGTCCGAATGAATACCGGCCTTGTGAAGGATAGCGGCGTAGCGATGAACCGCGGCATAATAGTTGACAGGCATATGCGCACCAACTTTGACGGCATATATGCCGCCGGAGACTGCTGTGAGGCCATGGATATACAATCCGGCACCCCGCGCAACATCGGCGTATGGTTCAACGCAAACAAACAGGGACTCGTTGCCGGGAACAATATGTCCGGCGGAAGCATGGAGTTTGATGCGAACGTACTGGTGAACCTTGCCCATTACCTCAACTATGATTTTATAAGCATAGGAGACGTATCCTCATGCAAACCGCAGGACGAGCTGTATGAATACGAAAGCAGCAGCTACTACATACGAGCCGTAAAGGATGCGGGCGGCATAAAATGCATCAACATCATCAATTCCGCCGGCAGCAACGGGCTAATAAAGAGCATATTTATAAAATCCCTTGAAAACCCGGCAGCCCGCATGGATATCCGCTCTGCCTGCTACCTGCTTCGGCAAGGGTTCCCCGTGAGCTTTTTAAACTTTTTAGGAGGATACGACATTGACTGATCTGGAAAGAAAAATAAAAGCAAAAATACCGGGCGAGGATACCGGTATAGAGGTAAAGCACTCGCTTTGCGCAATATGCAGCCCGGGCATGCACTGCGGGGTAGACTGCTACGTCAAGGACGGCCGGATAATTCGCGTTGAAGGCACGCCCGATCATCCGTTCAATCACGGCAAGCTATGCACAAAGGGTTCCAGCCTGCGCAACTATATATATCGCGAGGATCGCATCAAAACGCCGCTGCGGCGCATTGGTGAGCGCGGAGAGGGGCGCTTTGAGCCTATAAGCTGGGATGAAGCCTACGCCGAAATAGCAAAAAGCCTGAACGCCGTAAAGGACAAATACGGCGCAAACTCCGTTGCCTTTTTCAGCGGCTACTGTAAGTGGTACAGGCCTGTTCTGCACCGCCTTGCCCATGTATTCGGCAGCGTAAACTTCGGTACCGACGACAGCAACTGCAGCGCGGCAAAGGTCATTGCGGACCGCGTCACTGCCGGCTGCGGAGGCGGGCCGGACTTTGGCCACGCAAATACATTCCTCGGGTGGAATTACGACGGCTACTACTCAAACCACCTCAGCGTAGAATCCGTGCGTAAGCTCAAGGAGCGCGGGGGGAAGATCATAATCATAGACATTCGCCAGACACCCGCCTCCAAAAACCTTGCCGATATGTTTCTGCAGATCAACCCCGGGACCGACGGTGCCCTCGCCCTTGGCATGGCAAACGTTATAATAGCCAACGGTTGGGCGGATATGGAATACATAGAAAAGTATACCTACGGCTTTGACCGGTATGCAGAGCTTGTAAAGCAGTATCCGCTAGACAAGGTGAGCGCCATTACCGGCATACCGGCCGAGCAGATATTTGAAGCCGCAAAGCTCTATGCAACAAACGGGCCTGCCTGCTGCAATTTCTCGGCCTCCGCGCTGGTGCACCACATCAACGGCTTTAACAGTCACCGCGCCATACTCTGCCTTACCGCCCTTACCGGCAATTTTGACCGTGCCGGCGGAAACGTCCCGAACCCAGCGACCTACCTTCACAAGCCGGCCGGCTTTAAAAGCCGGGAAAATCAGTTCCGCTCCGAAAGATGTCCGGACGGCAAGCGCATCGGCGCAGACAGATTCCCGCTTTGGGACGCCCAGTTTGATGAATTTCAGGCTATGGACCTTGCAAGGCAGATCGAGGAAGGCACGCCTTACCCCATAAAGGCCATTTTCGGCCTTGGCATGAACGCAAAGATGTTCCCCGAGACCGAAAACCTGCTGAAAGTAATGAAGGACGACCTCGATTTCTTTGTGGATATAGATATGTTCATGACCTATACGACGAAGTATGCCGATATAGTCCTCCCAGCCTGCTCCTCGCTCGAGCGCGGCGAGCTCAAGGCTTATCAGGGCGGATACCTGTTCTACACGCAGCCCGTTATACAGCCGCTTTACGACTCGAGGTCGGATGTGGATATAATGTGCGAGCTTGCAAGGGTAATGAAGCTGGATGACCAATATCTTACAGGCGGATATGACAAATGCCTTGAGTGGATGTTTGAAGGCTGCGGGCTTACCATAGAGGAGCTGAAGAAGGCCGGCAGGCCTATGAAGGTACCTATCGCCAAATGGCCCGTGCTTCCCGGCGGCTGCCTTAAAAACGGTTTTAAGACAAAAACCGGCAAGTTCGAGTTTTATTCCACCGCAATAGCTGACATAGACCCCAAATATGGGTTGGATCCGCTGCCGTCATACTATGACTCGCTTTCGGATCAGAACGATCCGAAAACCGCCGAGGAGTATCCATTCTACCTGTGCTCCGGCGCGCGCATGGCTCACGCCATACATTCACGTGTTCACGAGGTCCCATGGCTAAGGAGCCTAAGGCCGGATCCGCTGTGCGAACTGAACCGCAGCGACGCCGCCGCGCTCGGCCTGAAGGATGGCGACCCCGTCACTCTGTACAGCCCGAGCGGTGAAATGAACGTTAAGGTCAAAACCACCGGAAAGATAAAGCCCGGTGTGATATTGACGCTTCACGGCTATACCGAGGCAAACGTCAATAATCTTATAGGCCGCAACCACCTGGACCCATACTCCGGTTACCCGGGCTTTAAGGGTATGCGCTGCAATATACGCAAAAGAGAGGAGTGAAATAATGAAGTACGTCTTTACGTTTGACGAAAACCGCTGCTGTGCCTGTTCCGCCTGCATGATGGGCTGCCTCGACCAAAATGATACCGATATCCTCTCGGGCGACAAGTGCTTCCGGCAGACCTTCGACAATGAATTTGAGCTGCCGGATGGCAGCAATTACTGTGCCTACCTTTCCGTCGCCTGCATGCACTGCACCGATGCTCCCTGCATAACGGCCTGCCCCGTGGGCTGCACCCGCAAGGATCCCGATACCGGCTTCACCGTTTACGACAATACGAACTGTATCGGCTGTAAAAGCTGCGCTATGGCCTGCCCCTTCGGTGCCCCCCGTTATAGGGTATCCGACGGAAAAATGGTGAAGTGCGATGGCTGCAATGAGCGTGTAAAGGCAGGGCTCAAGCCCGCCTGCGTCCGTGCCTGCTCCTTTGGCGCGCTCAACTGCGTAACGGAAGAGGAATACAGAGGCGGCGGCAGCACCAAGGCCTGCAGTCTGCTTATAAAGCAGATACTCAAATAAGAAAGCGGGCAGGAAACATGCAGATACAGGAAGCTCCGTTGTTTTTAAGCGAAAAGGACGTTCTTTCGCTGTTTGCCCCTGCAGATGCCATCGCCGCCGCAGAAGAGACCTTCCTTCATATAGGCCTCGGCGATATAGCGGTCGGCAAGATGGTACTGCTCTTTGCGGACGACGAACAAAAGAACAATTTTCACTCCATGCCGGCCGTTCTGCGGCATAGGGGCGTAGCCGGTGTAAAGTGGATAAGCACTTATTCCGCCCCGTTGCCGGGGTACCCCTTCAGCCACGGCAACCTCGTGCTGCTCAGCAGCACGGCCACCGGCTCACCCTTGGCAATAGTCGGCGCGACTAATATCACCGCAATGCGAACGGCAGGAGGGCACGGTGTCGTTCAGGCAAGGCATCTTGCGAACCCAAGCCCCGAAGTGCTTTCTGTATTCGGCTGCGGCGCGCAGGCCCGCGCAGGCGTATTCGGCTTTATTGAGGAATTCCCGTCGATAAGGCAGATCCGCATATTCAGCCGCAGCAGTGAGCCCGTATATGCCCTTAGAGACAGGCTGTCCGGCCGCGTCGAGGTGGTTTATTGCCAATCTCCGGAGGGTGCAGTGAGCGGCAGCAGCCTCATTCTCCTCGCTTCCGGCGCCCGCGCTCCGCTGCTTACTGCGGATATGCTTCGCCCGGGAATGACGATAATAGGCATAGAGGGCTTCCGCGATATGGAGCCTTCAATAGCTAAAAGGGCGGACAAATGGTATCTCGGCTTCCGTCAGCCCGATACTGACATCATTAACAGCAAAAGCCTCAATCCCGGCGGTAAGCTTTGCATGGCCGATGTATACGGAGATATGACAGAGCTTCTGACCGGTAAATGTGCCGGGCGGGAGCGCGAGGATGAAATAATCGTTTCCACCCATATGGGTATGGGCGCACACGACGTATGCTGTGCGGCAATGGTATACCAGCGGGCAGTTGAGGCCGGCGTGGGTCAAAGGCTTCAGCTTGCCTGATGCATGAAAATGCCATTCGCCTCTCCTCCAAAAAAGCGGCCGCGAAGCAGATCTGATTCGCGGCCGTTTTGTCTATTTCAATTCATATAGGATGGAAACTGCGGATGGTTATTTATTGTCCTCAAGCCAGCGGAGGGCGCAGCATACGAATGCGGCGGTACCTATGTACATATAGTCCTCGTGGAATATCGCCTTTGGATTGTGCGGAGGATACTTCGCACCGTCTGCCATGCTGTTCACGCACAGGCTCAGCTGTATACCCGGCACCCTGTTTGTAACGTTGCCGAAGTCCTCGGAGGACATATTGAAACCTGCCGGTTTTTCAAACAGGGCGTCCTCGCCAAGCATATCCTTTATGTACCTTACGGCGGAGGAACGCACCGCGGGGTCGTTTACCAGGGGAGAGCAGCCGCCCAGCCAAACGAACTTCGCATCGACGCCAAAGCTCTTGCCTACGCCGGTGACTATGTCTTCCATGCGCTTGAGTATCTGCTTACGCCTTTCATCGTTGAAGGTACGGAGGGTGCCCTCGATGACGGCGGTGCTGGGTATGATGTTAGGGGCCTTGCCGCTGTGGAAGCTGCCCTGAGTCAGGATTATGGGCTCGCCTGCATCCAGCTCTCGTGCGCTTATCTGCTGCAGCGCAACAAGTATGTGCGCAGCGGTGGCGATAGGATCGATACCCTGATCGGGATGAGCGCCGTGGCAGCCCTTTCCGTTCACTTCGATACGGTAGCTGTCGCAGGAAGCAAGCGCCGGCCCGGGCTGCGCGACCGCAAGCACGCCCTCGGGATAGTTGCCGATGCAGGTAACGTGCAGCGTTATTGCGGCGTCCACCTTCGGGTCTTCCAATACGCCTGCGTCGATCATCTTTGCTGCCCCGGCAAATATCTCTTCCCCGGGCTGGAACATGATCTTTATCTGCCCCTGTATCTCCCGCTCATGTGCTTTGAGCATTTTGCATACCGCCAGCATCATGGCCATGTGCATATCGTGGCCGCAGGTGTGTGCGCATCCGCCGTTGACGGAAGCAAAGGGCAATCCGGATTCCTCCTGCATTGGAAGAGCATCCATGTCCGCACGCAGCAGTATGCACTTGCCCGGCTTTTTACCAAAGAGCACGACGAGGCCGCATTCGCATATCTCGTTGTATTCGACCCCTATCTCCTCCAGCTTGCTCTTTACATAAGCCGTGGTCTCGGGAAGCTGAACGCCCGTTTCCGGGTGGCTGTGCAGATAGCGGCGGTTGCACACTATTTCGTCTTGAAGGCTTTTTGCCTCATCAAGGATCCAATTCATCGGCGTCTCCTTTCGGGGTCACTTTTCCGCGCCGGCAGCTTCCTTCTTGCCGCGAATGACAAATGCGATGTAAGCAGCCAGAACGGTTATACCTATGGAAATAGAGTTAGCATACTTGCCCTGTACCAGCCCGTTGAGCATGAGCACGAACACTATGACGGCAGGGATGCTGTAGATCAGTACACTCTTGAGGCCGCGCCTGCGAAGATGGTTGCAAAGCAGCGAGCCTATAAGGGCGGGTATCACGTAGTTAAAGGAATTTATAACGCCCTGGGGCAGCTTGTGTATTATGGCATTGCCCGCAAGCACGACGACCAGTAGTATTATGAGGTTCACAAATACGGAGATGCCGACGCCTATCGTGGTAATTATCTGCCCCTTTGGGCTGTTTACTTCAACGTCATACTTCGCCTGCAGGTTTTGAGCGACGGGGACGCGCAGGTTCTTTGCGTTTCCTGCAAAGTAGCTCATATAGGAAGAGGCGGCGCCGAGGATTGGGTACCATGTAAACGGCTCGGATATCCACATTCCCACGCGCATGACCGCGATCGTGCTCGCTACGAGCAGATAGCTGGAAAGGGGGGCGGCATAGCCCTTTACAAAGTTGAGGTACAGTATCGGCAGGAAGGAGAGCACGAAGCCTATTGCCATTGTGATGCGGCCTATAACGTGCACCTTATCGCTGTATGTCGTGCTGAATTCCTTAAAGCAGGTATCGTTGGTCTGCTGGGCGGTGGTCTTTTCTTCGTTCATTTTATCTTTCCTCCTTATGCAGCAGTTATTGAATTGACTATGCTTCCTACGGCCATGCCGACAATAAGGGCGATCGCCATGCTCCAGTCAGCGAGCTTCGGGAATTTCTTTGCAATGTGCGCCACCAGGAAGGAGACCGCGAGGCTTGCTATGATGGATATGGTGTTTGCGGTGCTCTTGCGGCCGGTATCCAGCGCCCAGTAGGCTATAAAGCCAAGGCTGGCAGCCATGCCGAGTATGGGCAGGAAGGAGCGCTTCTTTGTGGCGGACTTCATCGCCATCTTATCAAAGGGCTTGCAGGTGATGATAACGTGCGGGAAGTAGGGCGCGCTTGCAAATATGGCGCCGAAAATGCCCACGGTAAATGCGGACGCGGTGAGGTTTGGGTCGTCAAAGGAGGCACCCAAGCACTCCATCGCCAGCTTTGCATTCATGAGCTCAAAATCGGCAGCACCTATAACGCCGCAACGCATGAAAGTAACTACCGCGCCGAGAAGCGGTATGAGGGACAGAACGACTACCATGACCGACATCGAGGGGCCGACCGAAATGATCGCAGAGGTCTTAATAGCGGTCTTTATCTCGTCCTGCGTAAAGAGGTTATACTTCTTGTTGAAGCTAAGGGCGTGGCGCAGGAAGAGCACGGCCTGCACGCACACAAATCCTATAAGCAATGCGCAAAACGGAAGGATCTCCTTATTCACTTGGCTTATTACAGATGACATTTTCGTTCTCCTTTAAGTGATTATATAGTTGTTGTCCTGCTTGCGTGTTTATCTATGGTTAAGTCGGTACACCTCCTGTTTTCAGGCCTTCGCCTTCCTATTCAAGTCGCTTCATCTTCGAACAGATTGACCGGATCCGCTCGATATTTCTCCCCCTACCGGTCAAGTAGGACTGCTTTTATTAAACGGTTCAGCTAAATATCTTGCTGAACAAACAAAAGATCGGGATAGACACCAGCAGCACCGAGAGACAGCCTACCGCCGCCACCTTGAACCGCATACCGCTGTTCGGCAGGGCTTCGTTGGAGTGGAATATTGCTGCCGGGGCAGAAACGCCGGGAAGCATTATGCCGATATTTATCATAAATATCAGCGCTCCGCCTACCACGGTGAGGTTCAATCCACTCTTCACCGCAAATGGCGCGATTATTGGTATCATGGCAGCGCCCAGCGCCATGTTTGAGCCGACGTTCACCAGCACGAGTGTTATTATCATGGTGAACACCATCAGGAACAGACTTCCCTTCCCCTCAAATATCGGGCTCACGACCTCGGTTATCCAGGCCAGTATGCCGGTTTGTTCATTCGTCAGGGCGCCGGCTATGGGAAGCGTTACCGCGCACATCAGTATTACGGGCCAGCTTATCGCCGTGTTTTTTACTTCGTTGAAGGCTATGCAGCTCTGTCCGTCCCCTTCGCCGCTGGGCAGTATGAGCAGCAGTGATGCGCACAGGCAGTACATGCCGGCAGTGGTCACTGTATCGTTAACAAAGGTATCCAGTGCGCTGCCGCTGAAGGTATTTCCAAGAATCACCACCAGCACCGTCAGCAGATAAAGGCCGATTATCCGTTTCGCTCTCGGACGCAGATGCTTGCTCTCCTCGTCCAGCCTGTCCACGTCGAATTCCTGCATTATGCTGTAATCCACATTGAACAGCTTTTTTGAAAGGAACACATACACCGTCATTATCAAAACCGTAGCCGGGACCGTTATTATCGCCATCAGGCCATAATTCAGCGGTGCCCCCGCCGCCTCCGCCCAAACAACGGCGAGGCCGTTTTGCCAGCTGTGATAAGGTATCATCGCGCCGCCGGTTATAGTAGCAAGAAGTATGCCTCCCATGCCTACATACCTGAACGAGCTGTCCTTCGGATAGCCGCAGTTATCCGCGATATCCTGCCATACCCCGTAAAGTAGTATTGCAAGAGGGATCTGGTTTACTATGAGCGAGAGCAGCCCGAAGAATACCATGAACGCCCAAGTGTAGAGTATAGGCTTTCCCTTAAATATGTTCTTTGAAAGTGACCAGCGCGTGAGCCACTTGCCGAAGCCGTAATACGTCAGCGAGCCGGCGGTCAGCAGGCAAACGATGGACTGAAACACCGTATTGTTGCCCATCATGGTGGTGATCGCCCCGCCCATCGTGGTATATCCGGAAAGGCCGAAGGCTATTATCGCAAAAAACGATGGCCATATCACCCCGCAGGTGGAATATCCGTATATAACTCCTACGAATACGCCGAGTACCCGCATCCCTACCGGGGTAAGCTCCGCAAACGGAGGTATAAGGCCGAAGCCGAACATGAGTACCAAGGTGATCAGTGTATTTATTGTCGCAGTATACTTTTTTCTTTCTTTCATTTTTCACTCCTTTACGTTCTCTGTGCCACTGATCAGTTTGTGTTTTTATTATTCTATCGTGTATATTAGCATTTGCTTTACGTTATGAAAAGGTGGTCGATTACCCTGCTTTTCTCTATGGGATATCAAATTTTGAGGGATTTTGGACGGGGTCCGCTCTTATGCAGCGGAGATCCGTTTCATAATAAAGCCGCATATTCCATCAATATCATTCAAAGCAAAACAGGGCAGCTTTGTCTCGATTTTCATATCGGTTACCAGAGCTATAAAGCTGCTTATATCGCCGGCAAATCCCCTCCCCGTTTCGCTGCGCGCAATTCCTATGCGTGGAAGTGCTTGGTTTTTATAGCCCTCTACCAGTATGATATCAACTTCATGCACTATATCCAGCAGCTCGTCCAACGTAAGGCTGCCATTTTGGATGTATGCGGTCTTGCTTGCGGAGCTTACTATCGTGATATCCGCGCCGGCCTTGGCGAAGCGCCAGGAATCCTTGCCCTCGCGGTCTATTTCAAAGTCATGCCCGTCGTGCTTTATTACGGCCAGCCTGAGTCCTCTTTCCTTCAGCGCGGCAATGAGCTTCTCTATCAGCGTCGTCTTCCCCTCTCCTGAATAAGCCGCAAACGCTATCACCGGAATACCGTGTATGTTTGTCCGTTCGTTCATATCAAAAATCCTTTTAGCATCGTACCGGCGCATACGGCGCCGCTCCCGGCCGGTATTATCGCCACAGCATCGCACCCGACGGCGCTGCTTATTACCGCATTTCCCTGCTCCGCCGCCGTCCTTATGGAAACGCGCCCGCCGGAAAGCTCCAGCCTGCCGCGCAGCAGGCGTGTATACGGGCTTTTCTTGCTGAATCCATCCGCAAGCACGATGTCTATCTCATCAGGCTCAGGCTTGCTCCAGCCCGCCATTTTCTTCAGCGCAGGCATCGCTATCGCATAGAAGTTGGTAAGCGCAGCGGCGGGGTTGCCGCTGAGGGCACATATTATTTTTTCGTCGTATATACCGTAGGCACATGCCATTCCTGGCTTCAGGTCTACCCCGCGAAAGAGCAGTTCCCCTCCGGCCGTCTCTATTGCGTCCGGCGTCAGGTCGCAGTCGCCCGCGCTCACGCCGCCCGTGCTGATGACTGCATCACAGCTGGCCAGTCCTTTTTTTATAAGCGCGCATATCTCCTCCACCGAGTCGTTCGCTTTGCCGATATAAACCGGCATACAGCCTATCCTGCGGCAGGCAGCCTCCATTATATAGCGGTTCGAGTTTCTGATCTGGCCGGGCTTCAGCTCATCGCCCACCTCTGCGACCTCGCTGCCCGTGGTGATTATCGCAACTCTGGGTATGCGGTATACCTCAGGTCTCGCGGCATTTTGCGCCGCGAGCGCACCTAGCGTCCCGGGGTCTATCCTTTCACCCTTCCTCGCAAGCATTTTTCCCTTGAATATATCCTCACCGATGCGCACTACATTTTCGCCGCTGCGGAGCCGGCCGTATATTGAAACCGTCTTTTCGGTAAATGCCGTTTTTTCGAACATCACTACCGCGTCCGCTCCGTGCGGGATAGGCGCGCCCGTCATGACCCGCGTCGCGGTGCCGCTGACGACCTCCCTTGTAGGCACCATGCCGGCGGGCAGGTTTTCCAGTACGCTCAGGCATACCGGCGCATCTTTGCCGGCTTTAAGGGTATCCGTCGCCCTCAGCGCATATCCGTCATATGCCGAGCGGTCAAACGCAGGAACGTTCTCCGCGGCTATCAGGTCCTTTGCCAATATCCGTCCACAGCAGCTCTCTATACCCACACATTCGGTCCCCAAAGGCGTTACTGCCTCCATAAGTACCCTTCGCGCCGTGCGAAAGTCCAATCTTTCGGTCATCTTTTCTCCTTTTTTTGCCATTGGTCTGTTATATAGGCAAAGACAGCGCAGCATATTGCTCCGCGATATGCCTCACCCTCTCGAGTTCCTGCGGAGTGTTGCAGTTTTGCAGCAGCTCTTCAGGCCCCAGATAATCCCAGAATTTCCATTCAACGAGCCGCTGCAGCGTCCTCACCGGTGCGTCAGCTTTATGGATCAGCGACTCTATCGCGCCGCTCGTCGCCTTGCAGTATACCCCTATCAGGGGTTCGGGCTTTCCCCCATGGCGCAGAACCGTCACTCCATCGCCGCAAGATCCATAAAGCCGGCGCAGCGCTTTCACCGGCACCAGCGGAGTATCCACACTAAGGACCACGCATTTGTCATATTGGGCCGCATTAAGGCAGGCATGTATCCCGCCAAGCGGTCCCCGCCCCGGGTAAACATCCGGGATCGTCCGTGTGCCCGCGATATTTGGGCAGCCGCTGCCTGAGAGCAGTATCTCTGCCGCGCCGAGCAGCCTTAGTTTATCTGTCTGCCGCTGAATAAAGCTCTTCCCAAGCAGCTGCAGCTCGGCCTTGCTTCGCCCCATACGTCTTGAAGCGCCGCCCGAAAGAACTGCGCCGCTGAAAGGAGCATCGGCTTCCTTACGAAGGCTAAGCTCAGCCTCCGCCGCGCTTACGCTTTCAGCGGATACGCCGGTTTTGCTTTCGAACCAGCTTGAAATTTCGCACCCGATCCGACTTTGGGCTGGTAGATACTGCACTGTCCATGCCAAAATGCGCGCGATGCAGTCCTGCACCGAAGCACATTCCGTAAAGCTCTCAAGATCCGCCGCGATAATTCGATTCCTTTGGCTGTCCCAAAGGAAATTTCTAAGGTCGCCATCCTCGGGAAGCTGTCCGCAGGCCTCCAGGCAGCCCTGCAGCCAATTCAAAAGTGCGCTCCACGGTGCTTCGCAAAAGCTCTGCTTTTCCTGCCATTCAAGTTCCGACAGCAGCGTTGGGCAGGCTACATATCGCGTTACCAGTAAGCCGGGCTCGGAATACACTGTCTCCGGTAGAAATACCGCTTTGCTCACTCTTTCGCGCAGCTCTGTTTCCCGTTTCCAGCACGCGGCGGATAAAAAGTGTTTTTCCATAACCGCCGTTCCGCCGCGTACGGCCGCGTAAGACTGGCTTAGTGTGCGATCCAACGGCCTTCATCTCTCTTTCTGCCGGCCTTATGGGATGCGCCGCATCCGTATGCTCCCGATCCCGCTCGGCCTAAATATGCTTTCTCTTCCAATACCGTCAGTTGACAAGCGCCCACTCGAGCCTTAAATCGTCTGCGGATTTACGGTAACTATATTCCAAGCCAAATTCCCTGTAAAGGATATCAAAACGTAGATTTATTGCTATCTGGTAGCAAAATAACCAAAGTCGTGTCGAGCACCGTGTCAACAGGCATTTTTCAATTTACTTCTCACACTCCAAAGTATATACTCCGTGAAAATACAAATCGGGCGCCCTGCGAGCTGTGGGCTCCCCCTTGACACCCTCCCCCTCCATATGCTATTTTTTACCTGTAATGTATAGTTAAAATCGACTTTCAGCAGAGGCTTTGCAGCATGAATCCGACTATCGCATATGCTTCCAACTGTATACTCGGCATCATAATGACAGTATTCTGTATGCTGACCCTGAAGATGAGGTGGGGGCGCGCAGTCACGTTCATCGGTGCTTACGCAGTGGTGCTTTTCAGCTTCTTCGGCCTGCTCCTGCTGCCTAGTCAAAACATAGCGGCAAAGCAGATAGTCGGCTTTTTAATAGACCTCATCGGATTCCGAATATTCTTCACGGACAAAATGCCGAGGCTGGCCGTATGCACCTTCACCATATTCATGAATGAATGGATATGCGAGTTCATCGTCTTTTCTTTTTTCTCAAATGTATATCCCCAGACCACTCAGGGGATGTTTCTTATACCTCCGCTGACCCAGATCAGCATGTATGCAATATATATTTGCGTTTACGCCTTCCTCATGTGGATATTCTCGCTGCTGTTCAACCGCGTGCTCAGAAGCTTTTCCTGGCAGGATATCCTTTCATACATCTTTTTCCCTTTCATGCAGCTTGCCATGGTGACATGGGGTTCTCTGCCCAACTTTTACAATCATGCTGAAGCAGTGCGGCTCTGTATAATACTTTTCTGCATAATTTCGGATGTGGGGCTGTACTATTCCATGCGGGGCATAACCCAGCGGGCGGAGCTCAAGGCCTCCAATGCCCTGCTGTCCAAACAGATAGATACGGAAAAGGATCATTATGCCGCCCTTACGGAGCAATATGAGGCAATACGCCGTATGCGGCACGATATAGCAAACCACCTCTATACCATACAGGCGCTGCTGGACAGCGGCGACGCGCAGCAGACGGCGGAATACGCGCGGGAGATAATCCCGCGGCACACCTTTCACTCCAGCCTGGGCAGCTGCGAAAACCCGGTGGTCGACCCCTTTCTTTATTCCCGAATAGCTAAGCTCAGGGCGGCTGACATAAGCGTGGAGGCTGACGTGCGGCTGCCCTCTGAAACGGGCATATCCAATGCGGACATGATAATCGCCTTGGGCAATATGCTGGACAACGCCGAGGAGGCATGCCGCAGTGTATCCGACACGCGGTATATACGCATACAGGCAAGCGCAAAAAACGGCTGCTGTACGCTGCGCATGGAAAACTCTGCCGCCGAACAGACCGCCTCAAAAAAGGAGCGCATAGCCGGCCTTAGCCGCGGCGTTGGCCTCAGCATTCTCGAGCGGCTTGCGGAGCAATACCGCGGAACCTTTACCTATGGGCTGAATGACGGCTGCTTCTGCGCCGTGCTTACACTGCAAACGAATGGAGTAAACGATGCTTAACATAGCGATATGCGACGATGACATGCTGCACCGCAGGCGCACTGCGGCGCTCATTTTGGGTATGCCGGAATACGCGGCCTCATCAATAACGGAATTTGCAAGCGCTATGGAGTTTATCTCTTCTCTTGGCGATGGGTCTTATCTGCCCGATATAGCTGTGCTGGATATAGAAATGGACGGTATGGACGGCATTGAGCTTGCAATTGAGCTGAACGGGCTGCTGCCCGAGTGTCAAATAATATTTCTCACCGGATATATTTCGTACGCTACCCGGGTCTACGATGCGGAGCACGTTTTTTTCGTGCTGAAGAGCGAGGCAGGCGACCGGCTGAAGACTGCGCTCGGCAGAGCCTTTGAAAAGCGGCTTTCTGCGGCATCCCGCCATATAACGGTCACGGCGAACGGCGTGCCTCAGCGGCTGCCCTGGGAGCAGGTGCAGTACCTTGAGCGGGTGCTGCGGCGAACGAGGATAGTGACAGCCTCCGGCGAGCTTTGGACGAGCTGCCCGCCATCCGACATACTTTCTCAGCTCGACAGCCGGTGCTATTGCCAGTGCCACAAGAGCTTTTACGTCAACACGGCTCAGCTTGCCGCAATGCTGCCGGCGGAGTTCGTTCTGCAGAGCGGCCTTCGGGTGCCGATAAGCCGCAGCTGCCAAAGAGCCGCAAGGGAGAGCTTTCTGTTCAATTCCGGCATGGCACCGGATAAGATGTAGAAAACAATAAAAACAGCATAAGTGGGGCAAAACGATGATAGGAGCTATCGCAGGAGATATCATAGGCTCCGTATACGAACGGCACAATATCACAACAACGTCTTTTCCGCTGTTTCAGCCAGACAGCAGGTTTACCGATGATTCGGTGCTGACCTGCGCCGTTGCAAGGGCGGTACTGGACGGCGGAACCCGAGAGGACTACCTGACCTCTATTCGGGCGATAGGCCGTATGTATCCCAACTGCGGCTACGGCGGGATCTTTATCAACTGGCTAAAGGGCGACAACGCCGAGCCGTACAACAGCTGGGGCAACGGCTCCGCAATGCGCGTGTCGCCGGTAATATGGGCATACGACTCGCTCGATGAGGTTTTATCGGCAGCGAAGACCAGCGCGGAGGTGACGCATAACCACCCCGACGGCATAGCGGGCGCTCAGGCCATTGCAGCGGCAGGCCTTCTCGCCCGCACGGGGCATACAAAGAGCGAAATAAAAAGCTATATAAGCTCGCAGTTCGGCTATGACCTCGACCGCACGCTGGACGATATCCGCCCCGTATACGGCTTTTATGTAAGCTGCCCCGGCAGCGTGCCGGAGGCCATTATCGCATTCCTCGAAAGCACCGACTTTGAGAGTGCCATACGCGGCGCAGTATCAATAGGCGGCGACAGCGACACCATAGCGGCCATGACCGGCGCATTAGTGGAGGCGGCATACGGCGTACCGTACATTATCCGCCGCGAAGCGCTGAGCAGACTGCCGCTCATATTAAAGGGCATAGTTGAGGAATTCGAAGGCAGGTATCAGAGTCGGCCGTGATGCCCGTTCGGCAGCGTCCTAGTGCATGTCGTTCCGAGCACCGTGTCAACAGGTATTTTTCAATTTACTTCTCACACTCCAAAGTATATACTATCCGTGAAAATACAAATCGAGCGCCCTGCGAGCGGCGGTTCGCAGGGGTGCGGACAGGATGGGCAGTATGAAGCTGAAGCAGTACATCGTCGATGCATTTACGGACAAGGTCTTTGCGGGCAACCCCGCCGCCGTCTGCGTTACGGATAAGTGGCTGGACGACCGCACCATGCAGAGCATCGCCATTGAAAACAACCTTTCCGAAACCGCCTTTGCGGTCAGGGAGGGCGGCGCTTATCGTTTGCGCTGGTTTACGCCGGGCGGCGAAGTCGAGCTTTGCGGCCACGCAACGCTGGCCACCGCATATGCAATAACCCGCTTTGTTGAGCCGGGGCTGAACTCCGTTGCGTTTAATACGCTCAGCGGACGGCTGACGGTAGAAAAGCAGGGCGAGCTGCTTATGATGGATTTCCCGTCCTTTTGTCTCCGGCCGGTGCCTATATCGGAGCAGATAATCGAGGCTATCGGCATAAGGCCGCTTGAGGCCTGTTTCGGCGCGGATATGCTCTGCATTTTGCAAAGCGAGGAGCAGGTGCTCCGGGTTCGCCCGAATCTGGAGCTGATGCGTCAGATGGACGGCGTGTGCTTCCACATCACGGCACAGGGCAGCGAATATGACTGCGTGACCCGCAGCTTTGCGCCTAAGTGCAACGTTGCGGAGGACCCCGTTTGCGGGCGCGGGCACTGCCACGTTATCCCGTACTGGGCGGGCAAGACCGGCAAAACGGAGTTTACCGCGTATCAGGCCTCCCCACGCGGCGGAGTGCTGTACTGCACCTATGCCGGCGAGCGCACGCTGCTGCGCGGCAATGCGGCGCTGTTTGCCGAGGCGGAGATACATATTTGATTGTTTCAAGTAAGGAATAAAGCGTTATGAAAAAAATTGACCGCTGTTCTGCCAGGCATTACCTTTGGCAGCGGGTATGCGACGGGTGGCATTTTGTTGAGCGAGATGACCTCAGCATTATCGCGGAAAAAATGCCGCCGGGCACCTCGGAGGATATGCATTATCACCGCAGCGCCCGTCAGTTTTTCTATATTCTCTCCGGCCAGGCCACGATGCGGTTTTCTGAACACACCCTGCTGCTGAATGCGGGGGCCGGCATAGAGATAGAGCCCAACGAAGCGCATCAAATGTGCAACTGCTCGGAATCGGAGCTCGAGTTTCTGACCGTTTCCGTGCCCAAGGCACACGGGGACAAAGTTGTGATATGATCTGGACAACAACGAAAGAACCACTCCAAGGGGTGGTTCTTTTGCCTG
>CAVIAA010000021.1:0-38497 GCA_963640685.1 Acutalibacteraceae bacterium
CCTGCCTGCCTGCCTGCCTGCCTGCCTGCCTGCCTGCCTGCCTGCCTGCCTGCCTGCCAAAATTATAAACCGCTCACTCATGCCAATGTCAACCCTCTTATGGAAAATTAAGCTGGCAAGCATATTCCAACCTGCATGCCCAACTTCACTTTATACTAATTTTATCACTGTCAAGATTATTTGCAATTACCAAAAATGCACGAATTCATACCAGTTATGTATCTGGGGGCTTAGTGTTATATCGAAGTTACTCGATTTTTTTCATTTGCTCGGTATCTGCGTCTTATCATGTAAACTATTAGTTTTCAATAGCGACTTAAGAAATTATGGCAGGAAAAAAGCAGAAATACCGAAATCTGTGCCCGGCAGCTCGATACTGTGCTATAATAGCTTTTGTGTGATCTTATTTTTACTCAAGAAAAAAAGGGAGGTCAGATATGCCGGATATTACCGTGCTTTGCGGGGTACTCGCGAATACTGCGCAGGAGGGGCTGCTTTCTGCGGCGAAGGAGCAGGGCGTTTCCGCAGTGCCGATGGCTGCCGATACGTTGGATATGCAGCAGCTTAAGGAGACGAAGGTGCTTCAGGTTGGCTCGGCCGTGCTTGCGGCAGAGCAGGGCAGGGCCGCAATGTGGCAGGCGCTGATAACCGCAAAGGGAGCGGGCGCTGCGGTCAGCTATGACCCGGGCTACAACGCCTCTCTCTGGCCAAGCGACGAAGCAGCCTGCGACCAGATACGCTCGATACTGCCCGTCGTGGATATAATAAAGCTGTCCGAAACGGACATGCCGTATGCGGCTGGGATAGACGAGGCGGATACGGCGGTTAAGGTGCTTTGGCGGGAGGGCGTTTCACTCGTTATCATCACCCTCGGCGAAAAGGGCGTGCTGCTTGCAGCCGCAGGGGAGCAGCGGCTCGCTCCGGCGGCCAGGCGCGGCGCGGAGGATGCTTTCCTCGGCGGCTTTCTCGCCGAGCTTATAAAAAGCGGAAAAAGCGTTTATGATGTAACTGTCGACGACATGGAGCGCTTTGCGACAAACGCCGCTGCGCCGGCAAAATAAGGAGGAAGAATGCAGCTCACAATAGAGCACCACGCGGTGATGTTCGCGCTGCTCGCAAAGCACGCGATAGAGCGCTCCGGCGAAAAGGGAAAGCAGGCCATACTTAACGGCATGACGCAGTACGGAAATGAGCGCGGCAGGCGAATGGCGCTTTCCGCCCTTGAACGGGGAGACGAGCTTACCGTTGCAAACAGTCAGGTATACGGCGAATGGAAGCCGGATTTTCCGGGTCAAGTGGAGTCAGGCGTCATCGAGGGCATGCCGGTATTAAAAACATACATATCAAAATGCGCCTGGTGCGATGTCTGGGCAAAGCACGGCCTTACGGAATACGGCAAATACTACTGCTGCAATGTGGATAACGCATGGTTTCAGGGTTTCAACCCCCTCTTTGAATGTACTCAGCTGAACCCGCCGATGAGCTGGGGCGGTGACTGCTGCCGCTTCAGCTGGGGCGAGGGGCTTACGCACAAGCAGTTAAAGGCGCTCAACAAAAAGAAAAAGTCCCTCGGCAGTGACTGCATAAAGGACTTTACCTTTCATACGGCACACCTGCTGCATACCGTTGGAAATGCGCTTATGGAGGAGCTCGAGGACGGCGCAATGGCCGTCAGCCTCGCAAGGTCGGATTATTCCGACATATTCGGCAAGGAGGCGCTGGACTGCCTCGACGGGATATTTTAGTCCTGCCTCTCTGCAAAGCTCGCAAAAAACGCCTTCGTGCGCTCGCTCTTCGGTGCGTTGAATACCTCCTCGGCGGTGCCCATCTCCTCGATGACGCCATCCGCCATGAACAGCACCTTATCCGCAACGTTTTTTGCGAACTCCATCTCGTGCGTTACGACTATCATCGTGCTGTCCGCCCCCTTCAGGCTGCGTATTACCCTTAGCACCTCGCCGGTAAGCTCCGGATCCAGCGCGGAGGTGGGCTCGTCAAAGCAGAGTATATCCGGGTTCAGTGCAAGCGCACGGGCTATCGCCACGCGCTGCTGCTGCCCGCCGGAAAGCTGGTGCGGGTAGGCGTCCATTCTGCTGTCGAGGCCGACCCTCGTAAGCAGCTCCCGCGCCTTGGTATCTATCGCCCGCTTTGCCTCGCGGCTGCCTTCGCCCTTTTCCGCAAGCATGAGCTCCGGCGCCAGCTTAACGTTTTGCAGCGCGGTATACTGCGGGAACAGGTTAAAGGACTGGAACACCAGCCCGAAGTGCAGCCGCCGCCTGCGTATCTCGTCCTCGCTCGTCACGGCGTGGGTCGCGGAATCGAACAGCGTTTCGCCGTTTACGATTATCTGCCCCTCGTCCGGCGTTTCAAGGAAATTCAGACAGCGCAGCAGCGTCGTTTTCCCCGAGCCGGAGGAGCCGATTATCGTCAGCACCTCGCCCTTTTCAAGGGAAAAATCCAGCCCCTTGAGCACCTCTGTGTCCTCAAAGCTCTTTTTAATGTTTTTAACTTCCAGCATCGACATAATTTACACCCTGAAATAATCCAGCTTCTTTTCGACCTTGTTCAAAAGCACCGTCAGCACGCCGCAAAATACCAGATAAAACACACCGGAATAGAACAGCGGCCATATCATCGCCTTTACGGATATATACTCCTGCGCGACCATGATTATCTCCTTGAAGGCTATAACGCGGGCAAGCGAGGTATCCTTTACCAGCGTCATCATCTCGTTTCCGAGCGGCGGCACTATGCGCTTAACGACCTGCATGAGTATAACGTTGAAAAATATCTGCTTTTTGGTCATGCCTAGCACCTGACCCGCCTCGTACTGCCCCCTTGGTATGCTCTCTATGCCGCCGCGGAATATTTCGGAAAAATAGGCCGCATAGTTGACCGAAAAGGCTATAAGCACGGCGGACAGGCGGGATATCGACTCGCCGCCCCAAAGCAGCCCCGGGCCGTAGTATACTATCATGAGCTGAAGCATGAGCGGCGTGCCGCGCATCACCCACACGAAGCCGCGGGTGAGCCACGCAACGGGCTTCAGCCTGCTCATTGAGCCGAAGGATATCAGAAGCCCGAGCGGCAGCGCCGCAAGCAGCGTCACTATGAATATCACGCAGGCCGTTTCAAAGCCGCCGAGCAGCTTCAGTGTTACAGAAAGCAGCATATCAAATTCCCTTTATCATCACAATACCGGGCAGAGGTGTTCCCCCCCTGCCCTTTTCAAGTTCTTCTCTTTTATCAGTCGTTCATCAGCGCAAGGCCGTACTTATCTGCGATAGCCTTGAGCGAGCCGTCCGCAACCAGCTCATCCACCGCGGAATCCACAGCCGCAACGAGGGTGGAGCCCTTGCGGAAGCCGATGCCGTACTCCTCATATGCAAGCTCGATGCCGTCAACTATCTGAAGCTCGGAATAATCCGTGCCCTCGCCGACCATAGCCTTCGCCATAACGTAGTCCACAACTGCGGCATCCGCCGTGCCGGCCTTTACCTCGAGCAGCGCGTCCGCCATCTTGGATACGCCGACGTAATTGCAGTCCTTAAGCTCCTCGCTCTCCGCAACGGCGCTCTCGCCGGAGGAGCCTGCCTCGGCAACTATATTCGCGCCAGCAAGCGACGCAAGGTCGGTATACTTACCGGCGTCCTCGGCCTTTATGACTACCACCTGCATATTCTTGCAGTACGGCTCGCTGAAGTCGATGTTTTCCTTAAGGTCATCCCTTATGGTGAAGCCGTTCCAGATGCAGTCGATGTTCTTTGCCTTGAGCTCGACCTCCTTGGTGTTCCAGTCAATGATGGTAAACTCCGGGGTAACGCCCAGCTTTTCGCAAACCGCCTCGGCAAACTCGGTATCGAAGCCTATCAGCTTGTCGTTGTCGTCGTAATAGTTCATCGGGGCATACTCGGTTATGCCTATAACGAGAGTACCCTTGTCCTTAACGTAGCTAAGGTCGTCCTCATCGGCCTTCCTGGCGCAGCCCGCAAAGAGGCAGGCGGCCATCAGCATTGCCATAGCAAGTGCAGCGATCTTCTTCATAGTTCTCTTCTCCTTTATATCTAAAAATTATTTGGTTCGTCCTCTTGCTTTAGTACTATATCACTTCATCACGCTAAAGTAAAGAAGTTTTTTTGAATTTTTTGTTTTTTCTTTTTTGGGGTTAAATGGTGCTGCCCGGTTGAAAAGGCACTGTCAATGCGTTATAATTCATCTGCATTTTTAATAACGAGGTTTTTTATGGAAAAAGAGCGGAGCAGCCTTGGCGATCTTCTTAGAATACACTGCGCGGTGTTTTTTTTCGGCCTTTCCGGCGTAATAAGCCGTGGGATAACTGCCGACTCCATGACGATAACCTTCGGGCGGGTGTTTTTCTCCTCAATAACGCTATATATAGTCTGCCGTGCATCAAAGTACACCATTCGGCTGAAGAACAGGGCGGATTTTGTTTGGCTCGTCGCAACCGGCGCCGTGCTTGCGCTGCACTGGTTCAGCTTTATAGAGTCTATTCGGGTGGCGAGCGTCGCCGTAGGCACCATAACCTTTACCACATACCCGCTGTTCGTGACCTTTATCGAGCCTGTAATGTTCAAGGAAAAGCTGAAGCTCAAGGGGGTCATATGCGCCGTGATAATGCTGCTCGGCGTATGCGTTCTGGTCCCGCTCAACGACCTTTCCGGCTTTTCCCCCGCCGGCATCGCATGGGGCATGCTCTCCTCGCTGACCTATGCACTGCTTTCGCTGATGAACCGGCGCTTTTCCGCGGTTTACCCCGGCAGCGTCGTCTGCCTCTATGAGCAGAGCACGGCGGCGGTCGTGCTACTGCCCTTTATATTGGCCTCGGTACCCAGGGTATCGCTGACCGACATAAGGCTTATCGCGGTGCTGGGCATATTCTGCTCCGCGCTTGCGCACGCGCTGTTCGTGGGCAGCCTGCGCCGCGTTCGGGTGCAGACCGCAGGAATAATCGCTGGGATGGAGACGGTATACGGAATTGCGCTGGCGGCGCTGCTGCTCGGCGATATGCCGTCCGTACGCGAGCTTATCGGAGCGGCAATAGTGCTGGGCGCGTCGCTTTACACTACGCTGAGCGAAAAGAAGGGGGAGTGAACCCCCCCTTTTTTTGTTTTAACGGGCTGAATAATAAAATTTTTTTGAATACATCGGCGAAACCGGTGCCATAAACTGATTTATGTGTTAATATTTAGTAAGATATCCGGTGAAAGAGAGGCCTTGCTCTGCTATGGACAGCAGCAGAATACCCCGGGCAATCATTGAAGGAGCGCTCATAGGCGCGGTGGGCATAATACCCGGCGCAAGCGGCGGCATACTCGCCGTTGCCTTTGGCGTATATCAGGATGCGCTGGATGCGATAATCGGCCTGTTCAGCAATTTCAAAAAGAGCTTCGCCTTCCTCTGGCCGTATGGTCTGGGCGTTGCAATAGGCATATTTGGCTGCGCCTTTGCGCTGGAGTGGCTGCTCAAGCACTGGAACATGCCCTTCATGTATCTGCTTATAGGTATGGTGTTGGGCGGCATACCTTCAATAATAAAAGAGGCGGGACAGCCTTTCTCGGCAAAGTACGCGGTATGTACGCTGCTCGGTGCGGCGCTCATCGCAGCTATCGCCCTGTTCGACGACAAGCTGACCGGCAGCGAGCCTTGGGAATACACCTACCTTACGGCGGCGCTTGCCGGCGGCATAATATCCATAGGCATAGTGATACCCGGCATAAGCACATCCTTCATACTTATGTTTATGGGGCTGTATGAGCCGCTGCTCTCCTCGCTGACGAGGCTCGACCTGCCATATCTCATATGCGCGGGCTGCGGCGCGCTTATAGTCGGCGTGCTGCTGATATTTGCCGTGCGCCGTATGTTCAGGCTGCACCCCGCCGCCGCAAATTACTCCGTGCTGGGCTTTCTCGCCGGCAGCGCCGTGTTGATTTTCCCCGGCTTCGCCCCGTTTTTTAAGGAGCTGCTGTATCTTGCGCTGTGCGCGCTCGGTTTTTTTCTTACCGTGCTCATGAACCGGCGCGCCTGATGCGCGCTTACCTTAATGCATTAAATACTTCGACTGGAGGTAACTCACTTCAATGAAAAAACGTTTGCTTTCCCTTGCGCTCTGCTTCGTTACGCTGCTTGCGCTCTTCCCCTCCGCCGCAAACGCGACGGTGCTTTCCGGCTTCACCAGCAAGGTGGATTATGAAAACACCGACCCGAACAGGTATACCATCGACATCGACCTCACAAATCAGGTCATAACGGTATACGACCAGACGGGCGCAATAGCGCTGCAAAGCCTCTGCACAACGGGCGGCAGCGAGACCCCAACCGGCAGCGGCAAATTCCTGCTTGGCGACCTTAAGGAGCGCTTCGGCTACTTCGTCGCCTATGGCGAATACGCGCAGTACTGGACGCAGGTCGTGCGCGGGGTGTACATTCATTCCGTAATGTATAAATCCAAAAAGCTGTCCTCCATGTCCAAATCCGCCTACAATAACCTCGGCAAAAACGTTTCCCACGGCTGCATAAGGGTACTTCCGCACGTTGCCCAGTGGATATACTACAACTGCCCGCCGGGAACCGTATGCGACATAGTAAAGAACAGGGCTCAGGACACCGCCCTCACGCAGCGGCTCAAGGCGGCGATACCCTCTTATTCCGACTATCAGCAACCGACGGACAGCCATGCCGACCCCGCCGAGGTTCCGGCGACCGTAAAGCTGGATAACGTACCGGTTCGCTCCGGCTTTTCCAACAGCAAGGATAAGACCATTGCAACGCTCGGCTACGGCGACCACGTTGAGCTGCTGCAGATAGGCGAGGAATGGTGCAAGGCTCGCACGGCTGCAGGCAAGCTGGGCTATGTCAAGACCGTTTACCTGACCTGCGACCCGGACAACATACATACCGTCGAGGCATATGCCGCAACCTCAAAGACCTACATCTACTCCGAAGCCAGCCGCTCCTCCGATACCCTTGCAACCATACCCAAGGGCAAGACCGTGAACGTTGAGCAGGTCGTAAGCGATTCCTGGCTGTACGGCAGCTATAACGGAGTATCCGGCTATATGCGCACAAAGTACGTCAAGTTGACCCAAACATTGCTCTACCCCAACCCGGACGGCAGCTACTCCGACGGCACCGCCGCCTCAAGTACCTTCTCATCCGGCGGCGCGCGGATCAAGGACGGCATAGTCGCCAATATGCGCTCCGGCCCCGGCTCGAGCTATTCCGTAGTTGCGGAGCTTGCTGCGGGCACTTCGGTAAACGTGCTCTCGGTCTCTGGTACATGGTACCTCTGCGAAGCAAACGGAACGCAGGGCTACCTGCACCCAAGCTGCCTCACCGGCTTCTAAAGCAAAGCGTAACTGCCCCGGCCATTCGACCGGGGTTTTTGTTTTTTGCCCGTTTTCAGCCGTTTTCTGCCGGCGCACAAATTTTAAACCAAAAGTTTTGTATTACTTTACAAAAAGCATTGACTTTTGTGTCGAAAGGTGCTTTAATGATATTCGGCTGTTTAGAATGCCTAAACTTCAGGTTTATTCACACCGCGCGCATGCAAGGAGGCGCATAAAATGGTAAACATCGGTGAAAAGATCAAGCGATACAGGCAAAAGCTCGGCCTTACGCAGGAGGAGCTTGCCGCCCGTACCGAGCTTTCAAAGGGCTTTATTTCCCAGCTTGAGCGGGATCTCACCTCCCCCTCGATAGCCACGCTTACGGACATACTCGAGGCGCTCGGTACCGACCTTTCCGAGTTTTTTACCGAGGCAAAGCCGGAAAAAATAGTTTTCACCGCCGATGATATCTTTGAAAAGCAGGAGACGGAGGCGGGCTACGTGGTTCGCTGGCTGGTTCCAAACGCGCAGAAGAACAGCCTTGAGCCCATAATGCTGACGCTGGCCCCCGGCGGCACGACCTACGAGGAAAACCCGCACGAGGGCGAGGAGTTCGGCTTCGTGCTGCACGGCAGCATAGTGCTGCACATCGGCGAGCAAAAGCACCGCGTCCGCAAGGGAGACAGCTTTTGCTTCAAGCCCTCCAGCGTACACTGGGTTCAGAATACTGGCAAGACGGAGGCGCGGCTGATATGGGTCGCCACCCCTCCTTCCTTCTAAAAATAATTATTCGAGGTACCGGCAATGAGCAAGCATCTGATAGACCTTAAGGGCATTACAAAGACCTACGATGATACCGACGTATTAAAGGATATCAACCTTTACATACGCGACGGCGAGTTTCTTACCCTGCTGGGCCCCTCCGGCTGCGGGAAGACCACCATGCTGCGTATAATCGCCGGCTTTACCATGCCGAACAGCGGTCAGGTGCTGATGGATAACAGCGACATGAGCGGCGTTCCGCCCTATCGCCGTCAGGTAAACACCGTATTTCAAAAATACGCCCTGTTTCCGCACCTCAACGTATTCGATAACATAGCCTTCGGCTTAAAGATACAAAAGCTGCCCAAGGACGAGATAGCCGCCCGGGTAAACGAAATGCTGGAGCTCGTAAACCTCAAGGGCTACGGCGACAGGTATGTCGACCAGCTCTCCGGCGGCCAGCAGCAGCGCGTTGCAATAGCGCGGGCGCTGGTCAACCGCCCCCGCGTGCTGCTTTTGGATGAGCCGCTCGGCGCGCTGGATCTAAAGCTGCGCAAGGGAATGCAGCTGGAGCTCAAGCGCATGCAGCAAAAGCTCGGCATAACCTTCATATACGTCACACACGACCAGGAGGAGGCTCTTACCATGAGCGACACGGTCGTCGTCATGAACGAGGGCGTCATACAGCAGATAGGCACCCCGGTGGATATATACAACGAGCCCAGGAACGTATTCGTTGCAAAGTTTATAGGCGAGAGCAACATAATCCCCGGCACCATGCTGCAGGACTATAAGGTGCGCTTCCACGGGCTGGATTTTGACTGCGTGGACGCAGGCTTCGGCAGCAATACCCCAGTGGACGTCGTCGTTCGCCCGGAGGATATAGACATAATGCCGCTTGGCAAAACTGCGCTAACCGGCACCATAAGGAGCGTGCTGTTCATGGGCGTGCATTACGAGTTCCGGGTAGAAACCGGCGACTTTACGTGGACGGTTCACTCGACGGATTACGCTGCGCCGGATACCGAGATAAGCCTTGAGATAGTTCCTGACGCAATACACATAATGCACAAGAGCCTGAAGCCGGATGAGCAGGAGCTGCTTACCGAGGACGAGATAGCGGACGCAGCCGTTGCTGCCGAGGAGGATTAGCGCAATGAAGCTCAAGCGTCAGGTGTTTTCCTACCCGTACATAGTATGGATGCTGATATTCATACTCGCGCCGATGCTGCTGATAGTGCTCTTCGCCTTCCGCTCGGCGGACGGCCTTACACTTGCGAACATCACTTCGGTACTCTCAAACGAGATATATATGCAGGTGCTGGGGCGGTCGATATGGATAGCGCTCAAGGCAACGGCGATATGCCTGCTGCTCGGCTACCCCGTGGCCTATATACTCTCCACCATGAACAAACGCAAGGCGGCGATACTCTATGTGCTTTTCATAGTGCCTATGTGGATGAACTTCCTGCTCAGAACCTACGCCTGGCAGGTGCTTCTGGACGGCAACGGCGTGCTGAACTCGCTGCTAAAGCTCCTTGGCCTGCCAACTCAGCAGATACTCTATACCGAGGGCGCGGTGATGCTGGGCACGGTATACAACTTCCTGCCCTTTATGGTGCTGCCGATATACTCGGTCCTGGTAAAGCTGGATCGCTCGCTGGTTGAGGCTGCGGCCGACCTCGGCGCAAACCCGTTCACCTGCTTTGTAAAGGTAGTGCTGCCGCAGTCCGTCCCCGGCATAATCTCCGGCGTTACAATGGTGTTCATCCCCGCGATAACCACCTTTGCGATATCCCGCCTGCTGGGCGGCGGAAAGTTCCTGCTCTACGGCGACCTTATCGAGAACCAGTTCATCACCCTCGGACAGTCCGCGTGGCCGGTCGGCAGCGCGCTCAGCTTTATTCTGCTGATACTGGTGCTGCTCTCGATGGCGGTGATGCGCCGCGCCGAGCGCGATTCCGGCGAGGAAGGAGGTATGCTCTGGTGAAGAAGCTGTCAAGGTTTTTCCGCGGAACCTATCTTGGGCTGATGCTGGTGTTTCTATATGCTCCGATACTCGTGTTGATGGTGTTCTCCTTCAACGGCAGCAAGTCAATGGGGCGCTGGAGCGGCTTTTCTTTCAGGTGGTATGAGGCGCTCATGCACGACTCTACCATCATGAACGCCCTTATCGTCACACTCTCCGTCGCGCTGATATCCGCGATTGTTGCGACCTTTATAGGCACTTTCGCGGCGATAGGCATACACTCCATGAAAAAGCGCCCGAGAACGGCGATCGAGAATATCTCCCGGTTGCCGATGGTCAATCCAGACCTTGTTACCGGCATCAGCTTTATGATGCTGTTTGCCGCGATGGGCATAAAGGGCAGCTACACGAGGATGCTCATAGCACATATAACCTTCAATATACCCTATGTGATATTCTCCGTGATGCCAAAGCTGCGCCAAAGCTCAAACCTGCTCTACGAGGCGGCGATGGATCTCGGCTGCACGCCGATGATGGCGATACGCAAGGTAGTGATACCCGATATAATGCCCGGCATAGTGTCCGGCTTTGTGCTGGCCTTTACCCTGAGCCTTGACGACTTTGTGGTCAGCTGGTTCGCAACGGACGGCATACAGAACCTTTCAATATACATCTACGGCATTGCCCGCCGCGGCATAAGCCCGAAGATAAACGCCCTCTGTACTCTGATGTTCATAGTGGTCGTTGCGCTGCTCGCGTTCATAAACATAAAGAGCATAAAAGAGGAGCGCGCGGCGGAGGCACAGCGGCGCAAGCTGCGCTCGGCAGCATAAATTTATAAAAAGGAGACACCCTGCAAAATGAAAAAGCTATCCTTCCTTCTGGTGATCGTAATGGCTCTGAGCCTCCTCTCCGGCTGCTCGGGCAGCGGCAGCACCGTGACGCTGAACGTGCTCAACTGGGGCGATTATATCGACGAGGAGCTCATCGCCCGCTTTGAGGACGAGACCGGCATAAAGATAAACTACACCACCCTCGCAAACAACGAGGAGATGCTGGTAAAGCTGCAGCAGGAGGACTGCATATACGACCTTTGCTTCCCCTCCGACTATATAATCGAAAAGCTCATAGACATGGATCTGCTCTATGAGATAAACAAGGACAACATACCCAACCTCAAGAACATCGACGAGAGATTCCTCGACCTCGACTTTGACCCGGGCAACAAATACAGCATACCGTATATGTGGGGCACCGTCGGCATACTCTACAACACGACTATGGTAGATGACCCCGTGAACAGCTGGGACATACTTTGGAACGAGAAATACTCCGGACAGATACTCATGTACAACAGTATCCGCGACACGATAGGCATTACCCTCATGAAGCTGGGCTACTCCATAAACACCCGCAATGAGGCGGATGTAGCCGCCGCAGAGCAGGCGCTTATCGACCAGAAGCCTCTCGTTCAGGCCTACCTTGGCGACGAAATCAAGGATCGCATGATAGGCGGCGGCGCGGCACTTGCGGTCGTTTACAGCGGCGATGCGATGTGGTGCATGGACCCAGAGGAGGGCAACCCCGACCTCGCCTATGCCTGCCCGGACAGCGGAACCAACCTTTGGTTCGACAATGTGATAATACCCAAGACCAGCAAGCATACCGCGGAGGCGGAGCAGTTTATAAACTTCCTCTGCGAGGCAGACGTTGCGGCGCAGAACGCCGAATACATCGGCTACTCCACCCCGAACGCGGCCGCCCTTGAGCTGATGGGTTCCGAATACAGCGACAACCAGACATATAATCCGGATCAGGCATACCTTGAAAAGTGCGAGATATTCCACGACCTCGGCGATTTCATCACGGTATACAACGACGCATGGATGAGGATAATATCCAAATAACGCCAAAAACACACTTGAATTTGCAAAATAGACCCCTTCACTGCCGGTGAAGGGGTCTTGCCGTTTTAGCAGTATATGCTATTATTAGCCGATCTCCAGTACGGCCTCCAGCGCATCTCCCGTGGCAATGACCGCGTTGCCGGGGGCTCGGTTTGCTTCGCCTATGACCAGCACCTGAGGGGCGACCCTTTCGCAGCTCTCCTTTAGTGCGGCGTTTGGCCGCGAGCCCATGGCCAGGACGATAGCGTCATAGCCCCGCAGAGAGCCGGCGGTGCCGTCGGAGAGAGTATAGTCCACGCCATCGGTATAGAACTGCCCTACCTTGGCTCCGGATTGCAGCAGCACATTGTGCTCCGCGAAGCTCTCGAACATATACCGGCGGTTCTCCTTGGTCACATCCGCGGCGATAACATCCTTCATTTCGATGATACCGACCTCGTGGCCGCGCTCGGCCAGAAACTCGGCGGCCTCGCAGCCCACCATACCGCCGCCGACGACCAATACCTTCTTGCCAAGATTGGCTTTACCGTCCAGCAGCTCCTGAGCGGTAACGTAGCCACATTCCTTCAGGCCGGGTATGGGCAGTATCAGCGGGTTGGAGCCGGTGGCAAGAATAATGGCGTCAGGCGCAAGGCTCCTCAGCAGCTCTTCATCGACGTTTACATTACAGCGTAGATCCACGCCCTCCAGTTCGCAGCGAACTATCATGGAACGTATAGCCTCCGTCAGCTGACCCTTGCCGGTAGGATATGCGGCAATGCGGAAGTTTCCGCCCAGCTCCGCGTTCTTTTCCAGCAATATCACATGATGTCCCCGCTTTGCACATGCCCAAGCGGCGTACAGCCCGCCGGGGCCGCCGCCGATAACGACTACCTGCTTTGCATCCGTCGCCTTTGTCAGCACGCGCTCCCGGCCAACGCAGGGATTGACGGCGCAGGTGATGGGCTTGCCCGCGAACATATTCGGCACGCAGCCCAGCAGGCAGCCGATGCAGGGAGCAAGGGTCTCCAGCCGGCCGTTTCTGGCCTTGTTGGGCAGCTCGGGGTCCGCAATGCTCTGCCGGCCAAAGGCAACGAGGTCGGCTCGTCCCTGCTTTACCAGCAGCTCCGCGTACTGCGGCTCGGTAAACCGGCCGACGATTATAACGGGCACGGAAACCGCCCGCTTGATCTCCGTCACAAGGTCTGCATTGAAGCCGCCGTGCGTAACGCCGGGCGCCCACATAAATTCGTCATGCAGGTGTACGGCGCGGGTCACATGTATGGCATCCACACCGCATTCCTGTTCGAGATAGGCCGCCACAGCCGCGGCATCCTGAACGGACTGGCCGCCCGGAACCTCGTCGCTCGCATTGATACGGCACAGGATCGGCAGGCTGCCGCCGGTTTTTTGGCGAATGTTTTCAATTATCAGCCGCGGCAGGCGCATCCGGTTTTCAAAGCAGCCTCCAAATTCATCGGTGCGGTTGTTGGTGCGCTGGGAAATAAAGGTGCTTACCAGATATCCGTGAGCGCAGTGTACCTCCACCATATCGACACCCGCCTGCTGGGCTCGTCTCGCAGCGTCGCCGTAGCATTCGATAATGCGGTAAAGCTCTTCCTTTGTAACCGCCTCAGGGGTCTCTCTGCCCTGAGCGGCGGGAATCGGGCTGGCGGCCTTCAGTGGGTAGCCGGTCAGGGCAGAGCTGCCCTCCGGCCCCGCGTGCTGGAGCTGGATCGATACCCTTGCGCCGTAATTATGGCAGGCCTCCGCCACCCGTTTAAAGCTGTCAACGGTATCGTCGGAGAACAGGCAGGGCTTTCGGGGGCCGCCCTTTGCCTGCTCATATACTACGGTGGACTCGATCGTGATAAGGCCAAAGCCGCCCTTTGCACGAGCTTCATAATAGCTCAGTGAAGCGTCGCTTAGGGTGCCGTCGGTATTGGCGAGGTTGTTGCCCATCGGCGGTACGACAAAACGGTTGGGAACGGTTACATTGCCTATTTTTACCGGGGAAAACATAGCCGAGAATTTCATAATATGACCTCCATGATCAAGAAAAGAATTTTCCCAGAACTTCCTGAGCGGGCATGTCCTTGCCAGTGAAGAGTCTGAACGCGGCCACTCCCTGCCACAGCAGCATGCCTATCCCGCCGACCGCCGCCTTGCAGCCTGCCTTTTTTGCATCCATGATGAGCTGTGTCTCGCGGGGATTATAAACGGTATCTGCAACGACCAGCTCCCTGCGCAGCTGCTCGGTCGGTATAAGGCTCTGTCCGTCCAATGGCTTCATGCCCACCTTGGTAGCGTTGACGAGTATATCGCAGTCCCCTACCGCCCGCGCCAGCGCATCGCTGCTTTCCAGCGGGTGTATAGAGACCTTGCAGGCAGGGACTGCCTTAGAGAGCTTTTCGACCGTTTTTTCACCGTTTACATAAAACTCGTCCGCGCGGTTGAAAATTGCTATCTCCTGCGCGCCGTCCAGCGCCGCCTGCACCGCAATTGCCGTGGCGGCACCGCCTGCCCCAAGCAGAACGATCTTCTGCCCCGCAAGGCCGAAGCCGTGCTCCGCCAGATTGCGCAC
Organism: Acutalibacteraceae bacterium; assembly: GCA_963640685.1. GTDB lineage: Bacteria > Bacillota > Clostridia > Christensenellales > CAG-138 > SFEL01. The sequence goes on from CAVIAA010000021.1 coordinate 14,548, forward strand.
AAAGCCGATGCCGTCGGTATTGTGGCCGGTAAGCTCGCCGTTCTCGCCGATCGTCACGGTATTACAGGCACCTATCAGCTTTGCTGCGGGGGAGATATCGTCAAGCAGCTTTGTTACCGCGGTCTTATCCGGCATGGTCACATTAAAGCCGCTGACGCCCAGGGTTTTCAGCGCCGCTATACCCTCGCTCAGCCTTTCAAGCGGTATATCAAAGGCCAGATAGGCCGCGTCAATACCGGTACGGGCAAAGCTGTAATTATACATCGCGGGGGATCCAGAATGACCCACCGGCGAGCCGATGAGGCAAAAGAGCTTCGTGTGTCCGCTTATCCTGCTATCCATTGATTTACTCCTCCTTATTTTTCCAATACTTCCGGCCATGCCTGCTTCAGCACGTCGCAGGTGGCAGCGTAGTTTTCCCTTGCGGCTTCCGCAACGCCCCTGCTCAGCACCTCATCGCTGATGACCTCCACGCCCATAACGGCAGGCTGAACGCCCTTTTCCCTGATCATCCTTACGAAGCCCGCGGTATCGCCATAGCCCCTGCCCGGGAGGACCCTGTCGTGCATGGACTCATCTCGCAAAATTTTTGCGGCATAGGGGCGAGCCTGAACATCGTTGATCTGCACGGAAACGATCTTCTCCGCCGGAACGTCCGCCAAAACGGACGGGTCATAGCTCTGATCGGCGCGTACCCAATGCCAGGAATCCAATATCAGCTTGGCGTTTTCGCAGCCGGAGGCCTTGACCACCGCCCAAGCCTTTTTAACGTCCGGCAGGCCGCTGTACGGCATAGGCTCCACGCCGATAGTGTATTTCCCCGCCCTTTGGCAAAGCTCACGCAGCTTCCCGGCGGTGTGCTCAACCGAGTAGCTTTCCATCAGGCCGCAGTTGATATGGTTTACCCCGAACAGCCCGCACATATGGAAGCAGAGCTGCTCCTTGTACTTCTGCTCGTAGGAGCGGTGCTCCTCTGCCCACTGAACGATGTACTCAACCTCCGTGACCTTCATGTCGTACTTTTTCAGTATGGCCAGCAGGTCGCTGTCAAAAAGTCCCTCGTTCAGTGCATCCACATAGGTTTCGGCTCGCAGGCCGATGCCCTCGAAGCCGGCTTTTTTTGCCGTGGCCACGCGCTCCTCAAAGGTGCACTGGTCGCCCAGTGTCCAAGAGCTGACGGTAATTGGATATTTCTGAGACATGGTGTTTTCCTCCTTATTCCTCTGCAACGCCTTTTTTAAGGCGGTATTTCAAGTAAATTGCCAAAAGAATGCCCACGAATGTTACAGCCGCGTTGAACAGCAGCACGAGCCTGGGGCCGTTTGAGCCGCCTATCTCGGTAAGCGCGCCCGCTGCGCTTATCACCAGATAATTGGCTACGCTGGAGGCAATCATCACGATCGAGGTAATGATCCCCCTATGCTTCGGGAACATTTCGTTCGCCACCGCGCTTACGAGCTGCAAAACGCCGCCCGCCGCAAAGAAGCCTATCAAAAAGCCCCCGGCCAGGCAGAGCCAGCTCTCCTGAACGAAGTACAGCGCCAGCAGCGTCAGCAGTGCCATTGTCGGATAAAGGATAAGGATATTGACCGGCTCTACATTGCGCTTGAGCAGCGCCGCGCTTACGAACAGTGCAAGCACGATGCCTACGGAATAATAGGATTGGATCCGGCTGGGATCGGCCAGACCATATAGACTGCCGAGCTCCTGATTGCAGTTCACCCACAGCATAAAGGTAGCGGATGTCGTAAAGCCCAGCAGCACCAAAGCGATTGAAGCAGGTGTGAAGTGCATCTTCTCCTTCTGCGCCCTATGGCTTGCAGCAAAGGGCGGGAACGGCAGGAACACAAGGCAAACGCCGTCCGCAATTATTATCGCAGCGCTTACCAAAAACAGCGTGGAAAAGGGCAGCTGATTTGCAGAAACAAGCCGTATCCCGAACGGCAGCAGAAACTGGGCGATCGATATTGAAAGCTTGGTAAAGATATTGGCAATGGTGCCCTTTTCCTTAAATATCTCCATACAGGAGGGGGTGACGCTTGTATCCAGAAATGAGTTTGCCATGCCGCTGACGACCGCCAGCGCGTAGCCGACGTACAGATTCGGCACGGCTGTGATGCCGATAAAGAATACGGCATACAATACGCAGCCGATAAGCCCCGAGACCCTGCGTCCGAAGCGATCCGACATGGGGCCGGCCACGGGAAAGGCTACCAGCCGCCCGAGGCCAATCGCGGCGATAACCGCAACAACGCCGGACACATCGAAGCTCCCGTCGGCCAACCGAGACGCACCCCACAGCGACGCGAACTCCTGCTTGTATTGGCTCATAACGGTAGCAGCAATGCCCAGCACAAAATAGGTCATATACAGGGCAAAGGCGGTAGGATAATACTTTTTGCTTTCGTTCACAGGTTCCTCTCCTCTCTTTTTATGCATACAGCAGGCTTCGTATCTCTTCCACCGGCATTTCCAAGCCGCTGTAGAGCCTGAACGCCTCCGCGCCCTGACACAGCAGCATTCCCAAGCCGTCGCAGGTCAGGCAGCCGGCTTCCCCGGCCATATGCAGCAGCTTTGTTTCCGGCGGCGCGTAGACCACATCCGTCACGATAAGCTCCTTCCTCAGCCATTCTCGGCTCGGTATCAGGCAGCCCTCCGTGTCCGGCGCCATGCCTACGCGCGTTGCGTTGGAAAGAATGTCGGCGCTTTGTATCTTTTCCCGCAGCGTCTCCTCGTCGGCAAGGTCATGCAGCGTGATGCGGCAATTCGGAGCGGCGGCACGTATCCTTGCCATGCTCTCCTCCAGCCTTGGCCAGAAGGCATCCTTGAGGTTGAAGACCAGCAGCTCGGCGGCGCCGTCCAGCGCGGACTGCGCGGCAATGGCCGTTGCCGCACCGCCGCCGCCCAGCAGAACTATCTTTTTGCCGGCAACGCTTATGCCGTGGCGGCGCAGGTTCTCTGTGTAGCCAAAGCCGTCCGTGTTGTTGCCGGTCAGGAGGCCGTTTTCATTGACGATTGTATTTACCGCCCCGATGGCCTTGGCCGCCGGCGTAAGCACATCCAGATACGGCAGCACCGCGCCCTTGCAGGGCATCGTCACATTTGCGCCCCGCATATTGAGCGTGCGCAGCGCTTTGATCGCATCACAGGCTTTGTCCGGCGAAACGGCAAACGCCAGGTAGACCCAGTCAAGGCCGTATTTTTCAAAGCAGTAGTTGTACATTGCAGGGGATTTGGAGTGTTCCACAGGGTCTCCTATCAGCCCCAGCATGCGAGTTGTTCCGGTGATCGACATATTCGCATCATCTCCGTCTTTTTTTTGTCAACCTGACTGTACCCGATTTATTACACACATGCAAATTGATTATTTTAAGGGAATCCATAGACAAATTGCATAAATAAGGATATACTGAACCGACGGAAAGGGGGCGAATGGCGCCATGAATTTGCTGCATTTGCGTTATTTTGTGGAATTGGCCGGGCAGGAGCATTTTACCCGGGCGGCGGAAGAGCTCTGCATCACCCAGCCCACGCTGAGCCATGCCATCAGCCAGCTGGAGCAGGAGCTGGGCGTCCCGCTGTTTGAGCGAAAGGGAAGAAACGTGCGCCTGACCCACTACGGGGAGCAGTTTCTCGTCTGCACCCGTCAGGCGCTTTCCGGTTTGGATAGCGGGATAGACATTTTGCAGCGCGTAGGCCGGGGAGAAGGAACCATTCGTTTGGGCTTCCTGCGCACCCTCGGCGTGGATTATATCCCTAAGCTGGCTGCCTCGTTCTTGAGGGAGCACCCCGAAAAGAACATCCATTTTGAATTTCATTCCGGCGTGACCGGCCAGCTTTTGAAGGGATTGTCCGACAGAAAGTACGACTTGGTGTTCGCTTCCCAGCCCTCGGAGGAGCTGGGCTTAACCAGCGTTCCGGTCAACCGGCAGGATCTGGTGCTTATAGTACCGAGAAATCACGTATTGGCTTCCAAGCACACCATAGACCTGGCCGAAACTCTTCCCTTCCCTCAGGTGGGCTTCACTGAGGGCTCCGGCCTGCGGAACGTTGTGACGAGCCTTTACGCCCAGATAGGTGCCCAACCTGATGTCGCTTACGAAACGGAAGAGGATCAGGTGGTGGCCGGTCTGGTATCGCAGGGCTTCGGTATCGCAGTCGTGCCGTATATGGAAATGCTGCTCCGGCTGGATGTCAAGATGCTGCAGATAGTCAACCCTTCTTGGGAGAGGAATTTCTACATGGTCAGCGACGAGCGGGTATTTCAATCGCCTGTGGTAAAGGCCTTTCGCCGGTTCGTTCTGGAATCCGCCGAACCGTAATATCGCATAAAGCGGGCTTCGTCTTGGGTATATATGCAGCGTTTCTATTGATTACCGAAAAAGAACGCACAAAAAACCCTGCTGCAAAATAATAGTCTTACACAAGCGGCTGTCTGCCGGCTCCATGGTAAGAGATTATTTTGCAGCAGGGTTTTTGTTATCCCTTGTTAACTGATGTTATTACCTATCGCTTCATCGCCGCAGCGCGGTAGAAGCAGAGCAGCGCGGCTGATATCAGCAGACCGCCCAGTATATCCGTCAGCCAGTGTACGCCGCAGAGCGTTCTTCCTATCACCGTTACCGCCATAACAGCGGCGCAGAGACCCACAGCGGCGCCCCTGAGTGCGCCGGAGCTTATTCGGCGGCGAAGCTGATGTATTGCAGAGCCCATTATGCAGCAGGCGAGCATGGTGTGCGATGAGGGAAAGGACGGCTCCAGCCCCTCGCCGAGATCCACCGGCCTGTAATTGACTACGACCTTTTCAAAGAATATATAAATTGCGCCAAGCGCTATATATAGCCCTATCAGAGCATATATGCTGCGGTCCACCCTGCCAAGGCTTTTTCTTTTGATGAGCTGAAAAAGGGCCAGCAGGCAGAAGCACAGCGCAACGGCGATGGCTGCATACCCGAGTATGCCCGTGGCGTTATAAAGCCCCATATTGACCCCCGTGAGCTCGTGAAAGCCGCCGTTTATGCCGGCAAAGCCAACCGTTGACCCTTCGGAGCCTATCGGCTGCCTGTCAACGGTCATAAGCCCCGCTATAAGCAGCAGGAACAGCGCCGCAAACGCCGCGCCGGCCATTAGCTGCGCCCGCCTTTTTTTCTTTCTTCTTCCTTTCCCCTTCATGCGCTCATATCTCCGTCGTTATTTATTATCTGTTGCCGCCCATTGTCTCGCCCCGCGGACTGCGTATGTCCTCTCCGGCCTCCAGCCGCTTTATAATGGCAGCAGTGTCAAGCTCCCTGCAGCAGCTTATTTCGGAATAGTGCCGCCACGGCGTCATATCAGCCCTGACGGAACCTATATCCGCGACCTCGATGCAGCTCAGCCCATCCTGCCCTTCTATATTGCACAGAACGCAGCAGCCCCGCTCCAGCCACAGCAGCGCGTATGGGCTTATGCGCTGCCTTCTGCTCCCCTCCGGCGCGTTTTTGTTGCCATAGGTCACCTGCCGCCGCTGCTCTATCGCATTGCTCAGCTTATCTATGTTTTCCATAAGCTGGTCGTCCGGCGCCTTGGATGCCGCATATGGCGGCATTGCGATGGTGTTTATCGGCATACCGATGAGCTTTTTCAGCTTATCCATCAGCGCCTCGGTGCGCCTTTCCGAAAGGAACCCGGCCGAGCACAGCGCCCATGCGATACACTTCAGCTCATATTCGGAAAGCTCGCCCTTTGCAAGGTAGTAGCCGGAGCCCGTGCATTTTATCGCAGCGCCGTATTGCCTGAGCGCCTCTATATCGCGGTATATGCCCTTTCTTTCGGCGCAGACGCCGCGCCGCTCAAGCTCCTCAAGCAGCTCAGGAACGGTCAGCCGGTGCCGTGCGTCCGTCTTTTCGCGAAATATATCCAGCAAATACAGCGGCTTCAGCTTCGTGTTGGACATATTATGCTATCCTTTCCAGAATATTCACTATCATTCGGCACACCGCAAGTATGCACACGCAAATATTTACCGTCATTGCGGCAAAAGCCTTGTTGCGTTTTTTCTTTGCGCGTTCCTTCGCCTTTATGTCGAAATACCAAACGAGGGCGACAAGCGCCCCTGTAGCGCCGGCGAGGAACGGCGTAAACCAGGGCAGCGCCGCCGCAAAGCCTGTGTGCAGTATAAGCTCATCTGAGAGCACCATCAGCCCAACTCCCGCAAAAGCATAAGCAATAATTCCCATTTTCCCTCCTTGCGCCAAGGATATTATACCATAAAGGGAAATTCTAGAAAACACGAAAAGACACGCCATCATCGGTTTTGCCGAAAATGACGTGTCCGTCTCTTTATCGTGCTGCATTGCCGCCGCAAAGCCGGCGGCGCCTGGAAAAGCCCTTACGCCTTCATCGCCTCGGCTACCGCGACGGATACCGCAACGGTCGCGCCGACCATGGGGTTGTTGCCCATGCCGATGAGACCCATCATTTCAACGTGCGCGGGAACAGAGGAGCTGCCCGCAAACTGCGCGTCGGAGTGCATACGGCCCATGGTGTCGGTCATGCCGTAGGAGGAGGGGCCGGCAGCCATGTTGTCGGGGTGCAGTGTACGGCCGGTGCCACCGCCGGAGGCAACGGAGAAGTACTTCTTGCCGTTTTCAACGCACCACTTCTTGTAGGTACCTGCAACGGGGTGCTGGAAGCGTGTCGGGTTGGTGGAGTTGCCTGTTATGGAAACGTCAACGTTCTCATGGCGCATTATCGCTACGCCCTCGTTTACGTCATCCGCACCGTAGCAGCGCACGTTTGCGCGCTCGCCCTTGCTGTATGCGGTGGTCTTGGTAACGGTCAGCTCACCGGTGTACTGGTTATATTCCGTCTCGCAGTGCGTAAAGCCGTTTATGCGGGAAATTATCTGTGCAGCGTCCTTGCCGAGGCCGTTGAGGATGACCTGAAGCGGCTCCTTGCGTACCTTGTTCGCAGTGCGGGCGATGCCGATAGCGCCCTCCGCCGCGGCAAAGCTCTCGTGCCCCGCGAGGAAAGCGAAGCACTTGGTCCCCTCGCTCAGCAGCATTGCGCCGAGGTTGCCGTGGCCGAGACCAACCTTGCGCTGGTCTGCAACAGAGCCGGGGATACAGAATGTCTGCAAACCCTCGCCTATGCACTCGGAGGCCTCTGCGGCGGTCTTAACGCCCTTCTTTACCGCTATTGCAGCGCCGAGGGTATATGCCCATACCGCGTTTTCAAAGGCGATGGGCTGAATGCCCAGCACTATGCTCCTAACGTCAATTCCCTTTGCCTTGAGCATCTCGTCCGCCTCGTCCAGTGACTTGAGGCCATACTGCGCGAGGACGGGGTTGATCTGATTGATTCTTCTTTCGTAGCCTTCAAAAGTTGCCATTTTATCTCGCCCTCCTTATTCCTTGCGGGGGTCGATCACCCTTGCGGCCTCTGCAAAGCGGCCATAGGTGCCGATATTCTTCTCGTATGCTTCCTTGGGATCCATACCCTTCTTTATGGCGTCCATCATCTTCCCGAGGTGAACGAACTTATAGCCGATTATCTGATCCTCTTCGTCCAACGCGATGCCGAGAACGTAGCCCTCTGCCATTTCAAGGTAGCGCGGACCCTTCTTGAGCGTGCCGTACATGGTACCTATCTGGCTGCGCAGACCCTTGCCAAGATCCTCGAGCCCTGCGCCTATCGCGAGGCCGTCATCCGAGAACGCGCTCTGGCTGCGGCCGTATACGATCTGCAGGAACAGCTCCCTCATGGCGGTGTTTATGGCATCGCAAACGAGGTCGGTATTCAGTGCCTCAAGTATGGTCTTACCGGGAAGTATCTCGGCTGCCATCGCAGCGCTGTGAGTCATGCCGGAGCAGCCGATGGTCTCCACCAGCGCCTCCTGAATTATGCCGCCCTTTATGTTGAGTGAGAGCTTACAGGCACCCTGCTGCGGGGCACACCAGCCCACACCGTGGGTAAAGCCGCTTATGTCCTTGATCTCCTTCGCCTTTACCCATTTGCCCTCCTCGGGAATGGGGGCGGGATCATGCTTTGCGCCCTTTGCGACGCAATACATCTCTTCCACTTCGCGTGAATACTGCATGAATTTTCCTCCTTGAATATTAGCTGCCCGGCAAACTGATACAGCCGGGACATTGTACCCTGATTATGATTTTACCACGCCGCGCCGCGGCAATACAAGTAGTCCCGCTTATATCAACGATAAATAATCGGGTTATTATGCCCGCCGGCAATAACTCCGCTTAATATCAGATAATATAGCACAGGGGTATTATGATAAACATCGCCGGGACGAAGTCCATGACCTTTATTTTTGTTACCCCTATCATATTGAACCCGAGGGCGAATATCAGCATGCTGCCAACGCAGGTCATCTCGGCCACGACCGCCTCGGTAAGTACCGGGGAAAGCAGCCCCGCAAGCAGCGTCAGCGCCCCCTGATATATAAACACACACACGGCGGAAAGGCCAACGCCCGCGCCGAGGCTGGTTGCAAGCACTACCGAGGATATGCCATCCAGCAGCGCCTTTGTAAAGAGCATATCGCAGTTGCCGATAAGGCCGCTCTGCAGGCTGCCGACCACCGCCATCGCCCCAACGCAGAATATCAGGCTCGCGGTCACGAACCCCCTAGAAAGGCCGCCGCCGTGCCCGCCGCGGGTCAGCTTGTCCTCTATCAGCTTGCCCAGCTGCTCCATCCTGCCGTTAAGGTTCAGCGCGGTGCCGATAGCTCCGCCCGATGCCATTGCGATTATCATGGCGAGCGTCTTTTCCCCCTCCAGCACGCCAGATATGCCTATGTATATCACGCACAGGCCAACGCCCTTCATCACGGTATCCGTTACCCGCTCCGGCACCCCTCTCTTGAGCAGCAGCCCAAGGCCGCAGCCCAGCAGTATCGCCGCCGCGTTAACTATGGTTCCCAGCATACATATCTCCTCGCTCAAATAGCCTTCCTTGTTTTTTATCAGATGATTATACCAGTACCTGCGGCAAAATCAAATAGAAAAATGCACCCATTCTCTGCAACGGCGCAACGTATATTTAACAAATGCCGAGATTGCTATGCCGGTGCCGCTCATGCTATAATTTATCGTATAATAATGAAGTACAAAATCGGAGAGTTTGATATATGCCGAGACGCCGTTTTAAGAGAGCGAGGCGCAGGAGGCGCAGGCGCAGCCTCAACGCCTCGATGTGGGGGCCGCTGCTCAAGCTGTTCGCCGTGATACTGCTGTTTTTGGCGCTGCTTTACGCCGTGTTCTATATTGCGCTGCCAAAGGTCTCCGGCCTCATGGGCTGGAGCTATACGCCGCCCTTTGCCCCGGAGCCGACGCCTGTGCCGACCCCGGCGCCGACGCCGACCCCCAACCCCCTGAGCCTGTATGATTTTTCCTCAAACACGCAGGAGCTGGTGTTTGACGGTTCATCCAGCTATAAATGGTTTGCCGACCCGTATTTTTACGACGGCAAAATGATCATTTCCGCCGGAAAGCTGGATTCCACCGGCAGGAACGTCGTGTTTAAGGATATGTTTTTCTTTGTTCCAGGCGAGCGAACCAGCGAAAAGCTGAACCTGACGCCGGATAACGACAGCTTTATCTACCCAAAGTTCAACGACAAGTGGCTGGTATACCTTGACGGCAGCCTCTCGGGCGGCGGAGCGATAATGGCGGTCGACCTTACCGCGGCAACGCCGAGGCCGGTAAAGGTCAAGGACATCTACTCCGGCCAGCCGGAGCCGTTCCTCTCCGGCGATTACGTTGCCTTTACCGACCGCACCGGCACAAAGATGGACAAGCTGTTCGTATACGACCTGAACACCATGGAGTCCACAGTCATTGCGACCTTCTCCGGCTCAGTATACGGGCAGAGCAAGCCCTTCCTATGCGGGGACACGCTGCTTTGGGCGGATTCTGCTACCTCCTCATCCGACAGCACGGATACCAGCGTGATACGCTACATAAAGCTGAGCGAATCCTCCATAAAGTCCATTCGCCCGAATACCTTCGTGCACGACCCGGAGTACAACGGCAGCTATATTGCCTGGCTGAGCGATATGCACAGCAGAAGCACCGCGCTCTACGCCGCAAAGGGGTTTGGCGGCGAGCCGTTCAAGGTGGACAGCATGATAGTCGAGTTTGGCCTCGGCAGCAACTATATCGCCTACTCGCGAACCGACCCGAGCAACGACACGAGCGGCATATACATCTATTCCTTTGCGGACGGCAATATATATCAGGTAACTCAGGATTACGAATCCGCAATGCTGCTCGGCGTATCCGATAAGTATATAGTTTGGATGGACGTTACCTCAAGGGAGCGGGACATAGTTAAATTTACAAAGATACCCGACTAAGGCGGGCAAAGGAGAAGCAAAAAATGGCAAAGACCAAGGGCAGCGTGTTCTTCTGCGGCGAGTGCGGCTACGAAAGCACAAAGTGGCTGGGCAAGTGCCCCGCCTGCGGCAGCTGGAACACGATGGTTGAGCAAAAGAAGGTGTCCTCCGCCCCCTCGTCAATTAACAGCCTCACCTATGCCCATGCCATACCGCTGGCGGATGTTGCGGTTGCGGATGCCGGCAGGGTATCCTCCGGCATAGGCGAGCTCGACCGGGTGCTGGGCGGCGGAATAGTTCCGGGCAGCGTCATACTCTTGGGCGGCGACCCGGGCATAGGCAAATCCACCCTGCTCATGCAGACTGCGGCAGAGCTCACCAAGCTCGGAGCCGTGCTGTACGTCACGGGCGAGGAATCCGCCGCCCAGCTAAAGCTGCGCGCCGAGCGGCTCGGCGTCGGCGGGGATATGCTCATACTCGCCGAAAACGACCTTGCCGCCATAGAGGGCGAGGTGGACCGCATAAAGCCCGCCTGCGTCATGATAGACAGCATACAGACCATGAACTCTGCGGACTGCTCCGGCGCAAACGGCAGCATATCGCAGATACGCGAGGCGACCTCGCTGCTGACCCGCATGGCAAAGCGAACCGGCGCCGCAACCTTCATCGTCGGCCACGTTACCAAGGACGGGGCGATAGCGGGTCCGCGCATGCTGGAGCACATGGTGGATACCGTGCTTTACTTTGAAGGGGACAGGCAGGATTCCTTCCGCCTGCTCCGCTCGGTCAAAAACCGCTTCGGCAGCACGGACGAGATAGGCGTATTTGAAATGCGCTCCGGCGGAATGGCGGAGATATCCGACCCGTCCACGCTGTTCATAACCGGCGCAGACCTGCCCGGCTGTGCCGTTACCTGCGTAATGGAGGGCACCCGCCCAATGCTGGTTGAGGTTCAGGCGTTGCTCTCCCCCTCCCCCTTTTCCAACCCGCGGCGTATGGCTGCGGGGCTGGATAACAGCCGCCTCGTGCTGCTGCTTGCGGTGCTTGAGAGAAAGGCTGGGCTTCGGCTGTCGGATAAAGACGTTTACGCAAACGTCGTGGGCGGAATAAGGCTGTTTGAGCGGGCGGGCGACCTTGCTGCGGCAATGTGCGTTGCAAGCGCCGCCGTGGATATACCGCTGCCGAAGAGGACCGCCGTGCTTGGCGAGCTGTCGCTCACGGGCGAGGTTCGCCCCGTAAACAGGCTGGATAAGCGCATTCAGGAATGTGCGCGGCTGGGGTATACCCATATCATCGCTCCAAACAGCGATTCCCTGCCGAAAATCGACGGCGTGAGCTATACGAGGGCAAGGAATATCCGCGAGGCGCTGAGCATATTGGGCATTTAGGGTTGAATTATTCCGTCAAAGATGGTATTATGATCGGGTAGGCGCCCGTAGCTCACTTGGATAGAGCGTATGCCTCCGGAGCATAAGGCAGCGCGTTCGAATCGCGCCGGGCGCGCCATTATTTCCGCTCAGTTTATATGCTGGAACAAAAAAGCCCAGATTCTCCGGGCTTTTTTGTTATATAATCTCCATGGTTTCTTTGTCTGATATTTCTAAAAATGTGGCTTTGGCTTTAGCAGCCATGGCCGTGGTTCCCACAAAGTCGAAGCTAGCGCCGATGAATCCCCAAACAAGCGGTATCGTTTTTCCAAGATTGATTATACCCTTTTCACCGAATTTGGTTACAAAGCTCTGCATGGTGATGCGGTTGATTTTTTTAATAACTTCTCCGGGTATTTTCTTGACTGCGCTTATCGCTAGTTTTTCCCCGGCTTTGATGCCGGCCTCTTTAAAGATTTTTGCTAATTCGGCTCCAGTAAAGCATATGTAAGCGAGAGATTGTACTACGTCATCGGTTGGATCGCAGCCTGATATTATCGCGATAGTCGCGATCATTCTAAGCTGCACATACCAGACAGTAGCGATATTTGCCGGAATAGCAACCGGCAGAGTAATGATGCCGCCAAGGCTGGTAAGGAAGCCGGAGGTCGTGCATTTGGCTACTTGCCATTTGAGAGAATTATCAATGGCCGATTCTTTGGTTGGATACTTTGCCATGTATTCTTTGGGAAGCTCATAGCAGGTCTTAGTTTGGGAATACCCTTTAAGGCAGCGTTATAGCAGCTGTTTAATACATCGGATAAGCTTTCAGATGTCACCAGCTTATTCTCCATTCTTGTATTTATGTTTGGAATCTAACATATTTCTGTGAAAATAGCAATAGAAAGAGACTTTATGCCGATTTCACTGGAAAAACCTGCCCCATTGAAGGCAACCCTTTTTACCGCTTTTCCAGAATCTCAACCATTCTCTGACCGAAAAATGGGAATAATGTCGAAAAAGTTGACCGATGGGCAATTAGTGCAGTAGATTAGCCTTAAAACAGCACAGGAGGAAAAAGTTATGTATGAAAAGAAGAACGCCGCAAACATGCTAAGAGCCGTCGGGATGCACCCAAAATACAAGGGTTACGCCTACCTCCTGTGTATACTGGAAACGACCGGCTCGGAGCCGGAGCGGCTTTATCGCGGGGCGGCAGAGGCATATGAAAGGGTGGCGAACAAATTCGGCACACGGCAGGGGGCAGTCGAGCGTTGTATGCGTTTTGCAATAAGGCGCACATGGGAAAACGGCAACATAAAAGCCCTCAGAGAGCTTTTCGGCGCATACGACACCGATTACGTTCCGACCATAAGCGAGTTCATGGCGGTGCTCACCGAGGGCATATGCTGCGGAAGAGAGGGCGGAGAATAGCTTCCGGCGCTGAGGTCGCCAAGACGTTTTTTACCGCATTATCTGTGATACCTTGTGATGTTGCCCATCATCAAAAAAAACAGAAAAATGGGGGAATTGTTTGTAATGCCGTATCATTGCATACCACTACATAAACTGTTGTTTCAAACTAGGCGATTAGCAAAATCTTAGCAGAAGCAACGTGGAATGATGGCATCAAGACAATAACCACAAGGCGGGACACGCCTTACACTTGGATTATACCATATACTGCGGACTGTAAAAAGGGAGATGTGATGAGCATTTCCCTTTTTTCTATCGGATGGGAGATATGTGCTATGAAATGCCTCTTTACCTACAAGTGGGTCAAGCTGCCGCGCGCCCACATACCTACAGGCAAGGGGTTAATGGGTTCATTCCTCCGGCTTGCTTCCCGTGCAGCGTTCCGTCCAGGCAAAGCCCGGTACTGTGGTTACACAAACGATGTCAACGCTGGCTCTTGGGTCGGCGGCATCGTAGGACTGAAAAGCATACTCGGCGTCAAGGATCGCAAGCAGGTGCTCAACGTCATGGAGCGGCTTGTGGAGATGGGCTTCATCACCTGCTCGCTCAACACACAAACGAAGAAGCTCACCTATACCATCAACGACTGGATCATGGAATGTAGCGGCAATACCTGTCCCACTGGCGCCATCTACACCACCGAAGGCTACGGCTTCCTTTGCATTCCGCGAGACGTCACAGAAAGGCTTGTCCGACAGGGATACCGCTTTGGCGAATCTGACGCATGGCTTGACCTCTGGTGCCACACTGTATGGGGAGACCGTTATAACGCATTCTCAAGATTGGCGCCAACCGTTCAAATTATGCGCGGTAAACCGATACTCACGCTTGAAAGCCTTGGCGCACGCTGGGGTTGGGAGAAAACCAAAGTCTGGCGCTTCCTTAAAAAGTATGCGGATACCTTTTCGCTTTATAAGCTCCCCGGCTCCTATGGCTGCCTCATATTCAACCATCTCTATCCGGCGGACGTTGGCCCGGTGGAAACCCCAACCGACGCCGTCATAATGCGTGTTTTGAACGAAATACGTTTTATGGGGCAAAAAACGCATTACTCAAGCTCTGACCATGAGCGAATCAACCTGTATACGCTCTGGTTCAGCAATAGGATCGAGCTTGGCAACCTCAACGATGGGTGTCCCTCTCAAAGTCACCCGGCTGTTGATCGTGTTGCAGTTTTTACCCCATCAGGATGAGATTCACGGCTCTATTTTGGAGCAAGTGGATAAGGCTCTGGATGTCATTTATTTGAAGTATATGCGGGCCAAAATCCGTTACGAGGGAGTGCAGCGCATTGAACGGTACTTTGTGCCGGAGGCGGCACTGCGAGAGGCACTACTGAACGCGATCTGTCATAAACAGTATCAGTCCGGGATACCGATACAAATCAGCGTATATGAAGATCGGCTTTATGTGGCAAACATCGGGAGCCTGCCGGAAGATTGGACATTGGAAAATCTGATGCAGAAGCACGCTTCCAAGCCCTATAATCCGAATATTGCGCATGTGTTTTACCTTGCTGGCTTCATTGAAAGCTGGGGACGCGGAGTCGAAAAGATTTGTCACGCACTAAAAGCGGACAATCTCCCACTTCCGGAATATACCATTCACCCCTGCGACATTATGATTAAATTCACAGCCCCAGAAGATCGGGTCGTCCGACTGAACAAGCAATTTACAGATAACTTATCTGATAACTTTTCTGATAAGCTGACGGACAAGGAACAGAAAACGATTGAACTCCTGCTGGAAGATCCGGGATATACTGCATCACAGCTTGCCGAAAAGCTGCGTGTCAGCAGGGTTTCCGTAACAAAGTATCTGAAAGCACTAAAGGAAAAGGGGGTTATTGAACGTATCGGCTCAGACCGCAGTGGGTACTGGAAGATAAATTAGCGCAGAAGCGCCCTCACAGCAAGACTTTACCGGTTGCTGTGAGGGCGTTCTTCATTGTATCATGTGTATACCAGCTCATGCAGGATGATTTCCTCCGCACGGCTATGGATGGAGTTGCGACGGCGCACCCATTCCATCTGGTCGGCGGCCTTGAGTGCTTCGGTCACACCCTCCTGCTGCATCATGGCGGTTTCGATGATCTCCAGACGCTCACGACAGGCTGTGTCTATTTCCTCCAGATGGGGGAACAGCTTTTCCGTAAGAACAAGCTGATTGTAGAGACCGGGGCGATGCTCCTTCAGGTATGTATGGTGCATCCGGCCATACTTGCCGATGTGGTATTCCTTCGTGTCCGACAGGACAAGGTCCGGAACGTAGTAGTCGCCGCATTTTGTATAGGTCAGTTCCATATAAGCAGGCTCCTTTCGTGCGAATGATAGCGGATAGGGACAGTCAGGGTCAGGGGCATTCCTCCCTTCGTCATGACCGTCTTTTCATTCGCCACAAATGAGCCGCAGTCATGATGTAGTTTTCGGTGGTGTAACCCACCCTTTATAAAGTACATCATGGCAGTTCCTCCCAGATGATCGGGACACGATTGGTTTTTCGCATTAAGTAAACCCCATATACCTTTATGTTCACGACCCGTGCTTTTGCACAGGTCGTTTTCTATGCGCCCAAGCCCGGCTAAACCGGGCTTATTTATTTCAGTAATCAAGGAGGAATCTCACATGAAACTCATTCGCAAACGTATCCTGCCGCTGCTTCTCATGGCGCTGCTGCTCATCGCGGCGCTACCCATGCAGGCGCTGGCCGCAGAAGGCGACGTAGGCTGGACACAGTACGGCCGCACAGGTCATGCCACGGCAAGCGGCGATACCGTCAGTTTTTCCGGGCATCCTACCGATCCGTTTACCACCCTTCTGTTCCGCCCTGCGCAGGACGGCGATTACCGCACCTTTACGTTCCACCTGACCGAAGGCAATACCGACTGGCATACTCTCAAGGGCAGCGGCTTCGTGTTCAACGCTGTCACGGACGGGAACACGCTCAATGGGTATGCCGTGCTGTTCGGACAGAGCAATGTAGGCTATTACAAGCTCGCCAACGTCAGCATGGCCGCGCTCGCCTCCACCCAGTTCACCGGGCTTTCAGGCGTGACGCTCATCCAGCAGGAGGCCAAGCCCGCATACTCGGCAGGCACAACCTGGTACCTGAAATTACAGGTCAGTCCCGGCTCACTGTCGTTCTATAAGTACGATGATGCCGGCTTCTCAAGCGGCCAGACGGCGATTTTCAGCAACGTGGCCATCGACGACTCCGTTGGCAGCGGCTACGGCCCATTCGGCAGTTTCATAAGCCATAACTGCTCGGTGATATCGACCTCCAGCTTCGAGTATTTCACGCTGAAGATCAGCCCGAACACCGCGCCCGCTATCACCGCGCCCGATGTGGTCATGAACCGCGGCGGAGCGTTCGACCCCGAGGCCAACGTCAGTGCAGCCGACGCCGAGGACGGAGACCTCAGCGGCAAGGTGCAGATCACATTCAACAACGTAAATGCCGATGTTCCCGGCGTATATCAGGTCGTGTACTCCGTCGCCGACATCCTTGGCCTTACCGGCACGCACACCCGCACTGTCACCGTGCGTGCGGATGTGGAGCTGGTGGCAGTCGACGCCGTTACCGGCGATCCGCTCTCGGGCGTGGGCTTCAGCCTCGACGATGAGAACCTGCCCGACACCTCCGCTGATGGCAAAACTGCCGCTGTGATTGACCCCGGTACGCACGCTTGGGAGGTGGTTAAAGCACACCCCGACTACATTTCCCCCAAGGGCGAATCGGTTCTGATGGACGGCAGCAAATTCAGTACATGGCCCGCTCAGATCCGCATTCCCTTCGTGAAGAAGACCTACGATATGGCGCTTGCCGTACAGCTTATCAAGGTCAACGACACTCCTGTGACGGAGGGCATCACAGCCAAGTATGGCGATACCGTCGCCTATCAGCTTCGTATCACCAATAAAGGCAATCAAGCGGCAGTTCCGACTGTTGCCCTGAACGTTCCCACTGGGCTAACCGCAACAGAGGCCACCGCAGCCAAGCTCCCCGAGGGCAAGCTTTCGCTGATCCAGCCCATTGAGCCCGGCGCGCATTTCCTCCAAGGATGGCAGCTCCATCTCCAAATCGGTAACAGCCTCAATAAATGCTAAGCACTCACCGTGGTATCTGCGCCGTTCATCCTGCGCATGTTCAAGCCGCTTCAATTCTTCCAATAACAGCTTTACCTGCTCGGGAACCTCGCAGAAAACGTCCTGCCTATATAACACCGGATAGTAAATCCGGAGATTGATCACTATCATATGTTTCCTCCGTTTCAGTCGTGGGTGAAAAGGTTGCTGAAACGGGGCGGGAGGAGCCCGAATAGATATAAAAGGAGCATGCTTGGTTCTTATCGATACCATCATGCTCCGTTCGTGATATTCAGTTGATGCTATTGGTTCTTCAAGCGGCTGTCTAATCTTACCCGTGTACGATACGGACTCGATTACCATCCTAAGAAACCCAACAGTAATTCCGGCATTAACCAGTAAACTGTTGAGGTGGATAGAAAAGCATTAATATAGCAGTCCACAAAACACCTGCCATTCGCACATTTTTGATAATACACAGCAATGATCCTTGTTTGCCGTGTCTTAGCCCTTTAAGCAATAAGACGACTCGCCATACAGTAAATATCTGCTGCGACCCACGGGTCTACTTCATTTTCACCATCCGGGTAAACCTACCGACCACAATAAGCGCAGCAATAATGGCAATACCCGCAAAGGCCGGCGGTGCGCTTATCCGCCGTCGGCTTATGAACACGGCTATTCTCTCATTCGTTTTTTTATAAAACACGCGGCTGCTGTTTGGGCAAGGATGCCGAACCCTGCTCCGATAAAATCCAGTATAATATCATCAACATCAAAAACCCCGACGATCAAAACCTGCTGCGCTGTCTCTATGCATACCAACGCAATCAGCAGCGCAAACAAAACGTATATCTTTTTTCGGGATGCACCTTAAATGACAATAAAAAGGAAAAGGGAGAAAGCAGCACTAGATTTCCGAATATTTCTATCAAATTTTTCCAATCGCCGTCTATTTGGAATCCCCTGATGGATTTTACTATTGACGAAAAAGGAATATAATTAGGCGTCAAGCCTGAATAGTCGTAATCGCGACGGTCTCCCCCGAAAAATACAAAGCCCAATATGGCGCAGTAAAGTATCACACCATACCACCGGATCACATTCAGCATCAATTTCTTTTGTGATTGTTTTAATTCCGAAATAAAAGCGATATAGCTCAGCAGCAAAAGAGGAAGCATAATAAGCAATACGAGCCTTAATATACCTCGATAATGGATAAAAGCCCCGCGATAATAGAATTCACGCATTACCCTCGGGGTTGTACCGATAATAATTGCGCACAGAAGCACAGAAAAAAGTATTCTCAGGCGCGTTTTAGTGCCGGGCTTAATTGCGTTCATCTGTTATTCCTCCTTTTCGGGTTTTCGCTGCGGTTGCGGCGGGCCCGTCTACTTCATCCTCATCATCCGTGTGAACCTGCTCACCACAATTACCGCGACTATTATCGCGATAGCCGCGAAGGCCGCAAGGGCGCTTATCCACCACTTGCTCATGGCGCGCGTTTGCCTTTTTTAGGTTGCCTGTCACTTTTTGCTCCGCCAAATCAGATCAATATGTTGAACACGCCGGCATAAAGAGGGTATCTTTCCCATTCAATATATTTCTTAGGAAAAATTATTGTGCATTTCAACACGGGATCCATCTAACGCATTGATTGCTATATAGGAGGGTAGAATATGCCCGTCCAAGGCGCTCTCTTTTTGTACAATGAATAGCCATGTCGGAATGAGGAAAACCTTGTTCCTTTCCTTTGTAGAGCGAACCATGCAGTTCGTGAGCATAATTCGCGTAACATATCTATCCTCGACTGTGGTAGCATCGGCTACCCATGAGGAACCAAGAATAAGCAGGTCTTTTCGCGTGCTGCCATACCGCCTCAAATGATAAAGGCTTCATGTTGCTTTCTAACTTATTCGTTATAATAACGGGATACTCCCAATGAAAGAAACGGATTCCCTCCTGATCCACCATAAGCACAATTCTTTCCTGCGGCCAGGGTTTGATATAGTCCGCTTCATCCTCAAACCCCAAAACCCCCGGGGTCAATATGCTGCTGTCAAACGGAATTTGCCCATCGATTGCACGGCAAAAAGTTATTTGGTAGCCCACCGAGACTGTAGCATAGCCAAAGAATCCATCCAACATACGCGCCGCTTCAATATGTGCCGCTTCAAAGCCTTCAATTTTCAAATCATTCAATACGTTTTTTGATATTGTCAACGCTTCTTCTTTGGATAAAACGGGTTCCAGTACAACAGGACCTTCTCCGTCCCAACCGCCGTTCTTTATTATCCATGATTGTAGTTGTATGGTTCCGGCGTTCTTCGGGAAAATTTCTATTTGATTTTCATCGGCAAACACATAAACATTTTGTTCCAAACTGTTTTTGAAAACCACATTGCATGGGAAAGTCGGGTCATAATCAGCAATGGGGATATATTCCTCGTTAGGCGCATTTCGCAATTCTTCGGATAAGCTTTCGATTATTTCGGCGCTATCGGCAGATGGCTCATACAGAACGGAGCCGTCTTGCTGTTTTTTCGGCATTCCTCTTTTTAGAATGACTATGAGTTCTTCCAAATCTTCTTTCGTCATTTCACCGGAGCGCGCTCCGATGAGGTCTTTGGAAAAGTACGAAACTATTTCATCCATGCGGGTTTTGCCAAACCTGTCTTGCGTCGCTTCATACACATAAAAGCCTTCCGCTTGGCCTATCTCAATATCCGTATGTCATCATGGCTGCCAATAAACTCGTTATAGGCATCTAAGATCATCTTTGTTTGCTTCACAAAAAAGGTCTTTCCGCTGCCCCATGCGCCATCAAGAGCAACAGAGCAATTATCCTCAATCGCATTGAGAAGGTTTATAAAGCGATAGATGTCAACATTTCTCTCGATAGCGTCCAACTCGAATGTCCGAAGCAGATTCTCTTTGTTTGGCTGGAGCTCTATTGATTTCATATCATTACCCCCCCCCCGACTACTTAAATTCTGCCATGTCGCGTTTGAGCTTTTTCAATCATGCGTTAAATGCCATACGCTGGTTAATCCGTTTTTCGTTAATTGAATGCCACTATATCAGCACTTAATTTCAAAACTCCCCAAATAATAAATAGGGCCCAACTGCGCCTAATTGCTATACTCAGCACCTCGCCCTCTTACCTCTCCGGTCACTTCAGCCTACCGCAGCTTGGTAGCTGGTTCTCTTTCAACATCCTCCTCTAGTAAACAAAAAGCTTTACCGATGATTACCATACTTTACCGACGAAATCGCATTGCTGATGTCCTGTTTGACTGTGCAAGCTAATATATTTATTATACTACTACCTGAGCGTCAATCAAATGGAAAATGTCATAAAAAGGCAATAGCGGCGCATTGTACAAACAGCATGAATGGCAACTTAAGTTATCGTTGCCATTCAAACCATTGATGATTTGCACTTATCAGCTAATAGAGCTAATTAGGGCTTTACTATCTACTTTTTCACTTCAAACACATACTGCCGTTTTACCAGCTTGCGGTGCACGATTCCGGCGTCCTCCAGCTTAAAGAGGTCTTGCCGCGCCGTTTCCAGCACCACGCCGAATTTCTTTTGCCATGCCTTTATGGTAATGGATTGATTGGGGCTTGTGAGAATCCACTTCGCGCCCTCTATGACACGACTGTTCATGCCGGCTGCTTTCAGCTTATCAAGCGTCTGCTCCATCACGACCTTGTCAACGAGCCGTTCCTCCATGGCTTTTACCGCACGGGCGAGCATCCCCGTGTAATAGTCGATGAAATAGGTCATGTCAAAGTCGTCGTCCTCAACATCCTTGATGGCCTTATAATACTTGGCGCGTTCCTCCGCGATCACACCGGATATGGAGAAATAGCGAAAAAAATCATAGCCCGCCTGCAACAGCATCATAAAGGAAAGCGCCCGCGCAGTTCTTCCGTTCCCGTCTATGAAGGGGTGGACATAGACGAAGTAGAAATGCGCGATACAGGCTTTGATGAGCGGCGACAATTCGTTGTTGGTTATGAATTCAAGCAGCGACGCCATCATGCCGGAAACCTTTTCGGCTTCGGGCGCAGTATGAACGATCTCGCCACGGCTTGACTGCACGAATACGCTTTCGCTGCGGTAAGCATTTGTCGGCACGTCAGCTTCAAGCGTGTCCTTTGTCACAAGCGCATATATGTCAAATATCGTTTGCTCGGTGATCGACTCATCAATGTGTTCAAGAACATAGGTGAGCGCCTCGAAATTGTTCTTCACCATCTGCTCGGATTTATTCTTCGGTGAGCGCCCTTCATGGATAAACTCCTGCGCTTCCTTCTTGGTGGTGAACGCGCCTTCTATAACGCTTGAATACACGGCCTCGTCTAAAACCGCTTCCCGAAACGCTTCTTCGTATTCCGGACGGTCAAATACGATCTCTCGCCGCGCAAGAGAAATGACCTCATCAGCTTGTGACGAGATATTTTCCGTCAGTACCCACCAAAACGGTTTGCCGTCTATGGAGAGAAGCGGGAGACTTTCGGATTTATCCTTCCTCGCCTTTTGAAGCTCCGGCCACACCTTTGAGATGGGCAGGGAAACGGGCAAACGGTGGATAATATCCTTTCTCGGAAGATACTTTACCAAATATGTTTCGATGATCTCCTGCATGATTTCCCTCCAAAGGCACTCTAATTATCTTCTATTTTACTTCTATTGTTCCTCCAAAGCAAGACTTTATTCAATAGCGCGACGGCGATTCTTTATCTGCTTTTTTTCATGACCTTTTTCCTCCTTTTCCATTTGCTTTATCTGCGTCTGCTTTTCGGCAAGCACAAGAGCGCGTTCCATAATGGTGTCGCACAGCTTCATGCTCCGACGAAGCGGTTTTGCCTGCGCGGATATGGCGGCAATTCGCGCGCGGATCTCCACCATGCGCGCCTCGGGAACATCATGTCGGCGCTGCTCGTTATGAAGCGTCTTGCGCTCGGAATACAGGCTTTTGATCTGTGCGTCTGCCGATGCTCTGTAATCGGTGATCTGCTCTGCCGTGTCGATGCCATGCCTAAACAGAAACCGGGATTGCTCATCGAGCTCGTCCAAATGCCGCAAGTCCTCGCGCAGTAAATACGATGCTTTGCCTTGCGGCTGCTTTTGTGCAGCACGGAGCTTTCTTAAATAGAAGTAGTAGAGTGCGCGAAGTCCTCTCCATGTGATTTTGGATAGATGAAAGTCGCCTTGTACTCTTATCCGCACGATTTTCGGCGGCACAGGCTTCAGCGGGCGCTGAGGTGCATGCTGCTTTAATATGCGCTGCTTTATAGCTTCTTCGGTGTAGCTATCCCCAAGCGAGCGCAGCCGCACGAATCGTTCCTTGCCCGGCGGACGCACCGCGATATGCTTGACGCCCGTTTTGACTTCATACCCCATATCCTTCAGGGAGCGGAGAAAGGCTTGAAAGCTCATGCTTGCCATGACCGCCTTATCCACATCCTCACGGATCGCGCTGCGCCATGTTGGCTGCCCTTTCCGCTCCGCTTCCCACTCAGCATAGTGCTTCGGGTAGTACGCTCTATGTTCTGTGATCACCGAAAGCCCGTGTTCCTTGCACAGCCTGTCAGAAGTCGCCCGCATTTTCGCATAACTCTCCTTGCAGGCGTTGAATTTTTTGCCGTGCAGAAACGATACAGAATTGAGGACAAAATGGTTGTGAAAGCAATGGGTATTAAGATGGGTAGCTACGATCACTTGAAAATCCGGCCATAGCTCATTTGCAAGTTCCACGCCGATCCTGTGCGCCGTATCCGCATCCACCTCGCCTTCGGCAAAGCTCTGATAACCGTGGAAAGCAAGGATACCGTCCGTTTTGCCGAACTGCCGCTTTGTCATCTGCATCTGTTCCCGGGCACAGTCGGCATTGCAGTTGAGAGCGGTGACGTAATACTGCTGCTCGGTCTTGAAATCGTCCATGGCGTAGTCCATCACGTCCCGCATGGTCTGGTAATCATCCTTGCTCCATGAGGGGTTTGCGGTTTTGCTCTCGTCCTTTGCATATTCGAGAACGCGAGGGAGGTGGGTGTCCACCTTCCATATTCGGGTGGTAGCCATATCAGAGCGGCTCCGGCTGCGTCACAGCCCGCTGTATCGCAAGCGCGGTGCGTCGAAATTCCTGCATGTACATGGCGTATTCTTCGGCAAGGAAAAAGCCCGTTGCATTTGCACGGGCGGCGATCTGATTGATACTGTTGCCGATGGCGTTCAGTTCGCGCATCATGGAATGATAATCGGGCGGTGGAAGCTCCTTTGGCGCATAGCCGGCAAGCAATGTGCGAATATATGTTTCCTGCGAAAGTCCTGTTTTCTTGACGTTCTTTTTCAGTTGCTGATGCTCTTTAGCGTTCAGCCGAAAGGTTATTTTAATATTTCGTTTGAGCATAAAGCCTCCTTTGCTGTTGATGGGGTTTAAGGGGACCTCCCCTTACGAGCGGATAATGCCGGCATTATCCAATGCTCGTTAGTACGATGCAGAGCATCGCACCGATCCTGCTGTCCGAGAAATGAGTCATTCCATATCTTCTTGCTGTAAAGAGCGATACTCCCATATGGCCGGCTTCATCGTTGTCTCTCCTCCTTGAAATGGTGAAGGGCGCTTTTCGCGCCCCTCGTCCTGATTTGTGCTGTGATGCTCTTCGCTGCCATAAGC
>CAVIAA010000022.1:0-36878 GCA_963640685.1 Acutalibacteraceae bacterium
GCCGTACCGTCGCTTCCGGCGTCGTTTCCCAGATAATCGAGTAATTTCGAGATAATCAAAAAAGAACCTCCGAACGGGGGTTCTTTTTTTATGATGTACTTATATTTTCCCTTTATGCCCGCACGTATCGCGTTGCGCGGCCGGAGCCGATGCGGCGTATGCTGCCAGACTTTACCATGCTGCCGAGCACGGCCTCGACCGTCGTTGGGCTGACGTCCGGTAATATTTTACATACATCCGCCTTTGAAAGCGGGGTAAGGCTATTGAGCACGGTTGCCTCAACGCGGGCCTGCTTTGTTATTTTTCGCCCGTTCAGTACGGCAAAGCGCTTGTCCAGCTCCTTATAGCACATATACAGCGTTGAAATGAAATTTTCAATGAACGGAAAGTATGTGTTGCGGCTATCCTCCCACCCGGCGGAGGATCTCTTCAACGCCTCGTAATAGTGTCCCTTGTACAGGTTTATCTGCTCCTCAAAGGATACGTATTTTCCGGCGTCAAAGTCGTTTTTATACAGCAGAAGCAGCGAAAGCAGCCGCGACATCCTGCCGTTGCCATCCCGAAACGGGTGTATGCAGAGAAAATCAAGTATTACGCAGGGGATGAGCAGAAGCTGGTTTATTCCGGCGTCGCCCCGCGCCTCAAGGTAGGCGAGCGTAAGCTGCTGCATGGCCTCCCCGGTCTGCGCCGCGGGCGTTGGGCGGAAGCGGACGCTTCGTTTCCCATCTGCGTCTATCTCAAGTATAACGTTGTCCTCGGTTTTATAGCGCCCGCCTTCGCCGGTGTACCGCATGAGCACGCCGTGCAGATGCAGTATATCCCGCTCGCTCAGCTCAAGCTCGCCGCTGTGCAGGTGTATTTCGGCAAGTGCATCGCGGTAGCCCGCGATCTCCGCCTCGTTGTGGTTCAGCGGTGCGCTGCTCCGATTAACTATCGCGGCGATGCGCTCATCGCTCGTGACTATCCCCTCTATCGCGTTTGAGCTCTTTACGGACTGCACCCTTGCGACCGCCTCAAGCTCGCTGAAAACCTCAGTATGGTCCTCCCTGCGCACGCCGGCCATCACCCTGAGCTCCGCAATACTTGCAGTCAGGTTCACAAGGCTTGCGGGCAGCAGCCCGTTGTTCAAAAAAGAATAATCGAATTTGTGCATAGCCGCGCCGTCCTTTCTGCATATAATTTTATTGTTTTATATGCACAAACGCAACCCTTTCTGCATAATTTTATTGATTTTATATGCAGAAGCGCTACTTCTCCAGCGCCTCGGCGAGCTTTTTTTTAACACGGGAGAGGGCGTTGTCAACGCTCTTCAGCGGGCAGGGCACCGCCTCGGCGATCTCACGGTAGGTCATGCCCTTGAGGAAAAGCTCTGTAACCCGCCGCTCAAGCGGGGTCAGGCGGGTGCCGATGAGGCTGCGAACCGTCTCCGCCCGCTCACGGGTTATGAGGCTCTCCGCCGGGTCTCCCCCCGGCTGCTCGATGGTATCCAGCAGCGCCCGCTCGTCCTCGCTGTCCCTTCGGTTGAGCGAAATATAGCTGTTCAGCGGCTGGTGCTTCTGGCGGCGGCTCGCGCTTATGGCGGTCAGTATCTGGCGGGTTATGCACAGCTCCGCAAAGGAGGAAAAGCCGGCGTTGTGATCCGGCCTGTAATCGCGTATCGCCTTATACAGCCCTATCATGCCCTCCTGAATGAGGTCGTCCCTGTCCGCGCCGATGAGGAAATACGGCCGCGCGATTATGCGCACCGCGTCCTTGTATTCGGCGCACAGCTGCTCCATAGCCTCGTCGTCCCCCGCCTGAGCGCGGCGAACCAGCTCGCTGTCCCTCTCCCGCGTTTCCACCTCTGCTTAGCCCTGCCTTTTCTTTTCGTACATCAATATTGCGGCGGAAACAGCGGCGTTCAGCGAGTCTATGTGCCCCCACATGGGAATTGACACCAGAAAATCGCACTTTTCGCGAACAAGCCTGCTGAGGCCGTCTCCCTCGTTGCCGATGACCAGCCCGACAGCGCCCTTAAGGTCGGTTTTTGCCATTTCGGTGCCGCTCATGTCCGCGCCCGCTATCCACAGCCCCTCGTCCTTTAGCCGGTCGATTGCCCCCGCAAGGTTGGATACCCGCGCTACCTTCATGTATTCCACGGCGCCGGCCGAGGCCTTGCTCGCGGCGGCGGTAACGGATGCGCACCTGCGCTTTGGAATCACCACGCCGTGCGCGCCGGCGCACTCCGCGCTGCGGATTATGCTGCCGAGGTTGTGCGGGTCCTCGATTCCGTCCAGCAGTATTATAAACGGCTTCTCGTCCTTTTCCCGCGCCGCCTTCAGTATGTCCGAAATTTCGCAGTACTCCACCCCAGGAACCTGCGCAACTATGCCCTGATGGTTGCCGGTCCTGCCGCCGTGGCCAAAGGGCAAACACATTTCGTCCAGCTTGCCCCGCTCAACCTCGCGAACCTGAACGCCGTTGTCCCGTGCAAGGTTGATTATCTCCCGAAGCGAGCCGTCCGGCTCCCTTGAAACCAGTATCCGGTCGATGCTGCGGCCGCTCCTTACCGCCTCGCGAACGGCGTTGCGCCCCATTATGATATACGGCAGCTCGTCCGGCTCGTTTACCGGCTGCTCCCGCTGCTCGCTGCGCCCCGTGTATTCCTCGGCAGCTCTGTTCTCCTGCCTTTTATCGTATTTTTCATACGGCTTTTTATCGTAAGGCTTTTTGTCGTACCTTTTATCATAAGACTTATTTTCATAAGGCTTTTTTTCGTTCTTATCGTTCTTATCGTACTTATCGTACTTATTGTCATACTGCCTGCTGCCGTACTGTTTTTTTTCATACGGCCTGTCCTCGCGTTTTTTGCCGTATTCGCGGCCTTCGTCAAGCCTTGTGCCGTAGGGCTTGCGGTTGTCGTATCTGCGGCGCTCTCCGTCGCTCCTCCTGCCGTCGTATGCCATTTTCTCTTCCTCCCCTTTTATGCCTCTTCAAAAAGCGTCTTTTTTATTCCCTGCATCAGCTCGGTGAGCCGCGCGTCGCTGCCGCTTAAATATAAGTAGCCCAGCAGCGCCTCCAGCCCGCTTGCCGCCCTGTAATCCGCCATTTCGGCGTGCTTCGGAACGGTGCCCATGTGGCTGTTGCGCCCCCGCTTGAATATATACAGCTCCTCCTCGCTGAGCCCGTCCATTATCGCCCGCGCGCCCTTCGCCTGAGCCGCCGCGCAGACCCTTTTGCTCGCCATAACGTGCAGCCCGTGCGCCGTTGCGTCGCTCTGCTCAATGAGCCAGCTGCGCACGAACAGGTCGTACACCGTGTCGCCGATATACGCCAGCACCAGCGGGTTAAGCTGCCGCGGGTCCTTGCGCCGCCCCCCGAGTATGCCTTCTACAATGCTTTCCAAATGCTTCAGTTCCTTTGCATAGCTTTTCGGTTTATATTATAAATGTAAACGCCGCCGCAGTCCAGCTAATTTGCGGAAAGGTACGCCACTATGCCGTTTGCAATGCCGCGGGCAAGGCTCCTCTGGTGCTCCCGGCTCTGCAAGAGCCTCTCGTCCTCCGCGTTGGATAAAAACCCGCACTCGACCAGCACCGCAGTTGGCCTGCTCTCGCGAATGACGTAGTAATCCCCCGGGTTGGCAAGCCTGCTCGGCGCGCCTATCTCCTCCGTTATCCCGTCTATGACCGCCTTTGCAAGCCGCTCCCCCTCTTCGCTCCCCTGCATGTAAAACGCCATCGGCCCGTGAACGGCGGGATCCGTGAATTTGTTCATGTGAACGCTGACAACGAGGTCAACCCCGCTGCCGTTCATTATTGCCCGCCGCGCCGCCATATCTGCCTTTTTGCTATCGGCAAGCGCCTCCTCCCCCTCCCGGGTGAGTATCACGTCAAAGCCTGCGCCCTCCAGCTCCTGCTTCAAATAGCCGCTCACCGCAAGGTTCAGCCCCGCCTCCTCGACCCCGCTTATGCCGACCGCGCCGCAGTCCTCCCCTCCGTGCCCGGGGTCGATGACTATGAGCGCCCTGCCCGCCGAAGCCTCCGCCGCCCGCCCCGAAAGCGCAAGCAGCAGCATAAGCGCAATTATGATTATCGCAAGCCCGCTTATCAGCCGCCTTTTTATCATCTCCTCACCTCCCGCTAAAAGCATATGCGCCAAAAGCTGTGCTTATGCGTGTTTTGTCGGTTTTTGTGCTTTTGAAGGGGTTTTGGCGGCGCTCCTGCACTGCACGCCGGGCGCATTATTCGCTCGATTTGTACTTATACAGTGCATATTCAGGGCAGATATCCACATTACCAACATAGTTATCAACATTCAGAGGCACTTAAACGCGGTCTTTTTGGCATAATATCCATGTTTTCAACATACCCTTATCAATGCCTCAACACTGCCGCTTATGCACCGTTCATGCATGAACGAAATGCTTCCCGCTTATGGCAGATGCCCCTTTTTGCAGCCCGCGCCATATCATAACGCTATGCCTTGGGAGTGAAGTTTTGGTTGACAGGCAAAATAAAAACAGCTGCCCTTTCGGGCAGCCAAAGGGGGGGATCGTAAAGGGGCGCGGTGCCCCGGGGCAAGCTTGTCGTATGTCAAGCCCATTCCTGAGCCTGTTACCTGTCAAATTCCTTCTTTTCCCGCTCGTAGGGTATTTCGGGGTGCTCAGATTGCATCCAGGCCTTGAACTCCTCCGGCGTGCCCTTGGTAAAGCCCGCCTTGTCCAGCCGCACAAAGTCGTTATCCACCGCAAGGTCAAAGTAGCTCCTGGCCTCAACGAACTTCTTAACCTGCTTGAAGAACACCTCGTTGCTCATTTCGCCGTCCTCAAAGAGCCGTATGGTATTGCCGACGACTATTTTGCAGTCCCAGTATTTCTTGCCCTTTTGAACGCGCATCATCTTGAACTGCTTGCCGGCCAGCATCGGGCGGAAGAGTATGCTGCGGTATACGCTTATCAGCATGAGCATCAGCGCAAGCGACTTCCAGCGGACGGAGAGGTTGTTTTTGTAGAATATCACCGCACCAACGGTGGAAAGGAGCAGTATGGCCATCCACGGCCAGAAGCTGAGCACCTTGTAAAACACCGGCGTCGTCCAGCGCTGATACCGCCTGATGTCCATTCTGTATTCGTTTTCAAACATATGCTTTCCTCCGTTGACTTGATTATCCTTACCAATATTTTAACATATACTTCTGCCGCAGTCTACAATATCAGGTATTTTTATTTTGCGCCTTCCGCAAAAAAAGAGCCGCCCTTTCGGGCAGCCCTTTAAGTAAGTCACTTCGTTTATTTATTACGCCTTCTGAGCCTTGAGGTCCTTGGAGCGTGCGGAGAGTATGCTGTAGGAGGTCCAGAGGAGCACTACGCATACGAGGTAGATCAGAGCCTTCATGGGCAGGCTGGTGATGATCTTCCATGCGATGAATACGCCGATGCAGCCGCCGATCATGTTGCCCAGAGTTGCTACTACGTCGTAGCGGCTCTTCTTGATGAACACGATGGAGTTAGCAGGCATGAGCAGCGCGCAGGAGCCCATGAATACGGGGAAGCAGGTGGAAGCGGAGCAGCCGAGCAGCAGGCAGGTCGCCATGCAGGGTGCGTAGAGGCCGAAGCCAACGTCCATCAGAGCGCCCCAGAAGAAGTTCAGGATAACGGCTACCCAGAACTGCCACTGACCGACGGTGAAGCCGATGCCCTCGCCGATAACGCCGAAGGGGCCGATGCCGGAGTTCTTGCAGAACATTATGACAGCGGTGCCAAGCATTGCGCAGCCGACCCAGAGACGGATCTGGTTAACGTTCCACTTGGTGATTATCTCGGCCATCGCATAAGCGCCGATCATGGCGGCTACGCACATGGATACGAGGAAGATGGGCTCGCACTCAACGGTGTTGGTGAAGATCAGAGCCTCGAATATAACGGGGAAGGTATCGCCAACGTTCAGAGTGCCGGGGATGTTGATATCGTCAACATTCTTGAACAGCTTATACATGAAGGTCGTGGGTGCAAAGGAGCCGCAGCCGAGGGTATCGAGGAAGTTTGCGAGGATACCTACGAACATGCCCTGTGCCCAAGCCTTGCCGCCGGCCTTGGCGCATTCGCCCTTGTGGTTCTTGTTAATGTCTACGATCAGGTCAACAGCGATGCCTACGAAGCATACCGCGAGGATAATTTGAAGTGCCAGTACCATTAATAATTCCTCCACAAAAGATTTAGATTTTTAGGTTTGTGCTGTGGTTTCTTCCTGTCGTGAATATCATCGCCGCATTTCCCCTATGCGGCGGGTCAGCTGCGCGCCAGTCAGCCTCAGCACGTTATTATTGTAACAACAATGTGTCTTTTTGTCAACGAACTTATCGGCGGCTTTCTTCCTCAAAATACCCGAAAAATTCCTCAATTTATTCATCGCGATTAGCGTTTTCCCCAATATATAGGCTGTTTTATTGACTTTTCCACAACAAATTGCGCTTTGCGGCTTTCTTCATAATCAACATTACAATTTCGCATGATTTTTGGCAAATCATTAGACTTTGTGCATTTTTCGACCTTTTTTCCGCGTTTTGCCGCTTTCTTCCCGTTTTGCCCGCTTTTCCCGCGCCGTTTTCTTCTTTCTGCGAAGATTTACTCTTATGCCGCTTTTCTGCTTATATATGTTTTTATATGCCCGCCGTCTGTGGTATAATACCGCATATGAGTGATACGCAAAAAACAAGGGCTTTTTATATCTCCGCGGCGGCGCTTGCGCTGCTCTTTGTGCGGTTTGCTTTGTGGTGCATAAGCTCCGGCTGCTCGGTGCTTTCAATGGCGTATGCCGGGGTGATCGCGGCGCTGCTCGGCCTTGCGCTTATCCGGCTTATCCCCGCCGCGCTCTGCTTTGACTATTTGCGCGAGCCGCAGCCGCTTCCCCCCTGCCGCGAAGCCTCCGAGGCGAGGCTGCACCCCTATTCGGCGCTGCTGCTGCGCGCGCTGCTGCTAAGGCTGGCGCTGTGCTTTGCGGCGTACTGCTTTGACCTTATGCAAAACGGGTACTCCGGCGGGCTGGTGAGCACCCTCGGCCTGCTGCTTTCGGGTCAGCCGCTTCCGCCGGTTCCGGCCGCGCTGCTCTCGGCGCTGCTTTCTGCCGCCTCGGCTATAGCCGCATACGAGCTGTTTTCGCTGGATACCGACAGGTGCTCTGCGCTCCTTGGCGCAACGCTGCTCTGTGCTCTGCCGGAAAGCTCGCTGCTGCTCTGCTCGCTCCCTGCGGGGCTGCTGCTTGCCTGCCTGCTGCTCTCGGCAAATTTTCTCCGCCGCAAAAAATACCCGCTCGGCGGGCTGCTTGCCCTCGGCGCGGTCGGCTCGGCTCTCTGGTATTCCGGCGGGCTTTCGGGCTTTGTTTCGGGGTACTCCTCCTTCCTCTCCGTCGCCGCAAGCAATATGGAGCGGCTTCTCCCCTGCTTTAGAGCTGCGGGCGGCTGGCTCGCCCCGCTGGTTTCGGATATAGCCTGTCCCGCAATTTCGCTGCTGGTGCTTGTTCTCGCTTCTGATAAGCTCCGCCCGACGTATTCAGCGCTTGGGCTGCTGCTGTTTATTCTGCTGCCCGGCTTCCCCTCCTTCCCTGCGGCGTTCGGCCTTTGCCTGCTGATAAAGGGAAGGCAGCAGCGGCTGCTTCTGCTGCTGCTCTCGCTCTCCGCCCTGCTCATAAACATATGGCTGCTGCTTTAGCGGGCAAGCTCCGCGCCGGTGTAGTAGTGCCTGAGTATCTCCTCATACCCCTTGCCACTAAGCGCCATCGCCCGCGCGCCGTACTGGCTCATGCCAACGCCGTGGCCGTAGCCCAGCGTGCGTATGGTCACCTCCTCGCCTATCGATATAGTAAAATTCGCGCTGTTGAGCTCCAGCAGCTTTCGCAGCTCCCGCCCGCTCACGGTCGCCCCGCCGAGGCGCAGCTCCTGCACTCTGCCCCCCTCCGTTCGGGAAATTACCCAAACCTGCTCAGTCAGCTTTTCTTTTTTAAGCCCCGCAGCGGGCCATTTTTTATTTACCCGCTCCGCAAATTCAGCTTTGCTCAGCGTCACCTCCGCGGCGTATTTCCCCGCCGCCTCCTCACCCGGGCTCTCCACCGAAACGAGGTACGGCACAGCCGAACAGAACACGTTTTCGGCGTCCTCGGTTCTTCCGCCCGCGCTGGAGTGGTACAGCGCCTCGATAGGCTCGCCCCGGTAGGTCAAATACTCCCCCGCGGTGGACTGCGCGGCCTCCTTTAGCTTTGCCATATACAGCGCGGCATCGCCCCCGAATTTTTCTCTCAGCTGCTCCGGCGTTTTGTAGCTCTGGCAGCAGCCGCTGTCGGTGCATACCTCCCCCGCGCCGCAGCCGCCGTTTTCCCGCCGGCGAATTGCATACGTCCTCGCGGCGACCGCCTGCGCCTTCAGCGCCTCCAGAGGAAAGGACGCGGGCATCTCCGCGCCCACGACCGAGGCTATGTACTCCTCCATGTCGATTTCCGCAACCTCCCCGGTTTCGGCGTTCAGCAGGCGTATTGTGTCGCCGCTCTGCTCCTTTGAAAGCCGGCAGCCGCGAACGGCGCAGGCGAGCAGCGCCAGCAGCAGCATAATTGAACCGAGCGCCGCAGCGCCGCGGCTGTAAAGCTGGTCTCTTTTTCTCATATAAGTATTCATATGCGGCCATATCCGGCGAAATTCGTTGCTATGGCGCCGCTGTCGGGTTATAATGTAAGCAGGAATTTGTCGCCCTCGGGCGAAAATTGGAGGAAAGAATGGCACAGGACACGGAAAAGCTCCGCGAGCTGCTCGCTCAGTATATCGGCGGCGTATACGCGGAGGCTCTGCAATATACCGGCGAGCCCGCAAAGGCAAAGGAGGTCACCCGAAGGGTGATGGCGCTGCTGAAGCGCAGCCAGGAGGCCGGCCTTGCGGTAAACCCATCAATGGCAAAGCGGCTGACGGCGGACTGCTGCAATGAGCTCCGCTATTACGACAGCAGGCGCGCCGCCTTTGTAAACGGCACAATAGCCGACATGCCGGATTTTGACACCGCCATATCCGAAATATCGCAGGACGAGGTTCGCGCAAAGGCGCGCAGCGACGCGGAGACAAAGGCGGTTGAGGCGCACGCGGCAATGCGCGCGGCAAAAGCTGTCGGCGCAAACGTAGTTACCGCAAAGGAAACAGAAAAGCCGGAGAAAAAGCCGTTTAAAAAGCCCGCAAGGCAGCAGCCGACGGACGACCTGTTCGACGACCTTGACGAGCCGGACGAGCAGGACAACGAGGAGCTTGAGGACTACTACGACGAGCTGCGCGCAAGAAAAAGGCCAAGGCATGAAAAGGGGCAAAAGCGCGGCGGCTTTTCCGCCGTGGTGCTGGTGTTCATGATTATGCTGCTGATGTTCCTGCTTATCTGCCTTGCCGTAATGCTCATGAAGTGCGGCATAATACCCGGCGCGGACAGCGACATCGTTCGCACCTTTGCGATATGGTTCAACGGGCATCTGTTCCCGCTATATTAAACATTTGTTTACAATGTCGCCCGCCTGTCGATGATATTATATACTTAGGAACACACTGTACAGGAGGTGATAAAATGGATCCCATAATGGATTATATCATGGGCTGGAGCGCTCCCGCCCTCATCTGCCTCATACTCGGGCTGATCCTTATGGTTTCAGAAATGTTTACCCCCGGAATGGGTATTCCCGGCCTCATCGGCGGGTTGTGCCTGCTGGGCGCGGTAGTGCTCCGGGCGGATTCCCTCACCGCTGCGCTCATCACCCTGATACTCATACTGCTTCCCTTAATGATCGCAGCCGGCATAATATTCCGCTCCCTTTCCGGCGGCGTGCTGTCCCGCTCCAGGATAGTATTGAAGGACTCCATAGACGGAGAATCCACCTCCCTCGGCGATAAGGACTCCCAAAGCCTTATAGGACTGGAGGGTGAATGTGTTACCGCGCTCAGACCCGTGGGCGTGGGCGAATTTTTCGGCAGGAGGCTGGATATCGTAAGCGACGGCGGCTTCATACAGAAGGGCGCAAGGGTCAGGATCACCGACATAGACGGAGTAAGGATAATAGTAAAAGAGATATAATAATATGAGCTACAAATTCTGCAAAAAATGCGGCACCCTCTACAACGAGGCGGACGGCGAATGCCCCCGCTGCACCGATAAAATGCTCACCGACGAGGGCTTGCGGGACGCCGTATACGATACCCGTATGAGCGAGGAGGAGTCCGAACAAAAGCGCAGGAAGGACTGGAAGCGCCTTATCATTGGCGTGCCGGCGTTTATCGCCTTCATATATGCCATATTCTTCCTGTATAAGATCTTAATAACATAATTGTTGAGTAAAGGAGAAGAGCTATGGATCCATTCGCCCTTGTTGTCATTCTTGTTCTTATAATAATTTTCCTTGCCGTATTCTTCAGCTTTGTTCCGATAGGGCTGTGGATATCCGCGACTGCCTCCGGGCTGAAGGTAGGCATAGGCCAGCTCGTCGCAATGCGCATAAGGAAGGTAGTCCCCTCCCGCATAATCAACCCCGCGATAAAGTCCGCCAAGGCGGGCATGAGCCTTTCCCTGAACAAGCTTGAGGCGCACTACCTTGCGGGCGGAAACGTAGACCGCGTGGTAAACGCGCTTATCGCCGCGCAGCGCGCCGGCATACCTCTCGACTTTGAGCGCGCCTGCGCCATAGACCTTGCCGGGCGCGACGTGCTCAACGCGGTGCAGATGAGCGTCAACCCCAAGGTGATAGAGACCCCCGTAATAGCCGCGATAGCCAAGGACGGCATAGAGCTCAGAGCCAAGGCCCGCGTAACCGTCCGCGCCAATATAGACCGTCTGGTAGGCGGCGCGGGCGAGGAGACCATCATCGCCCGAATAGGCGAGGGCATAGTCACAACCGTCGGCTCATCACAGAGCCACAAGGACGTTCTGGAAAACCCCGACCTCATATCCCAAACGGTGCTCAGCAAGGGTCTTGACGCGGGCACCGCCTTTGAGATTCTCTCCATAGACATAGCCGATGTGGACGTTGGCCGCAATGTCGGCGCTCAGCTCCAGATAGACCAGGCCGAGGCGGATAAGCGCATTGCGCAGGCCAAGGCCGAGGAGCGCCGCGCAATGGCTGTTGCCCAGGAGCAGGAAAACAAGGCGGAGGTGCAGGGCATGCGCGCCCGCGTTATCGAGGCCGAGGCAGAGGTGCCCCGCGCCATTGCCGCCGCCTTCCGCGAGGGCAAGCTGGGCGTCATGGATTACTACAACATGCAGAACGTCATATCCGATACCCACATGCGGGACGCCATAGCCGGCGACACCGGCAAGGATTCCTGATGAACGCCACATATCGCCGCAAAGGAGGTGTGCAGCCGTGGACGGCCTTATAGCCCTCGCGATCATCATATACGCCGTATCCTACATCGCCGGGAAGAGCACGGCCAAGCGCCCCCGGCGCGCCGCGCCGCAGAGGAAACACCGCACGCAGACGCAGGAATACCGCCCGCAGGAGCAGGAGCCCGCGCTCTGTACGCATGACGACCCCGATACCTTCCGCCCGGCGGCGCCTTTTAAGGAGGCATATTCCGGCAGCCTGAGCTACCGTTCCACCGAGGGCATAGGCACCGAAAGCGTACCGTGCAGCCTGACCGGCCACGACCACCCGGACGTCAATGCGGACGCGCACCCCGACGTCCACGCAGGCATACCTTCGCAGGAGGAGCCCGCCCGCCCCTTTCTCTCCGCCGCAGACCGCGACGCCTGCAAGCGCGCAGTCATATACGCGGAAATACTTGGCAAGCCCCGGGCACTCCGCAGATAAATAAAAGCACAGCAAAAAGGCTCCCTTTCGGGAGCCTCTTTTTTGTTGAGTTTAGACCTTGGCCTGATACTCGAAGGGCAGGGGTACGATGGTACCGGGAGTCGTGATGAGCTCCAGCTGCTCCAGGGTGGCCTTTACGATGGCGGTCTGCTGCTCTACGTTGTGGGGTGCGCCGGCGTTTGCGCCCATGGGAACCAGGGGAGCAACCGCGCGGGGGGTACCGGTCTGCTTAACAACGGGGGGCAGAGCTGCGATGATGATGGTGGGGATACCTACGGATTCGATTGCTCTCTGCACAAGAACTGCAGAGCGGTGGCAGGTGCCTCACCCAGCGGTCATCAATACCGCGTCTACGTTTTCATCCTTGAGGCGCTTGGCGATAGCGGGGCCGGTCTCGTGGGTGAACTTTTCAATGTTGCCGCCGCCGCCCATGAAGCCTACATGAACGGGAGCAACGCCCTTTATGAAGCCCTCCTTGGCCAGCTCATGCAGCCTGTCAATGGGGAACATGCAGTTGATGTCCTTGTTGACGTCGCTGTTGTCGTAGCCGCCGTGGGAAACCATCAGGTCGCTGGAGGGGGTGGAATCGTAGATCTCACGCCAGGTGAAGTCGCCCGCGAGGTTGAAGCGCTTGTCTTCCTTGCGGTGTACGCCAGCCGCGGTCGCAAGGGCTATTACCATCTCGTTCAGGGGCTTGGTTACGGGCGCCCATACCGGCGGAGGCGTAATGGGAACGAAGATTTCGGACTGTAGTCCCTTAACAACTGTTAAGTTCATTTTTATCCTCCTATTAAAATTTAGTTTCTATGCTTGGCCTGCATTTCTGCCTGCCTTCTCATGTACATATCGTGATTGCTTACGTATTTTTTGTTCGGCTCGGCGCTGAGCTGCCTTGGCGCGCTCATTACCCATGCCACAGGCTGACCATCCTTTATTTCGTAGTCCGTAAGGAACATTCGCATGGGGAATCGGAATCCACCCGGGCAGTTTGTGAGTTGCAAACCCGTGGCTCCGTCCTGAACGTCGTTTACCCTGCCCTCCATTATGAAGGTCTTGCCCTCCTCAACGGCGGTTATCTCAGGGTACGCAACGGGGGCTGCCACAGGCCCGAGCTGTTCCGGAAAACTCATGTTCCAGCCAAACTCCTGGCCGACTATCAGCGGGTGCTCATGGAGCAGCATCCACTGCGGTATCTCAAGATACCCGAGGCGTCCCTTGAGGTCGATGGCGGCGCTGCCGTCCTCCCTCAGCTCCACAAGAACGCCTTCAATGTAGATGATCTTATCGCCAAACTTCAGCATATCTTTAGTTGTACTTTTCCTTGCGCTTTTCGCTCATGGGCAGGGACTGCTCGTTTGCGACCAGCTCAATCTTCTTGCCGGTGGCGTTCTCGATGAGCTCGACGTTGGTGGCCTTTACGTTGGGGTTCCACTTCTTCTCGGGAGCCTTTACGGCCTCGCCGCCCATCTGTGCCTTGAGCATTGCAAGAGCGCGGATAGCGTCTTCCTTGCAGAGGGTGTTGCAGCCGAGAACCTCGTTCTCGATACCGGCCTCGGACTTGTTGTTGTCGACCATGGAGGTCATGTACTTGTTGCCGACGACCAGCGCGCCCTGTACCGCGCAGAAGGACATACCAACGACGGGAACGCCGCGCATACCGATCTGCTCGAGGTGGGAAGCGAAGTCAACGTGGTTGTTGCCGAAGCCCTCGGTGGTTACGAACGCACCGTCAACGTCCATGGATTCTACGGTCTGGCCAACGCGGCGGGATACGTAGAACTTTTCGCCGTTGATCTGAGGGGAGCCGACGAATACAACGCCGCAGAGGTCGATCTCGGGGTCGTTGAGGCACTCGAGAACCAGGGGCTCTCTCCAGTAGTGACGGGACATCTCCTTGGAGGCGGGGCCTATGCAGGTGAGTGCATGTACGGCGCCATCCAGAACCTCAAGAGGATTGCACACTACGGGGACGTTGCCGAGGTCTACGTTGGGCTTGCCGCCCAGCATGCCGACGGGCTCCATGGGGAGCAGCAGGTTGTCGTGCATTGCGCCCTGACCCATGATCTCCTTGACGATGACGACCTTTTTCTTATGGGGATGACGCTTCTGCTCGAAGGTCTCGGTCTCAACGCAAAGGCTCTCGTCCAGCTTCTTGAGGGCTACGCGGATCTCCTGAGTGATGATGTCGGTTGCATGATGCGCCGCGAGAGGGCCGGGGCGGGTCATGTTGGTCTTGGCCTTGATGGTCATCTGGGTCTTGATGAATATCTCACCCTTCTCGGGGCAGCCGGGACGGCCCCACATGATGTTCTCATCGAGGATGCCCTCGGAGGAGCCGAACTCACCGATCTGAACGCCGTCGTCGTCGGTACCGGTCAGCATCATTACTACGCCGTCCAGAACGCGGGTGGTGCCCATGCCCAGTACGTCGTCGTCGCTCTCCTTGGTAGCGATGGGCTGAACGTCCATGATGGTCTCGGAATAGGTGTGGTACTCAGCGGGGGTGATGATGTCGATCTTGAGGTCGTGTACCAGCTCCTGAGAGTCGATGCACTCCTTCTCGATGCCCTCGCGGATGTAAAGTACGGTGCCGTCGATCTTGGTCTCGGGGCCGCGCTTTACTTCGGTTATCTTGAAGTGCTTGCGGGTGAGGGTGCGGATGACCTTCTCCTCAGCCTCGGCCTCCTCGGCTGCGGGTGCTGCTGCACCGGCAACTGCTGCGGGAACCGCCGCGCCGGCTGCGCCAGCGCCTGCGAATGCGCCGATGGGGAGCTCGAGGTCAATGCCCTTGCCCTCGTCGATGTGGATCTTCAGAACGCCGCCCTTGCAGGCAACGGGAGCTGCTTCAACGGCTGCGGGGGCTGCTGCGGGGGCTTCCTCGGCTGCGGGAGCCTCGGGAGCTACCTCCTTCATGCCCTCGAGAAGGTCGGGGGTCAGCGGGGTGAGGGAGTCAGCGGTCTTGGTAAGGGTCGCGCCCATCGCCTGACCGATGGTCACGGCACCGTCCAGCTTGAGCAGACCGGATTCTACCAGATCGTCAAAGATGGCGGGGTCTTCGAGGTTGTGCTCGGAGAGAACTACGCCAGCTTCGGCTCTGCAGCACAATACGGCGGGGTCATTCTTGTGCTCAAGTGCGTATTCGGCTGAAATAGACATTTGTTTCCTCCTATATGAATTATATTTGGCACTTAAGTTTTTTGGCTTAAGTTAAACCACTTATTAAAATTCGCTGAGGTCCTGATCCACCGTCTTGCTTACGGTCAGGTGCCTGTACAGCGGGTGATGTATGGTACGCATGACGTGGTCTGTCTGGTGAATGACCTTGAGACCCATCTTGAGCGTGCCGCAGGTAACGACTGTGTTGGAGCAGTCGGAGCAGTTGCCGATTATGAGGTACTCTGCGCCCGCGCGCTTCATTTCCATTACCTTTGCTATCTGGCCGGGGCAGTTGCCGGGGTTCTCGCACTTGCGGGGCGCGCCGGGCTTGGTTTCGATCGCCTGCTTGCAGAAGGTCACGGAAACTACCTCGCCGTTGTACTTCTTTGCAATGTCCCTCATGCGGGGCTCGCCGCCGCCGCAGGCACAAACCAGCAGGCCGACCTTTGCGCCGTGCAGATCCGGGAAGGGAACAGTCACGATTATCGCGCCGGTGGTCTTGGTGGTGGGGGCTTCGAGGGTGGTGGGGAGGCCGGTGAACGCGCCGCCCATGATTATCTCGCCGTAGTCGCCTTCGATGCCGCCGACCTTGTCCAGCATATCCTCAACGGCTATGCCTACCGGCATATCCATGAATACCTGAGCCTCGGGGCCGCCGTGTACCTGGCCGAGAACGGATATGTTCTTGCAGATGCAGGGCTTCTGATCCTCAACCGCTTCCGCAACGCGGAGCACGGTTTCGCAGTTCACAACGTTTGCGTGCGCTGCGGAGGGGAGCTGGGTGGGCCCAAGAAGAATGCCGAGGCACTCGCGAACTACCGCGCGCTCCTCGCCCATCGGGTATATATCCGGGAGAAGATGTATGCTGATCTCCGGCTTGTCCGCAATGGCCTTCTTAACGGCCGAGATAGCCTTCGCGTTCTTGCGCTTTATGGCGAATATCGCCTTCTTGGCGTTGGACATCTCCATGCAGTACTCAACGCCGCGAACCGTCTTTTCCGCCTGCTGCTCGAGCTGGAGTATGTTGTGCTTGAGCCCGGGCTCGCACTCCGCCGCGTTAACGAGTATGTAGCCGCCCTCAAGGTCCGCGCCGAGCTTAACGCCGGTCGGGAAGCCTGCGCCGCCCATGCCGACTATGCCGGCCTCCTTAACCATGTCGAGCTTGTTCTCGCTCTTTTTAATAGGAACGAACTTATCCGGCTGCTCCTCGTCGGGCTGAATGACGATGGCCTGATCCGTTACCTCTTCTACTACGCCGTACACGGAGGAGAAGATGTTCGCGCCGAGTCCGGTCGGCGTGGCGACGAGGGTGCCCTTTTCGACCTTGTCGCCGGGCTTAACTATCGCCGCGCAGGGCGCGCCGACATGCTGCTTGAGCAAAAGCTTGATTTTCCTCATGATGCCCATCCTTTTCTTTTTTAATATTTGGTATCGATCATATAAAAAACCTATCGCGCAGGAATATCGTTATCTGTTTTATCCATAACTTTTTCTTTCATAGACAGCGCTTCCCTGCACCCCTGATTATACATCAATCTTATCGCATTTGTCTATCCCAAATCGCCATTATCCGCCGGTGTTTTTCAGGAAAATCACGTTTAATTTCTTCACCCAAGCGGTTGCGTTCCTCCCCTGCCGGCGGCACAAAATATTGTGTCCGTCTTAACAAGCCCATGGCCGTGCCATAGGAAAAACCGAGGCACGGCCACGCTGTCTGGCGGGAACGTGTGGGAATCGAACCCACCCAGGACGCTACTAACGCCCAACAGCTGGTTTTGAAGACCAGGAGGCACACCAGTACCCATCCGCCCCCATGCTTAGCTCATAACGCTTCCGCAGGCATAGAATAGCATATCCGTTTTGCCTTTTCAATAGTTATTGATAAATCAAATACAACTTTTTGGTGAAATAATAAAAGCCTTTTGCGCCCAACAGTAACTCGCATGTTATTTAATTTTTTACCGTATTGACTTTTGCATCGCTTTGGGCGATAATAGGTTTTGAGGATTGATAAATTTTTCATCATCCCCGCTTCGTCATCACTTTTTACTATCGTCATAAGGTTTGGCGCAGCAAATGCGCCACTAACATAAAATATAAGGAGAGCAGGTCATGAATTACAACCCTAAACTCAACCTTGACAGGTTCGAAGCGAGCTTCAAGGCCATCGATGCTCATACCGCGGGCGAGTTCTGCCGCGTGGTATATTCCGGCTTCCCCAAGCCCGAGGGCAACACCCCCATCGAGCGCAAGCACTGGCTGGAAAAGCACTATAATCAGTATCGCACCGCTCTGATGCTGGAGCCCCGCGGCCACCACGATATGTTCGGCGCATACATCTGCGAGCCTATCGATCCTCAGGCCGACTTTGCGATATTCTTCATCGACACCGGCGGATGGCTCAACATGTGCGGCCACTGCACAATCGGCGCCGTTACCGTTGCCGTTGAGACCGGCATGGTAGAGGCCAAGGAGCCC
Organism: Acutalibacteraceae bacterium; assembly: GCA_963640685.1. Lineage (GTDB taxonomy): Bacteria > Bacillota > Clostridia > Christensenellales > CAG-138 > SFEL01. The sequence goes on from CAVIAA010000022.1 coordinate 17,433, forward strand.
TATACCGAGGTAGTGCTCGAGGCTCCCGCAGGCATCATCCGCACCAAGGCCGAGGTCAAGGACGGCAAGGTTCTGGGCGTAACCCTCGAGAACGTGCCCGCCTTCCTGTATAAGCCCAACCAGAAGCTGACCATCGACGGCAAGGAGATAACCTTTGATATTTCCTTCGGCGGCTCCTTCTTCGCCCTCGTGGATACCGATAAGCTCGGCCTCGTAGACGAGATCAACGAAAAGACCGTTCCCTATCTCACCGAGCTCGGCATGAAGCTGATGGAGAAGATCAACAAGGAGATCGAGATACAGCATCCCCGTCTTGACATCACCACCGTTGACCTCGTTGAGTTCTACGGCCACAACGTATCCCCCGATGCAAACAAGCGCAACGTCGTTATCTTCGGCGAGGCACAGGCAGACCGTTCCCCCTGCGGAACCGGCACCAGCGCAAAGCTCGGCACCCTGTATGCGCACGGCGAGATCGGCATCGGCGAGCCGTTCATCTATGAGTCCTTCATGGGCACCAAGTTCAAGGGCGTCATAAAGGAAGCTGTTGACGAGTGCGGCTACAAGGCTGTTATACCTCTCATCACCGGCTCCGCCTACATCACCGGCGAGGCCACCTACGCCATCGACCCCACCGACCCCCTGAAGTACGGCTTCATCGTCGGCTAAACGGTCGATATACCCTATCCGGGGCAAAATATCACAAAATATCACAAAGGAGCGCAGAAGCGCTCCTTTTTTTGTAGACATTTCCGCCGCTTTAAGTTAAACTGCTACTTGGCGTTTGTGCGTTATATTTTTTATTTTATATAAAGGAGATTTTTCAAATGAGGATAACCACGCCGGAAAACGACATACAGAGCGTGCTTTTCACGCGGGAGCAGATAGCCGCACGGGTGAAGGAAATGGGCGCGGCGCTGGCCGAGGAGTACCGCGACAGGCAGCCGCTGATGGTGTGCATACTCAAGGGCGCGTCGATTTTTTATACCGACCTTTGCCGCGCAATGGACTGCGGGCTGTTTATGGACTTTATCGCGGTTTCCAGCTACGGCGCAAGCTCAAAATCCACAGGCGTCGTTCGAATAATAAAGGACCTTGACAGCAACATAACCGGCCGGCACGTCGTTATAGTTGAGGACATAATCGACAGCGGGCTTACGCTGAAATACCTGAAGGAGCTTTTCGCCTCCCGCAAGCCGGCGTCGATTAAAACCGTATGCCTGCTGGATAAGCCGCGGCACGGCGGGGAGATCGGCGCGGACGCGGTCGGCTTTGACATACCCGATGAGTTCGTCGTCGGCTACGGGCTGGACTACGCCGGCCACTACCGCAACCTGCCGTATATCGGCGTGCTGAAGCCGGAGGTGTATGAGTAGGGGGAAAATAATAAAAAACCGCCCCGGCGTTGACAGTCCCCTCTCAGTTCGATATAGGCGGTCAGCGTCGCGTGAGGAGCAGATTCGCCGTCGGCACTGGGGCAGTGCCGACGCCAGCTCTGGGAACTGAAAAGCCATCCACCGGATGCCTTTTCCCCCTCGCGGGGACGTTCCCTTCTCATCTCACCCGCTCTTCATTACATCAACAAAAAACAGCACCCACAGGGGGTGCTGCTTTTTATTGTCAAGCGGGTACGAAAAAGATGGATTTGCGTTTTTGATAGATGGATTCGAACTCTCGAAGCCATTATTGCCGGAAAAAAGGGATGTCCGCCCCGCCTTATGACAGAAGCCATAAAGCGGGGCAGTAAGTGTGGAGGAGGTATGAAACAATCACAGGAGTTGAGTAACCTCGAGTCCTCCGATGAAGACTACTTTGATTCTGTCTTTCGATTCGACGATCACGCTCTCGAGAATCTGTCTGACGATTTGATCGTCATAACTGATCGGGTGGTTCGCCAGCGCCTCGAGGATTACGAAGATTTCATCGAGTCGGGACTTTGCGTTCTCACGCTTTTGCTTTGTATCTGCGATGCGATCAAGCTGGATCTGCAGCTTTGCCTTTTCATCCATGAGAGCCTTGGCTTTTTCTTCGTCGAAGGCTTCCACGTTATCTGCGGCAATTGCTTTGAGCATCTTTTGGAATTCCGCTTCGATCTCTGCAATTCGGATCTGAAGGTCGAGGCTGTTATCTTCCGTAGTTTCTGCGGATAATCCCATACCGATGTGGAGCTTCAGCGTTTTCAGCACCTCCACATTTTGTTTTGCCGTTTGAAGCACGGCATTCATGATGGCATCCTGCAGGACGCTTTCCTCAATGCTCGGTGAGTCATGGCAGTATTTCTTGCCGTAGTCAAGACGGTTGATGCACCGCCATACAACCTTTTTCTTTCCATTGGCTGCCCATGTGCATCTGCGGTATGACGTTCCGCATTCTCCGCAGATCAGAAGCTCTGTGAGTGCGTACTTGCTGGAATAGCGTCCTTGTTCTGTTTTCGTTCCGACCTGCTTGACTTTCCGCTTTCCGCACCGTCTTGCCATTTCTTCTTGTACTCTGCCGAAGGTAGCGGAGTCGATGATCGCAGGATGATTGTTCTCGACATAGTATTTCGGGCGCTCGCCATTATTGATCATGACCTTCTTGGACAGGCAGTCTCTGATGTAGGTCTTGTTGAGGATGGCATCACCTTTATATTTTTCGTTGGTGAGGATAGATTCAATCGTGCCTCGCTGCCATTGACCGGTGCCTGACGGCGTCGGGATTCCATCGGCGTTGAGGTCGTTGGCTATCGTGGCGAGGCTGTCGCCTGCGAGGAATCTCTCATAGATCCTCTTGACCACAACTGCCTGTTCGGGATCGATCTCCGGCTTTCCGTCCGATCCTCTGCGATACCCAAGGAATCGCTTGTATTGGAAGGGTACGTTTCCTTCTTTCGCGCTCTGTGCTTTGCCCCAGCGGACGTTGGCGCTGATGTTTTCGGATTCGCTTTGTGCGATGGAGCCGTAGATCGTGATGTAGAATTCCGATCCAGGCTGGATGCTGTGAATGTTCCTGTTTTTCAAATCTGTTTTCACCGTCCTTTCATGCGATGGTTTCGGTCAGTTTAAGACCGCCGATCAGTTGGAAGACGATTTCCGTTCTGCTCATCACGATTGCCGTTTCAACAATCTGATTGAACAGATCCTCGTCAAAGGCTGCTGTCGGTTCGTATTCATCGAGGATGCCTTGCAGTTCCTTGAGTTTATCGAGCTGTTCATCGCCCTCGTCCTCGGCGAGTTTCTTTTTGCGTTCAGATCGCAATGTGCTGATTCGGTTGTTGATTTCCGAGGACTGCACCGAGTAGTCGGAGCCGTTCAGAATGCCGCTCGTGTGCAGTCTAACGATGACCAGGTTCCGGGCAGCAAGGTCTGCAATCTCCTTGTCGATCTCTGCGATCTTCTCATGGTTTTCGCTTGTCTTGCTCTGCATGATTTCAATATCTCGAATCAATGAGCCGAGGATTACTTGATGATGTTCCTTCAGCTTGAAGAGCATTCTGTTGAAGGCTTCATACACATCCGGCTCTGCCATCCGCTGGCTGGAGCATACTGTGGCGCTGGAAGCTCTGCCTGAGCATGTCCAGTAGGCTTTCCCTCTGACGAGCTGCCTTCGGTATGCTCTGCCGCAGTCTGGACAGCGAAGCATTCCAGTCAAAGGATAGGAGGCTTTCTTCCCGCCGACATTCTTTTGGCGGGACTTCTGAAGTTCCTGAACCGCAGCGTAGGTTTCTCTGCTGACGATAGCGGGATTGGCGTTCTCAACATAGTACTGCGGGCGTTCTCCACGGTTTTTCTTTTTCTTGAACGGAAGCGTATCCGTAGTGTATTTCTTTTGAAGTAAGGCGTCGCCCATATACCTTTCGTTATTCAGCATGTAGTCGATTCCGAAGGCATACCATGTCTTTATGCCGTGCCTCCAAGGGACGCTTTCTTCGTTCAGCTTGTTTGCGATTGCCTGCTTCCCGTACCCTTGAAGGTACATATGTCTTTGTCATTTTCGTGATCTCCTTTGAATTTTTGAATTTTTGAATTTTGGTTGAAATCAAAAATTCGGAGATCACGGATATTCAGCTATGTATGGCTGCCATGCTCTGTCGGGCATAAAAATGCACCCGCCATAATTCTCCATCTTTTGGCATGCGCAAAAGTTCGAAGAACGTCGCTCAGCAGCGCAGGACTGCGAAAGCTTGGGGTTTATCATGAAAAAAGTCCTTTCCCAAGCGGATTCGGGAAGGGACTCTCATCATCGTATGAAGCGAATTGCGCAAAAAAAGCACCGTCGAAATCAGAATCTCAAAAGGATATGGATATCCCTTTTGATTCTGGCTTCATACGGTGCTTGGCAGTCTAATCTTTCGATTTCCTCCGCTTGCGCGATTCAAAGTCAGTTTAGGTATTCAGTTTTTCAAGGTAATCCTCGCCGTAGTATTTTGCTTTCAGACGCCAGGTTCCTTTTTGGGTGCGGAAGTAAGCGAGGTTTATCGGCTTTTCCCATTTGCACTTTCGGCACCTGGCATGGAAGTGTCCCTGCATGTCTGCGTACACACGGGCAATCACATAGTTGCATACGGGGCATTTTACATCCCTCATCGGCAAGCCTTCCACTTCAAGCATTGATCGTGAGATCTTGTCTTTGACTTCCTGGGGCAAGTCTGAATAGCTTCTTGCCGTTCTTTGTTCAGCAACCATATCCGGCACCTCCGTCCGTCATGGTCTTTTTGAAATATTCTTCCATGCTACGCTGTTCCAGAAGATTGTATTTCCTTAATTGGATCAGCATGGAGGAATAAGACACTCCGAGCTCTGCAGACATTTTTTGAAGTGCCGGCTTCATCTTCGGAAGGAAAACGCAATCGCCGTAAACAGGAATTGCTTCCCTTCTCATGTGCCTTCGTACCGAGTCGGTGAGTACCACGCGAGGCATGAGGATCATCGCTGCCATTGCATTCGCCTGGCATTCTTCGAGAGACAGTCTCTCGTGGAGTTCGTCCACGCTGTATGTTCGTTCCGTGTCGTATACCCTGTTGAAGCAGGCTGCTGCCCGCAGCGGATCAGCCCGCCGGATAAGGATATGGCTGAGCTCATGTGCCAAAACGAAACGGCGTCGTGTCTTTTCAGACGGGTTGAGAAGCAGTGCTTCCAAAACGGCGGTATCCTTGGGGAAGAGTACACCGACCTTCTTTCCGTTTCTCCAAACTATGAGCGGCCTGATACCGTCAGAGGCGAATCCGATCTTATCCGGATCGCTTTCTGCTATCTGCTCGTATACTACAGTGATGCCGAGGTATGCGGCAATGGCATCGATATCGATGTATTTCGGTGGAGACTCTTTACACGATACCTGCACCAAACCTTCGGCAATCTGTTCAATCTCTTTATTTGAGATATAGACCTGCATCTATCATTCCTCCTATCGGCTACAAAGCCTTGATAACGTGCTGCGCAATTCCTTGTATGTAGCAGCTCTTGACAAAGATATCCTTCATCGTCTTGTTTTCTGGATGGAGTCTGACGCATTTTTTATCCTCGTCTATGTAGAATCTCTTTAGTGTTGTTTCGTTGTCAACCAAGGCAACCACGATATCGCCTTCATTAGCGGTGTTTTGCTTGCGGACAACAACGAGATCGCCCGGATCAATTCCCGCCTCAATCATAGACTCCCCCTTAGCTCTTAGAATAAAGTGTTCTCCCGGATCAAAGAGCGCATCCGGCAAGGCGACGTAGGCTTCAAAGTTTTCTTCTTCGTACTGTGGCTCTCCGCAGGCGATAGAACCAATGATCGGCGAGAGGGAGTATCCACGATCTGCTTTACTCGTGACTGGGGTTTCAAGCGTAACGCCATCATAGTGGATTTGACCGTTCTTGTTCATCTCCTGCAGATATGCATGAACCGTACTTCTGGAGCGACCAACGGCTCGAGCAATTTCAGTAATTGACGGTGTTTCTTTGTGGGTGAAGAAATGGCCTTCAATTGCCGCTACGATCTCTCTCATCGTTTCTTCGCTCTTGTATCTCATCGAATCAACTCCTTTGAAGCCTATCCCGAACAGCTCGTTCGGGATAGGCTTATTATACGAGATCACAAACCGATTTTCAATAGGGCTGACCAAAATTGCAAAAAGGTGGGCGGATTAGCGCCCACCTTTTTGCGAATCAGAGGAATTCGTTCTGGTTAAAGTCTTTTTAGAGTCTCACTGACTTTCTTTTTGTACTCGTTCATAACATCCTGGGGAGCGGTAATTGTGATCGCGCCGTCATAGGCGAAGATCCATGAGAAGAAGGTTGGACTAACGAACACCTCGACATCAGCAACAAAGTGCTGATCGTCTGCCTTTCGCGTCACCACGTCGTCCCCAAAGCGATCTACGATGGTATTCATCATATCGTTCTCGCACAAGAGCTGCACGGTACGGTGCTCCCCATCGTACATCAAGAAGACTCGGTTACAAAATGCTCCTATATCATAATCTTGTGGCCGCTCATGAAAATCTTGGAGAGCTTCTTTCGTATGCAGCATCCGGTCAACGCGGAATTTCACGATTTTGCCGTGGCGCTCAGACCATCCGAACACATAGTATCTGTCGTTGTTCCACACCAAATCATACGGCGAAAGGCAATAGACCGCGCCATCATGCTTCAGTTCCTTTTCTTTATCTGCTGAATACCTGATGTATGCTTGCTTTCCCATTGTGTTCTCTTGTCTGTAGCAAAGTCCAACACCTGCATCTGGACTTTTTCAAGGAACGGATCATCCATATCAATCCACCTCCAATATGAACTGTTTGCTGACTAAGGTATTTAGGAATTCCATCACGTCGGAGTGGATAATCTGATAATCGATGTCATCAATAATTGCAGCTTTAAGGAGGTCTGTGAGTTCATCGGCAGTTTTTGCTGTACTAAGATTTTTCCAGAGAAACATGCCGGTACGGTTTATTTCGTAAAGAGCGCAACGATCACCGCGGTAATTATCAGTAATATCTATCAGAAAAAAAGAGCCATGTATTTCGCGCTCTACGATATTATCGTTTGTTTTGTACATGATACACACCTAAAATCACTACTTGTGCTAATTATTTATCGCAGGGTGGGTATGTGTTACCCACCCTGCTGAGTTTTGGGTAACAATTAGCTTATTACCTGGTCAAGAATGTACTGGACAGCATCATAATAGTTTTGCTCCGCTTCCAGCTTTTGCTTGCTCTTTCCGATGTTTCTGATACCAGAGCCGATCATTGATCCGATCTTGTAGGACATATCCTTTCCGCGTCTATCCTGCTTGGCATATTCTGCTCTTGCAAATTTGTCCATTTGCTTGCTGGCTCCAAAATCATTAACTGCTACAAAAGCAAGGCTGCCCTGTTGCTGGACTCTAATGCAAAACAAGAAGTAGTCGTTTCTGTGCTCGGGATGGTACATAACGATGCAATCCTCTATCTTCTTGTTGAACATACCGCCGGACTTGACTTGATCGGCATAAAATGCGACGGGAATCCCGTTTTTCTCAGCTTCAGCAGTCAATGCCTCTTTCACAGCGTCAAGTGTGATTCCTGACCCATTATCATACTTATATGTAGGTCTAAACTCTCTCAGTTCATCAATCTTGATCATTTCGATCCTCCTTCCTTTTAGAATTGTCTATCATTATATGGCGTACTTTCTACACCACTGCTCTGCAGTCTGTCAACCATCCTGTCGAGTTTGCCTTTCCATAATCTCTTGAACCAGGATGTGTGACCAAACCATTTCACCAATGTGGGGCTAACCGTATAATACAGCTTAATGAAAGCACGACCATACCATGTTTCCGCTAACGTGTAGTCACGATAGCGCCTCAATGTCCACACCTCGGGGCAATCATACGATCCATAAACAGCCGTTGCGACATAGCAGCCACCGGATTTTTGAGGTGCAGACGGCTGTGTTGTCTGATAGCCTCTGTTGTAATTATTCCCGCCTTGCATCTCTTGTTCCAAAATCCGTGCATTAGATTGAGCGTCAACATGACCTTCTGCAGCAGCTTGGCGCCACCAATAAAGCGCCTGAGAATCATCCTTAGCTGTTCCCCAACCATTGTGATAGCAAAGGCCAAGATCGTATTTTGCGGTTGTATTTCCGCGTGAGGCCAACTGCTGCCAAAGCGGGAAAGCTCGATAATGATTGTTGGTTTTGGTGGCATACATCAAGGCAAGACTAAAGACAGCGTCCTCGTAATAGTTGCTTTCGCCATTAGCGATAACCTCATTGTAAAGTGTTTCTGCCTTACTATAGTTTGCGATGATACCCTCGCCCTCGGCATACATATCTGCAAGACAAGACTTGGCTTGGATATTTCCTTGTGCAGCAGCTTTCTCAAACCACTGAGCGGCAAGGGCTTTATTGACGGGGGTGCCGTCACCGTTACGATAGCAGATGGCAAGATTCTTCTGTGCAAATTCCTCGCCCTGTTCTGCTGCCATAGAAAACCAGCGGAATGCTTCGTAATCATTCTTCGGAACGCCATTTCCTGTTGCATAGCATACGCCAAGAGCACCTTGTGCTTCTCCAAAGCCTTCATCGGCGGCTTTTTTATAAAGCTCGATTGCACGGGCTTTGTTCACCGGTACTCCATCAGCGCCATCAAGGTATACTCCTGCCAAATCGCTCATCGCCTTAAGGTGTCCAGCGGCGCTGGCTTTTTCCCAATACTGGACGGCTGTGGAGGCATCCCCAAAGATCATTTCATGGAATCCCATCAATGCCTGCGAAATCGTATGTCCACCATCGGCAGCATTCTTGAGCCATCTGTTGGCCTTTTCATGATCTTCTTCCACGCCGATGCCGTTCCAATACGCTTCATAAACATGATACTGAGCCTCAAGGTCGCCCTTACCGGCACGTTGAAGATTGAATTCAAATGCCTTTTGGGGATCGACATCCGGTGAGTTTATATTTTTATAGACGAATGCAAGCAGATCGTCTGCATCTGCCCTTCCTGCAGTCTTTGCTTTTTCAAAGTATTCAATCGCAAGCTTTACGTCTTTTTGTGTTCCGTCGCCATCATGAAGCTTCATTCCGGTCTTTGCCATACCACGGGCACTTCCATGATCGGCGGCATACTTATAGAGCTCGAATGCTTTTTGAGCATTCTGTTCAACACCCCAGCCATTTTCGTACATACACGCAAGGCAGCAAGCTCCATCCTCGGAACCGTTCTCATATGCCTCTCTATAGTAGTTGACCGCCTTTGCATAGTCAGTGCCGGCAAACCCATCCTTGTCATATGCAAGTCCAAGTTTTACGCATGCCATCATATTGCCAAGGGCTTTTGCCTTTTCAAACCATTCAAGCGCTTTTGCAACATTGACCTCGACACCGTCGCCATCACGATAGCATTCGCCAAGATATTCTGCGGCTCTACTGTGGTCTTTATTGGCTGCGATTTCCCAAAGCTGAACAGCCTTGCCTCTATCTTTCTCCAAACCGGCATCGCCACTATAGAAATACAGACCCTTTAGGAAGCATGCATTTGCATATTCACCCTCAACTGCTTCGTTGAGATATTGCATTGCTTTTTCCATGTCTTTCTCTGTCCCACTTCCATCACGATAGCAGAAGTAAGTTCTGACCATGCCCTCGTAATAACCATCATCGGCAACAGCCTTTACCAATTCAAAATACCTGGTTTTAGATGTGCTGGCGTCAACTTCGGGATACAGATCTTCGAGAATGTCCATTGCTTTCTTGGAGCCGCCCTCTTTGGCGGCTTTTTCAAACCATTCAATGGCCTTGTTCTTGTCGAGAGCGACACCGTATCCGTTGTTATAACACACACCAAGGTTTTCCATCGCAGTTGAACTTCCGGCATTAGCTGCAAGGACAAAGAATTCGACTGCTTTTGCTTTGTCTTCTGTTACTGGATCTTCTCCGTTGAAATACGCCACCGCGTATTGGAAGATTCTATCATCATCACCAAGCTCGGCTGCTTTTATTGCCCATTCAATAGACTTCTCGATATTGACCTCGACACCGTCACCTTTTCTGTAGGCCAAAGACATATTGCTGGCAGCGGTCTTATTCCCGGCATTCGCCGCTTTCTCCATCAGATCAATACCTTTTTTCTTATCTGCTTCAACATGTTCTCCTTGCAAATAAGCACATGCCAGATCGAGAGTTGCACTATCATTCCCAATTTCATCTGCTTTAATGAGGTACTCAATGTATTTCTGATAATCCTGGGGTACGATTGTGCCTTCGTTGTAGATATTAGCAATATCATACGGAGCGTCTACATCTCCGTTTTCATATGCTTTTAGATACCATTTAAGACATTCGGGATCGTTCCTTTTTTTCAGACTATCTGCGAGATTATACTGCGCATTGGTATAGCCTAACTCGGCAGCTTTCCTATAAAGCTCCATAGCCTTATCGGTGTTTTCTTCCACCCCAACGCCATTGTTATAGCAGTTGCCAAGATTGTTGATCGCTCTTGCATTGTTTGGATCTAACTCGAGAGCTCTGGTATATAACTCGAATGCTTTCCCTCGGTTTTCCTCGCCATCTTCCCGATCATAATAGGCAAATCCCAGGGAGATAATGGCATCAACACTACCGGACTCAGCTTTTTCAATAAGTTCTCTGTCAATCATTGTGAAACCTCCATTTAAATTTTGTGTAGTTCATCAAGGATTCTGTCATGGTATGCATCATATTCATCCAGTTCTCTTTGATACTGTTTGAATTCCGTAAATAGTTGTTGCATAGTAGCAGAAGTTGTCTTAATGCTTTCAGCACAAGACTGTTCAAGTTGTTTCCGCTTGGACTTATTAGATAACAGAGTAACCAAGCCATAGCCAGCTCCACCAAGGGTTAGAATCAGCAGCCAGAAGCCGACAAAAAAGCAACCGACAATCGCAGCAGCTCCGACTCCGAAGCCTATATATGCAGGCCAGTCTTTTATTGCTGCAAGAGAGGTGTCTCTCTTAGATGTGAAGAAAGAGTTAATCTTTTGTTGCTCTTCATCTTCACGCTTGAAGTTAGCAACAGTAGAATATTCACCAATATTGACTTGATAATTGACTTTACGGCGGCTCCGGTAATCTTCAGTATGAGATTCAACCGCCTTCTCTTGAAGCATTTTCGTTAGCGTGAACATGCTCAGTCTGATTTGGCCGTTTACATCTTGGGCATCCCGCTCATAGATCCAGTCGATCATCTCTGCGATCAGATTGAGATCATTCGCCTTTTTGGCCTGTTCTGCAGCGAATTGCTCTTTGGCTACATCAACTTCTCCTTCAAGACGGATGACAAGTTCATTATAGGCAATCTCATCATATACGTCTTTCTCTACCTGATTCGGGGCTGCAATTATCTCGTCAATATAGCCCTTGAGGAACGTGTTCTTTTCCTCTGCCGGGACATTTACTGTCTTGAGGATGAATTCAAGAATATTGATATTGTTCTTTGCCTGCATCATAACGGCAGAGAGCTGATCAAATTCACTGCAACACTTTCTCAGCATGGTGTACTGGAGCTGATCTGAAGGCTGCATACGATTGAAATAGCGGCGAATCTGATGGATGATCTCATCTTCGCTGTAGCCTGATGCTCGCATATTGGCATCGACCACTTTCTTAATGAACGTGAAGACCTCGTCCTTTGTTCTCTCATCCACGGTATCAACGAGCGTTTTGCTAACGAGAGAGAAAAGCATTAGGAAGGTTCTCTGATCGCTTCCTTTAAGATCACATTCCTGATATGTATAGAACCATTTCAGAGCTGCTTCTTCTCGCCCCATCCTGAGATTAAAGAGCATGTAGAAGATTGCGCTATTCTTTTTATCAAGCTTGATTGCTCGATCCATCGCTCTGTCGGCAAGTTCCTTATCATCATTACGCCAAGCCATAACGCTGATGAGCACACAAGTGAGCCAGTAGTCCGGCGTTTGTAAATGCTGGATTTCAACGGATCTTGTAATAGCCTGATCGCTTACCATTTGAACGTCCAGGTTGTCCATTATGCCTTGGACAATCTTTCTTACAGTTCTATAGTTTGCGAAATCGTAGTACTTCTTGTTATTGGCTGCTCGGATTTTTTTATTCGCCAACTCTACATTCCTGAAACGGACATATAGCCGTTCAATGTCTCCCTGCAACGCTATAGCATCAACAACCCTCTGATGAGACGAGTGCATGCTTCCATTGCAGTTATCCAGTGTGTTGCGAATCTTGGTGTTATAATCTTCAAGATCTCTATGTGCGCGATCAACACCGTTCGCAACAGTTGACAGCTCTCCGCGCAGTTCAGAGTTATACTGCTGAACTTGTCTTAGTTCTCTCTCAAGTTGGTTGAGCTGACTTTGTAGTGCGTAATTACTCATCCTTATATCCTCCTGACTTACTCGATGCGGCAACAGCTCTTTCAGATCCCCATTTTCGGATTTTTGTCACCATATCGGGGTTATTTTGTGAAATGGGAACTATCTTTTTGAAAGTTTCCATCAAAGATTCCTTCGTTATCACCGATTGCCCATTTATCAACGCCAATTGTGCAATGTCTTTAATGGCATACTCGATGTCTGAGTAGGAAAAGCCTTCGGACACTTGCAGCAAATCATTCATATCGTCAGATGAGATCTTAATATGAAGTGACTGCTTGGCATACTGAGCAATCGCGGCTTTTCGCTCTGCGGCATTCGGTAAATCAATGAAAAAGATTTCTGAAAATCGACCTTTTCTAAACAACTCAAACGGCAATGCCGAAATATCGTTCGCAGTTGCTACAAGAAACACTCGGCTTTGGGATTCTTGGAGCCAGAACAGGAATTGTCCAAGGACACGTTTCCCTGTATCGTTTCCAGAGTCAGAAACAGAAAGCGCCTTTTCTATTTCATCTACCCAAACGACGCAAGGGGAAACATTATCGATAAATTGGAGGGCATCTTTCATCTTTTTCTCGCTTTCGCCAACCCATTTATCATATACTGTGCCTATATCAAAACGGAAGAGGGGCAACTCCCATTCTTTAGCAACCATTTTTGCGGACAATGATTTGCCGCATCCTGGTACTCCGGCAAGAAGAATGCCTTTCGGTGTTGTGAGATCTCGCTGTTGTAAGTCTTCATCTGAAGCGAAGAATATGCTCTTTTTTGAATTGAGCCATTCTTTCAGCGCATCTAATCCGGATACCGTCAAATTGCGGTCAACTTTAACCATTTGGATGCTTGATACAGCAGAATAGAGTCTGCTCTTTTGGCTGGTCAACCCATATAGATCTTCGCGGCCAAGTCTACTCTGACTAACAAGTGCAGTTGAGAGAATGTTCTCAATCTGTATCTCTGAAAACCCTCTCAAGAGAGTTGCTGCCATACGAATGTCTTCATCGTTCCATTCAATAGTGTATTTCCCACGGTATTGACTAATAAAGGATTTGATCTGACTTATTCTTTCCTCCATATCTGGATAATCCAAAGAGGTTAACATACCAAACTGGGAGAGCCGTGACCATACAGGATCTGCGGTTATGAGAATGAGCGTACAGTTCGTTTCCTTTGCTAAATACAAGATGTTTAGAATCTCACGGCTATATACGTTATCTTCACCGATGCGCTTTACATCACCAAATGCGAAGGTAGAATTCCGATTCTTCTTAAATGATGAAGCTAAATACTGCAGTGGATCACTATCAACATCCTTTGAAACATTGCTATTGAGAGCACAAACCTGTTTGGAATCAGTATAGTAACTAATATTAATATTCAGCTCTCTGGCGATCTCCTTCAGTATCCTTTCAACTCTTTCTCTTTCAGAAGAGTCGACAATAATGAGCGGAGTTCTTGCTCGTATATAGTTATATATTTCTGCTTTGGTTGAACTGTAATTGCCCATTCTGCCCACCTATGTCCTTAAAATAGTCTTATTCTTTTTACCAAGAAGAGGACGTCCTCTAACTCAGAATTGGAGAACTCCAAGGATTGTTCATATAGGAACTTTATTGTATCCTCCCAAAAGCTACTCATCTGTTCCTTAACCGAATCCTCCAAATCAGAGCGAAAATCCTTTGGAAGAAAAGATAGCTTTGTAAAAAACAGTGACTTCGCAACATCCTTTTTCAGACGCTTGAATAACAGCTCTGTTTGAGACAACTCGTTGAACGCGATATTCTCATTGAGATTTCGAATAAATCGCTTTACACTCTTATCCAAAAAGGCATTTACTGTCTCTACGATCTGTTTTTGCAAAGCATTCTTCGTGAGGTCAGAGCCGACAAAGGAGCCCATGCATGCTGCATCAAAAACCTCAGTGTCGGCACCTGACCCGTTTTTCATCATGTCAAAGCACACCAGCCAATCTTGATATGTAGAAGGTGCTTTTATCGCAGTGTGCTCAACTGCAATGCTCATTTCAAGAAGCTATAGGGAGGCTCGAGGCTCCAACTCGGGAGTTTCTTGCTCATCTCCTTGAGACGCTCATCAGAGATTTCGACATTGCCTGCATTGGGGGCAGCAAAATTATCACGAATGCGCTGCTCCATCATCTGCTCGAACTCCATATCCTGGTTCTGATTGTTCTGCTCGTTACTCATGGTTATTACTCCTTTTTCTAAATTGATTGGTTTATTGATAGTTCTCTATTAAAGAAATTCAACTGTGCTCAGAAGTTCATCCTTCTTAGTGCGCTTTTCGTCAAAATAACGTCTAAACTCTGCAAGTTCTCCCATGCAAGCATTAAGACTATCGACGGCTGCTTGTACACGCAACGGATATGATTTGATCGCCTGTAACACCCTAAAGACAAGGAACCCGGCGGCCAAAGCCGTTACAATCAGCGAGTACAATGTAACAAAAGCTAATCCAGCGGAGACGATGAAGAGGATAGCAGCGAGGATGTTGGGAGTGTTTACGAACATATTCTGGAACTTGTTATTCTCAAAATGGTTCTTTAAGCTCTCTACCTGCTCTGCCTGATCGTTGCCGTTGCTTACTCCATCCCAAGTGTCAATATGAAGGTTATACTGTGTCGGGAATGCTTCCTGGAGCTTGGCGTCAAAGTTATCAACTGCCTTCTTAAACCAAGCCTTTGTGTTCTGGAATCCGAACTTTCGCACTTGAACATCTGTCTGATCGCTATCGTCATAGATTGCCCATTTAAGCATCTGCTTGCCGATGTTGAACTGATTGTTTGACAGATCCTCCATAGCTTGATACTGAGCTTCAGCTTGTTCGACAACGCCATTGTTTTCAACGATGAAGCGGTAATACTCTTGCTGTTTTTTCAGCTCAAGTTCTTCGGCATCATAGTTGGAAATCAAATTCATAAGAATCGCATCAATTCGACTCTTATAGTTTTCGCTGTCCTGAGGCTCAGATTCAACATCCAGAGATTTTACAAACTCCAGAAGAATCTCAAATTTCGAGACATCCTTGTAGGACTTCTCAACCTCAGAAGCATTGGTGCAGAATTGCAATACAGACTGATATGTAAACTGCACCGGCGTGTTTAGGTTGGCAATGTATTTCTCATAAGCATCGAGAAGTTCATTCGAAATTTGCTCATTGTCGTTTATAATGGAGATCCACTCATCAATGAGCTGGATCACTTCCTGCTCGAGCTCTTTGTCCTTGCCGAAAATTCCATTCAAGAAGGACTGAAGCAGGATTGCTGTTTCTTGCTGGAGCATGGTCGGATCGAGTGTCTTGAAGTATTCATAGAACCACTTCTTGGCGGCGTCCATTCTTCCAAATCTCATGTTCATGAGGCAGAAGAACAGCGTCGTTTTAATTGCATCCTTTCGGCCGCTTTCAGCAAGAGCGTTTTTAGCAACATCGGGATAATTGTTCACCCAAGCAGTTATTGCGATGAGTGCGTAAGAGAGCCAGTATCTCGAGCTGGTAATCCAGAGTTCTTCCGAAAGCTCCTGGATAGTGCTGTTCCTGACCAGGTTGATATCAAAGTCACGAACAACACCCATAACAGTGCGCCGAATTGCGATATGGTTGCTGAACTGCTCTTTGATGATCTGATCAATCCTCAAGATGTTCTCGTGAGCGATTTGCTTTTCCTCGCCATGAAGCATCTCGGTCTTGAATTTCTCGATGTTTTCGTAGATCCGGTTCGTTGTTGCTTGGATATTGGCTGTCGATGTATTGACATCATTGACCTTCACGTCCACACGTGATTTGAACGAATTAATAGTTTGGTCAAGACTATTTATCGCTTGTGATGCATTAGACATTAGTTTCTACCTCCCATTATTAGAATCTCTCGATTGCGCTCAGCATATCGGCACTTTTTGCGTCTGCTTCTTTGTAGGCAGAGCGCCATTGCGAAAGTTCTTCAAGTGCTTGTTTAAGTAACAGCTTGCCTTTTCGTTTCTTCTCTTTAAGGATTTTCCCCATATCGACGATCCTGCGCCACAGAAGGAAACTACCCGCTAATCCAAGCAAGATACCGATTGTCAAGATAACCGGCGAGAAGAATGGAATCAGCAAAAGGAGGAGAAGCAGAGCCACCGCACACATTCCTGTGTAGATCAGAACGTGTTTATCCTTGAAGGTGTCCTTGACCTTGTTCTTGTCATAGTACTTATCAAGTGTCTTCTCGGCCTCGCCATAATCGTTCTCGTTACATTCCAATTCACACTCGTCAATATTGAAATGATATTTATCCTTTTCTTTAGCCTTATACCGTTCAGCAAACTGTTCGAATCCTTTTGCGATTGCTTCCTTCATAAAGGAGATGGAAAATCGTTTAACGGACACGTCCGTCTGGCTTGTATCATCTGCAAAAGCCCAGGAAAGAAGAAGATCACCGAGGTTTTTCTTTTTCTTTCTTTCTTCGAACATTGCGTTGTAATTGGCCTGCGCGGTTGCAACGTCGCCCCGTGCGCTAATGATGGCTTCGTTGTATTTGATCTTCTGAACAACCTTTAGTTCTTCCTCGTCGTAGTCATTAACAAGCGAGTACAAAACATTTTCGATTCTTTGTGGAAGATCCTCGGTTTCGGTAACCTCTGCTTCAGCAAGCTCATTGTAGTACCGAGCAATCTCAACATTCTTCTCTGCCGTAGACAGAAGATCCTTCATCTCGGGGTATTCAGCGCAAGTTCTTCCGAGGAGCGTGTACTCGTGGTTCGTTTTATGAACATAGAGCTCGGCAAACTCGATCGCTTTCTGTGTAAATTTCTTGGCGAAATCTACTGTAGTCACTTCCACTTGTGCAAGCATGCTCTGGAAGCATTTAGCTACCGTTGCCTGGAACTCTTCATCGGCGCCGAACGCTCCAAAGAGGTAGGCTTGTAAGAGATATTGCCATTCATCACCGAGGTTGTTCATGTCTGCTCGATCAAGGTAATTTACATACCATTTCTTCGCTGCATCAATACGATTGAAGCGAAGGTTGATCAGCAAGTAGAACAAGCACGAATTAAAGTAGCTGATGGACAGACTTTTGCTCATTGCACGTTGTGCGGCTTCTTTTTCATTGCTTGCCCAAAGCATCACTGCTGCGATGCAATATGCAAGCCAATACTCGGTGTTTTGCAGATAAGCCTTTTCGACTTTCTTTCGAGCGGACTCACTTGATACAATGTGAGAGTCGAGACCAACTACATAGCCGAGGGAAATCCGTCGCAATTCATTGTAGTATGAGAATCTCGTGTAGTACTCATCATTGTATTGAGTTACGTTCTTCGAAGCAGTCGAAATGCTCTTGAACGAGAAATACTGAACAGTCAGCTCGTTTAAGGCTTGAAAGACTTCTTTTGTGCTGATATCGGCTTGCCCAACGACATCGGAAAGATAGCCCATATCCTCATATACGGCTTTGTCAAGCTCACCGCAATTACTGATGAGAATGCTGACATTCTGTATGGCATTATCAAGCTCAACTTCAAGTTCAGCATTCTCTCGATTAGTGCGGTTAATCTGATCAATAACATTATTGATCTGTCGCTGTAGTCGTTCAGCTTCTTCTAATTCTCTTTGATATTCTTCATCTGTCATGGATACTTGCCTCCCTCCTCAGATTAGTTGCGCCTTCCAGACTTGAAAGCCTTTACATGATCTTCAAACCGGACAGCAGAATTGGCAATCAATTTTTCACCATCTTCATTTATGATGACTGCGTTACCGCCTCTGTTAGAAGACCAAAAGTAGAACGCGTTGATTTCTGACAATTCTTTGCAATTTTTCTCAACCTCAGTATCACTTAAGCCAAGAATGCCTTTAATGGATTCAACGATGTTCTTATCCATCTTACGCTTCCTCCTTTCTCACACTTATATCCCAATTTGTGACATCACCATAGTCCGGCGGCCAATCGTTGATTTCTCCTGTTTGCCCATCTATGGCAACCACCTTTTCTCCGTCGTAATAGGCGTTGAACCAATGACCTGGGCCGGACACTCTATCAATACCCACGATACCGTGAGAACCGGGGCCTTGAGAAACAAGATAGTCTTTGATTTCATCTGGCGACATAGCGACTTGTTCCATGCCGGTTATTTTGTTCATTTCCTCTATTGTCCCAATATTCTCACTCGTAGCCGAAATATCGGTATTCCCATCTAACCTTTGCTCAACTGCAAATGCGCATGAGCCGCAATTGTTCGAATATGGTGATTGCCAATCAAAAGGATCATAATTAGGATTAATATCGTTTATCCAATCAGAAACATCTTCGAGCTTGGGCACATCGGTTACGTCAATCTCTTGGACAGCATTCGTGGCATCTAACTGGCTTGATGATACTTTTCCAGCCAATTCCTCTCTTGCCGCTTGCAGTTCAGCAAATTCTTTATCATAGTTTTGCGAAAACAGATCTCGTTTTGCGTAATTATCTTTAATTAGTTCTGCTCGCTCAGCTTCGCTCAAATTCGGGTTTTCGTTGATTTGCTTTAATTCTTCGCTTAGACCGGCTGCCCACTCTTCTTGAACTTTCTGCCATTCGGTAATCCCTTTATCCAGGTCTGCAAGCTCAGCCTCGTAATCGTGATGAACAACACTTGTGTCTGAGCCATCTTTCTTAAGAACTCTTACAATTGCGCCTTCATCTTGATCGATTTCTTTAGGATGTTCTTGCTGGTATTCTAACAATTGCTCCTTCAAAGATAGAAGTTCTTCTTTCTCCGCTTTGAGTTCATCTATCCTACTCTGATTTGGTAATTCCTCAGAACTTAATGCTTCTGGTGCAGAATCATACGAACCATTGTTCATTTCTTGTTCTTCCTGATCCATCAAGCTTTCAAGAGAATCCACTGCACCATCTTCTTGAACTACAGTAGTATCAGAAAGCGGGATTGCCTTATATGGCTCTACATCCAAGTGTTCTTTAGGTGTGTCCTGATCAACTCTATTCATGATGTTTTCAAGAGTGTCGACAGTACCATCCTCCTGAACGATTGGTATTTCTGATATAGGCGTAGCCTTATACGGTTCTGCATCCAAGTGTTCTTTAGGTGTGTCCTGATCAACTCTATTCATGATGTTTTCAAG
>CAVIAA010000023.1:0-34229 GCA_963640685.1 Acutalibacteraceae bacterium
ATCCCATCTCTAGCCCCGGATTTTGAGGTCAAATCAGGACAAATTACTTCAAATTCGGACAAACATAATCAGCGCATTTAGATATAAGAAAACCCCGGAAAGTGTTGATTTTCCGGGGTTTTTCGAAGTTTTCGATTGTAAAATCGTGCCTGATTATCTCTTGGAGAACTGCGGAGCACGACGTGCAGCTTTGAGGCCGTACTTCTTCCTCTCCTTCATTCTGGGGTCACGGGTCAGGAAGCCGGCCTTCTTGAGAGCACCGCGGAGCTCGGAATCCGCAGTGATGAGGGCGCGGGAGATGCCGTGACGGATCGCACCTGCCTGACCGGTATAGCCGCCGCCGTGAACGTTGACCTTCACGTCGAACTTGCCAAGGGTATTGGTCAGCGCAAGAGGAGCGCGAACAATCATCTTAAGGGTCTCGTAGCCGAAGTAATCCTCGACATCGCGGCCGTTGATGGTAATAACACCGGTTCCGGGAATAAGGCGAACGCGGGCAATGGACTTTTTACGCCTGCCGGTACCAAGATACTGAGTAGTGGCTGCCATTTCTTAGTTCCTCCTTATTACTTGAGCACCAGAGTCTCGGGCTTCTGGGCTGCGTTCTTGTGCTCGGGGCCAGCATAAATGCGAACCTTCTTGAGCATCTGACGGCCAAGGGAACCCTTGGGCATCATCAGACGGATGGCTTCATATACGGCGAACTCGGGCTTCTTATCCATAAGCTGACGGTAGGTGAGCTCCTTGAGTCCTCCGGGATAACCGGTATGATGATAATACTTCTTTTTATCCAGCTTGTTGCCGGTGAGAACGACCTTGTCCGCATTGACGATGATCACATGATCGCCGGTGTCAACGTGGGGGGTATATATGGGCTTATTCTTACCGCGAAGTATAGCGGCTACCTGAGAAGCGAGACGGCCAAGTACCATGCCCTCTGCATCTACAACGTACCACTTGCGTTCTACGGTTTCGCCTTTTGCCATATAGGTATTCATGGCTAAACCTCCTGAGTAGTAATAAATAGATTGTTGCCGCGTTCAATCAGAACCCATGCGCTGCGTGCCGGGGCTGTGGCCGCAGAAACACCTATCCTACCAAACGCACATCTGCTATTGTAACCAAGTTTTCCCTTTGTGTCAAGGGTAAAAACGCCTTATTCCAAGGATCGCGAATTGTAACATAGAGTGCAAATAAGATAAATGCTTATTTACACCCTATTTTTGTATAAAGGAGGCAGAAAAAGTGAAGTACAAACTCCTGACATATGACGAGCGACGCCAGATTGAGCGGCTGTATGCTCAGGGTGACAGGATTGAGGACATCAGTTTCTTCCTGCGCAAGAGCCAGACGTGTATCCGTAAGGAACTCGCCAAGGGCTGCACCGGCCAGCTGGACGCGAACCAGCGCCCGGGATACAGCGCCACAATCGGGCAGCGCGTCACCAATGAGAACGTGCGCCGTAGGGGGAGACGGCGCACAGCGGAGGCAAAATCATGAAATACCGCTGGAACGTCAAGACCTTTGCCCGCAACGTTATCGTTCCTCTCCAATTTATCACAGGCTTTTTAATAGTCCTTTGCGCCCCCGGCATTTCCAACCTCGGACAAGCCGCTTTTCTGAGCGGCACCGGTTTACTCCTGATATGCGGCGCAATGGCACTTTAGCAACAGCAAAGGAGGCAGATATGCTACACGTCAAAGAGTTCCGCGAAGAGCGCGGTATCTACGCCAGTCAGGTCGTAGACGTGATACGCGAGCGGTATCCGGGCTACGACAAGTATCTCAATTCCAAGGTCGAGAACCCCGAAAAGTACGGGGTTCGCCTCGTCAACGATGCCGAACAGATGTTAGAGGACGCATTTCAAAGGACACTCTCAGCGCCCCGCAGACCCGACCGCCGCCGATTGCCTTCCCGTATCCAGTGCAGGCTATCCAAGACGGTATTTGAGCAGTTGCAACAGGCTTTCCGCGCTGCCGGCTTTGATACCATGCAGGCCGGTATGCAGCACCTGATAACCAGCTATCTCGAAAGGAGGGAATAGATGAAATATATAATTTGCCCATGCTGCGGCGCAACGCTTGACCCCGGCGAACGCTGTGACTGCGAACGCGATGACAACCGGGACACCGAGAACGATAAGGAGGCAACAAATGGAGCAGTTAAACGAAAGCACCAGCATGATAACAGTGCTGCCTGATGACATCGCCAATTACGATGTCGATGCAATCATCGTAATGGCGGAACGGGCGGACAAGCTCGTCGCCGCCCTCAATAAGATGATGATGGCAGCCATCAAAATCACCACCGCCCACGACTGGGTAATCATCGGCGGCAAGCCGTATTTGCAGGAGAGCGGCGCAACGAAGGTTGCGAGGCTATTCGGAATAGGCTGGCGAATCCTCGACGTGCAGCGCGAGCTTGATGAAGGATACCCTTCCTTCACCTATCGCATGGTGTTCCGCATGGGGAACACAGAAATCGAGTGCGACGGCTCGCGTTCGGGCAGGGACGAGTTTTTCACAGGTCAAGCAACATTGCGGGACGGTTCGGCAAATCCCAAACACAAAGGCCCCGACCAGATAGACGCGAACGACGTCAAGAAATCCGCATACACCAACTGCCTGAACAACGGCATCAAGCGCCTGCTCCCCGGTCTTCGCAACATCGACATGGAAACCCTCGATAGAGGCGGCGTTAACACTCAGAAGCTGACCGGCTATACCTTCAAGGAGGGCAGCAGAGGCGGCACCGGCAGGAGCGCAGCGGCTACCGGCCTCACCTGCACCGCGTGCGGCGCGGCTGTCACGCAGGCCGAAGCAAGTTACTCCGAAGGCCGGTTTGGCAAACGGCTGTGCCGCAAATGCCAGAAGAATCCTCCCGCACCGGCACCGGAGGTTGAGGACGACTACATGCCCCCGGAGGAGCCGCAATGATGAACGATACCGCAGTAAGACAGCTCATAGCCATTCAAAAGACCCTGCATAACTGGAATGACAAGTATAACAACGGCGAGAAGATTATTATGACCGTCAACGGCGGGTATGCCAGCGCGTACAACGCCACATCCTGCAAGGTTGTCCCTGACGGCGAAAGCCCGAGGAAATACGCCCATGAGCACGGCGTAGACATCGTAATTTTTGACCGCAATTATGAGGAGGCAAAAAACATATGCTGAGCGCACAATCAATTCAATCCGCCATTCGCAGTGAAGTGGAGAGCCGTATCAAGGTCTACCCCTGCAACAATCTCAGAGCATCCAACATAGGCCACCCCTGCGAGAGGTATCTCTATCTGCTCATCCGTCATTGGGACGAGCAGGAGCCGCACAACTACGGCCTTCAGAACATATTCGACCTCGGCAATTCCATTGAAGAATACACCATCAACAAACTCAAGGCCGCAGGCTTTGAAGTAATCACTCCCACGCAGCGCAGCTGGAAGGTGGAAAACCCGCTTATCACAGGCCGTGAGGATATCCGCATCAAGGACCCCGAGACGGGCGAGCTGTTTCCGGCAGAAATCAAGGGACTTTCCCCCTTTGAGTGGGCAAAGCTCAACAGCGTCGAGGATTTCTATGCCTCGAAGAAGCACTATGTGCGAGCCTATCCCTCCCAGCTCCTTGTGTACATGTGGAAATTCGAAAAGGAAAAGGGCTTTTTCGTTCTGACGAACAAGCTCACCGGCGAAATCAAAATCATCGAAGTGCCGTTTGACTGGGATAGAGCGGACGCAATGCTCCGCAAGGGCGAGCGGGTATACGCCGCCCTGAGCGACCCTACCGGCAAGACGCTGCCCCCGGCCTGCCCGGACATAACCGTGTGTGAGGAGTGCCCCATGAAGCACATATGCCCCGCAGATCACTCCCGCATAGAGGCAGAGATAGACGACGGCGAGCTGGAAAGCCTCATACTCCAGAAGGAGGCGCTGGCGCCGCAGTACAAGGCGTATAACGAGCTGTCAGACCAGATAAAAGCCTGCATGGGCGACCGCGAGAAGGTCGTCACCGAGACGCACCTCGTGCAGGTCAAGACCATCGAAAAGAAGGCATACCAGGTATCGGCACGGACTGAGCGCCGCATCAACATATCAAAGCTGTAAGGAGGACACCATGTACAAAATCACCATTAAGGGCGAAAAAGGATTCAAGAAGCAGTTCAAATGTGAGGGCTTCACTCTAATCGCTTTAGAAGAAACGGTAGCCAGCTGTGCATCACTCTACCCGGTCGAGACCGATTTTAAGAAGATATTCGGGATATTAGTCGCGCTGGAAAAGACTAAACGGGACCTTGTCGAAGCAGCCCACACTTCTCCCGATGAAGTGTTGGAAAAGGTTTCCGAAATGGTAAAGCAGCTGCCCGACACAGAGGCCGAAAGCCAATCCGCTGAATAAGCTCCCTATTGGGGCAGGCTGATACCCTGCCCCGTGCAGACATTAGCGAGGTGATAACATGGCATGGATAGAGCTGCACGATACGCTGCCCGACCACAAGAAGGTTTTGGCGGTTGCAACCGCCCTGAAAGCGGATAAAGACCTCATAGTCGGTAAATTGGTCAGGCTGTGGGTATGGGCGCTAAATAACCGCGAGGATGGGCGTTTCAGCGAGCAGGACATAGATACCATCGCCGAGATAATGCGGTTCAGGGGCAAGCCGCAGAAGCTCATTGCCGCATTACTCGATGCACGGCTCCTCGATTATGACGGTTGCAACTATAAGATTCACGATTGGGACGAGCGCGTGGGTATGCTGCTTGCAAAGCGTGAGGTGTCACGCTCACAGGCGCGTGACAGGCAGCGCAAAAAGCGTGACCGGCAGCGTGACATTTCCGACACCTGTCACGCAGATGTCACGCGTGACAAAACCGAATGTCACGCGGTTACCGTACCTAAACCGTACCATATAGATGATGAGGATGAAGAGGATGATGATACCGCGCGTGTGTACGCGGAAGCCGAGCATACCGTCGCAGCGACATACCGTGCCGCCTTCGGGCGGGACGCCACCACTGCCGAGATAGCCGCCATATCCCGCATAGCCGTCCTCAACGGCAAGACGCCCATCATCGGCCACGCGATAGAGCTTGCGGCGGCATACGGGGCAAAATCCGTGGCAACGTATGTCGCAAAGATAGTCAAGGACTGGGTGTACTACTGCGTCGATAGCCCTGATGAGCTGGGCGAATACGATTACCTGCAAGACTGCGCCCAAGGCCGGCTTGATAGCGGCGCAATAGACCGGCAGGAGGCACTTGACCGATTGCAGGCTCACCGTGAGCGCAAGATGCAGCAGGGGGACGCATAATGCCCAACTACGCCAACGCCACGCGGATAATCTGCCCGTACTACCGGCGGGAGACACACACGTCCATAACGTGTGAGGGGCTGAGCGCAGGGACAACAAACATCACCAGATTTGTGGACAAAGGGCAAAAACGGCGGCACCAGATACAGTGCTGTGAGCGATATTGCTACGCAAAGACCTGTGCCTATGCCGCCCTGCTCGAAAAATCATACGCCAAGGAGGACAAGAAAAGATGACAATGCTAAGATGCCGCCCGTGCGCCGAGGCTGAACGGCGGGAAAATCCCCGTCTCCGGCTGCTTCGGCCTGCGGGAGTAAACGAAAAGATTACCTGCCCCGTCTGCGGGCGCAGGCGGTACGGCTGGGAGTGCGGTTACAGGGAGGACGAGCCATGCAGCACTACGAAGAAAACGAGCAGATAGCCCTGTTCCGCTGGGCTGCCTACGAAAAGGCGGCATATCCCGAGCTCGAATACATGTACCACATACCCAACGGCGGCGCGAGGGATAAGGTCACCGGCGGCAAGCTCAAGGCAGCAGGCGTTAAGGCCGGTGTGCCGGATATATGTTTGCCGCTCCCCTGCGAACGTTACGCCGGGCTCTATATAGAGCTCAAGGTCGGAAAGAACAAGCCTCAGCCCAATCAAGTGCGCTGGCTGGATGCACTCAACCGAAACGGCTACCTCGCCGTCGTGTGCTACGGCTACGAGGAGGCCATGAAAACCATAGTCGAGTATATCAATCTCGTCAGAAATGGCAGCACAGGAGGCGCAAAGTGACACCGAAGGAAATGAAGGATATAGTCTGCCATGCCGTTACAGCATACGGCGTTTCGAACCAGCTTGTTGTGGCCATCGAGGAATGCGCAGAACTGCAAAAAGAGCTGACGAAGGCACTACGGCAAACGCCCGACAAGAGGCACATCACAGAGGAAATGGCTGATGTACAAATCATGCTTTGGCAACTCAGCTATATTCTCGGTACAAATACCGATATGCAAACATGGATAGAGCAGAAGCTCAGACGGCTTAATGAGCGGATAGCCCAAGTGGAAACGAAAAGCCTATGACTCGTCGTGAACAGATAATGGAGTGTGCCGAGGCCATGGAACAAGGCATGGCGCAAACCCAAATTACCCGCGACATTTGGCAAAACAACCTGATTTGGTGGATGTGCAAGGCGATTAAATTATTACTTGAAGAAAGGATAAACACACAATGAACAATTATCTCTGCGTTAACGGCAAAAAGACTGAGCTGACCGAACAGCAGCTTCACGAGCTGGGCATAGCTCCAGCAGAGGCGGGCGAATGCACATCGGCATGTGCTGTTGAAAGCGAAATAGCACGGATGTCCCGCATAGCTCTCTCCGGCGAGGCCGCAAAGTACTACAAGGTTCACGACACCATCACCGTGGGCGATGTGGAGTTCGAAATCATAGGAATAGGTCACGACACGGACGCAGCTACCGGACGGAAGGATACCGTTACCCTCCGCAGCACATTCGCCGTTAGATCGGCGATGAACGATGGGGACTGTCCAACCGGTTATAAGAACGCTTCACTTAACGCCAGGCTGACCGAGACACCCGAAGAATGGCTGCCCGCAGAAGCGCTGCCCTATGTGCGCATCGTAACTAAGAAATGTTCCAACTGCGTCGGAGAGGACTACGAGCTGCCGTGCCGTCTGTTCCTGTTCTCGGAGAGTGAGGTGTTCGGAAGTGCTATATACTCTCCCGTTGAAGAAGGCGAACGATACGAGGGATTTGCCACAGCAGCAGACCGCTATGTGTACGATGAGGACGGCGATAGAACGTACTGGTGGCTTCGCTCTCCTCGTTCCGGCAACACCAGCCGTTTCTGCAGTGTGAGCTCGGGCGGGACAGCCAACCACAACATCGCCAGCTACTCGTGTGGCGTGGCCTTCGGCTTCTGTGTTTAATCTGAGTTCTGAAATCCCCGCCCTTTATGGGCGGGAGCAAGATGTGCGAACTAAAAAAGTTAGGTATTTATTGTTGGGGGGGAGAATAAAACCCCACGCATGGTGTAGGCTGTGAATAGGTGCACTTGCTCTTCTGCACCTATAATGCCTCCTTTGTGATAGATTGGTTGGATAGCCCGGCGTTTCGCCGGGCTGCTCCATTTTTGGAGACGGAAATGGGGAGAAATTCCGCTGTAACACGAGTACAGTTGTAACAGGAGGTTTGTAACGTGGCTAAACCTGACTGGAACAGCATAAAAAGCGAATACATCACCACGGATATATCATACAGAACGCTGGCGGATAAACGTGGCGTTTCGTGGCGCACTCTCGCAGATAGAGCCAAACGCGAGGGTTGGCCTGAAGAGCGCAAAAAGTACTGTAACACTGTCGTTGTTAAATCCGTACAAAAGTCCGCCACCAAGGTTTCGAGTGCAAATGCACGGAAATTAGCACGGTTGCAACAAGCTGCCGATAGCATGAGTGATGTTATAGCCGAGATATTCAGCGATACAGAACAGTTCCACCGTCACATCATACAAACCCGCGACGGCGATACATGGGACGCGGACTGCCGCACCATGGATAAGGTAGATACCAAGGCAATCAAAGACCTCACCGGAGCGCTGAAGGATTTGGCCTGCGTCATGCGCAGCGTGTACGACCTGCCTACCGTGCAGGAGCGCAGCGCAATGGATATAGCTGCCGAGCGGCTGAGGCTCGACCAGGCAAAAGCGGCGACAGCAGCAACCGAGGACGGAGACAGCGGCACCGGCGTTGTCGAACTGGCTCCCGTGCTGGAGGACAGCGACAATGAGTAATAACGTGATTTGGTCTCCCCAGCCCAAACAGCAGCTTTTCCAGCAGCGCCCGGAATACGAGGCGCTATACGGTGGTGCTGCCGGAGGCGGTAAATCAGATGCGCTGCTGGCCGAGGCGCTCCGGCAGGTACATATTCCGCACTATCGAGCCATTATATTCCGCAAAACCTACCCGCAGTTATCGGAGCTGATAGACCGCAGCAAGGATATATACAAGCCGGCTTTCCCCAAGGCGCGATATAACCACACAGACCATTTCTGGCTGTTTCCGAGCGGCTCCAAGATTTATTTCGGCTCCATGCAGCGGACTGGCGACCGTACTAACTATCAGGGCAAGCGGTACGATTTTGTAGCCTTTGATGAGCTAACACATTTTACGTGGGACGAGTACAGCTATCTCATGTCGCGTAACAGGCCGGGCGGACCCGGTACGAGAGTATACATAAGAGCTACCACCAACCCGGGCGGGATAGGCCACGGCTGGGTAAAGGACAGATTCATCACGGCTGCTCCGCCGCTCACCCCAATAACCGGCGAGTATACCGTTGTAACGCCTGACGGTCCGCTGACCCTCAAGCGCAAGCGGATATTCGTTCCGGCTACCGTATTTGATAACCAGAAGCTGCTGGACAACGACCAGAACTACCTCGCCAATCTTGCCATGCTGCCGGCAGCGGAGCGCGACGCACTGCTCTACGGCGACTGGAACAGTTTCAACGGGCAGGTGTTCAGCGAATGGCGCGATGACCCTGCACACTATGATGACCAGCTATATACGCACGTCATTAAGCCGTTCCGTATCCCCCGCTTCTGGCCGCGCTACCGTGGGTTTGATTTCGGCTATTCCCGCCCGTTCAGCGTAGGTTGGTACGCAGTGGATCCTGACGGCAGGCTCTACCGTATAGCTGAGTACTACGGCAGCACCGGCGAGCCTAATGTAGGTGTGCAGATGCAGCCAGCCGAGATAGCAGCGAATATCAAGCGAATAGAGGCTGAGGAGCCAAATCTCAAAGGTTGCCAGATTTATGGCGTGGCTGACCCGTCAATATTCGATGAGAGCCGAGGCATGAGCATTGCCGCCATGATGGAGAGCGCTCCGAATTTCATTTCATGGGCACCGGGCGACAACACCCGAATAGCAGGCAAGATGCAATATCATTTTCGGCTGGCATTTGGCAAGGACGGCAGGCCGATGTTCTATTGTTTCAACACCTGCAAGCATTTTATCCGCACCATACCTACGCTGGTATACGATGACAAGCATGTCGAGGATATCGACACAGACCAGGAAGACCATATATACGACGAGTGCCGCTATGTGATGATGAACAACCCCATTGCGGCGCGCAAGAACGAGTTGCAACCGCCCAAGGAGTTCGACCCGCTCGACCTGTGGACGGATATGGATACTAAAGACAAATACGCATTTTACAGAAAATAAGGAGGTTTCAAAATGCCTAAAATCCCACCGACCAACAAAAGAACGCAGGAAACAGAAGGAGCACAGCTCCCACTTCCGCAGCATGAGATACCCGCTATTGATGCCGCTCAAGCTGCACCCGGCCGCATAGGCCCCATAGGCAAAGATGAGATAGCCAAGGCCGAGGCCATACTCCAGAAGTATAAAACCGGCAAGGACAGTCTCAATACCCGCATTGTGGAGAATGAAAAATGGTTCACGCTGCGGCAATGGGAGGTCATACGCGGTGTAAAGAGCAACCCAGACGACCCCGAGCCGGCCTCGGCATGGCTGTTCAACTGCATCGCCAACAAACATGCCGATGCCATGGACAATCTTCCCGAACCGTGTGTGCTGCCGCGTGAAAAGGGCGACGTAAACGACGCCGACGTGCTGTCCGACGTGCTCCCGGTCATTCTCGAACAGAACAGATTCGAGGATGCCTATTCCACCGTCTGGTGGCGCAAGCTCAAGAGCGGCTGCGGCGTATATGGCGTATTCTGGGATAGCGCAAAGAACAACGGCCTCGGCGAAATAGATATCCGTGCCTGTGATGTGCTGAATCTCTATTGGGAATCCGGCATAAGCGATATCCAGCACTCCCCTCATCTGTTCCATGTAGGCATAGAGAATAGAGAGCTGCTCGTCGGCCAGTACCCGTTCATGGCCGATAAAGTCGGGCAGTATCCGTCGCTGGAAACACCAAAGTATATCTATGAGGACAACGCTGATACCTCTGATAAGGTCGTTGTCGTGGACTGGTACTACAAGGTACGCAACGAGGCCGGGAAAACCATACTGCACTACTGCAAATTCTGCTGCGGTGAAGTGCTGTACGCCTCCGAGAACGACCCGGCATACGCGCAGCGCGGATACTACGACCACGGCAAGTACCCATTCGTCATGGATATCCTGTTCCCGCTGGAGAATACTCCGGCAGGATTCGGATACATCGATGTCGGCAAAAGCCCGCAGATATACATAGACAAGCTCGACCAAGCCATACTGCGGCATTCCGTCATGGGTTCGCGGCAGCGGTATTGGGTACGCGGCGACGGCAATATCAACATCGAAGAGTTCCGCGATTCCACCTGTGATTTCGTACATTACTACGGCTCGGGCGACCCACGCGAATGTGTTATCCCAATGGAATGCCCCACACTCAGCGATATCTACGTTGCGGTGCGTGAAAACAAAATCGACGAGCTGAAAGAGACCTCCGGCAATCGGGATTTCTCTCAGGGCGGTACAAGCTCCGGCGTTACTGCGGCCTCGGCCATTGCCGCATTGCAGGAAGCAGGTTCTAAACTGTCCCGCGATATGATTAAGAGCGCATACCGCGCCTGCGTTGAGGTGGATTATCTCGTACTGGAGCTTACTCGACAGTTTTACAAGTATCCGCGATACTTCCGAATAATCGGCAACGAGGGCGCTATGCGGTTCGTAGAGTTTTCAGGCGACCAAATAGCCGGAAAACCGCAGGGCAACGATTTCGGCGTAGATTTAGGCTATCGTATCCCCATATTCGATATCAAGGTATCCGCGCAGAAAGCCTCTCCGTTTGCTACGGCAGCGCAGAATGAACGCGCCAAGGAGTTCTACGGTCTGGGCTTCTTCAGGCCGGATTTGGCAGACCAGGCATTAGCCGCCCTTGATATGATGCAATTTGAGGGCATCGAGGAGGTTCGGGAAAGGATAGCACAAAACCAGACGCTGTATCGGCAGGTGCAGCAGCTGTCGCAGCTCTCGCTTGCCATGGCGCAGGAGCTCGACGCGATAAAAGGCAGCGCATACGCCCAGCAGATAGTGCAGCTTGTAGGAATGAACGCCCAACAGACCCCGCAGGGCAATGCGGCCAAGGCCGAAATACAGCCCAATATACTCGGCTCCATAAGCACCGGCATGAACGATACGGCAGGCACGGCCAGAACAAAGGCGGCAGGCAATGCCACCCCAAAGGCGTAGATATGACAACCATCACCTACAACCGTTTCGGCGACACGTTCAGCCTGCAAGTGAAAGGTCACGCCGGTTATAACCCCGGCGGACCCGACATCGTATGCGCCGCCTGTTCAACGCTCGTATATACCCTGTGGGACGCAATGATTGAGCAGCAGGATATGTGTATGCTTGAGGAACTGGATGCGCGGCAGGACGATGGAGTTTTTACGCTGCGAACCGTTTGCAAAGCCGAAAGCAGCACGCAAATAACCGCGATTTTCAATGTCATCATGCGCGGCTTTGCCCTGATTGCACAAAAATATCCTGAATTTTGTAAAATATCAGGCCAAAAACGGGGAGAAAAGCCCGCGCCGATTCGTATATCATGTCTCCAGACGCGAGGGAAAGACCTCTGAGACGGCGGGAAAGACCGCTGACGCTGGGTAAACAGCCAAGTATGACGCCGTGGAAAGACACGAGGAAGGAATGAACCATGAGAAACTATCTGCTTATTGACCTGCACCTGTTTGACGGAGACGGCGGTGGAGCCGCAGGAAGCACACCAGAAGGCGCAGCACCACCCGCAGCCGGCAACAGCAAGACAGGGAAAAGCAACCCGCTTGCCAATGTTCAGTACGGCACCACTCCCAACAGCTCAGGCAATGCAAACACGCAGTCCGGCGCAGCTGTAACATCAAATGTCGATGAAGCGCGAAAAGCTGAGTTCGACAAGCTCATCAAAGGCGAGTACAAGGATTTGTACGATGCCAACGTGCAGAAGAATATCAATGCACGGTTTAAGGAGCTCGGCGACCTAAGAACAAAATCTGAACGGCTTGATGCGCTTAACCCCGTACTCAGCATGCTGGCGCAGAAGTACGGCGTAGACGGAACGGATGCGGAGGCACTCGCCAAGGCTATCGAGGATGACGACAGCTACTACGAGGAGGAAGCGCTCACCAAGGGGCTGACCGTAGAGCAGCTAAAGAACATCAAGAAGCTGGAACGCGAAAACGAGAGCTTCCGCCGCGCAGCGCAGGAGCAGCAGCGGCAGCAGAACGCCGACCGCATATACGCTATGTGGCAGGAGCAGGGCGAAGATTGCAAAAGGACATACCCCACCTTTGATTTTCAGCGTGAGGTTGACCCTAAACAGTCCCCAACCGCAGAAAGGTTTATGGCTCTGCTGAAATCCGGCGTTGACGTGAAGAACGCATATATGGTTGTCCACATGGATGAAATCATGTCCGGCGCGATGCAATACACTGCCCAGCAGATATCCCAGAAAACCGTCAACGATATCATGGCAAGAGGAAGGAGACCCGCCGAGAACGGCGCAAAAAGCACTGGTGCGGCTACTGTCACCAAGGCAGACCCGACCAAGTTTACCAAAAAAGACCGTGAGGAAATCTCACGGCGCGTTGCAAGAGGAGAAATCATAACGCTTTAAGGCTTGTTCTCCTCGGAAAGGAGAATCTAATGTTCGATACCACCTATGTAAAGCTCAACCTGCGTCTGTTCGACATCGACCTCAACACGCAGACCACCACCTCCCCCGGCCTGACCGACGGTATGAAGACCTACTATGAGGACAGGCTCATAGACTACGCAGAACCCCAGCTTGTACACGACCAGTTCGGCGACGAGTACAACATACCCAAGCACGGCGGTAAAATCATCGAGTTCCGCAAGTATCTGCCGCTGCCCAAGGCGCTGAACCAGCTCGTTGAAGGCGTTACCCCCAAGGGCGGCAAGCTGGAAATGAGCACCCTCACCGCCGAGATAGGTCAGTACGGCTACTACATCACCATCTCCGACATACTGGAGCTCGCCCATATAGACCCCCAGCTTGAGCAGGCAACCAAGCTGCTCGGCTCTCAGGCCGGTCGCACTCTGGATACCATTACCCGCGACATCATCACCGCCGGAACCAATGTATCCTATGCGCCCAAGGTTGATACCTCCGGCGCCGAAACCGAAGTGCTGTCCCGTGCCGATTTGGATGATACCGCGCTGCTCACCACTCGCGTTATATTCAAGGCCGCTGCCAAACTCCGGCGCATGAACGCCGTACCTATCGACGATTGCTATGTCGCCATAGTCCACCCCAACGTGGCATGCGACCTTATGCTGTCCGACGGCTGGTTCGATGTGCATAAGTATGCGCAGCCCGAAAACATCTACAAGGGCGAAATCGGCAAGCTCGGCGGCGTTCGCTTCGTTGAATCTACCGAGGCTCGCATTATCGGCCCCGACGCTATCAGCGACGGTCTGAGCGTGCTCACGGTAAAGACCGCCATATCCTCCAGCTCCACCAGCATTGTCATAAATGAAGAGCTTACCGCAGCGACCCCCGCAGAACCGATACCCGTCTATATCAACGGCGCGGCCAACACCATTACAGCGATAGCCACCTCCGGCGGCAATACCACCCTGACCATCGGCACCGCCGTAACCAGCCTCGCGGCAGGCGCGAAGATAACCGGCAAGGGCGCGACCAAGAGCGGCAAGGCCGTATACTGCACCCTGTTCATAGCACAGAACGCATACGGCAGGACTGCCCTCAAGGGTGGCGGCTTGCAGCACATCATCAAGCAGCTTGGCTCCGGCGGCACCGCTGACCCGCTGAACCAGAGGGCAACCACCGGCTGGAAGGCGACCAAAGTTGCAGAGCGCCTTGTGGAAGAGTACATGGTGCGCGTCGAGCATTGCTCCGAAACCGAACCCTACGCCGCAGCTAATTAACCTGAAAGGAGCTATCCATGAGCAATACCAAAGATAAGGCCGTCCTTACTGAGGAGGCAGTTACTCCCGAAGCAGTTACTCCCGAAGCGGTACCCGTTTCCGATGACCCCCGCGAATACGTTGAGTTCAAGCTTCCCCGCGACCCCCGCAGCAAGGAAAACGGCAAGTATGTCAGCGTGAACGAAATAAGCATGTTCGTCCCGTTCGGCAAGCGAGTAAAGGTTCCCCGCTGCATAAAGGAAGTGCTGGAGAACTCCCTCGACGAGGATGAACGCACTCAGAACCGGCTTCTCGCCCTTCAGGAAGAAGCTAGGACGAGCGAACCTGTATAACCTATGGAGCCGCAAGGCTCCCTCATGCGGCATTGGCAGGCCAACACGCCGGTTCAAGTCCGGCAAGCCGCTCTATTGGAGGTAATCATGAAGATATCCGAGGCAATCGCACAGCTCAGGTCGATTAAGGAAAACCAGTACGGAGATGAAACCCTCGTGCGCTGGCTCTCTGACGTCGAGGGCAGAATATATGAGGAAGTCATCAAATGGCATGAGGACACCGAAGAAATCGCCCACGGTCCGTATTCTCCCGATGAGGACATGGAGACGGTGCTTATGGTTCCCTATCCTTACGACGACCTGTATATCAAGTATCTTATGGCTCAGGTGGATTATCATAACGCGGAACTGGCGCGGTATAACAATTCCATGGTCATGTACAACATTGCACTGTCCGATTTTGCGAACTGGTACAACCGCAGCCACGAACCGATACAAACCCACTACTATACCGGATTGAGGTACTGATATGGGTTTTCTTCCTACTTTATCCGAGCTGAATACCTCCCGTGAAATGATAAGCGAGTTCGGCGGGTACAACCACAATCTGCGTATCAACAACAACGAGTTCAGCGATATGCGGAACATGACCTCATCCCACTACCCCGTCTTATCACCGCGAAATACACGAGGCCGTGTGCGCTCCCTGACGAAGCCCAACGGCCTTTTTGCTCATAACAAGCTGGCATGGGTGGACGGCACTACCTTCTACTACGATGGCAGCGCAGTCACCGGCTTCACGCTGACCGACAGCCCCAAGACCTTCGTTGCCATGGGCGCATATATCCTGATATGGCCGGACAAGGCGTATTACAACACCGCCACCGGCGAACACGGCAGCCTTGGGAACAAGGTCACGACCTCCGGCACGGTAAGCCTCACGCTCTGCAAGGATGACGGTACCGCGTACACCAACTATTCAACTGGCGCAACGGCTCCTGCCTCTCCTTCAGACGGCGCGCTCTGGATAGATACCAGCTCCAACCCGCATGTGCTAAAGCAGTATTCCTCTACCTATGGCACATGGACGAGCGTTCCCACCACGTATGTCAAAATCGCCGCCACCGGCATAGGCGCAGGGTTCGCCGAGTATGACGGCGTTACCATATCAGGCCTTACCAATACGGACCTCAACGGTGACTTCATACTCTACGGCGCGGGCAACGATTACATACTCGTCACCGCCATAATAGATGCGGTTGCAACCGACACAGCAGCCGTTACAGTAGAGCGCAAGATACCAGACATGGATTATCTCACCGAAAGCGAAAACCGCGTCTGGGGCTGTTCCAGCGCCAACCATGAAATATACGCCTGTGCTCTGGGCGACCCTAAGAACTGGTACAGATTCATGGGTATATCCACGGACAGCTTCACAATGACCGTAGGCTCCCCGGGTAATTTCACCGGCACCTGCACTCACCTCGGCTATGTTCTGTTCTTCAAGGAAGATGTAATCCACGAGATATACGGTTCAAAGCCGAGCAATTTCCAGCTCACCAACACGGTGTGCCGCGGCGTAGAAAAGGGCAGCGAAAAGAGCCTCGTCATCGTCGATGAGACGCTGTTCTATAAATCCGTACACGATGTGTGCGCGTACAGCGCCTCACTTCCGCAATCCATATCCGAAGCACTCGGCGCAGAGAAGTACAAGAACGCCGTCGCTGGTGCGTTCGGTTCCAAATACTTCATCTGCATGGAGAGTACGGAAGGCAGTCATACCCTGTTCGTATACGATGCCGCTCACAAGCTCTGGCACAAGGAGGATGATAAACACATAACCTACTTTGCTACCTTTGGCAAGGAGCTGTATTTCATAGCGGACAACATCATATACTCCGTCAACGGCGACACCTCCGTATACGGCGATGCGGCAGCAGCAGATGAAAGGCCGTTTGAGTGGTTTGCAGAAACCGGTGACATAGGCATGGAGTACCCAGACCACAAGTATGTAAGCAAGCTGCAATTCCGGGTAGAAGCTACCCTCGGTACTCTGATACGCATTGAAGTCCAGTACGACCACAACGGTATCTGGATTGAGAAATACCTCATAAACGCTACGACAAAGCGGTCGTTTACGGCTCCTATAATCCCCCGCCGCTGCGACACCATGCGGATACGCATAAGCGGCAGCGGTGACTGCCGTATATACTCCGTTACCAAGACTATTGAGCAAGGAAGTGAACTGTAATGGCTTTTACCGGCTTTGACCTGCCCGATATAGGCAACGCCAACCTCGACAGCGCAGCTGAGCGCAGGCAAATACTGGAATACCTGTTTCAGCTCACAAAGCAGCTCCGCTACACCCTCAATAACCTCGGCGAGGAAAACCTGTCCGACGAGCTGAGCAATACCATACAGGAAGCGTCCAAGTCCGCCGTATCGGTCGAGCGCATTATCAAAAACGTCGAAGGCAGCGTATCCAAGATACGCCAGACCGCCAACGCCATAGAGCTCGAAGTGGCAACCAAAGTCGGTGAGGACGAAATCATATCGAAAATCAACCAGTCCGCCGAAAGCATACTCATTCAGGCCAACCGGCTGAACCTGAGCGGCTATGTCACCGTGAGCTCCCTGAAATCGGGAGGCACTACCACCATTGATGGCGGCAGGATAACCACCGGCACGGTAGCGGCAGCGAGAATAGATGTAAACAATCTTTATGTGAAGCACTTAAACGGCGCAGACGGCACCTTCTCCGGCACTCTGAGTGCAGCAGGCGGAACTTTCAGCGGTAATTTAAGTGCGGCAGGTGGGACATTCTCCGGCAGCTTATCTGCTTCAAGCGGTACGTTTACCGAACTAACTGCATCAAATGGTGCAGTAAAGCTCACTGGCAGCAACATCAACATTTGCGGCGTTGAAATCGGTTACACAAGCTACTATTCGCAAGTGTGTATCGTGCCGCCTGCGCATCAGACCGGCAACCTCGGCACCGGAAGCCTGGCATGGGATCAGTGCGTCGCAAGAAAACTATACAGCAGCGACGGCAGTGTCAGCTCATACTCTATGCGAAAACTGAAGAAGGACATAACCGCTTATCCCTACGACCCCACGGCAGTAGACCGTTTACAGCCCGTAACATATGTAATGCGAAGCGACGAAACAAATACTGTTCAGCTCGGCCTTATTGCCGATGATGTGCGTGAGGTGGAGCCGTTGCTTGTAGGCATTTTCCAAGATGAAAGCATGCCCGGTCCCATTTTAACACTTGATTACGGCAGGGTATCCATACTGCTGATAAACGAAATCAAAGCTTTGCGGAAGCGCGTAAGCACCATAGAAGGGAGATTAGCATCGTGACTGAACACATTCAAAAGCTAATGAACGCTCTGGCCTGTCTGGACGCTGTTTCCGTGACCGGCAGGAATAACAGAATGAATATGCTGCTCGCGGAGCAGCACATAGCCGAGGTCGCGGAACAGCTTACTGCGGCAGAGGCAGAAAAGAAAGAATATAAGGAGGCGGCTGGCAATGGCAACGTATAAGAAGGGCTCCCGCAGTGATGAGGTAAAGCAGATACAGGAAGCGCTCGGCATAAAGGCCGACGGCATATACGGCTCTCAAACCGAACAGGCAGTTCGCAACTACCAGCAGCAGAACGGCCTTAAAGTTGATGGTATCGTCGGCAGCAATACATGGGGCAGCCTTTTCGGGGGCAGCTCCGGCACCAATACCGGCACAGGCACCAATACCGGCATAGGCGTTGGTTCCGGTTCCGCGTCCGGCAGTTACAGCAGCCAACGCAAGACCGCCGACTGGCTCTCTCAGTATGAAACCGGGCGGCCTACCTATTCCCCTTCGCAGGCGGTAAACGATGCGGCAGATATGCTCGCCAATTACGAGCTCAACCGCCCTGATGCCTTCAAGAGCCGCTATGATGACAGGATTCAAAGCCTGTTAGACCAGATACTCAACCGTGAATCCTTTGAATATGACTTTAACGCTGACCCGTTGTACCAGCAGTACAAGGACCAGTACACCCAACAGGGCAAGCTCGCCATGATGGATACCATGGGACAGGCCGCAGCCCTGACCGGCGGATACGGCAGCTCTTACGGCTCCGTTGCAGGGCAGCAGGCATATCAGGGGTACTTGCAGCAGCTCAACAACGTGATACCCGAGCTGAGGGACGCCGCTTTCTCTATGTATCAGGCGGAGGGCGACAATATGCGCTCCAACCTTGGGGTGCTCACCGGCCTCGATGATACCGACTACGGCAGGTACCGCGATACCGTCAGCGATTATTACAACGACCTTAACTACTACTATAACAAGTACAACGACATGTCCGAGGCGGACTACAATCGCTATCTCAACGATGCCACCGCATGGGAGAGCGACCGTGCATACTGGTACAACAAGTCGCAGGATGAGCAGACGCAGGCCAACTGGCAGGCTGAATACGACATGGCGGCAGCCAAGGCCGGATACAGCGGTTCCGGCTCCGGCAGCTCCGGCAGCTCCAGCTCCGGCAGCGGTCGCGGATACGACAACGGTTCTCTGACCTCTGCCCAGATACGGCAGCTTCAAGCCCTACTGGGCGTTGCCGCCGACGGCAAGTACGGTTCCAAGTCCAAGTCTGCCGCAGGGGGCTTAGACGCTGATGCTGCATGGGCTAAGTATTTTGGCGGGCTCAACACCGGCAGCGACAAGCTGTCCGAAAGCGAATTTAACCGCAGCTCCTCTATGCGCTCCAAGTACGGCACATACACAAACTACCTGAACGGCACCACCGGCAGCTCAGGTTACGGCAGCAGCTCAGGCGGCGAACCCAGCGTGTACAATAACGTTCGTCACGACGCCAATGGTAATATAACGAGCATACACATGGGCAACACCGATATAACGCTGGCGGAGTTCGACAGGTACCTTGCGCAGGGCAAAATCAAAGAGGTTCAGATGCCGAACGGCAAAGTCAGATACGAATGGGCATAAGGATGGAGGGTTAAATTATGGCAAAGCAGTCTTTATATGCACACGCACAGCAGGTAATGAAGAAGAAGGACAAGGACGAAGTCAACAGCTCGTCCCGCTCCTCTGGTTCTTCCTCGACAGAAAAGCAGTCGCTTTACGCTCACGCGCAGCAGTTCGTTACCAAGCGCGAAAAGTATACCCCGTCTGCGGAGTATGAGAGGTTGCAGCAGCGACCCGTACAACAGCGCACCACCACGCCCACGGCATATGACGACGCTGCCGAGCGGCTCATGTCCGACAATAATGTCGGCAAGGCCAAATTTGGTAATTCATGGGACAGGTACTTGGAGCTTTCCCGCAAGGACGCCCTTACTGCCGAAGAAAAAGCGGAAGCCAAGGCAGCACGCAAAAGCATAGAATCGGCCTATGACACCGCAGGCAAGTATCAGCAGGATCTGCTCCTTACTGATATCCCACAGGAGGTATTGAGCGTTTACCGTGACTTGGGTCTTAAAGCAGATACGGCAACTGGCGTTGCAGCAGGTTTTATTGACGCTTTGGGTGTTGACTGGCTCTCCGATAAAATCGCCGACGCTCTGAATAGCGATTCTCCGCGCATGCAGCCTCAAATGCAACAGATTAAGGCCGCTCAGGATACTGCGTTCGGCGTTGGCAATGTTGCGGGCAACCTGTATTCAATGCTTGGCATAAATCAACTTGTAGGCGCCGGTGCAAAGGCCGTCCCCGCCCTTTCCAATCTTCCCAAATATGCCCAGACCGCTATAAAAGGAGCTGCTACCTACGGCATTAAGGGTGCATACTCCGGCCTAACCAATACGCAGACCAAAGAGGAATGGGACAGACAGCAGCAGCGTGCGGCAGAAGAATATGCAGTGCTTGGCTATCAGCCTGTCGAATACAATTCGTGGCAGCAAGTCAGTAACGTTGCCAAATCCTTCGGGCTTGGTGCGCTTAGCGGCGCTGCCGGCAGCGTAGCGGGTGACTTTGTGGGCGACCTTGGCAAAGCTGTCCTTGTAAAACTCGGCTGGCAGAAACCGTTTGCTGAAGTTATACGTCAGGCTCTTTCCAGTACGGCTCACGCCGGTGCAAGCACGGCCTCAACGTACTGGCTCTATCCCAAAGACAGCAGACCCAGCAAGGAGGAAATCACACAAGACCTCGCGCTGTCCTTCCTCTTTTCTGCCGCTACGGCCACTATCAATACCATACAGGTATCGAAGCAGAATAAGGAATTTCTTAACGGCGCAATAAACAAAATGCGGAGCGACTATCAGACTATCCTTAATTCGGACATGAGCAAGGAAGCGCAGTTGGCCGGTATGGATGAGATACTCAAATATAACCAGAGTATCCGCTCTGCTTTATCCCAAAACTACTACGCAGGACAGCAATCCACCATCAACGAGCTTATTCGCTCGATGGATGCCATAGATGAGCAAATAAACCTAATCAAAAACGGCGTTGCAGCAGGCGCGGCAACATCTGCTCCCACTTCCTCCACCTCCGGCAACGTAACCGTTCCCAGCGGCTACCTGCCCGGTGACAGCCTGCGCAAGGCAGCGGAAGAAGTCGCTGGTTTATCTCCCACACCTCCCACGCCCTCAGCTCCTATCGTGCCCACAGAGCCCACAAAGGTAAACGTGTCCGATATTGTTCCGTCTGTCACTCCAACGGAAATGAAGCCGGTTGCAACCGTATCAGAAGGTGCCAGCACAGTACCTGCCGATACTACCGCCGCCCACGACAATATCCTCGCCATTGTAGAGGACGCGGGCAAGAACAACACTCCCTATGATGTGGTGCTCGACACCGCCAACACCAGCATAGACAATAACGTTGTCACCGCCGACGAAGTGCGGAGCCGGTATGAGCAAGGATTAGCGGCCTATAACAAAACCACGCCTCCCGCCAAAGCTGATACCAATAGCAATAACGCCATTACCGACATATCCGCCTTTGAGGAGGCGGGCTTTAAGCGCTGGCAGAAGGACGACAAGGACAGGCTTTATATCAGCGTATCCAAGCTGGGGCTATCCGATGAGATTAAGGACATAAAGGGGCGCGTTAAAGTATGGCTGGACGTGCCCACCGGCGAGGTGCAAGCAACAAAGGACACCCCGGCCTCAGTTATTGAAGCAGCTCAAAAGCTGGTTGACAGCGTACAGGGAAAAGCGGGCGTTGCAGAAGATGTAACGGCCACGGAAGAATCACCTGTTCAGGGCAACGACATCGCTCAGGCACTTGAGCATATAGACAGAATTAAGCACGATGGGCTGATATATTCGGTATCCGACAAGTCCGATGGATACTATGTCAGCATCGCCCGCGACGATTCCGTAATGGGCGGCATGATATCCAATGCCCGCTCCGCTGTCTATCACAGCGGGCCGTTTGCCACCCGCAAAGAGGCCGTTGCGGATATTGCAGGTGTTTATAACAATAATTTCGCTGACAATAGAAACAACCATCCTGCCTCTGTTGACGCTTCTGCAAGTGCCAAGTACAATGAACTTAGGCAACCATCTTTTGTTACAAAAGATTCATACGAAGATATTGTAGACAGAATAAGCGATATGGGTGATGATGAGGCGCAGGATTACGCACAGAATAAGCCCTATGTTCGTGTCAGCAATAATACTCCGGCAAACCTTGTGGAAGCTGGTGCCAAAAAGCTCCCAATGCTCATGCGTTTTGACGCCATTTATCTCGCTGAGAGACAGTCCGGCTCAATAAAAGGGAATTATCATAATCTCGGTTCCGATATTATGAAAAACCTCGTGCAATATATAAGCGATGCCGACCTTATTCTCTCCACGAAAAAAGGCGACAAAGAGCGACTCATGGCAATAGTACGGGTACCGATAGGCAACAAGCAACTTCTTGCCTCAGTTGAGCTTGATGCTATTAGCGATGCGACGGGCAAGTACGAGGCGTATAATCTCATAGTAACGGCGTTTGACATCAAAAAGAATTATCTCCAAAATCTATTTACAAAGCACGGTGCCGTTATTAAGCAAATAAAGGGAGT
Source organism: Acutalibacteraceae bacterium (assembly GCA_963640685.1). Taxonomy (GTDB): domain Bacteria; phylum Bacillota; class Clostridia; order Christensenellales; family CAG-138; genus SFEL01. The sequence goes on from CAVIAA010000023.1 coordinate 22,545, forward strand.
ACTCTCGCAAGTTAACCCCCAACTGCATGAATGGTTGGGCATTATTAACGGTAGTACTCCTGCCGCCATTGTAGCACAGCAAAAGAATGAAGTCAAGGAAGCGACTGCTGAGGATCTATCAATATCTGGCGGTGTGCCGCATACAAAAAACAATACCGAAGGAGAGTTAGGAGGACAAGCACATGGCAGCACTCAGAAGCGTTCTGACGAAGGAGTTTATGAAGGACAAAATGCCCCTGCCCCACTACGGGGAGATGGCGGAGAAGTATTACCGGGAGTTCTGCAAACCGAGCTACCGGTCTCTGGCAGCGAAGGGGCCGGAGCACGTTTATCAGTACTTCGAGAAGCTGGGAATGAAGGCGCTCAACGAGCAGACCGAAATGATGCAGCAGGGAGTAGCCGAGGACGGAGCCTGGGAGATAGTCAAGGAGTGGCTGTTCCCGAGGGACGAGGAGAACATGAAGTAAGTCTTGAGCAGGAAGCAGAGACAGAAATAGAGCGCACCGTAACGGAAAAGCCCAAGGGGGCTAACTTTGTTATAGGTGAACGGCTCGACCTTCCCGCAGGCGAAAAAGCCCGCTACAAGGCTAATGTAGCCGCTATCAAAATCGTCAAAAACCTTATAGCCGAAAATCGGTATGCGACCGCAGAGGAACAGGAAGCCCTCTCCAAGTATGTTGGCTGGGGCGGCCTCTCCGCTGTGTTTGATGCAAAAAAAGAGGGCTGGTCAAAGGAGTATGACGAGCTGCAAGCCATTCTTACGCCGGAAGAATATAAATCCGCACGCGCCAGCACCCTCAACGCCCATTATACCAGCATAGATGTTATACGCGCCATGTACGAAGGGCTCAGGCATCTGGGCTTCCAAGGCGGCAGGATGCTGGAACCCTCCGGCGGCATTGGTCACTTTATGGGTGCTATGCCCGCCGATATGCAGGGTACAGTCAAGTCTTGGACTATGGTCGAGCTGGACGATATCACCGGCCATATAGCCAAATACCTCTATCCGAACAATGATGTGCGTATAGAGGGCTTTGAAAAGGCGAAAATACCCAACAATTATATGGACGTAGCCATAGGCAACGTGCCTTTCGGCAATTATGCAATCACGGACAAGGCATATCCCAATAAAGTCACTTCGGCAATTCACAACTATTTCTTTGCAAAGTCGCTGGACAAGGTGCGTCCGGGCGGTCTTGTGACGTTCATAACCTCACGGTACACCATGGACGCATACGACAATACCGTTCGCAAATACCTGATGGATAACGCCGACCTCTTGGGGGCTATCCGTCTGCCGGATACTGCTTTCAAGGGCAACGCCGGAACGGAAGTAGTCACTGACATAATAGTACTACGCAAAAGAGCTGCTTACACTCCCTATAAGGGTGAAGCGTTCAGCGAAGCGAGATATACGCTTATGGGGCGCGGCGGCACCTACGTCAACGAATACTTTGCAAATCACCCCGAAATGGTTCTTGGAACCCCCGAAATGACCGGCTCCATGTATGGCAAGGACGGCTTGACCTACAAGCCGCTCAAGGGGGACTTGGGTACGCAGATTGTAAATGCGTTCAAGAATATTACCGGCGGCATGGAGTATCCCAAACGTCCAGCCGTGGAGAAGGTCAACCGCGATGCTGCGGCAGCAGAGGCCAAGGGCAAAGAAGGCTCCCTTGTCGCAAAGGGCAATAAGATATACAAAATCAGCGACGGCCAGCTTGTAGAGCATAAGGCAACCGAAAAGCAGGCTGCAATTACGGCGAAGATACTCTCCATCCGCGATACGGCTCGCGGGCTGCTGAATATGCAGCTTCAGGACGCAAGCGAGGCGGAAATAAAAGCCGCACGGTCTAAGCTGAACAAGGCATACGATGCCTTTGTGAAGGAGCACGGATATCTTAACGCTTCAGGAAACAAGCGGTTGTTTTCCGATGATATAGACGGTCCATTTATTACTTCCCTTGAAAACTACAACGCGAAGGAAAAAACAGGCCGCAAGGCGGATATTTTCTCTAAGAACACCGTATCGCCCCGCAAGACCGTTACCCACGCCGACAGTGCTGCGGATGCTCTTATCGTATCAGTCAACGAGACCGGCGGCGTGGACATGGAGCGAATCGCGTCGCTGACCGGGAGCAGTGTCAATGCCGTTGCCCGCGAACTGCTGGATGCAGGGCTTGTGTATAAGAACCGTGAAGGCGCATACGAAACCGCCGAGCAGTATTTGTCCGGCAACGTCAAGGCGAAGCTGCACGATGCAGAAAATCTTCTTCCCGCAGATAAGGATTATCAGCGAAATATCGATGCTCTGAAGAAGGTCATTCCGGCCGACATTCCGTATCAGGATATATTTGTCCAGCCCGGCGTCACATGGATACCGCAGAGTGTATATGCGGACTTTGTTTCCCATATGCTCAACGTATACAACGGCGGTTACAGGCCGAAGTTTAAGTTCTCCTACTCGTCCCTGACCGGCGAATATACGGTGCAGCTCATCGACAGTTACGTTAAGCGTTCGGTCGAGAACACTGGCACATGGGGAACCGCAGACAAGTCATTTGCAGATCTGTTCAGCGCCTTGCTCAACAATCGGCGTATCGTTGTCTCCCGCAAAGACGCGGAAGGCCGCTACTATGTGGATAAAGCTGCCACTATTGCCGCTCAGGAAAAGGCCGAGGCCATAAAAACAGAGTTTCAGAATTGGATATGGCAGGACGAAAAGCAGCGAGACACACTCGCTCACCTTTACAACGAAGCCTTTAACAATACTGTGACCCCCAAATATAACGGCAAAAACCTTACCGTAGATGGCATAAGTGCGGCAAAGCCTCTGCGCGCCCACCAGAAGGACGTAGTGCAGCGCGTTATCTCGTCTGGCGGTAATACTCTGATAGCGCACAAGGTAGGCGCAGGCAAGACCGCAGAAATGGCGGCAGCGGCCATGAAGCTGCGTCAGCTCGGTGTAGTCAAAAAGCCAATGTTTGTAGTGCCCAAGTCTGTGCTGGCGCAATGGGGACAGGAGTTTATCTCCTTCTTCCCCAACGCGAAAATACTTCTCCCCGGCGAGCAGGACTTTACCGCAAAGAAACGCCGTGAGTTTATGAACAAGGTCGCAACGGGCGATTACGATGCTATCATCGTATCGCAGGAGAACTTCTCCTCCATTCCCGTTTCGGCTGATACCGAGTATCAGTTTACTGTCCAGCAGCTCACCGAGCTTGAAGCCGGCATTGAGATGGCCGTTCGCAACGGGCAGCGCAATGATCCGTCTGTAAAACAGATGGAGAAGAAGAAAAAACAGTTCGAGGCAAGGCTCGAAAAGCTCAATTCTCTGCGCAAGGATGAGGGCAATATCTCGTTTGAGGAGCTTGGCGTAGATTCCCTGTTTGTGGACGAGGCGCATTCGTATAAGAACCTCTTCTACACGACCAACATGAACAACGTATCCGGCCTCGGCAACAAAGAAGGCGCGAAGCGCTCATACGACCTATACATGAAGGTACGATACTTGCAGCAGCTAAACGAGGGACGCGGTATCGTATTTGCCACGGCTACCCCTGTCATGAACAGCATGAGCGAAATGTATATCATGCAAAAATATCTGCAAAGCGACCTTCTCAAGCAGCGTGGCCTTGAAACATTCGACGCCTGGGCGAATATGTTCGGTGAAGTCGTCACCGTTATGGAAATGAACCCCACCGGCAAAGGCTACCGCCAAAAGGAGAGCTTCTCCCGCTTTAAGAATTTAGGCGAGCTTCAGCAGATGTTCCGCAGTTTTGCCGATGTGCTTACCGATGTCCCCGGCCTTGAAATACCCAGACTCAAAGGCGGTAAACGCACCGTTGTCGTCTCCCCCGCCTCACAGTATCAGTTGGACTACATAGAACAGCTCGCCGAGCGAGCCGACAAGCTGCGCGGAGGCAGCATAGACCCCAAGGCCGACAACATGCTGAAGATTACCTCGGAAGGCCGAAAGCTGTCATACAGTCAGCACATCATGGATCCGTCCCTCCCTTACGAAGAGGACGGCAAAATCATGAAGTGCATCAGCAATGTGTACGATATTTGGAAGCGCACAAAGAAGGACAAAATGGCTCAGCTCGTATTCTGCGACATAGCAACCCCGAAGGGCGGTCAGCAGGCTGAAGCCGCAGTATCCGCCGAAGATGCTGAGAATGTGTCCATCTACGACGACATGAAGCGACAGCTTGTACTGCGCGGCATTCCCGCAAAGGAAATTGCCTTTATTCATGATGCCGATACCCAGGATAAAAAGAATCAGCTTTTTGATGATGTAAACGCTGGTAAAGTTCGTGTTCTCATCGGCAGCACCGGCAAGATGGGCGTCGGCATGAATGCTCAAAAGCGTCTCTATGCGCTCCATCACCTTGACGCACCTTGGAGGCCGGGCGACATTGAACAGCGTGAGGGACGCATTCTGCGCCAAGGCAACGTCAATAAAGAGGTGGAAATATTCACCTATGTAACCGAAAAAACCTTTGACGCCCGAATGTGGGACAATCTGGAGCGCAAGGCGTCGTTTATAAACTCTATCATGAACGGAGATGCAAATGCCAGGGAAGCCGAGGACGTAGGCGAAATGGTGCTTTCTTTCGCGGAGATCAAGTCCATAGCCTCCGGCAATCCGCTTATCATGGAGCAGTTCGAGGTGAACGCGGAGATCACAAAGCTTACTACGTTGAAGCGGCAGCATTCAAAAGCGGTGCAGGAAGCTAAATTCCGTAAGTCCGATACCGAAGCTGCTATTGCAACTGCCAAGAATACCCTGCCCAAAATACAAAGGGACCTTGCGGCAAGAAAGGATATCAGCGGAGACAACTTCACAGCAACGGTATCCGGCACCACGTTCACCGACAGAAAGAAGGCCGGCGAGGCAATTATTTCTGCATCGAAAAAGTTTATAAAAGACGGTGATACAGAGGCGCAGCGTGCTATCGGTAAAATAGCAGGGTTTGATCTGCTTGTGAACCGTAACGGAAACGTAGTTATCCGCGGAGAAAGCACATACACCGCGACGGTGAATCCTGAAAGCGCCGTCGGTACTATACAGTCCATTGAAGCCGTGCTTCGCAGCATAGAAACACGAGCACAGCAGCTGGAGGCAAGCATCTCTGCATGGCAGGCCGATATTGCAAAGCTCGATTCGATAATCTCTGCTCCTTTTGAGCGCCAGAGCGACCTTAATAAGGCAATCGCCAGGAATAATGAGATAACCAACATTCTCAATCCTCCTGAGGCGGAAGCTGTGACTGCCGATGATGATGGTGATATAAGCACCGCTCAAAGCATGGTGGACGATTCCATTGACGATGTGGAATACGGCAAATGGAATGCCCAGCGCGTGGGAAGCAGCAGCAAAGAGACTATGCGTATTTCCGACATAATCGGGAAAATGCGTCATGACTTCGGTATACCTGTCGGAACCGGGCGTATGCCTCGGCGCGATGTACTCGGACAGTACAACACCCACGCTCACAGCATAAACACGAGGATAGCGAACGACCTGCCTACCGTCGCTCATGAACTTGGACATCATCTGGATAATGTATATCACATTACAAAGGGGTTGAGCAAGGAACAGCAGGCCGAGCTTGTAGACCAGCTCAGCAGCGCAATGAAGGAGAAGTACAAGCCCGGCGAGCTCAAAGCCGAAGGGCTTGCAGAATTCGTGCGCAGATATATGCAGAACAAGGAAACGGCGAGGATTGATTACCCTCTGTTCTTCCCGCATTTCCAAACTGCGTTGTCTCCCGAAACGTTGGCTACGGTGGATGGCTTTGCCGATGAAATCAACGCCTATTACTCTCTGGACGTAAATAATGCTCAATCGTCTATACGTCCCATGAGCGAAGGGCCTAATGATTTCCGCACATTGAGTGAGAAATTCAGTGACAGTAAAGAGCGTTTTTATCAAGACTGGTTCGATTCGCTACATGCAATAAGGATGTTTGATAAAGAGGCTGGTTCCTCGGTGTATATTGATGCAATCAATAGCGCATACAGCGATTCCATTGCCGCCAGCGTCTTATTTACCGGCTATGTAGATGATGACGGCAGGCGAATTTCCGGTGGTTTACAGTCTGCTCTTGACGGTATAGACCTCAAAGACAAAAAGACCTATGCCGACTTCAATGAATACTTGGTAGTCCGGCACGGCCCGGAGCGTCTGCAAGAGGGTATGCGCATATTCGCAGACGACCGAAAGAACTCTACATCGTGGATGGACACACGCCGCAACGAGCTCGAACGGCAGCACCCGGAATTCAGCGAAGCCGCAGAAAAGCTATATACATGGCAGCGAGACTTTTTGCATAATTGGGGTGTGAAATACGGCCTCGTTTCCAAAGGCAGCGCAGAAGAATGGGCTGAACGCTGGTCGAGCTATGTCCCGCTCAACCGAGTTATGGACAAGGGCAGAGTACGGGGCGGAGCCAAGAGAAGCTTTGCAAATCAGGATAGCACCATCCGGCGCGCTCACGGCAGCGGACGCGATATAGTCAACCCTGTTGAAAGCATCATCACTAATACGGTAAAGATGGTTAATGCAGCCATCAAGAACAAGGTAGCCCTTGACCTTGTTGATGTTGCAAGAAAAGAAGAAGGGCTGGGTTGGCTGGTAGAGCCTGGTATTCCCCCAATGAAACGTCATGTAATCGACATGGTTGGAACCAAGCAGACCCTTGAAAAGGAAATTCAGGAAAGCTCGTTAGACGAGGACGCAAAGGAAACTGCCTATGGTATAGTTGGCGAACTCGATGACTACCTTGTACAGTTCAGCCGTGGCACAAAGGGATTTGGCAATACTATAACGGTATTGCGCAACGGCAAACCTGAATTCTGGAAGATAAACGATCCTATGCTGCTGGAATCGCTTACAAATATGTCGCCCCGTCAGGCCGGCGACTTTGCGCGAACCATAGGCACAATCAACCGGCTTATCACTAACAGCATCACAGGATTAAACCTTGTTTGGTCGGTAGGGTCAAACACTGTACGTGACTTGGGTACGGCGTTTACATATTCTGAAAAGAGCCCCATTAAACTTGTGAAAGAGATATTCTCTTCTTACGCGCAGAACTTCCGCAAGCCTGATAAATGGTCGCCCTTCCACAAAGAGTATGTGGCTCTCGGCGGAGGCCATGATTCCGCTTTTGCAACGGATAAGGATATGCCAGATCAAATTATCGGCCAAATGACGGGCGATTTCTGGAGGCGCGTAGGAAAAGACCCTGCAAAGATTGCCCCTCGTTTGTTCAATAACACGATAGGCGCCGGAATAGAATTTGTATCCGACATCATAGAAAGCGGCCCGCGTGAAGCAATATACGTCTTAAGCCGTAAGTCAGGACTTTCCCCCAGAGAAGCTATGTATGCTTCCCATGACATTACGGTAAACTTCAAGAGAGGAGGCATTAAGAGCAAGCAGCTCAACAGGTTTGTTCCGTTCTTCAATGCCGGTATGCAGGGATTGGACAAAGAAGTCAGGTTCTTCACCGCCGAAGATGCCCCTCCAGAATTGAAGAAAAAGGTTATCGCGGCTCGCCTTGCGCTTTATATCGGAGCATATACCGCATTAGGCGCTTTGCAATGGCTCATAAATAGCCGCGACGAGAAATCCCGCAAATACTACGCGCAGCTTTCGACATACACCAAGAATAATTTCTGGTGCATCCCGGTATATAAGGATGGTGAGGCCACGGACGAATTTATTACAATCCCCAAACCCCGAGAACTCGCAGCCCCGGCAAGCGCCACGTCCGCCCTTCTCGAAAAGTACGCCAGTGGTAACGACGACGCCTTTCGTGACTTTGATGAGTACCTTACCGGCTCGTTCCTGCCAAACCTTGCAGATGATGCGGCGCAGGGCTTGATTGACCTGCTTCGCGGCGAAGCCACGCCGAAAGACGTCGGGGCGGACTTATTAGGCAACTTCGGCATAGCTGGTATAGCGGCATACATGATGGCAAACCGCGACTTTCTTGGCAGGCCAATAGAAAGCGCTGCTTACACCGGCAAAAAGGCAACTCACTATAATGAACGTACCTCGAAGATTGCCAAGGCTATCGGTGAAGCCTTTAATTGGAGCCCCATAATGATAGACTACTTTGGCAAAAATGTGTTTGGTGGGTTCTGGAAATTCCAGCAGGCATTATTCCCTGTAAATGATGAGGCGCGTGATTTCTCGCTCGGCCTGAAAAATACATACTGGCGCGACAGCCAATATTCAACCGACCTCATCAACACAATGTATTCTCTCAGGGATGCTGCCAAAACCGCAAAGGATACCTACCCGGCTGATATGGACAAGGCCATTGCTTACAGCGAGAGCAATGCAATGACCACGTTCTATTCGCGTTACAACAAGCTGGCTAAGGATAATCCGAACCGCAATACGCGGCAAATAGTGCTTGATATGATAAGCGACTTCAACCGTTCTTTCGGCAGCGACGTAAGAAGCTACGCGCAGCAAAAGGTTGATGCGGCGGTGAGAAAGGCCGGGGACACGGAAATAATGCCCAATGTCATGCAGACCTTCATAACCGATGATAATAGCAAGCGCTTCGAGCTGACCGCCGAGCAATATGTGGAGTATCAGGGCAAGTTCAATAATCTCTACTGGCAGTATGTCACCGCCGTTGCGGATCAGGGCGAGGTAGCTATACGGCAGGCGAAGAAACGAGCGAAGAATGAGGCTGACGCCTATATGCTCAAGCTGCTGGGCGGTCACTCCAAGGCCGGGGTAGCTTACGCAGTGCAAAGTAGCGCCGGTATATCTACCTCTGATGATCTGCTGTATAAAGCGGCACTGGACGTGGCAAGCGATGACGGCGGCCTAAAGCGGCAAGAAGTATATGACGCTCTGGACAAGATGAATCTTACTGACGCGCAGAAAGCCACGCTATATGACGAGACTGCGGATAAGCGTAACTTCTCCGGGGCAAGCAACATATACTACACTGCCGACCAGTTGAACGACTGGATTTATGAGCAACAGCAGGAAGGCCGCGAAAACAAAGGCATTGCGTCCAGTATTACTAACGTATACAAAGAGCTTTACCGCGCCGCCTATGAAGCTGCTGATTACCAAGAAATGGGTGAGATAGAGACAAAACTGTTTGCTCTCGACCTCACTGATAAAAAAGGAAAACCGTACTATACACCCAATAAGCTGAGTAAATGGCTTGAATAAGAATAGCGGGGATTCACTCCCCGCTTTTTGCATCTCTATATCCATCTGCATAACCGTCTCTATACTCCCAGAACATGGTATCCATTGCCGCATCTATTGATGATTCTAATTCCTCCATTGCATCTCTGTATCCAGTCATATATCCTTCAGAATACTGTTTTTCTCCATTCTCGCTACTATCGCTTTCCATTCCGTCTTGGTATCCTATATCATAACCCCGCTGGTATTCAGTTGCGGCAGTTATTTCCGAATCTCTTTGCGCGGAAATTGCTAATACATTCACTCCAAGGCTAACCACCAATATAATAAAAAGCCACGGGAGAACCAGCTCCTCATTTTCATTTATCCATTGGAACATTTTTGTTCCTCCTCTCTCCACCTTTATTTCTTTGCTATTATCCTGATGTTCTCCACTCCTGTTTTTATTATATGCCATAGATATGGGATTATAGATACTTTTAATGCTATTAGTAGTAAAGGCCAAAATATCAGGCCCAAAACATCTGTATCCCTTTGCACAACGATCGTAGACGCCATCACCCATGCGGCGGTTTCTACCAGAAACGCCAATATTGAAGCTCGTAAAATAATAATTGCGGCTATCAACTTTACCCACCACGGATAATGCAAAAAGATTAAAGGATAAAGCGCAATCGCTATGCTTGCGATTACAGTAATCGCTTTCCTTGTTCGTTCAGATTTTTCCTGTGCCTTTTCTATGCTGCATTTCGGTTTGTAGAATTCGTCCATGTCATAAACTTCCCCCTTTTCTTCTCCTTTCCCTCCATCGCGTCACAAGCACCTCGACACAACAACCAATCATAAGAACCAACAGCAGTATCCCAAGACATTTCAGCATAACGTCCAGCACATCCGTCTCAGGCTCCGGCTCCGGCGTAGGCGATGGCGTAGGCGTTGGCGTCGGTAAACTCCTCGACGGCGTTCCGGCGCTTCCTGTCCCCCAGCTCCCCACAGCATCCTCAAAGTCAAACGGACATTCGCCGTCAATATGCTGATGTGCCTCATGGCCGTGGTGATAATGATACTCTCCTGTCGAGCGGTCATAATGTCCGCCCTCACTATCCGTACCGCCTGAATGGGCGGTTGCAACCGCCTTAAATAGCACGAGCGCAGCCATACACGAGACGGCAGCGGCGAACAACAGCCTTTTCAAATAAAGAACCTCGCACAATTTCACTTAATTCTCATCTTTAGCATAATTTTCCTTTGTTTTCGTGCTACTGTCAAGCGGTAAATCTCATCTTTTGCAAAAAAGGAAGTGAGCGGCATCAAAATATACGATTACAACGGCAGAAAGAATATATCCGGGCAGCGCATACGGGAGTGCAGGCGCAAGGCCGGTATGACGCAGACAGAGCTGGCGGCGCAGCTTCAGCTGTCCGGCATTACCCTTGAGAACAACTGCATCAGCAGGATTGAGAGCGGCGCAAGGTTTGTTGCCGATTACGAGCTGCTCGTACTCTCCGATATCTTCGGCGTAAGCCTGGCATATCTGGTCGGCAGGGAATAACCGCAGCCGTATATGGCCTATTCAGCACCTTTTCGGGTGTTTTTTTATTTTGGGGACGAAAATGGGGAGAAAAGAAACGCTGCTTCCTGATACCATGGCACAAAAGGAGGAAACAGCATGAATGAAATAATCTACAGATTGCGTCTGGACTGCTCGAAGCCGGGCACTCAGGCAAGCGTTTACGTCAAAAAAGGCGACGTAAAATCCCGTAAACTCTCCCTTTCCCTCTACAACGGCTCTACGCCATATGAGGTGTCGGAAGGCTGCACCGTGGTACTCAGAGCCAAAAAGCCCGACAGCACCATCGTGTACGACGACTGCACCGTAAGCGGCAACGTGGTCACTCATCTGCTCACCTCCAAGGCGCTGGAAGTGGCAGGTACGGTCGTGTGCGAGCTGACTATCTACGGCGCGGACAATGAGGTGCTGTTCTCACCGTGGTTCAACCTGTATGTCACTGACCCGCTGTATAGCGACGACGATGTGGTATCCTCGGACGATTTCAGCGCACTCACCGCCGCCGTAAGCAGCATGACGGCACTGGCCAATAAGTGGGGCAACCCCAGTGCGGATGTTGTAGACGGCGACACTGCCGGTGCGGAAGTAGTCATAACCGACGACGGCGTGGAGTTCACATTTACCCTGCTGAAAGGCGACAAGGGCGACAAAGGGGAGAAGGGAGATACCGGCGCAACCGGGGCTACAGGGGCTAAGGGCGCAGACGGAAAAGACGGCACAAACGGTAAGGACGGTGTAGGCGTAGCGAGCGTGGAGCAAACCACCACCTCCAGCGCCGACGAGGGCACAAATGTTGTAACCGTCACGCTATCGGACGGCAGCAAGGGCACGTTTTCTGTGAAGAACGGCTCCAAGGGCTCAAAGGGTGATACCGGCAAGACCGGCGATAAAGGCGAGACGGGCGAAAAAGGCGAGACTGGCG
>CAVIAA010000024.1:0-31495 GCA_963640685.1 Acutalibacteraceae bacterium
GGAGAGGTGGCCGAGCGCAGCGAGGACGGAGAGGGGCCGTGACCATACCAAGCCCAAATAAGCTGCAAGACCCTCTCAGTCACCTGCGGTGACAGCTCTCCCAAAGGGAGAGCCAAGTCTGTCGAAAAATCTTAGGGTTGTTAAGGGGTCTAACCCTTAAGTTTATTCCGGCTTTTCCTCATGCAGCGAGGACGCACTTCTATATACCTTTCGGTATCCCGCGTGAGCGCCCCCTTGCCTCTCCCCCTGGGAGAGGTGGCCGAGCGCAGCGAGGACGGAGAGGGGCCGTGACCATACCAAGCCCCAAAAAGCCGAAAGTCCCTCTCAGTCACCTGCGGTGACAGCTCTCCCAAAGGGAGAGCCAAGCCTGTCGAAGCGGATTTTGCCGCCCGGGAACGAATGTGAGAGGCAAAACCAGAAAGGAAATCAAAAAAGTGGCCGCCCAGCTAAAAAGGGGCGGCCGTTTTATATTGGCTGAATATCAGGCTGTGCTTCCGTTAAGCCTCCGGCTGAAGCGCGGGTATGTATTCGAGAGTCGCAGCGATGAGCTTATCCGGCTTTTCCTCGTGCAGCAGGTGACCCGCGTTGCGTATGGTCGCAAAGCCGGCATACGGCGTTGCGGTGTGGTATGCTTCGCTGCGCTCGTCCCCGTTGCGCCACTTGTCCTCGCTGCCCTGAAGCATCAGCACCGGCGCCTCCAGCGAGCGCAGCTTGCTTACGACTCCCTCGTCGTCAAAGTTGTGCAGCGATGCGCGCAGCGCCCAGCGGGAATCCCTGTCCGAAATGGTCTTGTAGTATTCCCCGGCAACCTCGGCGCTCATCATGCGCGCAATGTCAAAGTAGCACTCCGAAAGCACCTTTTCCACGGTTCTCATGCCGTAGAGCATTGAGGCAACGCCGCCGAAAATGCTGCTGTCCATCAGCTTTATCGCAAGCGGCATCTCGGGCGAAACCCCGCCCGGGGCTACGAGCATCATCTTGCCAACCCTGTCCGGACAGTCCAGCGCGAACCTGAGCGCGTATGCGCTGCCCATGGAAAACGCCATTATATGCGCGGACTGAACGCCGATGGCGTCCATAAAGAGACCCAGTGTCATAGCCTGCTCCTCAACGGTGTAGTTGAAGTTCTCCGGCCTTGAGGAAAAGCCGTGACCCAACAGGTCAATGGCGATGACCCGGTAATTAAGGCTGAGCCGGTTGAATACGTTGCGCCAGGTATAGAAGGACTGGCCGACGCTGTGAATGAGCAGCAGCGGCTCGCCGGTGCCCTCCTCGATGTAGTGTATGCGTACCCGCTCGGTCTCCGGCGCTTCCGGCTCCGGCTCTTCTTCCTCCTCGGGTATATCCTCCGGCGGCTCGGGCGCGCGGGCGGTCTTCGGCGCGTCGTCAAACATCGCGGCAACGCGGCGCGCTTCCTCCGCGGCGGCGCGGCGTGCCTTTGCCTTTTCCGCCGCCTCGTCTGCTTCGTCCTCGTCGTCCTCGTCGTCAAGGTCGTCGTCAAATAAATCGTCCTCGTCGTCGTAGTCGTCGTCCTTTTTGCGGGAGAAAAGACCCTTGCGGGGCTTTTTGCGGGCGCGCTCCTCTTCCTCCTCCGCGTCCAGCTCCGCCTCGATCTCGCTGTCGATGTCGTCAAATTCGTCCTCGTCGTCGTAGTCCCTTGCGCGGGAAAAGACCGCCTTTTTAGCCGGCTTCTTTTCGGGGCGCTTTTTTTCGGGGCGCTCGGCCTTTGCCTTTTTTGCCTTCTTCGGGCGCGCCTCCTCCTCGCCCTCCGGCAGGGGCAGCTCTATCTCGGCAAACTGACCGACATATTCGGTATTTACGAACTTTTTAACTTCCAGCGAAATAGCCAATTTATATCCTCCGTTTCGGGTCACGGGCGGGCAGAGCCGCAGCCCGGCTTAAATACAATACACAATCAGTTTATTTTACATTTTTCCCGCCGGTATTGCAAGCATATAAGCAGCATAAAGGAAAAGTGTCACGAATTGTTTACCATATCCCGGCAGAGCCTGAGCAGCGTGCGCTTTTTGTTGTCGGCGGGCTTCCTTGCGCAGTGCCTGAGCAGCGTCTGCTTTATCCTGCCCACCTTTGGCGAAGGGGCGATCCCCAGCGCCTCGCATATCTCCTCGCCGGTTATATCCAGCTGCCGCTCGTCAAACGGCACGCCCTCGCTTATCATGGTCTTGAGCAGGTGCTCCCACCTGTCCGCGGTTTCCACCGCGCCGGTTATTATGCCGCTGCCGTGAACGTCCGCCCTTCGCAGGGCGATAAGCCCGAGCGAGAGCCTGATCCCGCGCTGCTGAAGCCATAGCCTCAGCGTATCCTCCCTTGCAAGACCCGACAGGTCGTACATATGGTGCCGCACCAGCTCTGCAACGATCCTTATGGTCTCGGCCGGGTATTTCAGTCGCTTCAGTATTATTTCTGTCAGCTCCGCGCCGATCACCTCATGCGAGTACATGCGCCCCGTCATTTCAAGCGCATACGGCTTGCCGACGTCGTGCAGCAGCGCCGCGAGGCGAAGCTCCATAACCGGCTCAATGCACTCCGCGGTTCTGAAGCAGTGCTCCAGCACGTCGTAGCGGTGATACTGCGGCTTTTGCGCAAGGCCGCGCCCCTTTGCAAGCTCGGGCAGTATAACGTCCAGCGACCGCGTTTCGTCAAGCAGGGTAAGCCCGCGCAGCACCCCGCAGCATATGCCGTATTTCGCGTCCGAGAGCAGTATTTTATTCAGCTCCTCGCGTATCCGCTCCGGCGAAATATTATTCAGGCCGTTAGAGGCGGCCTTTGCCGCCTCAAGCGTTCTGCCTTCGGCCGAAAGGCCGAGCTCCGCCGAGAACCGCGCAAGGCGAAGTATCCGCAGCGCGTCGTCGCTCATTATGACCGCGGGGTCGGGCGAGGTCGTGCGCAGCAGCCCGCCTTCAAGGTCGCTCATGCCGCCTGTCGGGTCGATTATTTCCCCGGAAATCAGGTCGCGATATATCGCGTTTACGGTAAAGTCCCGCCGGAAGGCGTCCTCGTTTATATCCGTTGAATATTCCACCCGCCTTGGCCTGTGCCCGCCGCCGGTCGGGTAGGTATCCCGGCGGAAGGTCGTGTGCTGAAACGCCTCGCCCTCGTAGTGCAACTCCACCATGCCGTAGGGAGCGCCTATGTCGAGGTGCTTTATGTCCTCCTCGCGGCAGAGGGAAATGACCTCCCTCGGCGTGAGCCGCGAGGTCACGTCAAAGTCCGTTGCGGGCAGGCCGATGAGCGGGTTGCGTACCATTCCGCCGACGGCGAACAGCCGCGCCCCGCGCCGGGCAAAAAGCTCTGCAAGCTGTGCTGCGTTGGTCATTCGGCACTACCTCCGATAATTCAAATTCAACTGTACATGATTATAATATAACAGGTGTGGCTTGTCGAGGGAACAGTTCACCATAACTTCATAGCATTTATGCGGAAAATGTGATACAATAGCATCGGTCGTATGCCGAATCGGCACATGGTCGGGACGTATGTATTATATAAGAGGAAAATGAATTGAGAAAAAAGCGGATTAGATCGATACTGATGAGCATTGCGCTTGCGGCGGTGCTGGTCGTGTTTTTGATAAGCCTGAGGGAGGGCAGCCCCGCGGCGGCGGAGGGCGCGGTTACCCTGAGCGAAATAATGATAAGCAACAAGGGCTCTGTGCCGGATAACCTCGGCGGGTATCCTGACTATATCGAGCTGCACAATAATTCCGACAGCAAGGCGGATATCTCCGGCTACGGCCTGTCCGACAGCCTGCTGGAGGGGGCAAAGTACGTTTTCCCCGCGGGCACCGTGCTGGAGCCGGGCGGGTACATAGTCGTATGGTGCTCCGGCGAGGCGGAGGACGAGCTGCACGCCCCGTTTAAGCTGAGCGCGGGCGAGGAGGCGGTGCTCTTTGACGCGACGGGCAGGGCGCTGGATACCGCGATGCTCTCTGCCTGCGACGCGGGCATGGTAATTCGCCGCGAGGGGGACGTTTGGGTTCAGGCAAAGCCCTGCCCGGGCTACCCCAAGACCGACGAGGGCATGGCGGAATACGAGGCCAGCCTCAAGGAGACGGAGGACATAGGCCTCTACATAAACGAGTTCATGGCCAGCAACGCGACTACAATTACCGACAGCTTCGGCAATTATTCCGACTGGATAGAGCTGTATAACTCCACCGATGCGGACATCGATGCCTCCGGCTTCGGCATATCGGACACCCTGAACCAGCCCATGAAGTACCGCCTGCCGGAGGGCACGACGGTTCCCGCAAGGGGGTATCTCGTGATATTCTGCTCCGGCAACGAGGGGGAAAACGGCGGCGAGCTGCATGCGCCGTTTGGCCTCAGAGCCTACGGCGAGGACGTCGTGCTTGCGAACAGGGCGGGCAGGATAATCGACAGCTACACCTACAAAACGCAGGAGGCGGACGTTTCCATGGCGAGGGTGCCGGACGGAACCGGCGAGTTTACGGCGAGCTCACAGCCCAGCCCCGGCTACCCCAACACCGGCTCCGGCTACACCGCCTTTGAGGCGGCGAACAGGCTTCCGCTCTCCGGGGTATACATAAGCGAGTTCGGCGGCTCGACCGGAAGCATATCAAGCGACTGGATAGAGCTGTACAACTCTACCGGGGCGCCTGTCAACCTGTCCGGCTACGGAATCTCCAACAACCCGAAAAACCCCGCAAAGTGGGTCTTTCCGGATATATCCATAGACGCGGGCGAGTACCTTGTGCTGTATGCCACAGGCACCTCGGACAAGGCTCAAAAAAAAAATCTCCGGCTCAATTTCTGCATAAGCTCGGAGGGGGAGCGGGTTTTTCTATTTGACCCGAGCGGCAAGCTCATAGACAAGCTCTCGTCCGGGCGAATGACATCGGGGCGGAGCTACGGCAGGGATACCTCCGACAACAGATACTACTACACCAGCCCTACCCCGGGCGCGGCAAACGGGCAGGGGTATGCGGGCATAACCGCAGTTCCCGCCTTCAGCGTAAGCCCCGGCATATATGAGGACACCGTGACGCTTGAGATAACCGCGGGCGAGGGCGAGACCATTCGCTACACCACCGACTGCACCACGCCAAACGCAAGCTCAAGCGCATACAGCGGCGCGCTTACCCTCAGCAAAAACACCGTAGTCCGCGCCGCGGCCTTCCGCGAGGGGTACCTTCAGGGGGAGAGCGCGACGGGCTGCTACCTCTTTACGAGCGACGGCGTTGACCACGCGCTGCCGGTAGTTACCCTCGTTACCGACCCGGACAACCTTTGGAACAGCAAGACCGGCATTTACGCGACAGGCGACCGGTTTGACCCGGACGCCGCAAGCTACGCGGACACGCTGCAATCCGCAACCTACTATCAGGCCAAGTTTGCAAGCGAGGAAGAGCAGGACACGGTTTGGGAAAAGCCCGCCGCGTTTTCCCTGTTCGATTCTGACGGAAGGCAGGCGTTTTCGCAGAACGTAGGAATCAAGATAGCGGGCAGCTTTGGCCGCGGCAGGGCGCAGAAGGGCTTTAACATAATCGCAAGGAAGGAATACGGCAAGGGGGAGATGGAGTACCCCTTCTTTGAAAACAGGCCGTATACCAGCTACAAGGCGGTGGTGCTGCGCGCGGGCGCGCAGGACCAGAACCGCAGCAAGATAAGGGACGAGCTGGCGGCGGGGCTGCTTGAGGGAACGGATATCCGCATACTCTATCAGGCGTACAAGCCGTATGTGCTCTACCTCAACGGCGAATACTGGGGGGTATACTTCCTCAGGGAAAAGCGCAACCGCTTCTTCGTTGCCCAGCACGAGAACACCGAGAACAACGTAGAGCTCGTCATCGGCAAGGGGTACAAGCAGAAGACCTACGGCGACAACTCGGACTGGGTAGCGCTGTATGACTACGCGACAAGCCACGACCTGTCCGACTCCGCCGCGTTTGCGTATGTTTCGGAGCGGCTGGATACCGACAGCTTTATGGACTACATGATAGCCGAGATATACACCGGCAATACCGATACCTACAACCTTCAGTATTACCGGCTGAAGGGCGGAAGGTGGAAGTTCATATTCTACGATTTCTGCTGGGGCTTCGGCAGCGCGAGCCACGACACCGTGGCGTTTAGAATGGGCGCAACAGGCAGCGACGTGGCCTCCGGCCGCCTGTTTGCCGCGATGCTCAAAAACAGCGCATGGAAGGACGAGTTCTGCCGGAGGTTTGCGGAGCTTCTCAACACGGCGTTTGCGCCGTCCCGGGTAAATGAACTGATAGACGAGCTGTACGGCTTCGTTGAGCCGGAGATAAAACGGGAGCGGGAAAAGTTCAACGTTGAAACATTCAGGGGGGTAAAGCAGCCGGCGACCAACCTCGGCAGCTACGATACCTTCCAGAGCGAGATAACAAAGCTCAGAGCCTTTGCCGAGCAGCGGCCGGAGGCGCTCAAAAAGCAGCTTCAGGCCAACCTTGGCCTGAGCGACTCATACATGAAGGAGGTGTTCGGCTAAGCCATGGAAAAGACAGGCAGGCGCCGCGCTAAAAAACAGCCGGCGCAATACCGGCACGAGCTCAAGTACTACATAAACCGCGGGGAATACGAGCTGCTTTCAAGGCGGCTCGCCGCCTGCCTTGAGCTGGACCCGAGCGCGGAGCGAAACGGCGGGCAGTACTTTATAAGGAGCCTGTACTTCGATACCCCGTTTGAGGATGCACTTTGGGATAAGCTGTCCGGCGTGGATTCCCGCGACAAGTTCAGGATAAGGATATACAACGGGCGGGACGACGTTATAAAGCTCGAATGCAAGCACAAGGAGGGCAGCTATATATACAAGCAGTCGCTGCGCCTCTCCCGCGCCGAGTGCGACAGGCTGACAAACGGGGACTACGGCTTTCTTTTGAGCCGAAATGAGCCGTTTGCGCGGCGCATGTTCGCGGAGCTTGCGACAAAGGGCCTGCAGCCGAGGGTGCTGGTGGATTACTGGCGGGAGGCATACGTTTACCCAGTTGAGGACGTTCGCATAACCTTTGATAAGGACATACGCACCGCCTACCGCTGCACCGATATTTTCGACATGACCCAGCCCACCTACCCCGTTATAACCGACGGCGACCTGGTGCTGGAGGTCAAGTTCAATAACTACATGCCAAGCTACATTCGCGAGCTTTTGCAGATAAGCTCCCATTGCCGGAGCGCCGTAAGCAAGTACTGCATATGCAGGAAGTTTGAGTTTTAGGAGGAAAAACCAATGATAAGCTTTACCGACCTTATAACCATCACCATGAACCCGGTGCAGGTGATACTCACCCTCGCCGTCGGCCTGCTGATCGGCCTCTACGTCTGGTTCATATATAAAAAGACCTTCAGCGGGGTCATGTATTCCAAAACCTACGGCATGGCGCTGGTCATGATGACCATGGTAACGGCGCTGATGCTCATGCTGATAAACAACAGCCTGACGCTGTCCCTCGGCATGGTCGGCGCGCTGTCCATAGTCCGTTACAGGACCGCCGTCAAGGACCCGCTGGACACCGCGTTCATTTTCTGGGCGGTCGGCGAGGGCATCGCCATAGGCACAAAGTTCTATGACGTTGCGGTCATAGCCGGGCTTATAATAGGCGTGTTCATGCTGCTCATATCCGGCGGAAAGAGCCGCGGCGCGCAGAGCTATCTGCTCATAATCCACTACGCCGAGGGCGCGGGGGACGCCATACGCAAGATGACAAAGCAGCTGCCCAACGCAAGGCTCAAGAGCAAGGTGGTTCGCCCCGGCAGCATTGAGCTTACAATGGAGCTTCGGCTGCACGAGAACGAGACGGGCTTTGTGGAGAAGCTCCTCAGGGTAGAGGGGGTATACGACGCGAGCCTCATCACCCATCAGGGCGACATAGTCGCGTAGCGCCATGATACGGCGGTTCGCTTCGTATTATAAGCCGCACAGAAGGCTGTTTTATATCGATATGCTCTGCGCGCTGCTGATCTCTGCGTGCAACATGGTGTATCCGATAATCGCCAAGGACATAATAAACGACTTCGTTCCGAACCGCAGGCTTGATGAGCTTGTTTTCTGGTGCGGCGCGCTGCTCTGCATATATCTCTTCAAGGCCGTGATGAAGTACATCGTGGACTACTGGGGGCATATCGTAGGCGTGAGGATTCAGGCGGATATGCGGCGGGAGATGTTTGAGCACCTTGAGCGGCTGCCGATAAGCTACTTTGACGACAACAAGAGCGGCGTGCTTATGAGCCGCATGACAAACGACCTTCAGGATATATCCGAGCTTGCGCACCACGGGCCGGAGGATATATTCCTCTCCGCGATAATGCTGGTGGGCGCGGTCGCGTATCTTTCAACGATATGCCTGCCGCTTGCGCTCATACTGCTGATAACACTGCCCTGCACGCTGTTTTTGACGGGGCGGGCAAGGCTTTCACTCAACCGCGCCTCAAGGGAGGCGAGGGTAAAGCTGGGCGAGATAAACTCAAACGTAGGCACCGCGATATCAGGCGTCAGGGTCTCCCGCGCATACACCGGCGAGGAGCACGAGCTCTGCCTCTTTGAGTCGCTCAACCGCGAGTTCGTCGGCATCCGCGCAAGGTATTATAAGGCGATGGCGGCGTTCTTTGTTGAGAGCGAGCTGCTGCTGGATATAACCTACCTTGCGGTGCTGTTCCTTGGCGGGCTGTTCTTCTTCCGTGGCAGCATTAACGCAGGGGAGTACGCGGCGTTTCTGCTTATGGTATCCAGCTTCTTTACCCCGGTTCGCAAGCTCGTGAACATGTTTGAGCAGCTTCAGGGCGGGGCGACCGCCTTTGCGCGCTTTACCGAGATAATGGACGAGGAGGAGGAGCAGGACACGCCAAACGCCATTGACGCGGGGCGGCTGAAGGGGGATATCTCCATTGAGGACGTGTCCTTCAGGTATAAGAACAGCGACATAAAGGGCGAGGAGCGGGTAATAACCCACCTGAGCCTGAGCATACCCGCGGGGGAGACAATTGCGCTTGTCGGCCCCTCCGGCGGGGGAAAGACCACGCTCTGCAACCTCATACCGAGGTTTTACGACCCGGAGGAGGGCAGGATAACAATTGACGGGCAGGACATACGCGAGTTTACCCGGGTGTCGCTCCGGCGCAACATAGGCATAGTTGCGCAGGACGTGTTCCTCTTTGACGGCAGCATTGCGGACAACATACGCTACGGCGACCTTGACGCAACGGACGAGGAGGTCATAGCCGCCGCCAGGCGGGCGCAGATACACGACTACGTTATGACCCTTGAAAACGGCTACGACACCGAGGTCGGCGAGCGGGGCATAAAGCTATCCGGCGGGCAGAAGCAGCGCATATCCATTGCGCGGGTGTTTTTGAAGGATCCGTCCATACTCATACTGGACGAGGCGACATCGGCTCTGGACAACCAGACCGAAATGGAGATCCAGCAGGAGCTGTTTGAGCTTTCCCGCGGGCGAACCTGCATAATAGTTGCGCACCGGCTATCCACCGTTAAAAACGCAAACGAAATAGCCGTGCTCACCCCCGCGGGCATAACCGAGCGCGGAACGCACAGGCAGCTAATGGCGCTCGGCGGAACGTACGCTGAGCTGTATAATTATCAGATAACGGAGTAGGTGCCTTGCAGCATATTAACAAGCAAAAATGTGAAAATGCGTGCACTGTGTTGACACTGTGCGCATAGAAGCATTATAATAGCAGTATAATAACTGCGAGGTGAGCAAAAATGGAAACCACTAATTTGAATATACGAACGGACAAGGAGGTCAAGGCCGCGGCGGAAAGGATATTTGAGGAGCTTGGGCTGAATATGACCACCGCGGTAAACATTTTCCTTCGGCAGACTATTCGGGAAAACGGCATACCCTTTGAGCTCAGCTTAAACGTTCCAAACGCTGCGACTGTGGCTGCGATAGACGAGGGGCGCCGCCTTGCCTGCGACAAGGGCGCAAGGGGGTATAAAAGCATGGAGGAGCTGAGGACGGCGCTGGCAGATGAAGTATGAGGTAAGGTTTACGGCGCAGTTCAAGCGTGATGTGAAGCTTGCGAAAAAGCAGGGGAAGGATATTGAAAGGCTCTTTGTGGCGGTTGAAAAGCTTGCAAACGGCGAGCCGCTTGAAGAAAATTATCGGGATCATGACCTGACGGGCAGATACAGGGGTTGCCGCGAGTGCCATATCGAGCCGGACTGGCTTTTGATGTACGAGCTTGTGGATAACGTGCTCGTGCTGATGCTGTATCGCCTTGGCAGTCATTCGGAGCTGTTCAGGTGAAGAATTCCGCAACAGAAAGAAAAAGGAGCAACGACATGAACATCACCGTCATAGGCTGCGGGCGCTGGGGCTCGTTCATCACATGGTACCTCGACCGGGCAGAGCATAAGGTAACGTTATATGGCCGCGAGGGCTCGGCGCACATGCGGCAGTTTATCGACACCCGCACGAACGGCATCGTGACGCTGCCGGAGAGCGTTCGATTGACCACCAGCCTCAATGAGGCGGTGCAGGCGGAGCTTATAGTCATTTCCGTCGGCGCGCAGTCCTTCCGCTCCGTTGCAGAGGCTGTTGCCGCGGCGGGGTACAGCGGCGACGTGGTGCTCTGCATGAAGGGCATTGAGGAGGGCAGCGGAAAGCGGCTTTCTGAAATCGCGCTGGAATACCTGCCGAAAAGCGGTGTCGCGGTATGGCTGGGGCCCGGTCACGTTCAGGAGTTTGTATCCGGCATACCCAACTGCATGGTCATAGACGGCACAAGCGAGGCGCTGAAGGAGCGGCTGGTCACCGCCTTTTCCACCAACCTCATTCGCTTTTACTACGGGCGGGACCTCATCGGCAACGAGGTCGGCGCCGCGGCAAAGAACGTCATAGGCATCGCCGCCGGCATACTGGACGGCATGGGGCTCACCAACCTGAAGGGTGCGCTTATGGCACGCGGAACGCGGGAGGTTGCCCGGCTCATAGCTGCAATGGGCGGCATAGAGCACTCCGCATACGGCCTCTGCCACCTCGGCGACTATCAGGCGACGGTGTTTTCCGAGTTCAGCCATAACCGCGCCTTTGGCGAGGCGTTTGTAAAGGGGCAGCGGTTTGAAAAGCTGGCGGAGGGGTATTATACCGTTGAGGCGCTGCTTCAGCTTTCGGACAGATACGGCGTGGATATGCCGATAAGCCGCGCCGTGCATAAGCTACTGTACTGCGGGGCTGACCCAAGGGAGGAGCTCAACGCCCTGTTCATGCGCAGCCTTAAAAAGGAGTTTTAGCCGTGAAGGGTATATTTGTAGATACGCACGCGCACCTTTGTGACCCCGCCTTCGACGGCGTGCGCGACGAAACGGTACGGCGCTTCCGCGAAAGCGGGGTATACCGGGTGTTTGAAATAGCCTGCAACCCGAGGGACTACGACGCGGCAGTCCGCCTTGCGGACAGGTATGACGAGGTGTTTCTGGCCTTTGGCATACATCCGGATTACGCCCGCTTTTACACCGAGGCTGACCTTACCCGCCTTAGAAAATACCTTGAGCACCCGAAGTGCGTGGCGCTGGGCGAGATCGGGCTGGATTTTCATTACAAGCCGTTTGACCGCGAAAAGCAGGTCGATCTGTTCCGGCGGCAGCTCATAATTGCGCAGGAGCTGGAGCTTCCGGTTTCGCTGCACGTTCGCGATGCGCTGGGCGACTGCCTGGACATGCTGGAGCTTTGCCCGGTTCGCGGGGTGATGCACTGCTTTTCCGGCAGCGCAAACGTGGTGGACTGCTTTACCAAGTTCGGGCTGTATATCGCCTTTGGCGGGGCGCTGACCTTTTCAAGCAACAAAAAGGCGCCCGCCGCCTGCGCCGCCGTGCCTATGGACAGGCTGCTCACCGAGACGGACTGCCCGTATATGGCGCCGGAGCCCAACCGCGGCAAGCGCTGCGAGCCCTCCATGATACCGCTGATAACCGCAAAAATGGCCGCGATAAAGGGCGTTTCCACCGAGGAGATGGCCAACGCCGTTGCAGAGAACATGCGGAGGCTGTTTTCGCGGGAGGAGGACTGAATTTAATTAAAAATAAAACAATGGTTGACAGCGCGGCGAGTTCATGGTATTATCCCAACAAATAAAAAATCAGTCAGGGCGGCAAGCCTATGAACGGGGAAAGGAGAGCGCAACGATGACTTACGGAATTACCAGGCTGTACGGCATGATGATGATGTGCTGCTCCATGTCCCTCGGGCATGGAGAGCGCTTGCGTTGCCGTAAATAAAGCCGGTTTATTCCGGGCTGAGTTTGCATACTGGCCGTAAGCGCACGCTTGCGGCTTTTTTGTTGAGTTAAGGATAAAAAGCGACAGGAGAACGGACATGGAGCAGCGGGAAATGATAGCGGTAAAGGGGCTTACAAAGACCTTTGGAACGGGAAACGGCGCGGTAACGGCGCTTCGGGATATCGACCTATCCATAAGAGAGGGGGAGATATTCGGCATAATCGGCCTTTCCGGCGCGGGCAAGAGCACGCTTGTGCGCTGCATGAACTACCTTGAGCGGCCGACCGAGGGCAGCGTTACGGTAAACGGCAAAAGGCTCGGCGCGCTGAGCCGGGGCGAGCTGCTTTCCGCCCGGCGGGAGATAGGCATGATATTTCAGCAGTTCAACCTGCTGATGCAGAAGACCGCCATAGATAACATATGCTTCCCGCTGGAGATAGCAGGGGTGAGCAAAAGGGACGCAAGGGAGCGGGCGAGGGAGCTGTTGAAAATTGTTGACCTTGAGGATCGGGAAAACGCCTACCCCGCGCAGCTCTCAGGCGGGCAGAAGCAGAGGGTCGCAATAGCCCGGGCGCTGGCGCCCAACCCGAAGGTGCTGCTCTGCGACGAGGCGACCTCCGCACTCGACCCGACCACCACCCGCTCGATACTCTCTCTGTTAAAGGAGATAAACCGGACGCTCGGCATAACCATAGTGGTCATAACCCACGAGATGAGCGTCATCGAGGAGATATGCGACAGAGTCGCGATAATCGACCACAGCAGGATCGCCGAGGTCGGCGAGGTATCCGATATATTCATGAACCCAAAGACCGACATTGCGCGAAGGCTGCTGTACGCCTCCGGCCGGCTCGGCGAGGAGGTGCTCGGCGAAAGGTGCCTGAGAATCATATTCGACGGCACAAAGACCTCGACCCCGGTGATATGCGACATGGTGCTGGAATGCGGTGCGCCGGTCAACATACTGTTTGCGGATACCAAGACCATCGAGGGCAAGATGCACGGCTACACGCTGATTCAGCTGCCGGAGAACCGCGATATAGGCGACAAGATGAAGAAATACCTCGATATACACGAGGTGCAGTACAGGGAGGAGACATACCATGCTTAACGCCGATATGATGAAGCTGTTTGGCGACGGGATATTGCAGACGCTGTATATGACGCTTATTTCAACGGTGCTTTCATATGCGCTCGGGCTGCCGATAGGCGTGCTGCTCACAACCTCCGCGCCGGAGGGCATAAGCCCCCGCCCCGCGCTGTACCGCACGCTGGACATTGCGGTGAACATTCTCCGCTCTGTGCCGTTTCTTATACTTATGGTATGCGTGATGGGGCTTACCCGGGTGCTGGTTGGAACCACAATAGGCTCCACCGCAGTTATCCCCCCGCTGGTCATCGCCGCAGCGCCCTACGTTGGGCGAATGGTCGAGGGGTCGCTAAAGGAGGTTGACCACGGCGTTATAGAGGCCGCGGAGAGCATGGGCGCGAGCGTGATGCAGATAATTACCCGCGTTCTGCTGCCGGAGAGCAAGCCGTCGCTTATAAACGGCGCGGCGATAGTCACCACCACCATACTTTCCTACTCCGCAATGGCGGGCGCCCTGGGCGGCGGCGGATTGGGTGCCATCGCCATAAACTACGGCTACCACCGCTTTCAGGCGGATATGATGTGGATAGCGGTCGTGCTGCTGGTCGTGCTGGTTCAGCTCATTCAGCTCATCGGCGACAAGCTGGTGATAAAGTGCGACAAGCGCAGAAGATAACATGGCTTTTGCGGCGTTTTTCGACAATTTACCGCAAAAGCAAGCCTGCAAACGAGCCGCAAGGCTTGGAAATATTAAAATTAAAAAATATAAAGGAGAAACCAAACAATGAAGAAACTGATTGCAATCGTACTGACCCTGGCGCTGGCGCTGTCCTTTGCCGCCTGCTCTCAGCAGACCGCGGAGCCCGAGGCTGAGGCCGCTGCACCCACCGAGACCGAATCCCCCGAGGTAGAGCCCTCGGCAGAGCTGGTAAAGATCAAGGTAGGCGCATCTGTTACCCCGCACGCCGAGATACTCAACGCCGTTAAGGACGACCTTAAGGCCGCCGGCTATGACCTTGAGGTAGTGGAGTTCACCGACTACGTTCTGCCCAACACCGCGCTTGAGCAGGAGGAGCTGGACGCCAACTACTTCCAGCACACCCCCTATCTCGATAACTTCAACGAGGAGAACGGCACCCACCTCGTAGCCGTTGGCAAGATCCACTACGAGCCCTTCGGCCTCTACGCCGGCAAGACCGCCGACCTCGCCTCCCTTGCGGACGGCGCAACCATCGCGGTTCCCAACGACGGCACCAACGAAGCCCGCGCGCTGCTGCTGCTTGAGGCTCAGGGTCTCATAAAGCTCAAGGAGGGCATCACCTTCACCGCGACCGTGCTTGACATCGCCGAGAACCCCAAGAACCTCAAGATCGAAGAGATCGAGGCGGCTCAGCTCGCCCGCTCCCTGCAGGATGTTGACCTCGCGGTCATCAACGGCAACTACGCCATTCAGGCCGGCCTCAAGGTTGCCGACGCCCTCGCGATCGAGGATAAGGACTCCATCGCGGCGGACACCTACGCAAACGTGCTGGTCGTTAAGGAAGGCCACGAGAACGACGACGCCACCAAGGCTCTGCTTGCCGCCCTCCAGAGCGACACCGCAAAGAAGTTCATGGAGGATACCTACGCCGGCGCAGTTATAGCCGCGTTCTAAACCAAAACAAATAAAAGCCCCGAAGGGGGCTTTTTTTGTGTGCTTATTTACTTCCCGCCCCGAACCGCCAGCTCGGCGCAGAGGCGGCCCTTTTTGGAGAAGCCGGTGAAGGCCGAAAGGGTGAATTTGCCGAAGCCGCGGCAGGAAACCGTGTCGCCCGGGGAAAGCTGCCTGTCCGGCTTAAGGCACTCGGCGGAGTTCAGCTGCACCCGGCCGGAGGAGACAAGCTCCGCAGCCCCCCCACGCGCCATGTTGAACGCCGCGGAGATGAGCGCATCCAGCCTCGGCGAGGAAACGGTGCATTTTACCGTGCGGACGTCCTCCTTCGGATGCATGAGCTCGCCAAGCGGCGGCAGCGAAAGCGAAAGGCGCGCCCGCCCTGCGCTTGTAAGCGAGGAGAGCAGATAATCCTCGATATCGCTGCAAATTATAACATCCGCAATGCCGGGGGATACGATTATGTCGCCGGTCTTTTCCCGCTCGATGCCGAGCGCCATAAGCGCGCCAAGTATGTCGCGGTGCGTGAGCCGGTTTTTTTCGGAGTATTCGCAGCGGAGAAGCGACAGCGGCGCATTTGCTACAGCCTGCTCCCGCCCCTGCCATTCGGGTATAAATATGCACATTCGCCGCTCCGCCTCGGCGTAGCCGCCGAAAAACTCAAAGGCGGAGTACCCTGCGGCCATAAGCAGCCTTTGCAGCGCCGCCCGCTCGGCAAGCGAAAGAAACCCCGTGCTGCACGGCACGCCGCGGCTCTCCGCCATGTCAATTTTATCCAGCGCCCGGGAAAACAGCAGCCGCTGCCCCTCGTCCCGCGCGGAATTTAACAGCGCCCGCCTGTCCATCAGCTTTTGCGCAGCGGCCTTATCAGCACGCATATCAGCAGCAGAAAGCCGAGATAGCCTATCAGAACGTACACGACGTTCATGAGCTTATTGAACGGCAGCAGCAGGCTCGCCGCGGTGCCAACAGCCGCCAGCAGCGCGGATACCCGCCTGAACCGCAGCGACCCCTCCTCCGCAAGCCTGAACGCCGTTTGCCAGAGCAAAGGGACTGCCGCCGTGTATATGCCGGTTATTATTATTGCGGAAAAGACTATGCTCATAAGCGGGCTTATATCCGCAGCCAGTATAAGCATAGGTATCTGAGTTCCCGCGAGTGTATCGATATTCAGCATCGTTGCAACATAGATCACCAGCATGGCTATATAAAACGCGACCACGCCGCCCGCCGCGCCGACAGAGGCGGTTTTTACGTTCGGCGCGTTTTTGCCGATTTCGGTTAGATAGCTTGCGAGCCAGACCACGCTTATGCCAACGTAGCTTATGGACGCCAGCACCCAGCTTTTTGACGCGCGCAGCAGCTGCATTTCGGGTATTTTCCGAATCGTCGCAGCGGCAGCCGTCATATCCGCCCGGCAGAGCGTCATTATGCCCATTGCAATTACCATAATTATCATAACGGGGCCGATGTGCGCGAGGATATTTACCAGCCCGTTCAGCCCCAGCATTACCGTTACGCAGGCAAGCAGGCCGACAGCTATTGCGCCGATTATCCTCGAAACGCCAAGGTGCTGCTCAACCGCCGCGCCCGCCGCCGCCGTCATGACTATAAAGCAGAGGTATATCGACACCACGGAGAAGTAGTGATATGCACGGCCGAGCTTTTTTCCGCAGTAGTATACATACACCTGCTCCGGCCGCTCAAACCGCTCGCGGTTTCCGGCGCGGGTAAAGGACACCGCAGCGAAGACCAGCAGCGCCATGCAGAGAAGTATGCTGAACAGCCCCGCGATGCCGTAGCAGGCGAAGTATTGCAGTATCTCCTGCCCGGTTGAAAAGCCGGAGCCCATCATATACGCAACGTACGCGCCGGTTATGCCCAGCGCCGCCCTTAAATCAAGCCTGTTTGACACGGATAGCCTCCATACAAGAGATGTTATAATTTTCACGCACCTATTAAAATAACAAATATCGCCCAAAATAGCAATAGGGCGGGGAGCCGTCCCCGCCCTGTGATGCAATGATTGTTATGAATATTCAGCCCCTGCTTCAGTCAATGCCGAGCAGAGCTCTTATCCACGCGAAGAAGCCGATGTCCCCCGTCTTTGGCAAAACCACCGCAGCGGGCGCGGGGGTCGGCGTTGGCGCAGTATACCATGAATAGGTGTTGCCGGAGCTGCCCGGCCTGTATGTAGGCGTCACCACCGGCTGCACCGTCGGCACCGGCACTGCGGACCAGCGCGCATAGAGCGGGAAGGCCGTTTCTGCTTTCTTGGTGTAATCCCACTTTTCGCCGCCCTCTTTCTCGGTGTACCAGCCGTCAAAATTATAGCCGCTCTTTGTCGGGCTTATCGGCTCGGACATTGCCGTTGATATCTGAACCGCGTAATCACTGTCTCCATCTTTATATGTAACAATGGGATTGGTACACTTTCCCTTAACATACTCCATCGCCCCGCCGTAAAAGGTCCCGCCGGTGATTTTGACAGTGGGCGGCTTAGTTCCGGTACCCTTGACTATGCTGTCCTTGTCGTTTTCGTTCGGCGCGCCTATAACGCCGTCGCTCATGTTGAAGGTGCCGGAGGGGATATATACCCCGCCGCCGTTGCCCTCTGGTGCCGTGTTGCCGGAGAAAGCTCCGCCGGTCATGGTAAACGTGCCGCCGGGGTTATCCACTCCGCCGCCGGTGCCGGTCGCCGTGTTGTTCGTGATGCTGCCGCCGCTCATGTTGAAGGTGCTTTCAGAGTTAAACACGCCGCCGCCGTTTTTTGACCTGTTGCCGGAGATGCTCCCACCATACATGTTTAATGTGGAGCGTCCATGGCCTCCGGCGTTATACACTCCGCCGCCTTCGGCATACTCGCCGGTCGCCGTGTTGTTCGTGATGCTGCCGTCGTACATATTGATGGTGCCGTAGGCGTTATACACTCCGCCGCCTTCGGCATACTCGCCGGTCGCCTCGTTGTCGGAGATGCTGCCGCCGTACATATTGATGGTGGCTTTGTAGGCGTTAAACACGCCGCCGCCGTATTGCGCCGAGTTGTTTGTGATGCTGCCCCCGTACATGTTGAACGTGCTGCCGCTGGCGGTTACAACGCCGCTGTCGGCGTTGCCGGTTATGTTCCCGCCGTACATGTTGAACGTGCCGCTGTTTGCAACGCCGCTGCCGGTCTTGCCCGCCGAGTGGGTTATGCAGCCGGTGCCCTTGCAGTCGGTCAGGGTAAAGTATGCTCCATCGTGTACGTTTATCGCGGCATCATTCTTATCACAGGTTATGCTGTAGCCGTTCAGGCAGAGCAGCACATTGGATGGGGGTGCCCAATGTCCAGAGAGGGTTATATTATTTTCAAGGTAGCCGCACCCCCCCCCGTGAGAATGCCACGGAGGTCACTGGGGTCTGTGATGGCTTGCCAATTCCACTTGGGGTCGCTGTGCCCGCTGTGCTCCGTGCTCAGGTACAGGTGCAGCGTGCTGTCCTTCTGTGTGCTGTAATCCTGAAGCGTATTTCCGTCCTCAAGCAGCTTTCCGGCAAAAAACAGCCACTGGTCAGCCGGGGCAATACTTTCCTTATCCTGAATTTTAGCCTTAACGTCCTCAATTCTGTCCGTCGGCTCAACTTCAAGTGTGATATGCCTTCCGGTGAGGGTCTTAACGAAAATTTGCATCGCCTCGGCCGAGGCGAGCGGCGCAAGGCACAGCGCCAGCAGCGCGACCAGCCCGAGCATTCTCCGTTTTATCATTTTCATAGCCCTCCAGTACAATAAATTTTCCGCCGCAGCGCAGCGTATATAGTTACGCAAATTATAGCATGGATTTGTGGAAAAGGGAAGAGGCTTTGAACGCAAAAAAAGCCCCCTTCGGGGCTTTTGGCTGCTTTGCGTTATTGCGCCGTAGGTGACGCTTCTTCCTCCTCCGCTTCCGCTCCGGTCTTGGTCAAATCCGGCGCGGGGGTGGCGGCGGTGTCGGCGGGCGGGTAAATTATCCGGCTCTCGTCGGTCGGCTTTGCAACTACGACGCAGCGGCTGTTGCGGGTGCCAAGCTGCTTGTTCCAGCTTTCGCCGTGGCAGGTTATGAGGGTTATGCGGGAATCGCCGGTGTCGTATTTCATAACGCTGTCCGGTACGTCGTCCAGGTCGTATATATCGACGCTTTCAACCGCAAACTCCATAGTGCTGCCGTCGCTGTATTCTATTACTATCTTATCGCCAGCTTCCATATCCGGCAGCTTTGAAAACACGCCGGCGACCTTCTTCCAGGAAACGTGCCCGTTGAATATCGCGTTGCCGTATTCCCCGGGGGAGGCGCTCGCATCCAGCCACGCGGCTACCTTTTCGGAATCCACCGTGCCCATGGTATACACCGTCGTGCCGTCGTCGGCCTTAACCTCGCGCCCCTTGCTGTCGGTATACGGAACTATGCCGACGGTCTCGATCGGGCACTCTATCTCCATATCGGTAAAGTACATCCTGGTGGGTATCTTCTGCACATACGGCGTAGGCTCCGGCGTTGCGGATACCTCCGGCGTCGGCGTAGGCGTCGGCGGCGCTGTGTATTTGCCCGGAATGTATACGTACTGCCGCACCACAATTATCACCGCAAGCAGCACGAATGCCGCCGCGATGCAGTTCAAAATCGTGTTCCTGAGGCTGTTTTTCCTTTCGCCCTCGCCGTTTTCGCCGCCCTCCGCCGGCTTTTCGGGCTTTATGCGCTTCATTATAACGTCCCAAAGGCTCCTTTCGCCCCCGGCATTGTTCTGCGCTTCGGGTGTGTTTTGCGCTTCGGGGGTGTTTGGGGTCTCCGGCGTTTCGGGGGTATTAGGGGTATTTATACCGTCATTTCTGTTTTCTTCCATTTAATAAGGCTCCGTGCTCAATAATTCTTTCTGTTCAGATTATAGCATCAGCCGCCCCCTGCGGCAAGGCGGCATTTGTGAATAATTCCGGCGATAATGCCGACTTTCTGTAAATACAATATGTTGTGGTCAATACCCCTCCCTATGCGCTAAAAATAAAATCGTTAACAATTTCTTAAAGATAAATCTATGCAATTTTCTTTTATCTCGGCTATAATACATATATCCAAAGGGCGAACGAACAGGTATCGCCGAAAATCAAACTGGAGGTAAGTTATTATGAAGAAAAGCGCTTCGAAGGTGCTGTCTGCCCTTCTCGTAATGGCGCTGATGCTCAGCCTCAGCGGCATGGCGTTCGCCGAGACCAAGATGTATGCAATAGGCGACGTAAGCGTCTATGCGGGCCCCGGTACCAGCTACTATTATCTCGGGCCGGTCAGCGCCGGCGACGATGTCGAGTGGACCGGCAACGTAAACAACGGCTGGTATGAGATAGAATGGAGCAGCTACACCACCGGCTGGGTATCCGGAAACTATCTTTCCTACTATGACACCGGGGACTACTACACCTATACCCCGAGCAGCAGCACGACCTACAACTACAACAACAACTACAACAACTACAACAACTACAACTACAGCTACTACTGCCAGCCCACCTACACCAAAAACACCGTGACCCTCAAGGTGTGTACGGACTGCGGCGACACCTATGAATCCACCACCGCGCTCAACGTGCGCAGCGGCCCCAGCACCAAGTACTCCATCGTAAGCTCGCTGAGCAGGGGCGAAAAGTGCACCGTCATAGGCCAGAGCGGTAACTGGTATAAGCTGCTGACCACGACCGGCGCAGATGCCTACGCCAGCGCAAGCTACCTCAAGCTGTATGCAACTGCCAAGGAGCCCAACAAGCCCGGCACCCCCAGCAGCAAAACCAACACCACCCCAAGCTACCCCTCCGGCAACTACGGCACCTACTATGCAAAGACCGGCCTTAACGTTCGTCAGGGCCCCAGCACCAGCTACAGCATAGTATACACCCTCAACCGCGGCGAGGCGGTAACCTTCACCGGCAGCATCTACGGCAAGTGGATGTCCGTTAAGACCCGCACCGGCGTTCAGGGCTATTGCAGCAGCATATACCTGACCCAGGATTCCAGCTCCAGCAGCTATAACCCGGGCTCCACCAGCGGCTCAACCACTACCAAGTACTACTGCAGCAACTGCGGCCACAGCGTGACCTACGGCAACACCTACTGCTCATACTGCGGCTCAAGGCTCAGCTACAGCGGCAGCTGCAACCCCTGCAGCACCAGCTCCGTGGTCTCCGGCGGCTACTATCAGCCCAACTACCGCACCCCGCTGTATGCCTCGGCCAGCGGCTCCGCGAACGTGCTCGGCTATCTCGATTGCTATGACACCGTAGTAGTTCAGAGCGCCAACAGCACCTGGGCATACGTCAAGGTCAACGGCTACAACGTCTACGGCTACGTACCCGTAGATGCGATAAAGTAAAAGGACAACCAAAAGAGAACGACCGAAAGGCCGTTCTTTTTTTGTCTGCAAAGCAAAGGGGGGGCCCATGCCTCTCCCCCTGGGAGAGGTGGCCGAGCGCAGCGAGGACGGAGAGGGGCCGTGACCACACCAAACCAAAAAAGCTGCAAGACCCTCTCAGTCACCTGCGGCGACAGTTCTCCCAAAGGGAGAGCCGGGGGGCTGTACCCCGTTCATAACATGTCGGCATGAGAAACGGAGCGTATCCGTACCGATACGCTCCGTTAACTGTCTTATGACCGCCTGTCTAATGCCGCTTTTTTATTTGTTTATTTCTGCTCCTCCAGCATGGTAAGGCTTATGCGGTTCTTCTGCTTGTCAACGCCCAATACCCATACCGTAACTATGTCCCCGGGCTTTATCACCTCGCCCGGGTGGCGAATGTACCCACGGCTTATTCTTGATATATGCACCAGCCCGTCCTGATGCACGCCGATATCTACAAACGCGCCGAAATCCACTATGTTGCGCACCGTGCCCTTGAGCTCCATGCCCGGCACGAGGTCGTCAAGCTCGGTCACGTCGCTGCGCAGAAGCGGCTTTTCCAGCTCCTCCCGCGGGTCGCGCCCCGGCTTTTGCAGCTCGCGTATTATATCCTGCATTGTCGGCACGCCGACGCCGCAAAGCTCAGCAGCCCTTTGTGCACCGAGCTTTTTTACCTCCTCCGGCAGCCTTGAAATATCCCCGCCGCACAGCTCAAGCAGCGCCCGCGCCGCCTTGTAGCTCTCCGGGTGAACGGCGGTGTTGTCCAGCAGCTCCGCGCTCTCCGGAACCCGCAAAAACCCCGCGCACTGCTCGTATGCCTTTGCGCCGAGCTTCGGAACCTTTAACAGCTCCTTACGGCTCCTGAACGCGCCCTGAGCCTCGCGGTATGCGACTATATTTTTTGCAACGGCAGAGTTTACGCCGGAAACGTGCGAAAGCAGCGAAACAGACGCGGTGTTTACGTCCACGCCAACGCTGTTCACGCAGTCCTCAACCACGCCGCCCAGCGTTTCGTCCAGCCGCTTTTCCGGCATGTCGTGCTGATACTGCCCTACGCCGATGCTCTTTGGGTCTATCTTCACCAGCTCCGCAAGCGGGTCCTGCAGCCGCCGCGCGATGGATACCGCGCTGCGCAGCGATACGTCGTAATCCGGGAACTCCTCCGCGCCCAGCTTGCTTGCGGAGTATACCGATGCGCCCGCCTCGCTTACTATGGCGTAGCTTACGCCGCTGCCCTCCAGCACCTCCGCGGCGAACCTCTCGGTCTCCCTGCCCGCCGTGCCGTTGCCGATTGACACCGCCTTTACGTTGTGCTTTTTTATCAGCGCCTTAACTGTCTTTGCCGCCTCCTCGGTCTTGTTGTGCGGCGGCGCGGGGTAAATTACCGCGGTGTCCAGCACCTTGCCTGTCTCGTCCACGACCGCGACCTTGCAGCCGGTGCGGTAGCCCGGGTCCAGCCCCATTGTGACCTTCCCCTTGACCGGCGGCTGCATCAGCAGCGGCTTGAGGTTGAGCGCGAAGGTCGCTATCGCCTGCTCGCTCGCGGCCTCCGTAAGCGCTGCGCGCAGCTCCCGCGATACCGAGGGGGCGATAAGCCTGCCCCATGCGTCCTCCGCCGCGGCCTCGACCTCTAAAGAGCAGGGCGAGCTTCCGCGCACAACGCTGCCCGAAACTATCCGCTCCGCCTGCTCATCGGGTATGTTCACCGAAACCTTGAGCACGCCCTCCTTTTCGGCGCGGTTTATTGCCAGAACGCGGTAGCCGGGGATGGTCGCTATGCCGTCGGTAAATTCGTAGTACATGTCGTATACGCCGCGCTCCGGCGCCTCGGCGGTCTTTGCGGCGGTTATGCTGCCCTGCCGCCGCGCAAGCTGCTTTATCTCGCGGCGAAGCTCTGCGGAATCCGACAGCCGCTCGGCGATTATATCCCGCGCGCCGGCGATAGCCTCCTCCGCCGTGCTTACCCCCTTTTCGGGGTTTATATACTTTTCTGCAAGCGCAAGCGGCTCGGCGCCCTTATCCTGCATCAGCAGCCTTGCCGCGAGCGGCATGAGCCCCTTTTCCTTTGCGATTGAAGCCCTCGTCGTGCGCTTCGGCTTGTACGGCCGGTAAAGATCCTCCAGCTCCGCAAGCGTCGCTGCCGCGTCGAGCTTGGCTGAAAGCTCCTCCGTAAGCTTCTCCTGCGCCGCGATGCTCTGCTTTATCTCGCTCCGCCGCGCATCGAGGTTGCGCAAATAGCTCAGCCTGTCCGATAGCTTTCGTATCTGCTGGTCGTCCATGCTGCCGTGCATTTCCTTGCGGTAGCGGGCGATGAACGGCACGGTGTTGCCCGCGTCCAGCAGCTCAATTACGCTTTGAACGTGCGGCAGCGTTTCGTTAAGCTCCGCCGATATTATCTCTGCTATGCTCTGCATACTTTTTCCGTCCTTTATTATAAATATGGGTTATGCTTCAAGCAGGCCGTGCGCGGCAACGTACAGCGCCCTTGATCGCCGCTCTATCTCGTCAAAGCTGCCGTCCTCAATGAGCCGCCGGTTGCAGAGCGGGCTGCTTATGCCCGCTGCGAGCGCCCCCGCGTGAATGAACCCCGCAACGTTGTCCTCGGTGATTCCAGCCGTAACCACTATCGGTATATGCGCGAGCGGGGCGCGCAGATCCTTGAAGTATTTCAGCCCCATCGTCCCCGCAGGAAACAGCTTTACCGCGTCCGCGCCGAGTGCGTATGCCGCGGCTACCTCGGTAGGCGTAAGCGCGCCGGGTATGCTGACAAGCCCGAGCCGCTTTGCTTCGGCAATCACCTCCGGGTCTGTGTTTGGCGAAACTATGTATTTTGCCCCCGCGTCAAAGGCGGTCTGAACCTGGCGTTTGTTCATGACCGTCCCCGCGCCGGGTATGACGCCGGGCATTGCTGAGAGCGTCCTTATGGCCTCTGCACCACTCTTTTCGCAGTCCGGCAGCTCCTGCCGGAAGGTGACCTCTATAAAGCGTATTCCGCCGGAAAAAACGGCGGCGGTGAGCCGCCTTAGCTGCTCCCCCTCGACCCCCCTGAATATGGCTATGAGCCTTTCCCGCCCGAGGGCGGCCATGATGTCTGCGTTTGTCATTTCCGATAAGTTCCTTTATATTATTCAGCAGTATCTTAATTTGTTATTATACCATATCCGCGCGGCCTGCGTAAGCACCCCGCGCCCGCAAAAATCTTATATTCCGTTAAGAAAAAAAGCTGTAATCGCGGCTGCTGCTCTATTGAAAAGCGCTATGGCACAGTTTATAATTATCTTCGCCCGCATACGCCACAGCAGGCATTAAAGCCCATTTTACGGAGGAAAAACCAAATGTACAACAGCACCATGCGAACCTTCGCAGGAAGAATGTTTATCGCCGCGCTCGGCTGCCTTATCATGTCAATAGGCATAAACATCTTTACCACCCCCTGGAACCTTTATACCACCGGCCTCATGGGCTATTCCCAGTTCGTGCGCTCGGTGCTTGCGGAGGACTTCAATATAGTATTCACCAACATAGACCTCGCAGGTCTGCTGTATTACATCTCCAGCATACCGATATTCATAATAACCTACAAGAGCCTCGGCAGGGCGTTTTTCCTGCGCACGCTGGCCTTTACGGCGGTTTTCTCTGTGACGACCGCATTTGTGCCGGTGCCCTCGGCGCCGATAATCGACGACAGGCTTACCTGCGTAATAATCGGCGGCGTCTGCGTCGGCGTAGGCGACGGAATGGTCATGACCTGCGGCTGCACCGTTGGCGGGCTGGATCTTCTTGCGATGCATATAAACAAAAAGACCGGCTTTCAGGTCGGCCGGTTTACGATACTCGTAAACATACTGCTCTTCGTGCTCTGCTTCTTCAGGTACGACATATCCGTCGTGATATACAGCGTGCTGTACATGGTATTCGCCAGCCTTATTCTGGATAAGATGCACCAGCAGAGCATAAACGTTCAGGCGCTGATATTCACCAAGTACCGCGACAACACCATTCCGCAGCGCATAATGCAGGAGCTTGGCCGCGGCGTTACCCGCTGGGACGGCTACGGCGCATACACCAACGAGCCGACCGCGGTGCTCTGCACCTGCATAAACCGCTATGAGCTGGAGCAGCTTGAGCGAACGGTAAAGGCCGTTGACCCGAACGCCTTTATGACCACCACCAGCAACGTGCACATCAACGGCAACTTTACGCACAAGGTATAAGGCATGGGCGAGGGCGCGATGACGGCGCTCGCCTTTGCGGAGCGGGCGCTTTCAGGTATAACCGACGAGAGCCGGGCCGAGGCGCGGATTATCGTATCCGACCTGACCGGCGTGCCTCTCGACCGGCTGGGGATACTCCGTCCGAGGCTGACGGAGGAGCTTCGGGCAAAAATAACCGAAATTGCAAAAAGGCGGGCGGAGGCCGAGCCGCTGCAATATATTTTAGGCCGCTGGGAGTTCATGGGGCTGCCGTTTTACTGCCGCCCCTGCGCGCTCATCCCAAGGCAGGATACCGAAACGCTTGTTGAGGAGGCGCTGCGGCTCGGCGGCAGAACCGCGCTGGACCTCTGCTGCGGAACGGGCTGCATAGGCGTATCGCTTGCGCGATTGGGCAATATGCGGGTGACCTTTGCGGATATAAGCCCGGAGTGCATAGCGCTTTCGAGGGAAAACGCAAAGCTGAATAATATATTAGGAAATTTTTTGGTTTCGGATATGTTCCAAAGCATTGAAATGTGCTATGATATTATATGTATAAACCCGCCGTATATACCGACCGGCGAGCTCGCTTCGCTTCAGCGCGAGGTTAAGCGGGAGCCGGTGCTGGCTCTTGACGGCGGGGAGGACGGCCTCGGCTTTTACCGCCGCATCGCAAGTGAGTACACCGCCTACCTCAACCCGGGCGGCGCGCTGCTCATGGAGGTTGGCGCGGGTCAGGCGAGAGCCGTTGCAGAAATGTTCCCTGCGGCAGAAACCGTTGCCGACCTTGCGCATATCCGGCGCGTGGTAACGGTAAGGGCGCCGCAATAAAATCGATATCGTCCCTGCCTGCTTAATCCGGCCTTCCGCATAGCCGGCGGGCAGGCGGGCCGCCAAGTCCGCCGCCGGTTTTTTTTCCTGTGTTATTAACACCGCCCTCCCTTAAGGTGTTAAGGCGGCGCTCCTCATACAGGCGCGGCCGTGAAGATCATTTTTTTCCGGCGGCGGGCGGAAGCGGTATAAAAATTCAGATAAACAGCACGGCGGAAGAACGGATACACACAGAATGATAAACAAGCTCAGGGCTATTAAAAAAAGATATGAGGAGCTGACGGCGGCGCTCTCCGCGCCGGACGCTATGAACGACCAGGCGGCCTGGCGCGAAATGGTAAAGGAGCACAGCCAGCTTGAGGAGATAGCTTCGGCGTTTGACGAGTATACCGCGGCGATGCAGTCCGAGGAGGAGTGCAGGGCGATGCTCGAGGAGCACCTTGACCCCGAAATGAAGGAAATGGTGCACGCGGAGATAGCCGAGCTGACCGAAAAGCAGGAGAAGCTCATCGAGGAAATGAAGCTCATGCTGCTGCCGAAGGACCCGAACGACGAAAAGAACGTCATACTCGAGATACGCGCCGGAATAGGCGGGGACGAGGCGGCGCTCTTTGGCGCAGATCTTTTGCGCATGTACCAGCGGTACGCCGAGCGGCGCGGGTACAAGATAGAGTTCATGACTGACAACACCACCGAGGCGGGCGGCGTTAAGGAGGTCGTGCTGAATATAATCGGCCGCGGGGCGTATTCAAGGCTGAAGTTCGAGTCCGGCGTTCACCGCGTTCAGCGGGTGCCGGAGACGGAGTCGCAGGGGCGCATACACACCAGCGCCGCAACCGTTGCGGTAATGCCGGAGGCGGAGGACGTTGAGGTGGATATAGACCCCAGGGATCTTCAGATAGATACCTACCGTTCCGGCGGCGCGGGCGGCCAGCACGTAAACAAGACGGAATCCGCAATACGCATAACCCACATACCGACCGGCATAGTGGTTCAGTGCCAGGACGAGCGCAGCCAGCACAAGAACAAGGACAAGGCCATGAAGGTGCTCAAGTCCAGAATATACGAGCATTTTCTCAAGGAAAAGGAGAGCGCAGAGGCCTCCGCCCGCAGAAGCATGGTTGGCAGCGGGGACAGGAGCGAGCGCATACGCACATACAATTTCCCGCAGGGCAGGGTGACGGATCACAGGATAAACATGACGCTGTACCGCCTTGAAGCCTTCCTCGACGGGGACATGGACGAAATGATAGACGCGCTGATACTTGCAGAGCGCACGGCGCAGCTTACCGGGGAGGCGGAGTGATTTGACTACCCGGTATTTTAATGCAGTTTCTCAGCCGGAGGCCGGAACAAAGCTCGGCGGCGAGGTGATACGCCGCGGCGGCCTGGTCGCCTTCCCTACCGAAACGGTATACGGACTCGGCGCAAACGGCCTCGACGGTGAGGCGGTCAATAAGATATTCGAGGCAAAGGGCAGGCCGAACGACAACCCGCTGATACTGCACATTGCAAAAAAGAGCGACGTTAAGCCGCTCTGGAGGGCGGTTCCGGAGCGGGCAAGGCTGCTTATGGACAGCTTCTGGCCCGGCCCGCTGACGCTTATATACTTAAAAAGCGATAAGGTTCCAAGCGAGGTGGCGGCGGGGTTGAGTACCGTCGCCGTTCGTATGCCGTATAACAAAACGGCGCTCGCGCTGATTCGCGCAGCGGGGGTGCCAATTGCCGCGCCCAGCGCAAACCTCTCCGGCAAGCCGTCGCCGACCCGCGCGGAGCACGTTAAAAGGGACATGGACGGCAGGATAGACGTGATCATCGACGGCGGGCCTTGTGATATCGGCGTGGAATCCACCGTGCTGACCCTGGTCGGCGATGTGCCGACGATACTCCGCCCCGGCGGAATTACCCGGGAAATGCTTCAGGGGGTGATAGGCGAGGTCGCGCTCTCCCCCGCCGTGCTCGCGCCGCTCAAGGAGGGCGAGGCCGCAGCTTCCCCCGGCATGAAGTACCGGCACTATGCGCCGGACGCCGAGGTGATAGTTGCAACCGGCAGCCCGAGGGAGATTGCGGATAAGCTGATAGCCGAGTATGAGCGGCAGGAGGCGGAGGGCAGGCGCTGCGTGATTTTTGCAACGGAGGAAACAAGCCGCTTTTACCACGGCAGGAGGTATGCTATAATAGGCGAAAGAAAAAATCCGCTAACGCTTTGCGAAAGCCTTTTCGCCGGCTTCCGCGCCGAGGAGGGGCAGGCGGACGTTATACTCTGCGAGGCGCTGCCCGAGAGCGGGGTTGGCCTTGCGTATATGAACCGGCTGCTCAGGAGCGCGGGGTTCAGGACGATATAATTTAAGGGCGAGGGAAGGAACTTTTGTGTGTCGCTCGTTTCGTGCTGCGAATAAGCGTCTTGCTTATTCCTCTCCCCTACTTTCGTAACCGAAAGTAGGCAAAGGTTTTTCTTTCTGCGCAGAAAGAAACAAAGGGCGAAACAACATCTGCCCATCTCCCGTCTCAACACAGCCTCTCAACCTCCGCCGACGCCGAATACGGCATGGTCGTTTCGCGTCGCTGACGCTCCTAAAACTTCCTGCCTTAATTCCGCTGTCTCCGTTTTGGAGTAGATTCGATAGAGTTGAAATAAGAGAGTGAGTACGATTTAAGGCGAAGCTGAGGGATTTCGCAACAGGAAGAAATAAGTAGCGCAGAACCCTTAAAGATACACCAGAAAAAGGAGAAAGAAATGAAAATCGCAATCGCTGCCGACCACGGTGGCTTCCAGCTCAAGGAGCACCTCAAGCCCTTTATAGAGTCCCTCGGCCACGAGGTGACCGACCTCGGCACCTGTTCCGAGCAGAGCGTCGATTACCCGGACTACGCCGAAAAATGCGCAAACGCAGTCCTTTCCGGCGAGGCGGAGCGCGGCATAGTCGTCTGCGGAACCGGCATCGGCATATCCATCGCCGCAAACAAGATCAGGGGCATCCGCTGCGGCCTCTGCACCGACCCTGTAATGGCGCGGCTGACCCGCGAGCACAACGACGCAAACATGCTTGCCCTCGGCGGCAGAATAGTCGGCACAGAGCTTGCGCGCGGAATAGCTCAGGCGTTTATCGAAACCGAGTTTTCAAACGGCCAGCGGCATATCGACAGAATAGCAAAGATATCCGCGCTGGAAAGCGAAAAATAAATAACATCGGTTGGATTTTAAGTTCAATATACAAAACCCAGACAGCGAAAGGAGCAACACAACACAATGGGTAAATTAGTAGTAATAGACCACCCCCTCGTTCAGCACAAGCTCACCCTGCTAAGGGACAGGAACACCGGCACAAAGGAATTTCGCGCCCTCGTTGAGGAGATAGCGACGCTGCTCGCATACGAAGCGACGCGCGACCTGCCGCTAAACGACGCGACGGTCGAGACCCCCGTTGCAACGGCGCACACCAAGGTGCTCGCCGGAAAGAAGCTCGCGATAGTGCCAATACTGCGCGCAGGCCTCGGCATGGTGGACGGCATGATGAACCTCATTCCCGCGGCAAAGGTCGGCCATATCGGCCTGTATCGCGACCCGGAGACGCTTATGCCGGTGGACTATTACTGCAAGCTCCCCTCGGATATTTCCGAGCGCAACGTTATAATCGTTGACCCGATGCTGGCGACCGGCGGCAGCGCAAACGCGGGCATAGACGTTGTAAAGCGCGCGGGCTGCAAGAACATCAAGCTGGTCAACCTCATCGCGGCGCCCGAGGGCATCGAGGTGGTTCAAAAGGCGCATCCGGACGTTGACATATTCGTTGCGCACGTTGACGACTGCCTCAACGACCACGGCTATATCGTCCCCGGCCTCGGCGACGCAGGCGACAGGCTGTTCGGAACCAAGTAAGCGAAAAAACCGCTCTGATGTCAGCAGGGCGGTTGTCTTTTTCTGATGGTAGTGGTAATCGACCTGGTTTCATGCGCAAAGAACGCGAGAAGCGCTATAAGGAACAAACAGCTTATTTCCACTAACGAACAATCGACAGCCCCCCCCGACCCCCAAATAATTTACCAACTCGAAAGGAGCACCAAAATGACCAACAAGCTCAGACCGGCAGCGGCGGCGCTGCTCTTTGCGGCTCTGCTCGCGGCAGCTCCGGCGTTTGCCGAAACGCCATCACCAACGCCGGATATGAACGGCGTAACAAAATACTACTCCCAGCAGCAGAAGGCCGCGGAGGCGACAGACGGCACCATACTCATGCGCTCAACGGCGGAGACGACCGAGGACAACTCAAACGTCATTAAAAAGGTTCGCCACGCCGAAAAAAAGGAGTTTCTGCTCATCGGCGAAAAGGGAGATTTTTACCTCGCCGAGCTGAGCGGCACGCAGGGCTTCGTCCGCAAAAAGGACTTTAAGCTGAAGGACG
The DNA here is from genome assembly GCA_963640685.1 of Acutalibacteraceae bacterium. GTDB lineage: Bacteria > Bacillota > Clostridia > Christensenellales > CAG-138 > SFEL01. The sequence goes on from CAVIAA010000024.1 coordinate 30,805, forward strand.
CTTCGCCCTCGCCCACTCCCTCGCCCACCCCCGCTCTATCTCCCTCGCCCACGCCCAGCGGTAGGCTCAACACCCCGACCAGCGGCAGCACCCAGACCGGCAGCGGCGCGAGCAGCGAAAAATGGGGCAGCATAAAGATACCCGGCGGCAGCACGCTGACGATATACGGCAACTACCTCAACAGCGCCGGCAACCGCTACTATTACGCCGCGGAAAACCAGAAGGGGCACTATGAATACGTTCACACCATGACCGCGAAGGGCTCCCGGGTGCATTCCATACTCGGCCACAACGTTCGCAGCAAGGCAAAGTACTTCCACAAGCTGCACCACATTCAGAATGCCCTCATAGGCAAGAGCAGGTGCGAGGGCTGCGGCGGCTCCTGCTCCGGCAGCAAAACGACTAAAATAACAATGAAGCTGGACGGCTACTCCACATGGGACATTTACTGCCTGTATGAGATAGGCCCGAACCAGAGCACCTCGATACTCAGCTACAACGCAAAGCCATGGGGCGCAAGCACCCGCAGCTACGTCGACACCCAGCTCGGCTACGCCGCAAAGAGCGAGAACAAGGGCTGGATAAACCCCAACGTCAGCTATTCCGACAGCGGAAAGTACGCAATGCTCATTACCTGCGGCGATAAATACGAAAGCAGCCAGAATGCCACCAGCAAGCTGTACGTTCTGCT
>CAVIAA010000025.1:0-31487 GCA_963640685.1 Acutalibacteraceae bacterium
ATGTGTTCGTAAACGATGCCAAATGTGGTTACGGCATATACGCTTGGTGGATGAATCTGGTCGCAGAGGGAAAAACAGACAAATAAAGACAAAAAATTTTTCTTTTACTGTTCCCAAATGGCGGGTAGAATGGTATTATAATAGTATTGTATATAATCATATGGTCATATTGTGTAAAAATTGACGCTACGGGATGAACAGAAGAATGAAGACAGAAAAGATTAAGATCCTCATTGCGAAAAATGACCCCGAGTACTGTGCGGCGCTGACGGAACAGCTGGAGGCGGTTGGACGCTTTGAAGTGCTGCCGCCGGTATATGAGTCGGCTCAGGTTCTCGACAGGTTAAAGCAGGGCAAGCCCGACCTGCTTTTGCTCGGTGCTGCTATGGAGGGCGGAGACGGCATAGAACTGCTCAGAAAAATACGCGGCTGCAGCGAGGGCAGGAACACTGCGGTGATCGTAATTACACCGGTGATAAACGATAAGGTCGTCGCCCTTTATCGGAACCTTGATGCAGCGTTTGTGCTGCACAGCAGAGCCACCGTTAGAGCTGCCTTCAGCAGGATAGTGAGCTTGACCATGCACGACGAGGCTGGAAGAAAGCTTCTGAGGCAGTTGTTCATCGAAGAGCGGGAGCTGCAGGCTAAGAACATTACAACGGCCTACATAAGAGCTATGGGGCTACAGGCTAATCTTGCCGGCTACAATCAGGTGAGAGAAGCTATACTGTACTGTGTGCGTATAGGAAGCTGCCATGTAAACCTTTCAAAGGATGTATACGTAGAGGTCGCGAGAAAAACAAAAGCTACACCGAAACAAGCGGAAAGGAATATACGCACTGTGATAGATGTTGCGTGGAGCAACCCGAAGTTTGCCGAGAGACACGAAAAGTACTTTGGAAATACCATAAGCGCGGCAAGCGGCAGACCGACAAACAAGGAATTTATTACCATAATCGCAGATAAGGTCATCGGAAAGCTGCGCAACAGCTAAAAGAATCGAACATCACCGGATGACGGAATTACCGTGGTGTCATCAAATAAAGATTGAAAGGCATATTGCTATCATGGCAAAAAAACGAGCAACGATAATAGTACTTGACAGCGCAGGCATAGGCTATCTTCCCGATGCGGCGGAGTTTGGTGACGTCGGGGCGAATACTTTCTGCAATATTTACAAAAAACGTGGGCATCTCGATATACCCAATATGCAGTCACTCGGCATAGGAAAGATCGAGGGCGCAAGTCTCGGCAGCTATGACGGGAGCATAATAGGCTGCTATGGGCGCTCGATGGAAAAGACAAAGGCGAAGGATACTACATGCGGTCATTGGGAAATGACCGGCATAATAATGGACAAGCCCTTCAAGACCTATCCAAACGGCTTCCCAAGGCGCATAATGGATAAATTTGAGCAGGCCATAGGCCGCGGGACGCTTGGCAACTGCGTGGCCTCCGGCACTGTCATAATTCAAGAGCTGGGCGATGAGCACGTTGCGACAGGCAAGCCAATAGTATACACCTCGGCGGACAGTGTATTCCAGATAGCCGCGCACGAGGAGGTTATACCGCCGCAGGAGCTTTATTCCATGTGCGAAAAGGCGAGGGCGATACTTCAGGGAGACGACCTTGTGGGGCGGGTCATAGCGCGCCCGTTTATAGGCAGCAGCGGCAAATATACCCGCACAGAGCGCCGCAGGGATTATGCGATACCGCCGATAGCGGATACCATACTCGACGGGCTTACGGCAAAGGGCTTTGAAACCGTTGCGGTCGGAAAGATTGAAGATATATTCCACAAGCGGGGCATAACCACGGTAAACCACACCACTAACAACCCCGCCGGCATAGAGGCTACAATAGATTTTCTGAAAAACGGCACAGGCAGCTTCATATTCACCAACCTTGTGGATACCGACGCGCTGTACGGCCACCGAAACGACGTTGAGGGCTATGCAAAGGCACTTGAGTACTTTGACAGCAAGCTGCCCGAAATAATGACATGCATGACGGACGATGATATACTAATAGTGACGGCAGACCACGGATGTGACCCGACATTTCCTGGTACGGATCACACGCGGGAGTACATACCCATACTTGTATACGGCAAAAAGCTGAAGCAGGGCGTCCCCATCGGCACGCGGCAGACCTTTGCCGATATCGGCTGCACGGTATACGAGTACATAACCGGTGAAAGCTGGTATATCGGCACCTCCTTCCTAAAGGAAATACTGTAAAATTCATTTTTCGGCGCAATAATGGCCTCCCCTGCCTAATATCAATAAATATCGGCAAAGGAGGTCTTTTTATGGTCAAAAGGCGTTTGGCGGCTGCTGCTGCCATATGTATGCTGTTGATATGCAGTGCTGCATATGGAGAATACCCGGTGGATATATCCGGCCTTGGCGCTGCGGCACTCAGCGAATGCGGCAGCGGTACTGCGGTCATAAGCTGTAACTCGGAGGAAAAACTGGAGGTTGGCGGGCTGGGGAGGCTGCCGCTGCTGCTTGCCGCCTGCGAAAGAATAGATGGCGGAGGACTTGCCCTTACGGATACCGTCACCATCAGCCGCGAGGCAGCGGCAGCCTCGGGGCCAACTGCCTTTCTTGAGGCAAATGAAAGGGTGGAGGTGTCAATGCTGCTCAAGGCTGCGGCGGTGATATGCGCTGGAGACGCGATATGTGCCCTTGCGGAGGGGACATACGGCTCGCTTGAGGCCTGTGCGGTGGCGGCGCATCAGCGGCTCGATGAGCTTGGTGTAACGGCAGCTGAAGGCGATATCGCAGGTGGAAACATAAGGCTTTCTGCAGATGAGCTTACAGCGATAGGCAGGGCGCTCATGCGCAGCGAATGCTTTTTGCTGTACAGCGGCATATTCTACGACGAAATACGGCACGAGGACGGAAGAACGACCGAGCTTGCGAGCTCCAACCGGCTCATAAAGAGCTGTGCCGGAACAAACGGGATAGCGACCGGTTCTTCCGCTTCGGCGGGGTACTGTGGCGTGTTTTCGGTAAAAAGGGGAGAAACCGCGTATGTTTGCGCCGTTATTGGAGCTAAAAGCTCTGCGGAGAGGGCGGAAAAGGCTAAAGCTATGCTGGAATACGCTTTCGGCGCATATGAAGTAATAACCGCTGCAAGTGCAGGCGAATGCATAGCTACGGTTGGGGTAAAAAACGGCACGCAGACTGCGGTTGAACTGACGGCAAGTGATGATGCCGTCTGCCTGCTGCCTAAGGGGGCAGAATTGGAGGTAAAAAGCGATATACCTGAGGTGCTTGAGGCGCCTATATTTGCCGGAGAGAGGCTGGGCAGCGTTTCTTATGGCTATAACGGCGAGGAGATTGCACGTGTTGAGCTCACATCTGCCTGTAAAATACCTAAGGCAGGAACCGCGCATTATTGCGGGCAGATAATGCTTGAGTGGCTGCACGCCTGAAAGCGGGGACGGTTGCATACTTTGCGGCGATAGCGTATAATAGCTTTATATGCTGTTTAGGAGAAATGCAATTGCTTAGTGGTATTATAAACGGGATTTCGGGCTCATTGGGCTCGTATGTAATGGAGCTGCTTTACAGGCTGCCGGCAATACTCATAGCCCTTTCCTTTCACGAATGGGCTCATGCTTATGCTGCGTACCGGCTGGGCGACCCTACCGCCTACAACATGGGCAGAATGACCATCAACCCTTTGGCGCATGTCGACCCGATAGGTATGCTGCTTATGGTGCTTGTGCGCTTCGGCTGGGCAAAGCCGGTGCCGATAAACACGCGCAACTTCAGCCACCCGAGGAGGGATGAAATAATAGTATCCCTCGCTGGAGTAGCCATGAACCTGCTGCTGGCTTTTGTCAGCATGCTGGTTTTCTTTGGCCTTATGCTTTTAGGCAAAGCAGATAACGCGGCGCTGAATACCATAATTTACTACTTCTATTTTATCAACCTTGGGCTCTGCGTGTTCAACATCCTGCCGATACCGCCGCTGGACGGCCACCATGTCGTATCCTGCCTGCTTATGCGCAGCATTGGCCCGAAGCCGTTCTGGTTCTTGGAAAGGTACGGCTTTTACATACTGGTCGTGCTGCTCATGACCGGCTGGCTGGACGGAGTAATGTCGAGCATGGTCAGCTTTATCATGTCCGGCATGATGAACCTTTGCTCCGGCATATACGGCCTTTTTGGGCTGATGTAATATGGCATATGAAGTAAACTTAAAGGAGTTTCAAGGGCCGCTGGATCTGCTGCTGCATCTCATCGAGCAGGCGGAGGTGGATATAAAGGACATATTCATTTCCGAAATAACGGCGCAATACCTTGAATATATGAACCAGATCGACTCCCTGGATATGGACACGGCAAGCGAGTTTTTAACTATGGCCGCGACGCTCGTGTATATAAAGTCGCGCTCTCTGCTGCCAAAGCCGCCAAGGGAGGAGCAGGAGGAGGAAGACCCGGAGGAGGCTCTTATACGTCAGCTGCGTGAATACAGGGCTGCGAAGGAGGCGGGCGAAAAGCTGCGCATGCTCCTTGAAAACGCGAGAGGAATATATGCAAAGCTGCCAGAGGAGTTTCCGCTTCCGCCGCAGGAGATACTGCTGGAGGAATCCTCCGTGCAGAGCCTTTTTTCCGCCTTCGCGGAGCTTATGGAGAGGCGCAGGGAGGAGAAGGCGCATGAAATAACCTCTGCCGAGGTGCGGGATGATCGCTTTACGATTAGGAGTCAGCTGATAAAGGTACGCAGCGTGCTGCGCGAAAGGGAGAGCGTGCCATTTGAGGAGCTTTTTGAGCAAAACGCGCCTAAGATGGAAATGATAGTTACATTTATGGCGCTCTTGGATATGCTCATGCGGGGCGAGATACATATAAAGCAGCATCGGCCGTATGAAATGATAACCGTAACGGCAAAGGCTCTCCGCGAAAACGATGAGGATGCGGAGTACATGGACGAGCAATGATCGAAGGATAAAAGATGCAGGACGAGAGATATTCGGCGATAGAGTGTATACTCTTCGTATCCGGCGAGCCGGTCTCGCTGGTTCAGCTCCAGCGGGCGCTGGATATTACAGGCATAGAGATGAACGCCATAATTCACAACATGGAAAAGCTATACCGCGAGGAGGAAAGGGGCGTTCAGCTGTATATTACCGATGATACGGTGCAGCTTGTTTCAAACAAAAAATACGCGGGCTACATTGAGGAGCTGCTTCAGCCGGCTCAGACCAAGAGCTTTACGCAGGCGATGCTGGAAACGCTTTCAATAATCGCGTACCGTCAGCCCGTAACGAGGGCGGACATAGAGGCGGTTCGCGGAGTCAGGTGCGATTATTCCGTGAGCCAGCTACTGAAGCTCGGTCTCGTACAGGAGCTTGGGCGGCGGAATTCGGTCGGACGGCCGATGATGTTTGGCACGACTGATGCGTTTTTGCGGCAGTTTGGTATACACTCGATAGAGGAGCTGCCGGAGTACGGCACATTCGCTGCGGAACCTGAGGAATAACCTTCATAAAACCCACTTATGCAAGCAATACTAAGGGCTATGAAAGTAGCCCTTATTTTATTTGCGCTTCCGCTCCTGCTGCTTTTTTGTCCGCTTGTGGCAGAGCTGTTCCTTGAGCTGAGGCTGAGGTGTTTCAGCTGCCGTATAAGGCTGAACATACTTTGCTTTATGCACCTCAAAGCAGAGGTGCTTTTGACATGGCTGCCGCTTGAAGCGGCTCTATACATAAACGGCAGAAGGGTGCGCTTAAAAATGACGAGGATGCGTATTTCGCCGCTGTCGGCTTGGAGAGGGATAAGAGTAAAACTGATGCATATAACGGGTGACATCGGCTTGGCAAGTAACGGCGCGGGTACCGTCATCGTGGCCGGGATAATAAATGAGCTGCTGTGCGGCCTGTGCATTTTTTCCTGTGCGGACGACGCGCGGTGCGACATCCGCCCCGCATTTGACCGAAACGTTTTGTGCATTAATTTGGAAGGCATAGCCCAAATAATTCCGGCGCAGATTATATTTGCCGAGGTAAAGCGGCAAATCATAACAAAGCGGGAGGAGACGAGAAAAAATGCATCCTGTTGAAAACATAATGAAAACCACCATGGAACAGCTAAGGGAGATGGCCGATGTGAATACCGTTGTGGGCAAGCCGGTTCTTACGGCAGGCGAAACTATGATATTGCCGGTCTCGCGGCTTTCCATGGGCTTCATGTCGGGCGGGGGTGAATATGGCGAGAAAAAGGGAAGGAGCCCCATCCAAAAGAGCAGCGAGGAAATGGAAGGGGCAAGGTTTCCGTTTGCAGGCGCCGCCGTTGCAGGCATAACTATAACACCGGTAGCCTTTCTTTCGGTGAATAACGGCAGCGTAAAGGTCATGCCTGCGGACTATGACTCTGCCTTTGACCGGGCGGTGGAGATACTGCCCGAGCTCATAGAGACGGTCGAGCAGGCGGTAAAGAAGGAAAAACCCTGCGGCTGCCACGTTGTCGAATGAAGCGGCGGTTCGTTCGCGCGTTGCTGCTCTGTCTGTCGGTAATAGCGCTGTGCTTTCCGGCGGCGTCGTTTGCTCTGGACGTATCGGCTGATGGTGCGGTGCTTATAGAAGCGCGCACCGGCAAGGTGCTTTGGGCCAAGAACGCGCACGAAAAGCTGCCTATGGCCAGCACGACAAAGATAATGACGGCGTTGCTCGCAATAGAAAACGGCGATCTTGATGATATCGTCGAAACCGACGCAACGGCATACGGGGTTGAGGGCTCAAGCATATATCTTGAATATCAGGAGAAGATCAGCCTGAGGGATCTGCTTTACGGGCTGATGCTTTCATCCGGCAACGATGCGGCGGTGGCGATAGCGGTGCACATAGGCAAGGGGACAAATAAATTTGCCGAGATGATGAACGAGAGAGCGGCTCAAATAGGCGCGCTGAATACCAACTTTGTCACGCCCAATGGGCTGCACAGCGAGCAACACTACACCACGGCATACGACCTTGCGCGCATTTCCGCAGAGGCTATGAAAAATCCAGTATTCCGAGAGGTGGTCTCGACCAGGTATTACCGTGCCGAAACCGGCGCAAAGCCGCGCACCTTCAAAAACAAAAACAAAATACTATGGGAATACGATGGCGGGAGCGGAATAAAAACGGGCTATACAAAGGCGGCGGGGCGCTGCCTCGTTTTTTCTGCGGAGCGGGACGGCATGGAGGTGGTAGGCGTGGTGCTCAACTGCCCGGATATGTTTACGGCTGCAAAGCAAATGATGGATCATGCCTTTGAAAGCTACGAAACAGTTACTATGGTGCGCGCCGGAAGCATAATAGCCGGGGCAGAGGTAAGCGGCGGCGAAAAAAACATATTGGAACTGAAGGCGGGCGAGGATATAATAGTACCAGTTAGAAAGGGCGAGACCGCATCCTACCTTACCCGCGTCATATTGAACACAGGGCTGCATACGCCGATAGCCGAGGGAACCGAGCTTGGGCACATGGAGGTGCTGGATGGGGATGCGCTGCTTTGTACATGCCCGCTGCTGGCTGCGGAGGATATGCCTGGAGCAGGGATAAGGTTCTATTTTGAAAAGCTCGCGGAGCGGTTTGCTGCATGACCCCTCCGCGCAGGAGGGAATATGCGCTTACAGAAGCTGATGGCGGACGCCGGCATTGCATCAAGGAGAAGGTGCGAGGAGTATATTTCACAGGGCAGGGTGAAGGTAAACGGACAGACAGCTGCCATAGGCTGCACGGTCGAAGAAAACGACGAGGTGCTCTTTGACGGGAAGCCGATAGGCAAAAAGCAGGAGAAAGTCGTAATTGCGCTGAACAAGCCGCAGGGAGTGGTTTGCACGGTAAGCGACCCCGAGGGACGCAGGACGGTCGTTGACTATGTAAAGATTCTCCCATACAGACTATATAATGTCGGCAGGCTGGATTACGATTCCGAGGGGTTGGTGATACTCACCAACGACGGCGACCTTGCATATAGACTCATGCATCCGAAGTTCGCTGTGGAAAAGACATACCACGTTGTTTGCACCGGCCGCGTTGCAGAAAGCGAGATCGCACGGCTGGAACAGGGCGTAGCGCTGGAGGATGGCATAACGGCGCCGGCAAAGGTAGAAAATGTCGAATACGCTCACGGCAAAACCGCCTTTGATATTACCATACACGAGGGCAGGAACAGGCAGGTGCGCCGTATGGTCGGTGCTATCGGCCGTGAGGTGATGTTGCTGAGGAGAATAAGGGAGGGGACGGTGGCTCTCGGCTCTCTTGAAATAGGGCAATGGAGGTATCTTTCTCAGGCAGAGCTGGATGCTCTTTTGTGCGAATAATAGCAAGGACTTGACATATAAATACAGGTTATAGGCTAACGGCATTTTAACAAGTTTTTTTGTGTAAATGCCGTTTTTATATTGCCATAAATCAACCAATGGTGTATAGTTTACACAATGGGGCGGGTTCCAAACTCGTCAACAGAGCATAAAACCATAAGCGGTTTTTATGACACAATCAATTTATGTAATCACATTCAGAATAACGGAAGGGAGGAGCAAATCATTGGAAAACATAAGCTCGGCATTGGTAATGGTGCTCGGCATGGGCACGGTATTCGTGGGGCTCATCGTACTTATACTGTTTACGAAGCTCATGAGCGCAGTGATAGGCAAGGATAAGGCTGAAGAGCCTAAGGCAGTGCCTGTTGCATCAGCGTCGGCAGCAAGCAGTGTATCCGATCGAAGGGCCTTTGACGCGGCAGTGGCCGCTGCCATCGCTACCTACATGGGTAACGAACCGGAAGGACTCAGGATCCACAGCATCAAACGTGTATAGGTTCTAAAACAAATCAGCAACCAGAAATTATTGATGGAGGAAAATTAGAAAAATGCGTAAGTTTCATGTAAACGTAAACGGTACTTCCTACGAAGTCGAAGTTGAAGAAATAGCCGCCGGCGCAGCTCCTGCAGCTGCTGCAGCTCCCGTGCAGGCGTCCGCTCCCGCGGCAGCACCGGCTCCCGTTGCCGCCGGTGCAACCAGCGTTACCGCTCCTATGCCGGGCAACATACTCGACATAAAGGTAAAGGTCGGCGATGTTGTTGAGGCCAATACCGTGGTCATAATGCTCGAGGCAATGAAGATGGAAAACGAGATCTTTGCCGGCGTAGCGGGCAAGGTCACAGCCATCAACGTAACAAAGGGCTCTTCCGTAAATTCCGGCGACGTTCTGGTCGTTATCGGCTGATCTCCTGATAAAGTCAAAATTTAATCTTTAGAAAGGAGATCGCAGATGACTTTCGCAGAAGTTTTTTCCAACTTTATAGATACTACCGGCTTCGCGTATCTTATAGCCGACCCGCGGTGCCTGATAATGCTGGCCATTGCCTGCGTTCTGCTGTATTTGGCTATTGTAAAGGGCTTTGAGCCGCTGCTGCTGGTTCCGATAGCGTTCGGTATGCTGCTCACTAACCTGCCCGGAGCTGAGATGTTCCATTCCGACTACTTCCTTAAGGTCGTTGACGGCACTACCGCCATCAACTGGGAGGAGCTGGGTCACGGCGCAGGTCTTATCGACTACCTGTACCTTGGCGTGAAGCTGGGCATCTATCCCTCTCTGATATTCATGGGCGTGGGCGCTATGACGGACTTTGGCCCCCTGATCGCTAACCCCAAGAGCCTGCTGATGGGCGCAGGTGCGCAGTTCGGCATCTTTGTAGCCTTTATTGGCGCAAAGCTGCTTGGCTTCACCAACGCTGAGGCCTCCTCAATAGGCATCATAGGCGGCGCGGATGGCCCTACCGCTATCTACGTTACGCTCAGGCTCGCTCCTTACCTCCTTGGACCTATCGCGGTCGCGGCTTATTCCTACATGGCGCTGGTTCCTGTAATTCAGCCGCCGCTTATGAAGATGATGACCACCAAGGAAGAGCGCAGGATCGAAATGAAGCAGCTTAGGCCCGTGTCTCGCAAGGAGAAGATAATATTCCCCGTCATGGTCACAATATTCGTGTCCTTCATGCTTCCCTCTGCCGCGCCGCTCATCGGATTGCTGATGCTGGGCAACCTGTTTAAGGAGACCGGCGTTACCGACCGTCTCTCCAAGACTGCGCAGAACGAGCTGATGAATACAGTTACCATATTCCTTGGCATCTCCGTTGGCGCTACCGCTACTGCTGAGACTTTCCTCACCGGCAAGACCCTTGGGATCCTCGTGATGGGTGTCTGCGCCTTCGGCTTCGGCACTATCGGCGGCGTTGCGGTCGCAAAGATAATGAATAAGTTCAGCAAGGATCCTATCAACCCGCTTATCGGCTCCGCAGGCGTTTCCGCCGTTCCTATGGCAGCCCGCGTATCTCAGGTAGTGGGTCAGAAGGAAAAGCCCGGCAACTTCCTGCTCATGCATGCCATGGGTCCCAATGTGGCCGGAGTTATCGGTTCCGCAATAGCGGCCGGTGTGTTCCTTGCCCTGTTCATGTAATAGGAGGTACTGCACCATGGCTAAAAAATTGATGATAACTGATACCATCCTGCGCGATGCGCACCAGTCTCAGGCGGCTACCCGTATGCGTACCGAGGATATGCTGCCCGCCTGCGAGCTGCTGGACAGCGTAGGGTACTATTCCCTTGAGTGCTGGGGCGGCGCAACCTTTGATGCCTGCCTCCGCTTCCTCAATGAGGATCCTTGGGAGCGCCTCCGCAAGCTCAGGAAGGCACTGCCCAATACCAAGCTGCAGATGCTTTTCCGCGGCCAGAACATACTTGGCTATAAGCACTATGCAGACGATGTCGTAGAGCAGTTCTGCCGCAAGGCCATCGAAAACGGCATTGACGTTATCCGTATATTCGACGCGCTCAACGACGTACGCAACCTTGAGGCCGCCATCAAGTACACAAAGAAGTACGGCGGAATCTGCGAGCCTGCAATAAGCTATACCATAAGCCCCGTTCACAACGAGGATTACTTCGTGAAGCTGGCGAAGGAACTGGTTCAGATGGGCGCAGATAATATCTGCATAAAGGATATGGCAAACCTGTTGCTGCCCTATGACGCATATTCCCTCATAAAGCGGCTCAAGTCCGAGGTGGATGTGCCTATACACCTGCATACCCACAACACCACCGGTACCGGCGACATGACCTACCTCATGGCTATGCAGGCCGGCGTGGATATAGTTGACTGTGCGCTGTCTCCCTTTGCAAACGGCACCTCTCAGCCGGCGACCGAGTCCCTCGTTGCGACACTCAAGGGCACGGAGCACGACACCGGCATGGATCTTGCTAAGCTCGCCGAGGCTGCAAAGCACTTCCGCGGCGTGTCCGAGCGTATGATGAAGGAGGGCATACTTGATCCCAAGGTGCTCCGCGTTGACACCAATACCCTCGTGTATCAGGTTCCCGGCGGAATGCTCTCCAACCTCATAAGCCAGCTCAAGGAAGCGGGCAGGGAAGACAAGTATTACGACGTTCTCGAGGAGATTCCGATAGTCCGCAAGGATTTCGGCTATCCTCCGCTCGTAACGCCTACCAGCCAGATCGTAGGCACGCAGGCCGTGTTCAATGTGCTCATGGGACGTTACAAGACCTTCCCGCAGAATTCAAAGGCGCTGCTTGCCGGCGAATACGGCGCGCTGCCCGGCGAAGTCAACGAGAAGGTTCGCCGCAAGGCCATAGGCGACAAGGAAGTTATCACATGCCGTCCGGCCGATCTGCTTGAGCCGGAGCTTGAAAAGTACGATAAGGAAGTCAAGGAGCTTGGCTACTATGAGCAGGAAGAGGACGTACTAAGTTATGCGCTGTTCCCAAAGGTAGCCCCGAAGTTCTTTGAGGCGCGCAAGGCCGCAAAGGAGGGCAGGACTGCCGCTCCAGAGCAGAAACCTGCCGCTGATCCAAACAAGGTATTGAATCTCTACGTAGAGGACAAGGAGCTGTAAAGCAGCCCCCAAAAGCATCAGGCCGCCCGGTAAGGGCGGCCTGTTTTAATGCCGTTATGTCATTCTTCAGCGCTCGATGCGAGAGCGTTTGCCTTCCATTGCTCCATTTGGGCGTTTGAAAAGCCAAACTCCTTTTGAAGGTAGGTCAGGGCATAGTCGGGGCGCTTTTGCAGGCAGCTTCTAAGCTCGGCTATGCTGCTTTTCCATGAAGATACGCTGGAGGGAATGCCCCAGCGCTTTATGTGCCGCGCCATCTCAGGCTCCATTGTGCTTTCCATTTCGTCGAGTATCCCTGTCAGCCGTTCCGGCGTAAAGTAGTTATACACGACATAAACGTATCTTTCGCCGAATTTTTCGCACCAGCCCTTGTTTTTGCGCAGCCCAACGTAAATATCCATATTGGTCAGCGAGCCGTCCTGAGACGGCACACCTTCAGCCTTAAAGTAGCTGGGCAGTATGTTTCTCGTTGGGCTGGAGGCGCTCAGCGCAAGGTCAAGGTCGTAATATATCGGCCGCCATTTGATTTTATAGTCGGTAGTCCGCCAGTATTTTTGGTTGAACATATCGCCGTTTGCAAAGTAGCTTTGGGCGATCAGGTAATCGATAAAGTAATCGACATCTACCCATTGGCAAAGCTCGTCGTATTTTGCGTCGTTTGCGGTGTCGCTCGTGAGCGCATAATTGCGCACGCGCTTAAAGTCCGTCCTGTCCCCGGCGAGAGGGGTCTCGTTGCGGCGTATTATGTTTGCGGTGGATGGGTCTACGCCGTAATGGGTGGCGAGATAGTCTTCATTCTGGTTTTCGTTCAGGTCGTAAAGCCCCCAGTATTGGCCGTTTATGTATACCACAACGGAACGGGTCTGTATGTTGTCAAGGTTGAGCCCCTCAACGCACTTGCTGAAGAATGAATCGCGCAACCGGGCCTTTGATGCGTCCTGACCGGAGTTGCGAACGGCCAACGACGTATACTCGGTAACGTCGTTGCCGGGGAAGAAGTTATACTTTACAGAGCCCTGCCCGTAGCCGCCGCGAAGAAAAATCGACATGGACTTCTGCCGCATGGTAAGTGTGGATGCACCGTTTACGCGAAGACCGCAGGGAAACTCAACGCCGAGCCGTCCGTCCGTCTCGTAGTATTCGCAGAACCCCTCGCGTTCAACCTTTTTCCAGCGGTCCGTAACTGAATACACCTCGTCAAAGGACGTTTTGTCGATGGAAAGGCATATCACCGGCACCGTGTGCTTTTCCTCAAAGAGATAGGTCGCTGCGGCCGTCTCGCTGGCTATCAGTCCATCGGATACCGCAATTGCCTTTACAACGGTATTTGACGAAATATTCAGCGGCTGAGTATACGGCAAGGATGAAACAGTCGGCTTGCTGCCGTCAGTCGTGTAGTATATTTTTGCGTCTGGCGTTTGGCAGCTCAGCGTAAGCTCAAAGACACCGCTGTGATACAGCTCCCTGTCGGAAAATATAGGCGCCGAGGTATAGCCTGCGGAGTAGGATGAGGAATTTGCAGCGCCCTTGGTGGGCGTGGAATAAAACACCCTGTCAGAGCTATCGGAATTGCGCCCGGAGGTAACGCCGAGGCTGAGCGCGCCGGTCTCAAATACGTCCTTTATGTTGCCGTCACCGTCCGTCAGTATCAGCGTATCGCCGGATGCGGATATATTAAAGGGCGCCGAAACGCCCGATGTTGATGATGCTGAAGCAGCGACCGTGCCGTACTCTCCGGCGGATAGCTTGTACGATGGAAAGGTGAACTTGAACATGTTGTTCGCATCGTTCGTCAGGTGCCAGCCCTCAAGGTTTATCGAGGAGCCGGAGGCGTTATGCAGCTCGATCCAGTCGGTGCCCTTGCTTTTTGCCGCTTTGACCGCGGAAACCTCGCTTATATACACGCCGGACATATCCGTCGTAATGCCGGCCTCCTCCGGAGAATCAAAGGCATGCGTCGAGTTTGCAGCACCCGGGGTGGGGGAGGAATAGTATTTAAGCGCGCCATCGGTGCCGGTGCCAACCGAAACATTGTCGCCCGTCTTTGGGTCTATGGTCATGGTGTCCATCCGCATTGACGCAGAGGAAAGGAAGGTGATCTCGTATTCATTCTTTGAGAGCTTAAAGGAGGTATGCAGCTCACCATCGGTTTGGTTCCTGCCGGAAAGGAAAACGACGAGGTATTCCTTCGGCTGTATCGAAACATCGGGGAATGCCCACTTAAACGGGTCATCCGCGTCGTCGCTGAGGAAACAGCCCTTCAGCGAAACCTCGCTGTCCGAGGAATTGTACAGCTCGACCCACGGAGAACGGTCGCCGAAGCTGTCCCGTATGCTGTATTTGTTGCTCTTGAGCAGCTCATTTATGCGCACAGGGTCGCTTGCGTCCATAGGAGATATTTCAAGCGAGGAGAGTACATCGGAGGAATTATCTGCCCCCGGCGTAGGCGTTGGGCAATAGACCCCCGGAGCTGTGACCGAAATGCCCGGGTACACGGGGTTCGTCCAGTTAAACATCGATATAACGCTGCCCATTCCGTTTGAAAGGAGCAGCGCAGAGTCGCCGCTGCCCAGCTTAAATGAGGCGTGTATCTCGTCTGAGGTGGAATCATCGCTGCCGGAGAAAAATACGAGTATATACTCACCGGGCGCCACCGTCATGCCCGGCAGGCGGAATTTAGAAGGCTCGCCAACGGAATCCGAAAGGTAATAATCCGAAAGCAGCACCTCCTTATCCGATATGTTCTTGATCTCCGCCCAAGGGTAAAATCTGCTGTCCGATGCGGCAAGGGTAGACGTATTGCGCGGCATAACCTCGGTTATCGCAAGCGCACTCTCGCCGCTGCCCTTGCTGCCGCCCTCCTGAACGGAGAGAAATATATCATCGCCGTTTTTTTCTCCCGGCGTTGGGCTGCTGCAGTAGCCGTAGCCGCCGTCTGCAGCTCTGGCATAAGAAACGTCGGTCACAAGCTCGGGTACCTCAAGCTGCTGGATAACGTTGTAATACGGGTCAACGAGGTAGAGCATATCGCCGCTTTTGGAAAGGCCAAAGCCGGTGCACATCGGGTCACCGTCGTACTTTGAGGCATAGACGACTATATAGCCGCCTGATGGTATGGTCACCGCCGGAAAGGTATACTTGTGCGGATTTTTAATGTTGTCGGTAAGGCCGTAGCCCTCAAGCTCGATGGGCTTTGCGGTAGGGTTATAAAGCTCTATCCAATCCGGGCTGCCAAGCGTTTCATCCACCAAAGAGTAGGAATTGGAAGAAACGACCTCGTTTATGCAGAGCTGACCCTGAGACGAGGCGCCGGATATGCCA
This sequence comes from Acutalibacteraceae bacterium, assembly GCA_963640685.1. Classification (GTDB taxonomy): domain Bacteria; phylum Bacillota; class Clostridia; order Christensenellales; family CAG-138; genus SFEL01. Next base: position 15,238 of record CAVIAA010000025.1, read on the forward strand.
TCGCAGCCGAAGAAAAGCAGCGCCGAGAGCAGCGCAAGAGAGACGCTTATGATCTTTTTAAGGCTCTTGTTCATCATGAAAATCATTATACCATATACTGCCGCGATACGACACAGTAAACTTTGCAATAAACTGTGAACGGCAGTGGATTATATGATATACTAAAACAAAAAAATCGAATGATGGAGAGGAATATGGACAAAACGGGCAATAAGAGAAAGCTGGATAAGAGAAAGATACTCTTTCTGGCGGCGGCAATAGTCATTGCACTGCTGCTGATAAGCGGCAGGCTGACGCCTGCCGAGCTGGTTAACGGCATCGTCGAAGCTGAGCAGCCGACGGCGCAGGAAACGTCAACACCGGACATTAAGCAGACAGAAGCGGATACGCCGGAGCAGGTGCAAGCTGAGCCGGACGTCGCGCTTGAGGAAAGCAGCGAGCCGAAAACCGAAATAAATAAGGACGGCAGCTATACCTCAAAGGAGGATGTGGCGCTGTACATACACACCTACGGCTGCCTGCCTAGCAACTTTATTACTAAGAGCGAGGCAAAAAAGCTCGGCTGGAGCGGAGGGCCGCTTGAGGGGTATGCACCAGGATGCAGCATCGGCGGAGACAGGTTCGGCAACTACGAGGGGCTGCTGCCGGAGGGCCGCAGCTATACCGAATGTGACATCGACACCGCGGGTGCTTCATCGAGAGGGGCGAAGCGCATCGTCTTTTCAAACGATGGGCTGATATATTATACGGATGATCATTATGAAAGCTTTGAGCTGCTTTACGGTGAGGAGTAGAAAAATGGAAATTATCATACTTGACGGCAAGAAAATGAACAGCTTTGACGGCACGCACGACTACCTTGCAAAGAGCCTTCGGCTGCCGCAATACTACGGGCGCAACCTCGATGCACTTTACGATTGCCTCGGCGAGAGCTTTTCGGACGATGCGATAATAATACTCATGAACGGCGGAGAAATGAAATCTGCTCTCGGCGCATATGGCGATAAGCTGTGCCGCGTGCTTGAGGACGCAATGGGTGAGTGCGGCTACACGTTTATAAACAGAGAGTGAATTTGTCCCAAATGGGTACAATTATGTCATTGTCACCGACGATATTGCCTTTGGCGCTGAGTACATTATAATTAAAATAGTTAACGCATGATAAGGCGATTCAGCTATTTTGAACAGGAGATGACTGTATGACAAACGGACAGCAGATATTGATATGCGACGATCAGCCGATGATACACGAGACCTTAGGCGTTTACCTTGAAAGCGAGGGCTTTGGCTACTGCTCTGCCTACGACGGTGAGCAGGCGCTCGAGCTGTTTGAAAGCAAGCAGCCGGATCTCGTAGTGCTGGATCTTATGATGCCTAAAAAGAATGGCATCGAGGTCTGCCGGGAGATCAGGGCAGAGAGCCGCACCCCCATAATAATGCTTACGGCGAAGGGTGAAGAAATAGACCGAATACTCGGCCTTGAGCTCGGTGCGGACGATTACATAGTAAAGCCCTTTTCCGCAAGGGAGGTCGTGGCGCGCATAAAGGCTGTACTGAGAAGGTTTAATGCCGATTCTTCGGAGGGGTCGAATATCGTTCGCCATTCCGGCCTGGAGATAAATATGTCCAACTACGATGTGCGCATAAATGGCGCGAGCGTATCCTTTACCCCAAAGGAGGTTGAGATACTGTTCCTCCTCGCATCAAATCCCGGCAGGGTATTCGATCGCGAGCAGATACTTTCAAAGGTGTGGGGGTATGACTTCTTCGGCGATACCCGTGCGGTTGATACGCAGATAAAGCGCATACGCCAAAAGCTACCGCAGGAGAATATCCAATGGAATATCAAGACGGTCTATGGCGTTGGGTACAAGTTCGAGGTGTGCTGATAAAATGTTCAGGGATACCATACTCAGGCGAATATTGCTGATAATATTCGTCTCGGTTCTGCTCAGCGCTCTGCTTACGGGTATAGTTTTCAACTATTCCGGCAGCAGGGTTTTTGGCAGCATTAAGGCGAGAGAGCTTGAACCACGGGCAGAATACCTTGCCTATACTACATCGGAGTATATACAGGGGCTCATCTCAAAGGAAAGCTACGAGCGATCGATCGGCAGGGGCTTTCAGGTGTGGGATGCCACGATGTATGCCTACAATTCAGACGGCGACCTTTTTGCGTACCCCTCAAACGAGGGAACGACGGCAACGAGAAATGCGATAGCTGGCTACCTCGGTACGGTGCTTTCAGGCGAAAGCGTGTATTCACTCAGCGCGGATAACAGCGTAGGCGTCATAATGGGTGAACCGGTCGTGAGCCGTTTTGGCAACGTAATAGGCGCCGTGTTCCTCGTAAAGCCGCTGAACGAGCTTAGAACCGCGATGGGCAGCCTTATGCTTGCGCTGTTTGTAAGTATGATAGTCTCCAGCCTCATAATGATACTTCCCGCATATTACGGCTCGCACAGCATAGTTACTCCCATACGGCAGATGAACGTTACCGCAAACGCAATGGCCGGCGGAGATTTTACCGTAAGGGCGAGGGAAGAAGGCACCGAGGAGCTTGTGCAGCTTGGCCGGTCGCTGAATTATCTTTCAGCGGCGCTTTCGCGCACGATAAGCGACCTGACGCTGGAAAAGAACAGGCTGCATGCCGTGATCAACGGCATTGGCGAGGGGATAATCGCAATAGCTCCTACCGGTGAGATCATAAAGACCAACAGCGCTGCGCTTACGTTGCTCGGCGGAAGCGGAGACGATGACCTTACCTCACTTCCCGCCTATGAAATGTGCCGTGAGGATGTGGAACGGGTGCTTTCCGGAGATGCCGTCTCGAGGGAAATAAAAATGCGTGACAGGACGCTGCGCATAGCCATCACCCCGCTCAACGAAGGGGAACGAAGCGAGGGCGCGGTGATGCTCATAAGGGATATCACCGAGGCCAGACGACTGGAGCAGACCCGCACGGAATACGTTGCCAATGTTTCGCATGAACTCAGGACGCCGATAGCATCGATCCGCGGCCTTGCAGATGCACTGAACGACGGCCTGATAAAAAAGGACGAGGATAGGGCGAGGTATTACGGATATATACTGCGTGAATCCATGCGGCTGTCAAGGCTTATAGACGACCTGCTGGAGCTGAGCAGGCTGCAGTCCGGTTCGGTGGCTCTTAAAAAGCAGTTCATAAGCATGGACGAGCTGATAATGGACGTTGCTGACAGGTTCGCGGCTCAGGCAGCGGAAAAAGGCATGGAGCCGGAGCTGAACATCATTTCCTGTAAGGCATACACTAACCCGGATAGGGCAGAGCAGGTGCTGGTCGCGCTGACGGATAACGCCATAAAATACGGCAGCAGCGGCAAGCTCGTATTCTCCGTTCAGCAGCGGCAGGACAAAATTTACGTCAGCGTAAGCAACCCGGGCAGCATTGCGGATGAGGATATAGACCATGTATTCGAGCGGTTTTATAAGGCGGATAAGTCACACGCCGGTCAGGGTACCGGGCTGGGTCTTTCGATCGTAAAAGAGGTGCTCTCGCTCATGGACGAGGATATATGGGTGAAGAGCGAGGACGGAAGGGTCACTTTTACATTTACCCTGTCGACCGTGAAGCCGGATAAAGACAAATAGCGATAGTTATGTTATAATGACAGAGTCTTTATAATACACCGGAGGTTTACATAATGAGTGCGAATAAGATCCTTATTGCGGACGACGACAAGGTCGTACACGAGGCGTTGGGCATATATCTCAAGTCCGAGGGCTTTGATGTCGTGGATGTCTACGACGGGAAAGCGGCCGTTGAGGCGCTTGACAGCGATATTGCCCTGTGCGTGCTGGATATTATGATGCCGGAAATGACCGGGCTGGATGTGTGCAGGGAAATACGCAAGACCTCCCGCGTGCCGGTCATAATGCTTACGGCAAAGGGCGAGGAGATAGACCGCATACTCGGCCTTGAGCTTGGCGCTGATGACTATATCGTCAAGCCGTTCAGCCCGCGCGAGGTGGTAGCGAGAATAAAGGCGGTGCTGCGCCGAACGACCGAGCAGCAGCAATCGCACGATGACGGCTGCGTGAACCATCAGGAGCTTTCGATAGACATAAAGAGCTACACCGTTACCCTGAGAGGCAAGAATATAATCTGCACCCCCAAGGAGATAGAGATACTTTATATGCTGGCATCCAACCCGGGTCAGGTGTTTACAAGGGAGCAGCTGCTCAACAGGGTCTGGGGGTATGACTTCGCGGGCGAAACGCGCACTGTGGATACGCACATAAAGCGCATACGCGCAAAGCTGGATAATACCGGCCTAAACTGGAGCATAAAGACCATATACGGCGTAGGGTACAAGTTTGAGGTCGAGGACGGCAAGTAAATGAAGAGCATATTCTTCCGCCGTCTGCTTATCGTTATGGTAATGGTGATGATGCTGACTACCATTGCCATGGCGCTCGGGTGTGCGATCGTCGGCACAAAAATATACGCAAGCATAACCTTGGATGAAATGATGCCCAAGGCCGTTACCGTAGCCGATCTCGTAAGAGAGCTCGGCTACGGCCATATAAGCCGGGAGGCATTTTTGCGCATCGCAAAATCCTACGTTGGCGAATCTGAGGCGGTCACACTGGTTTTCAGCCCGAGCAAAGAGATAATACTCGCTTCAAATATCCCTGAGGGTGAAGACGGGGATGCGCTCTATTCTGCGCTTGCCGATACAATGGATTCAATACTTGCAGGCAGCACCGTAAAGAGCGAGTCCATGCCCGCAAACGGCTTGGGCGACAACATTGCCGCAGGCGTGCCGATTGCGGACGACGACGGCAATATATACGGAGGCGTGCTGATACTTCAACCAACGCGCATAGTGGGCGAAAATATGCGCCCAATGCAGGTGCTCATATACACCGCGCTGCTTTCCGGCGTGATAATAATGCTGCTGCTGATGAGCTGGCGGTTCAGCATATATACCGATCCGCTGCATAAGATGTCCGAGGTGGCAATAGAAATGTCAAAGGGCAACTTTGACGTAAGGGCAAACGAAAAGGAGGACGGCGAGGTCGGCCTGCTTGCAAGAGCGCTCAATACCCTCTGCGAAAACCTTTCCGGGACCATATATCAGCTCAGGATGGAAAAAGGTCAGCTGGATGAGCTGCTCCAGAGCCTGTCAGACGGCGTTGCCGCTGTGGATGGCAGCGGTGAGCTCACCCACTACAACGCGGCGCTCATGCGAATGTTCGGCGTTGTGAACGTTGAAAAAACCGAAGACCTGATAAAGGACCCGATGGTATGGAAGGCATTTCAGGAGGTGTTCCATACCGGCGAGTCTCAGGTCATTACCTATCCGATGTCCGGCGACAGGGTGCTTTGGATAAGCGTATCGCCCGTGAACACGGACGAGGGAGTGCGTACGGGCGTTGTCGGCCTCTTTAAGGATATGACCGAGACGGAACGCACGGAGCGTATGCGCCGCGAATACGTCGCGAATATATCACATGAGCTGCGCACCCCGCTTACAGCCGTCAGGGGGCTGCTGGAGCCGCTTGCGGACGGCATGGTAAAGAGCGAGGAGGACAGGCAGAGATACTACAAGATAATGCTGCATGAAGTGATGCGGCTTTCAAGGCTTATCACAGACATGCTGGAGCTGAGCAGGCTGCAGGCTGGCACTGAGTACATGGAGCTGACCCGCGTAAACCTCGAGGAGCTTATCGGCGATGTAGCCATGGGATATGCCTCAACGGCGCAGAGCAAGGGCATAAAGCTCGATGTGGACTGCGACCATACTGTGGATGGGCTTACTGACCCCGACAGGATAGAGCAGGTGCTGGTCATTCTTATAGACAACGCCATGCGCTATACGCCTGACGGAGGTACGATAAAAATACGGCTGCGCTCGGGCGAAAGGCTGTTGATAAGCGTTGAGGACAACGGCTGCGGCATACCGGAAAAGGATCTGCCGCATATATTTGAAAGGTTCTATAAGGTCGATAAGTCCCGCGGAGAGGGCGGAACCGGCCTCGGCCTTTCCATAGCGAAGTACATAATGGAAAAGCTGGAGGAGAATATAACCGTTGCAAGCGAGCTTGGCAAAGGAACAGTATTTACGTTTACCGTAAAGAAGTATGTATCAAACGCCATAGAACTTGGCCCAGCGAAGGAATCCCGCGGCGAAAAGGAAAAGAAAGAGAAGCCTGCCGAAAAGGTTCCGGGTGAGGATGGCGCCTACGATGCGGACTATGAAGTCGTTAACGCTCCAGGAGAAAAGAAACGCAAGCTGCCCGAGGTCAAGCTGAAGCCGCGAAAGCCCGCAAAGGAACAAAAGGGCCAAAAGGAGAAATGATAAATGGGCGAATGTTTGCTTTGCCCGCGAAAATGCGGCGTTGACAGAGAATGCAAAAGGGGCGCGTGCAACGCGCCCTATTTTCCGCACATCGCAAAGGCGGCGCTGCACATGTGGGAAGAGCCGTGCATAAGCGGCAAAAACGGCTCCGGTGCGATATTCTTTTGCGGCTGCAACCTCCGCTGCGTCTTTTGCCAAAATTACGAGATAAGCAGCGGCAGCGTAGGCGATATATACGATGACAGGGGCATAGCCGAGCTGATGCTCCGGCTTGAGGCAAAGGGGGCACACAATATCAACCTTGTTTCCCCGGCGCCGTTTTTGCCGGTCATTGCTGCTGCAATTGAAAGGGCAAGGCTCGGCGGGCTGAAGATACCGATAGTTTACAATACCAACAGCTATGAAACCGTCGATGCGCTAAAGAGGCTGAACGGTCTTGTCAATATTTACCTTCCCGACCTTAAATACGCAACGCCGCTAATTTCAAAAAAATATTCCGGTGCTGCCGATTATTTTGAATACGCCGCGCCCGCCGTTGAGGAGATGTTCAAGCAGGTCGGGCTGCTGGAGACGGATGAGGACGGCATCGCAAAGCGCGGGGTGATAATACGCCACCTGGTTCTGCCGGGCTCGGTAGATGAAACAAGGCGGGTGCTGGACTACGTCGCAGCGAATTTTCCAAAGGAGATAAGTATTTCTCTTATGAGCCAGTATGTGCCCTGCCACATGGCCGAGCGCTACCCGCCCCTTGACAGGCGGCTGCTCAGGCGCGAATACCGGAGGGCAGTTGGATACTGCGCAGCGTTGGGTCTCGAAAACGTGCTCATTCAGGAGATGACCTCAGCAAACAGCAAATTTACGCCTGTTTTTGACGGAAATTGCGGCTAAACTGTAAACTGTTTGTTTTTGAGAAAATTACTGTTGCATAACGCAATATCTAGTGGTAGTATAATAACCGTAAGGCAGATATGTTAGGCCGTCCGGGGTAAAACAGGATTTCTTCATTGTTTTTTCCTCCAAAAATACAAACCGAACTTATGTCTTATGATCCTCCCGCTAGGGGCGTTTGCGGGGCGATCGCGATCCGGACGGTGTATTTGCTTAGAGCTCTGAAGTGATTCAGAGCTCTTTTTTTGCCCGGCAGCAGCATAAATATAGCTATGGAGGATAGCTTATGCGGAAACGGGATACCATGATATGCGCGGCGATGACGCTTTTCATTGCGGCGTTTATGGCACTGACGCCCAATTATATCGCTTCGGGGCGTAAGCAGCTTACGCAAAGGCTGCGGGCGGAAAACACGGAGAGCTATCAGGGAATAATACGCCTTTGGCACATCGTCGGCTTCAAGCCGAAAACGGGCAGCCTTTCAAGCTGGCTTGGCAGGGCGGCTTCGGCCGTTGAAAAAAGGCACCGCGGCGTATATTTTGAGGTCGAGGGCATGACCGCGGAGGAATACGAAGCCCGCCGCAAAAGAGGGGAAAGAGCGGACGTATATTCTTTCCCTTGCGGCTGGAAACACCCCGAGGAGCTAAAGCCCCAGGAAACAGCACTGGAGAATATGCGCGGCAACCTTGCGGAAACAGGCCGCTTCAACGGTAGCTCGTATGCGGTGCCGTATGCCGCTTCAAGCTATTTTCTTGCGGTCAATTCCCGCCTTATGCAGGAAAAGGGGCTGAATGCGGATACGCTGAAGGATGCTATACGTTCCGGAACTGTGAAAATATCAGGGGATGCAGTGGTTGCCTGCATCTACGGCGCCTCCCGCAGCCTTAGCAGCATTGAGGACTTCAAAAACGAAAAAGCAGTTGCCGCCTTTGTTGATGCGCGGGAAACCGGGGATATGGAACGCAGACTGCAGGAGGGTAAGGGCTTTCTTTTTGAATTGTATGACTGCACGAATTACACCGACCTCGTTCAGTACATAGGCGTGGACAGGGAAGCGGATGATACCATGGCAGGCTATATTAAAGAGCTCGTGGAATATGTGCTCGCTCCGGAAAGGCAAAGTAGCCTTTCGGAGCTTGGCCTGATGCCCGTAGCTGCCGAAAGCACCGTTTCGGATGCGAAAAAGTTGACCTTGGCCAGCGCAGATATAACGGCGCCGAGCTGCTTTCTTTACGGAACATACCGAGAGCAGCTGTACGAAAGCGCGGCGGCCGGCCTTTCCGGCAGCAAGGAAGCAAAAAAGGATATGGATTTACGCCTGAAGGAGCTTGTGCGAGGGGCGGCAATAAAGTAAAATATACTATGTATATTTGTGTACTACTGGAGGAAGGCATGAAGGAGCGGGGCGGCGTTGAAGTACTGCGGCAGGAGCTGGCGAAATACAAAATAAGGGCTGATGCCCCGATGTCGGAATACACGTCATTTCGCATAGGCGGCTCGGCCGATCTGCTCTTTATGCCTGCAGACCGGCAGCAGCTCATGTACGGCATCACAAGGGCAGATGAGCTCGGCGTGCCGTATATCGTAATAGGCAACGGCAGCAACCTGCTGGTGAGCGATGAAGGCATAGACGGCTTGGTAATACGCATCTCAGGGGATTTTGCCGGCATAGAGTACGACGGAAGCAGGCAGCAGCTGCTTGCCGGCACGCTGCTTTGCGCTGCGGCAAGGGACTCCGTTGAGCGGGGCTTTGGCGGCCTCGAGTGGGCAGCCGGTATCCCGGGCACTGTTGGCGGCGCGGTAGCGATGAACGCGGGGGCGTACGGCGGCGAGCTGAAGCAGCTTCTGCAGGAGGTTCAGTACATCGAAAACGGCGAGCTGAAGAGCAAAAAACCGACCGATGACGAGCTTGGGTACAGGCGCAGTGCCTTTGCTGCACCTGAGCGCATAGTGATCGCCGCAACGCTTGCCCTTACGCCAAACGACGACGGGGCAATGGAACGAATGAAGGAGTATTCGGAGCGGAGACGCATAAAGCAGCCCTTGAATTATCCAAGTGCTGGGAGCACCTTTAAGCGGCCGGAGGGGCATTTTGCCGGTGCGCTCATTGAACAGGCCGGGCTGAAGGGTACCCGCATAGGCGGGGCTGAGGTGAGCACGCTTCACGCAGGCTTCATCATAAACAGGGGCGGGGCGACCGGAGCTGATGTGCGGCAGCTCATTGAGCTGGTGCAGCAGAGGGTATTCGAGAGCAGCGGGGTTGAGTTGGAGCCGGAGGTAAGATTCATCGGGAGGCGAAAAAAATAAGATTATGCAATTGATAATACTTACCGGCATGTCCGGAGCAGGAAAGACTCAGGCGCTGAAAAAATTCGAAGATTCAGGATACTTTTGCGTGGACAACCTTCCGTGCGAAATGTGCCCGGGGTTGGTAGAGCTGTGCAGCAGGGCGATGCCTCCGGTAGAGAAGGCGGCGGTGGTAATGGACAGCAGGGACAGACTTTTCAGGCTCAACCTGAAAAACACCTTGAGCAGGCTGGACGATACAAATGTCGATTACAGAATAGTCTTTCTGGATTGCCGCGACGAAGTGCTGGAACGAAGATATAACGAAACTCGCCGCAGACACCCGCTTTCGGACGACATCGCCGAGGGCATACGCACTGAACGCGAAATACTGGCCGAAATAAGGGATAGAGCTGAAATAATAATAGACACAACCAATATGCGTCCGTTGGAGCTCGGCGCAGCGCTGGAGCGCGAGCTTAATATGGGCAGCACAGACTTTGCAATAAAAATAATGAGCTTCGGCTATAAGCGCGGCGTGCCGTTTGAAGCGGATATAGTGCTGGACATGCGCTTTTCGCCCAACCCATTCTATGACAGGGAGCTGCGGCCGCTGTCCGGCAGCGATTCGGCGGTCAAGGCATTCGTTATGCAGGACGATGACGTAAGAGCCCTGATGGACGATGTAGAGGCTATGATCTACAGATTGATTCCGCGCTTTATTCAGCAGGAAAAGCGCCGGCTCTGCATCGCCTTTGGCTGCACCGGCGGCAGGCACCGCTCGGTGTGCGCGGCTGAGGAGCTATATGACAGGCTAAAGGAAAAGTACACGGTCGCGATCTTACACAGGGATCTTGCTTCGGAGGGCAGCGATATAAAAGAACGTACCGGAGAATAAAACTGATATGTCTTTTTCATCTAAAACAAAGGACGAGCTGGTTGAAGGCTGCAGGCGCGGCAGCCCCGAGGAGAAGCGGTCTCTGCTCTGCGGCATAACCCATGCGGCAGGGTCGATGACGCTTGGACGCGGCGGCGTCGGCTTGCAGTTTATAACGGAAAATGACAACGTGGCCGCGCTCACGGCGCGGCTGGGGCAGGAGCTTTACGGCGTAAAGGCAGAAATATCCATAAGCGAAAAGGAACGCCTGAACGCCGTAAGCAACGTAGTAAGGTTTACGGGCGATGGAGCGACGGAGCTGCTTAGGGACGCCGGCTACGGCGTTGGCGGTGAGCTTGAGCTCGGCAGCATACCGCCTGAGCTGGTTGAAAATGAAGGCAGGGCAAGGGCGTTCCTGCGCGGCGTTTTTCTCGGTGCAGGCTCTGTAAGCGACCCTAAAAAGGGATATCACCTTGAGCTCGTATGCCGGTATGAGCAGTTCGCGGCGTCGCTTTGCCGTATAATGGGCGAGCTTGGCATAGCGGCAAAGTATTTACCGCGTAAATCCAGCTATGTAGTGTACCTGAAGGACGGCGAGCTGGTATCGGATTTTATAACGCTCATAGGGGCGATGAACAGTACCATGGCCTTTGAGGAGGCGCGGGTCATGCGCAGCGTGAGCAACCACATAAACCGGCAGCAGAACTTTGAGGACGCAAACATGAACAAGGCGGCTGCAGCGGCAGCACAGCAGCTTCTCGATATTGAGTTCATACGGCTAAACGGCGGCCTTGAGGCGCTTCCGCCTAAGCTCAGAGAGACGGCCGAGGTGCGCATAAACAACCCAGAGGCAACGCTTGCCGACCTTGCCGAGCTTGCGGAAATAAGCAAATCCGGCCTTAACCATCGCCTCGCAAAGCTGTCGATAATAGCGCAGGAGCTAAGGGATAAATAGGAGCAGACAAATGAGCGGATTCACACACCTGCATGTGCATACACAGTATAGCCTGCTGGACGGCGCGGCGCGTATTAGCGAGCTCGTTGCGAGGGCAAAGGAGCTGAACATGGATTCGCTGGCCATAACCGACCACGGAGCCATGTATGGCGTCATAGATTTCTATAAGGAATGTAAAAAGAACGGCATAAAGCCGATACTCGGTACCGAGGCGTATGTCGCCCCGGGCTCACACCTTGAAAAAAACAGCTCGAGGGAAAATGCCCATATAATTTTGCTTTCAAAAAACGAGCAGGGCTATAAAAACCTCATGAAGCTGTCCAGCATATCCTTTGTCGATGGCTTTTACTATAAGCCGCGCATCGACTATGCTCTTCTTGAGCAGTATCACGAGGGCATAATCTGCCTTTCCGCCTGCCTTGCGGGCGATATACCGCAGCTGATTCTAAAAAGACGGTATGATGACGCAAAGGCTCTTGCAAAGCGGCTAAAGGGCATATTCGGCGACGATTTTTATATAGAAATACAAAATCACGGAATACCGGAGCAGTTAGAGGTGCTGCCGCAGCTCGTTCAGCTGGCAAATGAGCTGGGCATAAAATATGTAGCCACCAACGACGTACATTACGTTAAAAAAGAAGATGCCGAAAGCCAGGATGTGCTGCTCTGCATACAGACCAACAGGGTAGTTACAGATGAAAACCGAATGAGAATGTCCGCGGATGAGTTTTATTTAAAATCCGAGGATGAGCTGCGGGCAATGCTGCCGGAATACCCTGAGGCCTTTAAAACGACTGGGGAAATCGCCGATAAGTGCAACGTTGAAATCAAATTCGGCGAGCAGCACCTGCCCGGCTTTACGGCGCCGGACGGCATGACTAACCTTGAATACCTGACAAAGCTATGCCGGGAGGGCCTTGAACGCAAAATGCCCGCTGCGTCAAAGGAAGTACGGGACAGGCTGGAATATGAAATAAGCGTTATAGCCCAAATGGGCTTTGTTGACTATTTCCTGATAGTATGGGATTTTGTAAACTTTGCACACGAGAACGGCATTTTTGTGGGTCCCGGGCGGGGAAGCGGTGCTGGCAGCCTTGCTGCCTACTCAATGGGTATAACTGATACTGACCCGATTAAATACGACCTTATATTCGAACGCTTTCTTAACCCCGAGCGCATCTCCATGCCGGATTTTGACATAGATTTCTGTATAGAGCGGCGGCAGGAGGTCATAGATTACGTTACGCGAAAGTACGGTGCGGATCACGTCTGCCAGATAATAACATTTGGCTCAATGGCGGCGCGGCTTGTGGTGCGAGATGTCGGCAGGGCGCTGGATATGCCGTATGCGGAGGTCGACAGGATAGCAAAGATGATACCAAACGCCCTCGGCATGACGCTAACAAAGGCGCTTGAGCTTTCGCCCGAATTAAAGGCACTGTACGACAGCGACACGAAAATAAAAAAGCTGATCGACCTGTCCCTAAAATTGGAGGGGCTGCCGCGGCACGCCTCTACTCATGCGGCAGGTGTCGTCATATGTGCTCAGCCAACGGTGGAATATGTGCCGCTGCAGCGCAACGAGGACGCAATAACCACACAGTTCACAAAGGACACGGTGGAGGAGCTCGGCCTGCTCAAAATGGATTTTCTCGGCCTGCGCAACCTTACCGTGATACGGGATACGCTGGATTTCATAAAAAAGCAGGGCAGAGAGGTGCCCGACCTTGAGCGCATGGAAAACGATGACCCGGCGGTATTCAAAATGATATCCGAGGGGGATACCGACGGCGTGTTCCAGCTGGAATCAAACGGGATGCGGCAGTTCATGATGCAGCTTCAGCCAGACTGCTTTGAGGATATAATCGCCGGAATATCCCTGTTCCGTCCGGGACCAATGGAACAGATACCGAGATATATAGCGGCACGAAACGACAGGAAAAACATAAAATACGCCCATGAAAAGCTGAAGCCGATACTGGAAAAGACCTATGGCTGTATGGTATATCAAGAGCAGGTAATGCAGATAGTGCGCGACCTTGCGGGCTATTCCTGGGGCAGGAGCGACCTTGTGCGCAGAGCCATGGCAAAAAAGAAGCACGATGTTATGGCAAAGGAGCGCGAGTACTTTATAAACGGCATAGTGGAGGACGGAAAGGTCATAGTTCCGGGTGCGGTCCGCAACGGCGTAGATAAGGATACCGCGAACAGAATATTCGATGAAATGATGGACTTTGCATCTTATGCCTTCAATAAGTCCCATGCGGCAGCGTATGCCGTTCTCGCTTACCGGACCGCGTACCTGAAGAAATACTACCCGGTTGAGTTTATGACGGCGCAGATGAACAGCTTCATCGGAAAGGACATGAAGAAAATATCCGAATACGTCGGTTACTGCCGCCAGCGCGGAATAGACGTGCTGCCGCCGGATGTAAACAGCAGCACCTCAAAGTTCTCGGTTGAAAACGGCGGAATACGCTTTGGCTTCGCCGCCATAAAGAATGTAGGAGAGAGCGTTACGGAGAATATCGCGGCAGAAAGGGAGAAAAACGGCTCATTCAAGGATTTCTATGATTTTATACGCCGAGATGAGCAGGTAAACAAGCGCAGCCTTGAGGGACTTATCAAGGCGGGCTGCTTTGACAGCATGAAGCTGCACCGTTCTCAGCTTCTTGCGGTATACGAGCAGGCTATGAGCGCCGTCGGCAGCGAAAACAAGCGCCGCGCCTCCGGGCAGCTTTCGCTATTTGATATGGCCGGCGGGAATGAGGTCGCGTCCGAGGCGGATATACCCATACCGAGTATTCAGGAGCTCGACCAAAGCACACTGCTCTCAATGGAGCGAGAGGTGATGGGCGTATACATAAGCGGACATCCGCTGCTGGATTACGCAGCGGAGCTCAAGGCGCTCGACCAATGCAGCGAGCTTTCTGCGGCGGACGACACAGGGGCGTATAAGGACAACCAAAGGGTACGCGCAGGCGGCATAATAACCTCCGTTCGCACAAAGCCCGTTAAAAGTGGAAACGGCCTTATGGCCTATGCCGTGGTAGAAGATCTTTCCGGCAGCGTAGAGTTCGCCGTTTTTCCATCGGTATTCAATCGATTTGGCAACAGGTTGATAGTCGATAATAAGGTTGTGGTTTCTGGCAGGCTAAGTATGCGGGAGGATCAGAACAACACCGTGATTGCGGATGAGATAATGCCGCTTGAAAAAAACGCAGCGGCAGGCAAAGCGGCAGGTAAGCTGTATCTCAGGCTGAACACCAAGGATAAGTCTGTACTCGATCGCCTTACGACGGTACTAAGGCGGTATCCCGGAAGCAGCACCGTGATACTTGTGGACAACGCAACGAAAAAGGCCATGCAGGCGGATAAAGAGCTGTCCGTAAACCCGTCTGTAACGCTTATCGAAGTGCTGAATGAACTGCTTGGCAAGGAGAATGTGAGACTGAAATGATACGAGAGCTGCCGATAGAAAAAAATGACGATGTAGAGCTGAATATAGATGCGCTCGGCTCGGAGGGGCAGGGAATAGGCAGGGTAGATGGCTATACGGTGTTCGTACCGCTCGCTCTGCCCGGCGAGAGGGTTCGTGCCCACGTTATAAAGACGACCGCAGGCTACGGCGTAGCTAAGCTGACGGAGGTGATGGAGCCGTCGGCTGATCGCACGAAAAGCGACTGTTCTGCCTATCCGCGCTGCGGCGGCTGTACTATGCGGCACATGACCTATGCGGCACAGCTTGCAGCAAAAACGAAGCAGGTCAGGGACGCTTTTATACGCCTCGGCAGGTTTGGCGAGGAAGAGATAGAGGTACGCCCATGCATAGGCATGGAGCAACCGCTAAGATACCGCAACAAGGGCAGCTTCCCGTTTGGCTATGACGAAAGCCACAACATAGCCGCAGGCTTTTTCGCCCCGAGGAGCCATAGGATAATACCGATAAGCGACTGCCCGATACAGTCTGAGAGGGTTATGTCGGCCGTTCGAACGGTAACAAAATGGGCGCGTGAATATAATATCACGCCGTATGACGAGCTTAAGCGCTGCGGTCTGCTCAGGCACTGCATGGTGCGGGAATCCGATGATGGGATCATCGTGCTCGTCGTAACGTCTGGCAGGCTGCCGCACGGAGACGAGCTCATTGAACTGCTTCGAGACAATATATCCGGGCTGACAGGCGTTATTCACAACCTTAACAAGGCGGATACCAACGTAATATTAGGCGATAAATTTACGACGCTTTGGGGGAATGATCGCTTGCCGGTAACGGTAAAAGGGCACAGATTTAATGTATCCATGGCGTCTTTTCTGCAGGTGAATCCGATTCAAACGGACGTGCTGTACGGCTGTGCGCTTGATTTCATCGGCCTTGATGGCAGCGAAAGGGTCGCCGACGTTTATTGCGGCATAGGCACTATTACGCTTATGCTTGCAGAGCATGCAAATGAGGTCATCGGCATAGAGTGCGTTTCTGAGGCTATTGAGGACGCGAACCGAGCCGCCGCAGAAAACGGCATACGAAACGCCCGGTTCATATGCGGAAACGCAGAGAATGTGCTGCCGAGGCTTGTTTCCGACGGGGAGCGGCTCGACTGCGCCGTTATCGACCCGCCGCGCAAGGGCTGCGACGAAGCGGTGCTCACCGCCTTAGCCCAAAGCGGCGTAAAAAAAATAGTCTACGTTTCCTGCAACCCCGCTACCCTCGCCCGCGACTGCCGCACGCTTGCCTCTCTCGGCTATACCGTAAGCAAAATCCAGCCTGTCGACATGTTCCCCGACACTCATCATGTGGAGACGGTATGTCTTTTAGTGCGGACAAACGGTCTACATATCGACATCGATGTGGATGTTGAGGAAATGCTTCAGGAGAAGCGCGGTCAGGCAACCTATGCGC
>CAVIAA010000026.1:0-29513 GCA_963640685.1 Acutalibacteraceae bacterium
GAGGTAGCCAGACAGCTTGACGGCATCATGCCGTGAGCCTCTGGCTACAAAAAAGGCTTCAAATGTAGCCAATTTGTAGCCAGCGAAAAAGAAAAATCCTGAAAAACGCTGCAATACCAACGCTTTTCAGGATTCGAAAAACACTAAATATTTATTCCCACTCAATCGCATCTACGCTGACCAAGTACTCTTCGGAAAAGTCGAGATAGTCCTCCGCGAGGCGCATGGCGTACATCTTATAGTCGGGATATTTCTTCTGCAGCGCGGCGTAGAGCAGCTCGTATGCCGCGTCGTCGTCGTAGTCGTCGTCCTCGCCGAGCTTTGCAAGGTAGCTCTGGTCAATGGTCATCATCTCGCCCACGAGCTCCTCCAGCAGCCCCTCCTTGAGGAAGTCAAAATCCCCCTCGTTCTTGAACTTGTTGAGTATATAGCCCTTCATTTCGTTCAGGTCAACGTCGTATGTCATAGTTTTTTCTCCTGTTCTTTTTTTGTTTATGCCCTAAGCTCATCCAGCAGCGCGCCGAGCTCGCTTACGCAGCGGTCAAATTCCTTCAGTGCATTGCAAACGACCTCCGGCCTTGCAAGGTCAACGCCGGCTATGCGCAGCTCGTTTATCGGGTAATCGCTGCCGCCGGTGGTCAAAAAGCGCAGGTACTCGCTCGGGTCGCCGCTGGAAAGTATACCCTCCGCAATGGCCACCGCCGCGGAGTAGCCGGTCGAATACTGGTAGACGTAAAATGCGTTGTAAAAATGCGGTATGCGCGCCCATTCGATATCCTGAAGCTCGTCTATCACCGCCCCGTCGTAGTACAGCTCGTTCAGCTGGCGATAAAGCGCGTTCATGCTCTCCGCAGTGAGCGGAACTCCGGACGCCGCCATTTCGTGCGTCCGCTTTTCAAACTCCGCAAACAGCGTCTGGCGGAAAAGCGTCGTGCGGAAGCTCTCGATAAAATGGTTGAGCAGGTATGCCCGCCGCTTTTTGTCGGCTTCGCCGTTTATAAGGTACTTGAGCAGCAGCACCTCGTTCACCGTGGAGGCCACCTCCGCCGCCATTATGGAATAATCGTGGTTGGCATATGCCTGTGCCTGGTTGGACTTATACGAGTGCATGGCGTGGCCAAGCTCGTGCGCCAGAGTAAATACGTCGTCCAGCTCGCCGGTGTAGTTTAGCAGAACGTAGGGGTGCACGCCGTAAACGCCGCAGGAAAACGCGCCCGTGGTCTTGCCCTTGTTTTCGTATACGTCTATCCAGCTCTCGCTGAAGGCTCTGTCCAGCAGCCTGCCGTATTCCTCGCCGAGCGGGGCAAGCGCCTTCTTGACCGTCTGCTTTGCCTCCTCAAAGGTGAAGTGCATTCCCGCGTCCTCAACCATCGGGTTATACAGGTCGTACATATGCAGCTCGGCAAGGCCGAGTATCCGCTTGCGCAGCTCGATATATCTGTGCATTGCGGGCAGCGCGCCGTGAACCGCCTCGATGAGGCTGTCGTATACCGATACAGGAACGTCGCCGCCGAAAAGCGCCATTTTGAGCGCACTCTCCTGACCGCGCACGTCGGCAAAGTAGTTGTCAAACTTAACGCTGCCGCCGTACATCGCGGCAAATGTGTTTATGTACCTCTTGAATTCGCCGAAGTACTTTTCAAACGCCTCGCGGCGCACCCGCCTGTCCCCGCTCTCGCGGTAAACGCCGAAGCTGCCGTGCGTGAGCTGAATCTCATTGCCCTTTTCATCGGTTATGGTCGGGAAGGTCATGTCAACGCTCTCAAGCATGGTAAAGCTGTTGTCCGGCGTCTGTGCCGCGTCCGCAAGCATCGAGAGCATGCGCTCCTGCTCCGGCGAAAGAACGTATTTTCGCCCGCGTATGACGTCCGCTATCTGGTGGCGGTAGAGCGAAAGCTCCGGCGCATCGAGGTAGCCCTTCAGCGTCTCCTCCGGCAGCGCCGCAAGCTCCGGCGTTATGTAGCTCGCCGCGGTGCTTATCTGAACCAGCAGCATGGTCGCCCGCTCGTTCATGGCCTGATACTCCGGGTCGCCGTTGTCGCCGGCCTTGCTCAGCTCGGTATATACGTACATACGCATTGACCTGTACACGATGTCATAAAACCCGTCCAGCGCCTCCTTTGCGCCCTCTGCCGTGCCGAGCGTGCCCGCAAACCGGCCGAGCGAGGCAAGCTCGCCCTGAAGCTCCGCAAACGCCGCCTCCCAATCCTCCTTTGTCTTGAATATATGGGAAAGGTCCCACATATACCGCCTGTCCATGTCCTTTCTTGCCTTAAGCTCTGCCGCCATTATATACTTCTCCTTTGCTCAGGATTATTATGCTTGTCAACGCTTAATTATATCACAAAAAAATGACCGCAGTACGGTCATTTTCGAGTATTCAGCCGACTATGTCGAACTCGACCGCAGGCAGCCGCCGCTGCAGCCTTGTAACTATGCTGTCGTGGTCAAGGTTCGCCGGGCTTGCGCCCATGATTATCATGTCGATGCCGTTCTTCTCGGCGTAATCCACCAGCGCATCGTCAATGTCGTTTACGCGCAACAGTATCAGCTCTGCGCCCGCGAGCTGCGCCGCGGTAAAAAGATACTCAACCGCGTCCCCCTCAAAGGCGCTGCCCAGAAAGTTGCGCCCCGTTTCAACGCAGTGAACGATATGTATTTCGGAATCCCTGCTGCGCTCCATACCCCTTGAAATAAGCCTTTCGCAGGTTTGCGGCCGGGTAACGCATACCATTATGTTGTGCTTCATTTGTCGTTTTCCGTTTCTCCGGCGGCAAAGCGTATAGCATCCGCCAGCTTGTCCGGTATCTCCGGCTGCTTTCTGTTGAGAGCCAGTTCAACTGCCTGCTGCGGCGTTTCTGCCGCTGCAAACAGCTCAAGGCAGGGTCTTGCGGTGAAGCCCTCGTCAACGCAGGTATTCAGCATTGCGATGAGCCCGTTGTAGCAGCCGCGGGTGTTGAGCAATACGACCGGTGCGGATATATAGCCGAGCTGGTTGAGCGTTAGCACCTCCATAAGCTCCTCAAGCGTGCCGTAGCCGCCGGGCAGCGCGATGAAGGCGGAGCTGAGCTCCTCCATCTTGGCCTTTCTGGTGTGCATATCCGGCGTAACTATCAGCTCGTCGCAGCCGGGATAGGCTATGCCGGGTCTGTTCAGCCGCTCGGGTATAACGCCTATTATGTGTCCCTTTGAATCCCTGACGCCCCGCGCCGCGGCCCCCATGAGGCCGGTATTTCCGCCGCCGAACACCATCCCGGCGCCCCGCGCCGTCATTATCTTCCCCAGCTCATAGGCTGCGCTTATGTATTCTCTGTCTATATTCGAGCAGGATGCACCGAAAACGCATATGTTTTTCACCGGCCGCCCCTCCCTTTCTCTTTGTGACGCATAAATTATACCATACCGGCGATTGATAAATAAATAGCTTTCCCTGAAAGTTCACTTTTCGGGTAAATTATGGCTTTTGCGCCCTATTGCGATCGAACCACGAGCGCGGCTATCACCGTCATGTCGTCCCTTATCTCGCCCCCGCTTGCAGCCTGCTGCAGCAGCGCCGCGGCGAGCCTTTCCGGCTCTGAAATGCCGCTAAGCGCAGCTATCCGCCCCGGCATCTGCTCTCCCAGCACATCGCTCACCCCGTCCGTCGTCATTATTATCCTGTCCCCCTCCATGAGCTCAAGCTCCTGCCGCGCCGGCGCCGCCCCCTTGACTATGCCCACCGGCAGGGTTTCCGCGCGCAGCTCTGTAACGCCGTTTTTCCTCAGTATATAGCTCGGCGGCGCGCCCAGCTTAAAAAACCTGCCGGTGCAGCGCTCCCCGTCAAAGGCAAAGGCGTCTATCGTGGCGTACATGTCGTACTCCCCGCTGCTCATAAGCAGCCTGTTCACGCAGCATAGCGCCTCTGTTTCGCCTATGCCGAGGCTGATAAGGTCGCAGGCAAGCCCTGCCGCAGCCCTGCTTTCCCGCCTTGCAGCGGGGCCGCTGCCCATGCCGTCAGAGAGCACTACGAGGCCGCCGCTCTCTGTCCTTCGGTATGCGGTGCTGTCGCCCGGCTCCCCGCTCCCGCCCTTTGGCAGCGACGCCCTGCCGAGCCGCAGCCGGTATCTCTCCCGCCGCTCGGTCTCTATTCCCGCAACGGCGCTGCTCAATGAGCGCAGCTCCCCAGCCTCAAGCGCCGCCTGCCCCGCCTCAAGGCAGCCGGAAATGCGTCCGAGCGCCTCCGACGTTTCCCTGAGCCTGCTTCTGAGGCGGCGAAGCTGCCGCTCTGCCCGCCTTTTGCGGCTGTTCGCCCTTTTGCAGGCAAAAAACGCCCCCGCAAGTATCGCCGCCTGCAGCACCGCGCCCCACATGCCCATCACCCCCCCGTCGCCTTCCTGATATTCTACACCGGCGCCGGTGCGGTTTGCTGTGGGTTTTCCGCTGCGCAATTTGGCTCAGGCTGCCGATTCCTGCGGTTGATATACTTGAATAAGGCTTTGCAGTGTGGTAGACTTTTATTACTTATATGAGTATTTAAAAAGGAGTATGTATCGATGACTAACGTTTACGATGTGCTGGCCGAAAGAGGCTTCCTGAAGCAGTGCTCTCACCCCGAGGAGCTGCGCGAGCTGCTGGGCAAGGAGAAAGTCGCCTTCTATATAGGCTATGACCCGACTGCCGACAGCCTGCATATCGGTCACTATGTAGCGCTTATGACGATGGCGCATATGCAGCGTGCGGGTCATCTTCCGATAGTTCTTCTCGGCGGCGGAACGGCCTGCATAGGCGACCCTTCCGGCAAGAGCGATATGCGCCGCATGATGACCACCGAGGAGATAGACCACAACGCCGCCTGCTTCCAGAAGCAGATGGCGCGGCTCATCGACTTTTCCGACGGCAAGGCGATAATCGCCAACAACGGCGACTGGCTCCGTCACCTCAATTTCCTCGACTTTATGCGCGAGATAGGCACACAGTACTCCGTAAACCGCATGCTCACCTTCGAGTGCTACAAGCAGCGCATGGAAAAGGGGCTTACCTTCTTTGAAATGGGCTATATGCTGCTTCAGGGCTATGACTTCCTCGAGCTCAACCGCAAGTACGGCTGCGTGCTGCAGATGGGCGGCGACGACCAGTGGAGCAACATGCTGGGCGGCGTTGAACTGATACGCAAAAAGGAGCAGAAGCCCGCATACTGCCTTACCACCGGCCTCTTGACCACCAGCGAGGGAAAGAAGATGGGCAAGACCGAGAAGGGCGCGCTCTGGCTCGACCCGAACAAGACCAGCGTATACGATTTCTACCAGTACTGGCGCAACGTTGACGACGCGGACGTTGAAAAGTGCCTGCGCCTGCTGACGTTTATCCCGATGGAGGAGATACGTTCCCTCTGCGCCGAGGGCGGCGCCGCGCTCAACAACGCAAAGAAGGTGCTTGCATATACCCTGACCGAGCAGGTTCACGGAACAGAGGAGGCGGACAAGGCAAGGCAGGCCGCAGAGGCGCTCTTTGGCGGCGGCGGCGACCTTTCAAATATCCCGACCGTTTCGCTGAGTGAAGCGGATATCGAAGCGACCGGTCTCAGGGTGACCGACCTATTGGTCATGGGCAAGCTCGCAAAGAGCAAGTCGGATGCGCGAAGGCTGATAGAGTCCGGCTCGGTTCTGGTCGGCGAGGAAAAGATAAGCGACGTTTACGCCGCATTGAGTGAGGCTCAGCTTTCCGAGGGCGCGGTAATAAAGAAGGGGAAGAAGGGCTACGTCAGGGTAGTTAAGGCGTAATCACCTTGAAGCCGTATAAGACCGTTCGCCAAAGCTCCGAAACGGAGTACATCATAAACCGCTCAAGGTTCATCGGCCGTTGCTTCCCCGCAGAGAGCGAGGAGGCGGCGCTTGCCGTTCTCGGTGATATACGCAAAAAGCACTGGGACGCGACGCATAACTGCTTTGCATACCGAACAGGCAGCGGCGCAGCCCGGTTTTCGGACGATGGGGAGCCGGGCGGAACGGCGGGCAAGCCGATAATGGACGTGCTGCTCGCAAGGGACTTGACCGACGTGCTCTGCGTCGTCACCCGCTATTTCGGCGGGGTGCTGCTGGGCGCGGGCGGCCTGGTTCGGGCATATTCCCGCTCCGCCTCGGATGCGGTATCGGCCGCCGGTGTGGTCTGCTGCGTTCCCGGCGCAGTGGTTCAAATACCTATGGATTACTCGCGCTACGGCGCGCTGGAGGGGTTCATCCGCGCAAACGCCGAGGTGAGGGACGTTTCCTTCGGCGAGGGCGTGGTGGTCTCCGCCGCGGTCGAGTCCGCCCTGCTCGACAGGTTCAAAAAGGACATAGTTGAGCGCTCGGACGGGCGCTGTGCCGTCGCCGTCGTCGGCGAGGGCTATATTAGAAAAGGCGAAAATCAATGACACGGGAGTTGTTTTATAATATGCTATCAAGCTCTGCTTCAAGTAAAAAAAAGCTGCTTTGCGCGGTGCTCTCTCTGGCGCTGCTGCTCTGCTTTGGCGCGGCATATGCCGCTGAGGTCGCAGCCTCCGTCCTCCCCGCAACCATGCTTTCCGAGGGCGAGGGCAAAATAACCGTTACCGTGAACAACTCAAACGAGGCGGATTCCGGCATAAACATTTCGGATATAACCATACTTTCGGCGAATTACCCCGACCTGGCCTTCAGCACCGCGGGCACGACGGTTGCCCCGGGCGAGAGCAAGTCATTTTCCACAAGCTATTATTTTTCCTCCGAAATGCTCAATACCTCGATTCCGCTCACCGTAAGCTACGTTGAGGGGGACAAGGCGCGCAGCAAGGACGTTTCGGTAAAGGTAGCCTCCGCCAAAGCCTCCAGCGTAACGCTTACCCGCTCCGCGAGCTCAAAGCAGGCCTCCCCCGGCGAGGAGATAACGCTTACCTACAAGGTATCCAACACCGGCGAAGCGCCTGTAACCGTAACCTCCCTCGTTGACCGCGAGATAGGCGGCAAAAGCTCGATACTGAGCGAAAAGCAAACGGTCGAGCCCGGCGCCTCAATTGATATACCCTATGTATACAAGATGGGCAAGAACACCGTCACCTCCGAGCCGACGGTAACGTATAAGGACACCGCAACGAACGAAGAGGGCACTGCCACAGCCTCCGCGCTGACCCTCGGTATGGTAAACTCCAAGATATCCGTTGAGGTCATTCAGGGCGAGGCGAGCGAGGCAGGCGTTACCTTTACCATCAACCTCACCAACAACGGCAACCAGAAGGTCAGCGATATAAAGATAACCGACGACCTCGGCAACCGCGTCAATTCCGATGCCTTTGCCCTTGCAATAGGCGAGAACCGCCAGCTGACCTATACGATAGTTCCGGATGCCGAGCGGTATGTTACCTTCAGCATATCCGGCGTTACCACCGCAGGGGATAAATACGAGGACAAGACCAAGAGCTACGTTGTTCGCAAGTATATCGACCCCGACCTGCTCGGCATAGAGTTCACCGCAGCTGTTACCCAAACGCTCAACTCCTCGGGCTCGATAACCGTAAAGTTCAGCATAAATAACACCGGCTCCATGACCATGACCGACCTTGTGATATCCGAGCAGACGACATATACCGACGAAAACGGCGCGGAGCAGACAAAGCTGAATGAGATATACCGCACCGACTCCGTGCCGGCAGGCAACTTTGAAACCGAGCAGACGGTATACGTCGGCGACCCGCGCGACCTTACCTTTGTCGTTGCAATGAACGACCCCGCCGGCAACCCGTACAGCTACACGGCGCACATAACCGCGGAGGTGCTGGGCGTGAGCAACGTTCAGGAGACGGACGACGCGCAGCAGTCCGCAATAAGCACGCTCGGCGCCGAGGTCGGCAGCTCGATAAGCCGCGCGCTGACCATAGCGCTCATAGTGCTTGCGGTGCTCACCGTAATATCCATAATCGCAATGGCGGTGCTCACCGCCCTCGAGAAAAAGCAGCGCCGCGAGGCCGCCCGCCGCCGCGCCGCAAAGGAGCGCCAGCTCCGCCGCGAGCAGAGGAACAGGGATAGCCTGAGCTGATTGGCGAGTGGAAATAAATTAAAAATTCACAGAAAAAGCCCCCAGGCCTTGATCGAGCCGGGGGCTTTTTAGCTGCCCGCATTTCTCATTTTATTTACTGCCTTGCGCCGTAGCCGCCGCCCTCGAAGTACTCCTGACAAAAGCCTAAAAACGCTTCCATGTAGGATTCCTCAAAGGGCTCGTCGCGGTAGATCATCCAGTTGTTTCGCGTAACGGGGCTGCCGTCCTTGTAAAATGCCTCTTCTCTGTATAGCTGTGTGTCGGTCTCGGATATGAAGTCCCTTGTTAGAAAGACGCCGTAGCCCAGCCCGCGGCGTATCATTTCATAGCACGCTGAGCCGGATTTTAGGCGCATCGCGATATACGGAAGCTCTGTAAAAACGTCATACCACCATGTGTCGATGATCGCCTGAGATGGCACATCTGCGTAAAAGTCTATCCTTGGCAGCTGCGGAAGGTCCTTCATGACTATAGGCATGCTGCTTACGATGGTCGCATGGTCGGTGCTTATTCGGTATTTGCTGAGCGTTGAGAAATGCTCTCCGCGGACGAAACCGACCTGTATTTCCCGGTTATAGACTAACCGCACGATCTCGCTGCTGAAGCCCGTCGTCACGTCATAGGACAGCAGCGGGTATTTCTTTTTGCAGGAGGCCAGCAGATCGGGCAGCAGAAACCTTGCAAGGGAATTGGACACGCCGATATGCACCGTTCCGTATATCTTGTTTTTGATCTTGCCGAGATCCCGAAGCAGAGCGTCGTATTGATCCAGCATTTTACCGGCCTCGCGGGCGATAAGCCTGCCCTCCGCCGTAAAGGTGATGCCCTTTGAGGTGCGGTGGATCATGGCAACGCCGAGCTCCTGCTCCATTTTCTGTATTCTTCTCGTGAGCGTCGGCTGGGTTAAAAACAGCTTTTCCGCCGTTACGGAAATGCTCTTGTTTCGGTTCAGCGTATCTATGATCTTCCAGTCGTCATGATTCATGTCTCGATCCTTCTTTTGCGATGAGTGAAGTGCCCGATTGATTACAGCAATATTATATCAACTCATAAGGGCAAAATTCAATCGATTATTGCAGGATATACGCTTTACGTTATGCATTTCGTTGATATCACCGTATACGGAAAAGACATTTCCCGAATGCGGACATCCTATGATACGATCAAAAAGCAAAGAGAAACACATTTTTCGAAATACACAAAAAACAAAAGAAGAGGTATCTGCAATGAAAATCGGTATACTGAAGGGAAACGGGATAGGCCCTGAGATCGTTGCTGCAACGCAGTATGTGATCGACGCCTGCGGCTTGGACATCGAATGGTTCAACATACCTATCGCCGAGGAGGCGGTAAAGCTGTATGGCCATCCGGTGCCGCAGGAATCCATTAAAATGCTCAGGGAGGTAAAGATCGCCCTGAAGGGCCCGATAAGCGTTGAAAAAAAGCTTGGCCGCGTTACCTGCGTTCACGACGACGGAACGGAGCACACCTACCCCTCATTCAACAACGCCATCCGCCGCGAGCTGGAGCTGTATGCCTGCATGCGCCCGGCAAGGGGAATACCCGGCATTTCGGGCACCCACGAAAAAATGGATCTTGTCGTAATGAGGGAGCTTTCGGAGGGCGTATACAGCGCCATTGAGCACCGCATACGCGACGACGCAGCGGAGTGCATAAAGCTCATCACAAGGGTGGGCGCAGAGCGCATTGCGCGGTTCGGCTTTGAGTACGCAAGGGCACACCACCGCAGGAAGGTCACCTGCATACACAAGGCAAACGCCATAAGCATCACGGACGGTTTCTTCCTTGAGTGCTTCCAGAACGTTGCAAAGGACTACCCGGATATCGAATCCGACGACTACTTTGTGGATGCAACCACGGTATACCTGCTCAAGAAGCCGCAGATGTTTGACGTCATAGTTACTACCAACCAGTACGGCGATATACTCTCAGACCTGTGTGCCGGCCTCATGGGCAGCCTTGGCCTTGGGCCCGGGGCAAACATCGGCGTTAACGGGGCGGTTTTTGAGGCGACGCACGGCTCCGCACCGGACATCGCAGGCAAGGGCATTGCCAACCCGACCTCGCTCATACTCTCCGGCGCGCTGATGCTTCAACACATCGGCGAGAGCGGCGCGGCAGAGCTGGTTGAGGAGAGCACCCGTGCGGTTTTGACGCGCAGGGAGTGCATAACACCGGATCTCGGCGGCAGCGCATCGACCATGCAGCTTGCAGAGGCCGTCGTAAAGGAAATGCAGCGGCGCAAGAGCTGACTTGGCCGCGGAGCATAAAAATAAAATCATGAAAACAGGATGGAGGGTAAAATTATGTCACTTGCGCTGCTGGGCTACTTAACCGTAATTGTGTTTCTGGTCGTGCTTTCAACGAAAAAGCTGAGTCCGCTGGTATCGATAATCGTGATACCTATAATATTCTCCCTCATCGGAGGTTTTGGCATGGAGACGTTTGATTTTGCAATGGACGGCATAAAGGGCGTTGCCAAGACCTTCTCGATGATATTGTTCGCTGTGCTGTATTTCAGCCTGATTGTTTCGGTCGGCCTGTTTGACCCGATGGTGAACACGATACTTTCAAAGGTCAAGGGAGACCCTGTCAAGATCATGATAGGCGCCTCGCTCATGGCTGCAGTCGTTTCCTGCGGCGGCGACGGCTCTACGACCTTCCTCGTCACCTGCACTGCGATGGTGCCGATTTTTGACAGGATGAAGATGAACAAGCTGTACTTGGCCTGCGTCGTCATAATGCAAAACACTATTTTAAACCTGCTGCCCTGGGGCGGCCCGATGGCGCGCGTAATATCGGTTTTGAACGTTGACGCCGGTCAGCTCACCGCAATGATGGCACCGGGCATGGCGCTGGGCATTATTTACAGCGTTGGCATAGCGTGGTATTTGGGAACAAAGGAGCGCAAGCGTCTTGGAATAAGCAAGGAAGGGCTTGACGTTTCCGGCCTCATGGTAGAACTTTCCCCCGAGGAGCAGGCGCTCAAGCGCCCAAAGCTGTTCTGGGTGAACCTGATACTGACCATCGGCGTCGTTGCAACGCTTCTTCTCGGCGGCGACGAGAAGGCAGATAGCCTCGCTGCAGGAAACGGGGTATCCGTCGCTGCACATCGATGCGCTTGCGCTGCTTTCCGGCCGGCAGACGCTGCTGCAGCTTAAGGAGTTTATTTGCAGCAACCCGAACGGGGCGCTGATATACAGCTCTGACGACCCGGCGGCGGTTCAGCGCATTCAGGCGGAGGGAAGCGAGAAAATATCTGCCATGCTGGAGGGAGCTATGGCCGAGCTTGCGGTGTACGCCGCGGAGCACGGCGCTAAGCGGATAAT
Organism: Acutalibacteraceae bacterium; assembly: GCA_963640685.1. Taxonomy (GTDB): domain Bacteria; phylum Bacillota; class Clostridia; order Christensenellales; family CAG-138; genus SFEL01. Next base: position 11,379 of record CAVIAA010000026.1, read on the forward strand.
CGTTGCGGGCGGGGAGACCTCCGGCGCGGTCACGAGGGCGCTGGGCTACAACAGCTATGCGATAGGCCAAAGCGTTGCCCCGGGGGTTCCGGTGATGATCCCATCGGAACGGTCCGACATACGGCTGGTCTTGAAATCCGGAAACTTTGGGCAGGCGGATTTCTTTCAGCGGGCGCTTGCAATTACCGGCGGAGGTACAGAATGGAAGCAGAAGTAAAAGAGAAGATACAAACGGCTATACGGGCGGCGGAGCTGCTGTTTTCCCGCGGGCGGGTATCCGGGTCAACCGGAAACCTCAGCTTTCTGCATGGCAAAAGGATGTACATTACCGCGAGCGGCTCCTGCTTTGGAGCGCTCAAAGAAACGGACTTTGCCGTGCTTGACCTTGAAAAGAATGTGTGGGAGGGCGAAAGAAAGCCCAGCAAGGAATGGCCGATGCATCGCCTTTATTATGAAAAATCCGGCGCTGTTCAGGCGGTTATCCATACGCACAGCCCGTTTACCACGCTCTGGTCCTGCAGGCGCGAGACGGACGAAAAATGCGTGATACCCGATTATACGCCGTACCTTGAGATGAAGGTCGGCAGCGTTGCTGCGGTTCCGTATGCCAAGCCGGGCTCGGAGGAGCTTTTTGAGGCGTTCAGAGCCGCACTGCCGCAGGGCGATGCATTTTTGCTGCAGAACCACGGGGGTATAGTTGGCGGAAAGAGCATAATGGATGCGTTCTACGGCATTGAGGAAATGGAGGAAAGCTGCAGGATCGCCCTTCTGACGGCCGCCGCCCCGGCGCAGTATATAAAAATATCCGAGCGTTCCTGACCCCCACTTCGCCTTGCAATTTTGCCGCGGGCGGGGTATAATACACCACGGACAAAAAAATACAGTAATGATTTGACACGATACAAGAGGGCAGCGCATGCATCTGATACGAAACGGATCATGCCCCCTTGTGTCGTTTTTTTGCGCATGCGGGGGAGGCATGCGCTTTTTTTGCCGTGTTAAAAAAGGAGACGCTATGGAACAAAAACAAAACAACTTTCTTGAAACCGAGGAGTTGGGCAGGCTGATGAAAAAATACTCGGTGCCCTGCATGATATCGCTTATCGTCGGCGCGCTGTACAACATCGTTGACCAGATATACATTGCAAACGCGAGCTATCTGGGCTCATACGGCAACGCGGCGAACACCGTCGTTTTCCCGCTGACGGTGCTGGCGCTTGCTGCGGCTGTTATGATAGGCGACGGAGCCTGCGCCTTCGTAAGCATTGCGCTGGGCGGAAACAGGGAGGAGGAGGCGCACCGCAGCGTTGGCAACTCGATAGTGCTCTGCATTGCCGCGAGCCTCGTTTTGACCGCCGTATACCTGATATTTGCGGAGCCCATACTGACGCTGTTCGGCGGCAGGGTGAACGAGGAGACGTATGCCCTTTCAAAGGAATATTTTTTCTGGATAACGCTCGGCATACCGTTTTATATGTTCGGCCAGGCGATGAACCCGATAATCCGCAGCGACGGCAGCCCGAGGTTTGCAATGATAGCGACCCTGAGCGGCGCAATCACAAACGTTATACTCGACCCGATATTTATTTTCGCCTTCAAATGGGGCATGATGGGCGCGGCGGTCGCGACCGTCATAGGGCAGATACTGACGGCGGGGCTCTCGGTGCTGTATTTGTGCAATATGCGGGCGATACGGCTGGAAAAGAGCAGCTTTGCGCTCTGCGGCGGGCTAATTAAAAGGTTCCTTGCGCTCGGCATGACGAGCTTCCTTGCGCAGGTGTCGATGGTGGTATCCATGGCCGCGGTTCAGAACAGCTGCATGAAATACGGCGCGCTGGATCCGGTATTCGGGCAGGCGCAGTACGCGCAGATACCCCTTGCAGTGCTTGGCATAGTTATGAAGTTCTTCCAGATAGCGATATCGGTATCCATAGGGCTGGCTGCGGGCTGCATACCCGTCGTTGGCTACAACATCGGCGCGGGGCGGCAGGACAGGGCGAGGACGCTGTTTACCTACCTGCTCATAGCAGAGGCTGCGATAGGCTGCGTTGCGCTGATAATTGCGGAGTGCCTGCCGCTGCAGATAGCGAGCCTCTTCGGCGCGGCAAACGAAAGCGCCTATTACTCCGCCTTTGCGGTAAAGTGCTTCCGCGTATATCTGTGCATGATGATGCTTGCGACCGTAAACAAGGGGACGCTCATATACATGCAGGCGCTGGGCAAGGCAGCGGCCTCGACTGCGATATCGCTGCTGCGCGAGGTTATATTCGGCGTGCTGCTGCCGATAATAATGCCGGCGTTCATGGGGCTGGACGGGCTGCTGTGGTCCTTCCCTGCGGCGGACATACTTACATTCATGGTGACCGCATTCTTTATCAGGCGGACATACGCCGAGCTTGAGGGCAAGGGGACTGTAAGCGCTGCCGCAGCGTAAGAAATAAATTCAGAGCAAAAAAACAGGCGGTCTCCCGCCTGTTTTGCTGTTAATGTGCTTTTTTTGTCGGCTTTACTGAGCATCTGCCGTGGTGTCGTCCTCGAGGGTTTCAAGGCCGAACTCGTCGGTAACGACCTCCTCATCCGCAGTGTCCGCCTCAGTCGCAACCGGAACGAACTCGGAAATATACGCCTCGGCGGGCTGACCCGCAAGCAGCGCGGGCAGGTTGATGACTATGCCGTCCATATTGTACGGGAGCTTGAGCGATACCTTTACCGAGCGCTCGTCACCGCCCTTAACGTCGGTTATGCGAAGCGACATTGAGAAGCTCTGGCCGATGTTGGTGGTCGAGCCCCTCTCGCGCTCATACAGCTTTGCGACCTGCTCGCCATCGACCGTTACGACGATCTTATACGGGCACTCGAAGGTCTTGCCGTTGTATTCGCAGACCTTGTTGTCGAAATACACCGTGTGGCCGCGGCCGATGATGAACATTGCGCCCGCAATAAGCAGGATTATCAGTATTGCCGCCGAGCGGAAGAGAAATCTGCGCTTATTTTTCATTTTTTGCCTCCTCGAGCTGTGCAAGCCTGAGCTCCTCGCCGACCTTGCTCTTTGCAGAGCGCTTCTTGGTCTCGTACATTATGAGCGCGATGGTTATTACGCCGTAGGATACGAAAACGCGGAAGTATTCGCCTATCATGGAGTCACCCGTCACCTTGGCTCCCGCCGAGGGGGCAACTATGAACATGGTATGGAACAGAATTACGCCGAGGAAGACGTTGCCGATGGTCGCCCTGTCGACCGACGCACCGCCGACCAGCAGCGCCGCGATGCAGAACATACCTATCTGGGTATGTGCGCTGTAGGTTGAAAGGTTGCCGATGTTCTGCAGGTAGATTATCATGCCGATGCAGGCGAAAACGGTGGACATTACCATCGATATCACGCGGGTGCGCTCAACGTTTATGCCGGCGTCGCGGGCGACCTGCATATCCTGACCGACCGCACGCATATCCTGCCCCAGCTTGGTCTTCCTGAACCAGACGATAAACAGGCAGAGGAGAGCTATGAGTATGAAGTTGAGCACCGGTATCTTTACGCCGCCGACGTTTACCGCAAGCAGGTTATCGAGGCACTGACGCATATTGAGCAGGCTCACCGTGTTGCGGATGCCGTAGCCGCGGGGCAGCTTTATTGAGGTATGCGCAATGGGTATCACGGGACCCATCATATAGAGCACCACGAGCTGATACAGGCCGTTCATGAAGAAGCTGATTATGTAGCTGGTTATCATCTCGCGTCCCTTGGCCTTGTTCAGCATTGTTCCGCAGAATATGCCGAGCAGCGCCGCTATGGGCACTGAGATTATCGCCGCGAGCACGGTTCCGGGTATGCCCCATATCTGCCAGTCCGCAACGAAAATGAGGCCTATCTCGCCCGCCATCGCGCCGAGGGTCATTGCAAAGTTAAGACCCATGCCCGCCATAATGGGTATGAGCAGGCAGAGCACGAGGAATATGTTGCGCCCCATTCGGTTTACTACCTCGTTGAGCAGGTAGCTGGTTGAAAAGCCGGATATCGGTATGCATATCGCGCATATTATGACGAACATGAGCGGCACCGAGTTGTTGCGGATAAACTCCTTTAAGCTGAAGCTCTTTTTCATCTTGAACCCTCCATCTTTCTGGTGAGGGCGTAAAGGATCATGCCGTTGGAAACGATTATCCTTATGACCTCGCTCATGTCGGTATGGATCATGGAATTCATTACGGTAGGCGTCATGGTGACTATGCCCTGGAAGAGGAAGGTGCCGAGGATTACGTTGGGTATGGACGCCTTATTGACAGAGGCACCGCCTATAAGTATCGCGGAGACGGCGGGCAGCGCCATATAGAAGGGCGCCATGTAGAGCTGAATGAAGCCGAAGCCCTGCTCGTACATGAGTATGCCTACCGCCGCGAGCCAGGTAGACATGACGACGGAGAGTGTGCGCATCTTGTTGATGTTTACGCCGGCTGCCCTTGCAAAGGAGGGGTTGGAGCCGACGGCGGTCATCGCCGTGCCGGTCTTGGTATGCAGAAACGCCCACATGAGGAACGCCAGCAGCGCAAAGACCAGCAGCGAGCCGGTGGGTATGGACAGATTGCCGATGTTTATCTGCAGGAAGTTCGCGAGCGCCTTGTCGTAGAACCCCTCGAGGGAGATGGTGGTACGAAGGCCCTTGCCCGCAAGACCCCATACCATTGTAGGGCTCTTATACGGCAGCAGCAGCCACATCATGCACATGAAGGAGACGGAGGAGAAGCCGACGTAGGTCGCTATCATCATCTCGCCGCCCTTTATGTTGTTGAGCAGCCAGCCGTACCCGCCGCCGAAGAGCAGCGCGAACGGGGTCGCGATTACGACCGCCATAAGGAAGCTCATAGGGCCGGTAAAGCCGAGCTCGATGGAGAGGGTCGCGCCGAGCAGGCCGGATATTATGCCGAGCGGCAGGCCGAAGTTCAGCCCGCAGCCGGAGTGTATCATAGGCACCATTGCAAGCACCAGCACCGCGTTCCAGCTGAAGCGGTTTATGGTGTTGGTTATCTGGGTGAAGAAATCCGCACCCACAAAGGGCGCCATAATGAACATGAGCAGCAGGAAGCCGGCGATTATCAGCCTTGGAAGGCCAAAGCTGCGGATAAGCTCCTGAAGCCTGTTCTTCTTGTTTTCGGTTACAGCTTTTTCCATTGTGTCCTCCTACTTTACCTGACTTACCATCAGCATGCCGAAGTCCTCGGAGGAGCGGGTCGCTGGCAGTATGCCGGAGATCCTGCCGCCGGAGACTATGGCTATCCTGTCGCAGGTGCTGCGAAGCTCCTCCAGCTCGGAGGAGACCATTACAACGGTAACGCCCTTTTCGCGGTTGAGCCTCTTGAGCGCTTCAAGCACCAGCGACTTTGCGCCGACGTCTATGCCGCGGGTGGGCTCGGAAACGAAGAGGAACTTCGGCTCCAGCGCAAATGCCTTTGCGAGACAGACCTTCTGCTGGTTGCCGCCGGAAAGCTCCTTTGCCTTCTGCAGCGAGCTCGTGCACTTTATGGAAAGCTCGTCGATGTATTTCATCGTTATGTCGTGTATGGCCTTTTCGTCGCGCCACTTTATAAGGCCGCCGAGGTAGAACTTGAGGAACTTGTCCTGTACCTGCATCGCGGGGAAGGCGATGTTCCACTCCAGCGTTTCATCCAGCAGCAGGCCGACGCCGCGGCGATCCTCCGAAACGAAGGCGATGTTGGCATCGAGGCACTTCCTCGGGCTGTTCAGCTCTATGGGCTTGCCGTCGAACTCGACGGTTCCGCCGGCTTCATACAGTCCCATTATGCCGTTCGGTATGCCGAGCTTGCCCTGCCCTGCAAGGCCGCCTATGCCGAGTATCTCGCCCTCACGAACGTCAAGGCTGACGTTGCGGACTATTTCGCCCGGCATATCCACCCAGAGGTTCTTTATGGAGAGCATCGTGCGCGCAGAGCTGTCGTCGTTGATGGAGGAATTTTCCACCGCGGCGATGTTCCTGCCGACCATCCAGCGGGTGATATCCTGAACCGAGGTCTCGGAGGAGGGCACATCGCGGACTGTATAGCCGTCGCGCATGACCATTACGCGGTCGCATACGGAAAGCACCTCGTGCAGCCTGTGGGTTATGAAGATGACAGCGATGCCGCGCTTGGACATTCCGCGTATTGAATCGAGCAGCGCCTCGGCCTCCTTTTCGGTCAGCACGGCGGTGGGCTCGTCCAGTATGAGCAGCTTGAGCTGCTCCTTGCTCAGCTCGCGGGCTATCTCGGTGAACTGCTTATGGCCGACCGGCATCTCGCTTATGACCATCTGCGGGTCGATATGAACGCCCATCTTGTCAATGGCCGCCTCGGCGCGCCCGGTCATTTCGTTGTAGTCTATGGTATTGAGTCTGTCGCCGAAAATTTCGGAAATGACGTTCTTCTTCTTTGGTTCTCTGTTTAAAAGTATGTTTTCGGAGGCGGTGAAGCCGGGTATCAGGGAGAATTCCTGATGCACCATACCGATGCCCGCTTTGAGGGCGTCGAAGGGATCGTTAAAGACGACTTTTTCGCCGTTTATGAGGACGTCTCCCTCATATCCGCCGGTTTCCCTGATAACGTCCATACCGAAGAGGATCTTCATCAGGGTACTCTTGCCCGCTCCGTTTTCGCCGCAAAGCCCCAGCACCTCGCCCTCGTGCAGAGTCAGGTTGATATCGGTAAGCACCTGATTGCCAAAGAAGGCCTTCTTGATATTTCGCATCTCCAGAAGCGGAGAACTGTTGTTTGCCATATAAACACCCCAAATACAAAAATAACGGGGGGAGGGATAAACCTCCCCCTGAAATCCAAGCAACTTATGCTGCGCCGCCAAAGCGGCGGGCGATTACTTGATGGTGAAGTACTTCTCGGGAACCTCAATCTTGGTGGAGCCCATGTAGTAGCCGGGATTGCCCATGATGTAGGTATCCTGATATACCAGGAAGGTATTGTCGGCCTTTACGCCGGTGTCGGCATTGGTGTAGTTGGAGCCGTTCCACTCAGCGCCGGGGGAGAACTCGCCGTAAGCCTTGGCGATATCGTCGATGTCGCACAGCTCGCTTACGCCGGTGATTACGTTGTACGCATGCTGAGCAAGGCCGGCGGATACGGTGTAGCCGTAGGAGTATGCCCAGGTGCCGAAGCGGCCAGCGCCGCCCTTTTCAACAACGGCAGCCTCAACCTTGGCCAGGATCTTTTCAAAGTCGCCGGCCTCGGCGGTCAGGTCAATGCCCAGTGCTCCGGGATAGCCCATGAGCGGGGAGGGCAGGTCAGCCTCGATGAAGTATCCGCCGTACTCGAGGAGCTGCTTGAGCAGCGGCTCGGTGTGCGCGTCGTTGGTGCAGAAGTAAGCAGCCTTCTGGCCATACTTCTCGACCCACTCGGGAACCTTCTCAAGGATGTAAGCCTGTGCGCCGGCAACGCCAACGTCAGAGGTGGGATCCGGAGCGGTCTCGAGAACGAAGTTCATGCCGAACTCCTCACAAGCGGCCTGCATGATAGCAACGCGGCGGCTCATGGTCTCGTATGCCATGTGGCGGGGGAAGGAGATATGAACGAAGGTGTCGCAGCCCAGCTCGTGAGCGGTGCGGATGATCAGATATCCGCGGGCGACGAAGTCGTTGTTGCAGACGAGGTCGGCAGCGCTGCCGATCTCGGGCAGGTCTTCATGGGACTCACCGGCGAGGCAGAGGATATCGGGGCGCTTTTCCTTGATCTGACGGAAAGCCTCGGTGGTTCCGGGAACAGCCTGGTTCACGATGATGGCCTTCATATCGGGATCATCGGAAAGGTTTACGATGGTCTGGATGGTGGTCTCCAGCTCCTCGGTGAAGTTGTCGGGGTAGATAGCGAGAACTACGTTCTCCTCGCCGTACTTGGCCTGGAAGGCCTCAGCACCGCGCCTATCGTCCTCGGACTGGGAGACGGAGCCGGTTACGATACCGATCTTGAAATTCTCGGGAACGTCGACAGCCGCGGTCTCTTCCGCTGCGGTCTCTTCGGTTGCGGTTTCCTCGGTCGCGGTCTCTTCAACCACGGCGCCTTCGTTGCTGCTGCAGGCAGTAACGGCGAAGGCCATAACGAGTACGAGCAACATGCTTATAATCCTTTTCATACAAACCTCCTGTCAGGATTTTTATACATACATGATATCATTTAAACGCAATAAGTCAATCTTTTTTTACATTTTTGCCGCAAAACCCTGCGGGCGGAGCATATTCGGAGCCGCTGCGCCACAAAAGGCGGCAAAGCCCGTATAAAACAGCTGCGGGGCAAAAACGGGCGCAAAATTGAGGTTTTTTTATCATTCAAGGCGCCGGCTGAGGCGTCCCCGCCCGCCAAACGGCGGGAAGAGGGCGGGGAAACACGGTTAATTATTTACATAAACGGAAAAATATATTAACATCCCTGCTTTCGTGTATACAGGGGTACACGGATAAAGGGGTCGTTGATTTGTAAAAAAACCCCCGCGCAGCGCGAGCCGGCGGGGGTTAAAGGGTTGCGGTTTATTCAGTCTGAGGTATGGGCGGCTTATTCGGCGGCCTGTTCGCCGTCGCCGATATCGAGGAACTTGATCTCGTTGCCGCAGGCGCGAACGAACTTTATGAGGTCATAGCGGTGCATGGCGACGGACGCATCGCTCGTGAGCGGGTGGCAGCAGACCATTTCGTCGCGCAGTATGTCCTTATCCACGACCAGCAGAGTCTTGTGCTCCTTGTCGTTCATCAGCGCAAGGGGGGTAACGGCGCCGGAAACCACGCCGAGGTTTTCCTCAAGCATTTCGTCCGTGCAGAAGCTGAGGCGGGAAACGCCGAGCTTGCGGCTGACCTCCGAGGTCTTGAATTTCTTATCCGCCCGAATGATTATAATGTAGAAATTGGTTTCGGAATGGTCGCAGGCGTAGATGTTCTTGAAGTGCTTTGCGCCAACGTCCGCACCGATGCCCTCGCAGTCCTCCATCGTCTTCGCCAATGGGTGCTCGTAGTAGTAGTATTTGATGCCGAGCTCATCGAGCTTTTGCAGGGCGGGCTTTGCTGCTTCTCTCATGGTTTGGTTTCTCCTTTCGTATATAAAAAAGCTTTATAGCAAAAAACACATATCGGCTTTGACTATTCTACCACAATAACGCCGCCTTTGCAATCGTATGCGCGGCTATTTTTTGCGGCGCGCCGCCTTGTAAAGAGCGGGGGAGCTGTGGTATCCTTTTTTTATGCTTTTTGTGCGTCTATGCCAGGGAGAGGAGCAGGATAAAAAATGAAAAAAGGACTGCTTATAACCAACGGCTTCGTTGAGGAGCAGAGCTTTCGGGGGCTGGAGGCGTCGCTGCTGAGCGCCGCAGAGCGGGAGGGACTTCCGCTGGAGCGGGCGGGTAACGACGAGCTGCCCTTTGACATCGCAACCGGCAGGGCGCTGTTTGACCTTTCGCGGTATTCCTTCTGTATACTATGGGACAAGGACCTGCCGCTCGGGCGAATGCTGCAGAAAAACGGCGTTCGGGTGTTCAACCGGCCGGAGGCTGTCGCCCTCTGCGACGACAAGGGGCTTACGCACGAGGCGCTCTGCGGCAGGCTGCCAATGCCAAGGACTATTCAGGTCCCGCAGACGTACAGATACGTTGGCTACGGGGAAATGCGCTTTGTGGACGCGGCGGTCAAATACCTCGGGCTGCCGATGATAATAAAGGAATGCCGTGGCTCCTTCGGCAAGCAGGTATACCTTGCGGAAACGGCGGAGCAGGCAAGGGAGATAATACGCGCCCACGAGGCGGTGCCGATGATAATGCAGCAGGCGATAAGCGAGAGCTTCGGGCGGGACATACGGCTGTACGTCGTCGGCGGCAGGGTGAGCGGCGCGATGCGGCGCAGCAACGGAGGCGACTTCCGTGCCAACATTGCAAACGGCGGAACGGCAGAGGCGTATTCCCCGACTGCGGAGGAGAGCCGGCTTGCGCTCAGCGCAGCGTCGCTGCTTGGGCTGGATTTCGGCGGGGTGGACATGCTGCTCTCGAGCGCCGGGCCGCTCATATGCGAGGTAAACTCAAACGCGCACTTTGCCGGAATGGAAAAATGCACCGGCGCGGACATAGCCGGCGATATAATGCGCCACATCAGGGCGCGGATAAGCTGAACGGGAGGAAAGCGAGATGGACAGGACGATAGAGATAGCCAAATGGCTATACGACAACAACGACGAGTTCAGGAACCTCAAGACCGAGGAGGCGTTTTATCTTTTAAATGGCGTAATGGCCATGGCCAAGATATTTTTGTATGCAAACGGGCAGGGCGGGCTTATTCAGCAGCCGATGACGGTATGCCGCGCGGGGGTCGCGCTGCCCTGCCTGAGCGAGCGGAGGGCGGAGCTTTACGCCGCAAAGCCGGATTTCACCGGCGACGAGCTGCACAGCCTTAAGACCGTTTTGCGCCGCTTTTCCTATTGCGACCCGGCGGGCATAATGGAGGGGCTTATGGCGGCAGAGCCGTTTAAGGCGCACGCAGGAGCAAAAGCGCCGGTCGAAATAGACATGGCGGACATACCCGAGCCGTTTTTGAAGTCCATGCGTATGATAAAGGAGCAGTTCCGCAGCTATGCGTTTGAATACGGCGTTATAAAGGTGAACGGCAGGAATTTCCTGACGGAGAAGGGCTTTGAGCTGCTGCCGGGAGAGTATGACGAGATAAGCCGCGCAATGAAGGAGGAAATGCTGGAAAACGACAGGATGTACAGGATATCCAGAGACAAGAGCGGCAATCTGTACCTATGGTAGCCGGGCGGAGGACAAAAAGCAGTTAAGGTTTTTGAAGTAAAGAAAATCTCCGTTTCCGCTAAAAAATGTTAAAAACAGACTTGGCAAGAGCAGCACCGTGCTTTATAATGAAAAAATAAGGAACGTGCTGCTTTTATAAACCCTGCTTTTAACATTTCCCGGAGGACAGATGAACAACGACAACGAACACCACCGAGTGCTGATGGCGGCAATGCTGCTTTTCTCTCTGGCCATGATGGCCGCAGGCATGCTCTGCGAGGACATACGCGGGCTGCCGGAAAGACTTATAAAAATATATACGGCACCTGCACCGCTGGTTACCGACTACACGGCGGTCGGCGGGCTGTCCGGCGCGCTGTTCAACTCCGGCAGTATGGGGCTCTGCACATATCTTCTGTACAAGGCCACCCGCTTCCGCGCCTCTGGCGGCGCACTGGGAGCGTACTTCATGTCGGTCGGCCTCGGCTTTTTTGGCAAAACGCCGCTTACCCTCGCCCCCTTCGTGCTGGGCGGGTATCTTTACGCGCTCTGCAAAAACGAGCCTTACAGCAGGATAGTTCAGTATCCGATTCAGGCGGCGGCGCTTTCGCCGGTCGTGTCGGTGCTGGCGTTTGACGGCGGCTTCAGCGCCGGCGGTGCTGCGGTCGGCATAGGCTTTGCTATCCTGACCGGCTTTATAATAACCCCGGTCGCCCAGCACACAAAGACCATGCACCGCGGCTTTGACCTGTATAACGTCGGCCTCGCCGCGGGGCTGATAGGCATAATATTCTATTCGATATACAAAACTGCGGTGCCGGAGGCGGAGCCGGTCAGCCTTTACCAACAGGGGGAGAGCCACGGGCTGTTCTTTTCGCTGCTGTTTGTCGGGCTGCTCGGTGCGGTGACGGTCGCGGGTTACATGCTTTCCGGCAGGAGCTTTCAGCCGTTTTTGCGGCTGCGGGCGCACACCGGCATAAACATCGACTTTGCGCCGGAGTACGGCGCGGGCGCGGTGCTGGTGAACCTCGGCCTCGTCGGGCTGATGATGCTGTGCTACATGCTGCTCATAGGCGCACCCATGAACGGCGCAACGGCGGGCGCGCTGATATGCGTGCTGTGCTGGACGGGGAACGGCGCAAACACCCGCAACGTGCTGCCGGTGCTGGTGGGATACTGGATTTATTCCATAATAACCGAAAACAGCCTGAGCACCCAGGCGCTCTGCATCGCCGTTTGCTACGGAACCGGGCTTGCGCCGGTCAGCGGGGTATACGGCGGGATATTCGGCATTATCGCGGGAATGCTGCATGCCTTTGTAGCGGGGTCGGTGATATCGCTGCACGGCGGCTTTAACCTGTATAACGGCGGCTTTTCCGCAGGGCTTACGGCAATGGTGCTGCTGCCGGTGCTGCACAACCTCGTTGGGCGCGAATACACCGACAACGCGGCGGAAAAGCACCCCGGCCTTGTAGTGGAGCTTGCGGGTGACGCAGTGAAGCTTGCGGAGGGGGCGGCGCACCTCATCGAGGGGAGCGGGGAGATAGTTCACGAGCCGCCTGAGAGCCACCGCGAGAGCAAGACGCAGCATACCTTCCTTTCGATAAGAAACCTGCTGGTGCTCATAGCGGGGGTGCTGTTCCTGCTTTCCGCCGTTCAGCTGGAGCCGGTTCACAGCTACACCAACAGCCTGAAGTTCGCGGCGTATATAATTGGCGCGGGGGCATACGGCGCGGAGGTCATAGTGCTTACCAACGGCATGCGGCACAACCCCGGGCTAAAGGAGATGTTCATGCCGTATATGTTCGGCGTGCTGTATGTGCTGCTCGGGTTCAGCTACCTGCTGAGCAGCCACTGATAAAGCAAACAAAGATAAAATAAAAAAGGGACGGCGTGAGCCGTCCCTTTGGTGTGCTTATTTAATCGGCGTAGTTTTCAAAGTAGCCCTGAACCAGAACTATCGGGGTGCCCTTGTCGCCGGAGCCGGAGGTCAGGTCGCAGAGCGAGCCTAAGAGGTCGGTGAGCCGCCTCGGCGTAGTTCCCTGAGTGGCCATACTGCCCTTGAGGTCGGCGTCCTTTTTGCGTATCGCATTTTCTATCGCGGCGCGGAGCTCGTCCCCCTTGAGCGTTGCAAAGTCGTTATCCGCAAGGTACTTGAGCTTGAGCTCGTTTGGCAGGCCGTTCAGCCCCTCGGTGTAGCCCGGGGAAACCACAGGGTCCGCAAGCTCCCATATCTTGCCGACGGGATCCTTGAATGCGCCGTCGCCGTATACCATGGCTTCGATGCACTTGCCGGTCTCGGCAGTCATTCTTGCGCTTATCGCCTCCGCGACCTCCTGCGCGTTGTTCGGGAACAGCTTAACGACCCCCTCGGTAGCCTTGTTTGAGCCGAGCAGGCCGTATTTTTCGTTGCAGCCGCTGCCGTTCACGGGGGCGTTGAGTATATCGCAGAGGGTCAGGCATACCGAAGCGCCGGCCTTTTTGATGCGGCGCTGTGTGCGCAGGCGGGTGTGGGTATCGCAGCAGAGCACCTTGTCTGCGTAGGCGAGTATCGCCTCGGGGCGGTTGGCGAGTATTATCTCCGCCTCGGCGCCCTCCTCTTCAATGAGCTTGGCGTAGTAGCTTATGTAGTCCACGCCGGTAAAGGGGTGCAGCGGGGTGCCGAAGTGACGGCGGAAATCCTCGACCGTCAGCACGTCCTTGTACGGGTCTATGCCGCTGTCGTCCAACGCATCAACGTCAACGAGGTGGTTGCCGACCTCATCCGAGGGGTAGCCGAGCTGAAGAACGACCTTCTTTGCGCCGCGGGCGATGCCGCGCAGGCAGATTGCAAACCTGTTTCGGCTGAGAATCGGGAACACGAGGCCGACGGTTTCGCCGCCCAGCTTGCTTTTAACATCCTCGGCGATGGCATCTACCGTGGCATAGTTGCCGGCGGCGCGGGCTACGACCGCCTCGGTCACCGCAACGACATCTTTATCCTTAAACGAGAAGCCCTGCTCCCTTGAGGCGCTCATCACGCAGTCGCACACTATCGATACTATGTCGTCCCCCTCGCGAATTATCGGGGCCTTTATGCCGCGGGAAATGGTAGCCATGTATATATCCTCCTGAAAATTGTTTTAAGCACGAATGCACCTATATATTAGCATACCCCGCGGCGGGGCGGGTAATACCGTTTGCTTGGGTTGATATAAGCTGCGCTTTGATTTGACAAAGCATATATAACCAAATATAAGTATAAAAAGCCGCAACTTTGTAAACAAATACAGATAATGCAGGGCTTTCCATTGAAAAAACCGCCGCAAGCATATAAAATAAGCTCTATATAAAGCAAAAGCAGGGAGGCGCCATGCCGGATAATATATTTGATAAAATACGAAGAAAGCTGAAAAAGACAAAGCGCGGGGCTAAGCTCGTAAAGCCGCAGAAGGGTCCCTCCGCATGGGAGAGACTGCTGGAGGCGCCGGCAAAGACCAAGCTGATAGCCGTGAGCGGCACGGCGCTGGTGCTGGCCGGGGCGACAGTTGCAACTGTGTTCGGCGTAAAGGGCTGCTCAAGCGAGGCGGAGCCAAAGATGGTATCCGCCGCGGGCGAGGGCACCGGGCCGGTCAGCATACTGCACGTTGAGCCGACGCCGACGCCATCGCCGACCCCTACGCCCTCGCCCACGCCCGAGCCCATACTGCACAGGGGCATAACCAGCGATAAGGTCGTCGAGGTTCAGGAGCGGCTGATGGAGCTGGGCTATATGGATTCCGATGTTCCGACGGACTACTTTGGCTCCGCAACGGAGCACGGCGTTGAGCTCTTCCAGCGTCAGGTGAACTTTACCGAGAGCCTCGGTGTAACGCTGGATATAGACGGCTGGGCGGGCGAGCAGACGCTTTCCATACTCATGAGCAGCAGCGCGCCGAAGTACGTCGTAAAAGAGGGAATGCAGGGCGACGACGTCACCCAGATGCAGAAGCAGCTGGTCGATATGGGGTACATGAAAAAGACCACCGGCTACTACGGCGACGAGACAAAGGCCGCGATGAAGGACTTTCAGGGCAGAAACGGTCTTGCGGTGGACGGGCTTGCGGGGGAGAACACTTACGAGGTGCTGTACTCGCCCAACGCAAAGGAGAGCCCGAACAAGGCAGCCCAGAAGCGCACCAAGGCGAACATAACCAAGATGATAGAGGTTGCGAAGAGCAAGCTCGGCTGCAAGTACATACTCGGCAACACCGGGCCCAGCAGCTTTGACTGCAGCGGACTGGTATACTACTGCCTGAAGCAGGCGGGCAGCAACCGGCGCAGGCTTACCGCGGCGGGCTACTCTCAGGTTTCGGACTGGGAGAAGATAACCGACATAAACAAGCTGAAGAAGGGCGACCTCATCTGCTTTTACAGCGACAACTACTCAAAGGTCGGCCATATCGGCATAATCGTATCCTCCAGCCAGATGATCGACGCATCCAGCGCAAACGGCAAGGTGGTTCGAAGAGACTTCAAGACCACATACTGGAAAAAGCACTTCTACTGCGGCAGGCGGCCGTGGTAACGCAGGGCTGATAAAAAAAGAACGGCGATGAGCCGTTCTTTTGCTTTTATTAAATTTAAGCCTCCTGGCCGTCGCGGAAGACTATGCCGTTTTCATCCGCGCTTTCGATTATCGCAAGGGAATACAGCGGTATGCCCGCCTCGCGCAGCTTTTTTCCGCCGGGCTGGAAGCCCTTTTCCACCGCAACGCCCATGCCTACGAGCTCCGCGCCCGCGCTGCTGACTATTTCGCAAAGGCCGCGCAGCGCCTCGCCGTTTGCGAGGAAGTCGTCGATTATCAGCACCCTGTCGGTGGGCTTAAGCCACTCAGAGGATACCATAAGCGTGACCTTTTTCTTATAGGTGTATGAATATATGTCGCTCTTTATTATTCCGCCCTCGATATTGTCGCTCTTTGCCTTTTTGGCGTAGATGAGCGGGAGACCGTAGCGATAGGCGCACATTGTGGCCAGGGCTATTCCGCTCGCCTCTGCCGTGAGCACGACGGTTGCGCGGGAAACGTCAAAGTGCTTTTCAAATTCCTTGGCCATCTCGGCCATGAGCAGCGTGTCCACCCTGTGGTTGAGAAAGCCGTCTACCTTGATTATGTTGCCGGGCAGCACCTTGCCTTCCTTGCGTATCCGTTCCTTCAGAAGCTCCATGTCGAATACCTATCCTCCAAACAGTAAAATTATATATATTTACGGCTGTGTGCTCACAGCCGCATTTGACCCATGCATGTAAACTTGTAATTTATGCTATTATCGCCTTTTTCCGCGGCTTATTCAAGCCCCCAAAAAATATATTTTATTACATAAGTTAAACTGAAAATTTATTAGGCAAAACGGCGGTTTTATCTTATAATGGTAGCAAAGCAACGGCGATATGACTTAAAGAAGGGAGCACATATATGGGCTATAAGGAGAATTACCTCCGCTGGCTCGGCGAGGAAGAGCTTGACGAGGGGCTGCACAGCGAGCTTTTGGCCATTGAAAACGACCCGAAGGAGCAGGAGGAGCGGTTTTATACCGAGCTGGAGTTCGGAACGGCGGGGCTGCGCGGCATAATCGGCGCCGGGACAAACAGAATGAACATATACGTCGTACGGCGGGCTACAAAGGGGCTTGCGGACTACATAAAGACGTTTCCAAACGGGGCGGAGCGCGGCGTTGCGATAGCTTACGATTCAAGGCATATGTCTGACGTATTCGCGAGGGAGACGGCGCTGGTGCTGGCCGAGAACGGCATTAAGGCGTATCTTTATAAAACGCTGCACTCGGTTCCGCAGCTTTCCTTTACGGTGCTGCACCTGAACTGCATCGCAGGCGTGGTCATAACCGCGAGCCACAACCCGCCGGAATACAACGGCTATAAGGTATACTGGCAGCACGGCGGGCAGGCGGGGCCGGAGCAGGCATCGGAGATACTAAAATACATCCGCCGGGCGGATTACTTCGCAGTGAAGCCCATGCAGGAGGCCGAGGCGCTGCAAAGGGGGCTGCTCAGCATGATAGGCAGCGAGGTGGACGAGGAATACTACAAGGCGACGATGTCGCTTTGCCTTGCGCCGGAGGAGACGAAAAGGCGCGGCGGAGAAATGAAGATTGTATACACGCCGCTGCACGGCTCCGGCAACGTTCCGGTTCGGGAGATACTGAGCCGAATAGGGCTTAAGAACGTTGCGGTAGTCAAGGAGCAGGAGCAGCCGGACGGCGGCTTCCCGACCGTTAAGGCGCCGAACCCGGAGGATCCGAGCGCATTTACGCTGGCCTTTGACCTTGCAAACAGGACCGGCGCGAACCTCGTTATCGGCACCGACCCGGATTCCGACAGGCTGGGCGCCGCAGTGCGCAGGCGGGACGGGAAATTTCAGGTGCTGACCGGCAACCAGATAGGCAGTATACTGATACATTACATACTTTCAGCCAGAAAGCAGCGCGGAACGCTGCCGGAAAACGGGCTGGTCGTCCGCTCCGTCGTCAGCACCAGAATGGCGGATGCGATATGCGCCCGCTTCAACACCGAGCTGCGCGAGGTGCTTACCGGCTTCAGGTTCATATCCGAGCAGATAGCCGAGTGCCTTGAGACCGGCGAGCATACCTTCATATTCGGCTTTGAGGAGAGCTACGGCTTTCTTTCCGGCTGCTATTCGAGGGACAAGGACGCGATATGCGCCGCAATGCTGCTCTGCGAGGCGGCAACGGTATACGCCGGGCAGGGCAGGAGCCTCTACGACGTATTGCAGGAGATGTATGAGGAATACGGCTATTACGGCGAGGCGGTCAAGTCGTATACCCTCAAGGGCAAGGAGGGGCTGGAAAAGATCGCCGGCGCGATGAGGGCGCTTCGGGCGGAAAGGATATGGGATTTCGGCGGCGTTGCCGTTAAAAAGGCGGAGGATATGCAGACCGGCGTCGTCAGCTTTCCCTGCGGCTGCGAGGAAAAATGCCCGCTGCCCGGCTCAAACGTGCTCAGGTATTATTTTGAAAACGAGGGCTGGCTCTGCGTTCGCCCGTCCGGCACCGAGCCCAAGCTGAAGCTGTACATCGGCGCAAAGGGCAGCAGCGCAGAGGAACTGCGCGCCGAGCTGGAAAAGCTCATGGCGGCGGCAGATGGAATGATATCCGCGCTGCTAAAGTAGCTTGATATACCCCGCTTAAAAATTCTTATGCCGAAAAAGCCCGACAAAGCCTCTGTTTTGTCGGGCTTTGGAATTTGCTCTCAAACTTTTTTCAAAAAACCGGTTGACAAAGAGGGAAGGGTTTGGTAATATAAACAAGCTGTCGCGCAAGACGAAAGGAAACGCGGGGCGCGCACCTTGAAAACTATATAGTGCAAATAGACGAAGAAACGCG
>CAVIAA010000027.1:0-26960 GCA_963640685.1 Acutalibacteraceae bacterium
ATTTTTACACCATTTCGGCGTGGAGTAGTATGGAATTGCATGAAGTTATATAGTGACTATTTGTGCGGAAAACGCGCTGAAATTAAGAAATATCGGTATTTATGGAGCAATATTGAGATATAGAATCAGGTGAATCGCCCTCGATACCTAATTTCAAATTTATCGGCCATAACGATTACGAGAATCATGCCATGTCTGTTGACCGCGCCGTTTACGAAGCCTACAATTCCTTTACGGGCATGGTAGACAGCGGCTATCACTGCTACGCAGTTATCCCCGGCGATGGTACGGAGTTCGGCAAGGCATTTATGGGCGCGATGAACAAACACGCAGGTAATGGAAATGTTGATTTTGCAAGCATCGGCAATGAAATCCTCTACGCTGTCGGCGCGGGTTCCACGGTCGAGGATAAGATGGGAAGCGATTTTGACCTTGTTCAGGGAACGTTTAAGCTGACGGTTGGCGGCAAGGAAGTAACCGGAACGCCCGATTCCACTACTGGCAAAATAAACTTTGGAACAGCGAAAACGGACGGCAGCTATCCATACTCAATTGAATACACCGCAGCTACAAAGACGTTCACCTGGACTATCAACGAGAATGTATCCAACTTTGCTCCCGTTCAGCTTACCTACAAGGTCAAGCTGGTAAATAAGAGCACTGTCTCCGGCACCTATACTCCCCCCACAAACGAATATGCCAAGCTGATGCCAGTAAGCAGCAATGGCAAGGAAGGAAATGTACAGGAATTCAACAAGCCAACGGTATCCTATACGATAAGCGGCGGCAATGGCGGCCACGACCACTACTATCCCACTGCCACACCCATACCCCCGATAATCGTAAATCCCCCCAAGACCGGCGACATGACGATATGGCAGAGCATACTGCATTTCTTCGGGATAATGTAGCTTAAAAGAGCAAAAGCCCCTCGGCCAAAGCGGTCGGGGGGCTGTTTATATGCGCGGCTTAATACGCGCCAAACAGGCGAAGCAGCTTTTGAAGAGGGGTGAGCGGCGCCTCGGCAGGGGCATCGGCGGGGGCAACCTCGGCCTTCTCGATTGCCGCCGTTTTGATAACGAACTGCACCGAGGCGACGTCGCCGTTTTTATCCGAAACGAAGGAGACGACCTCGCCGCCGCCGCCGGTAAAGGAGGCGGTCATGGAGTCTATCTCGTCGCTGATCCTCTCGTCAATGTCCGATGCCTCGTCCGCAAACTCGGCGGTGCCGTCCGCAAGCTCGCAGGTGCCGTCATACAGCTCCCTTGCGCCGTCGCTCAGCTCGCCCGCGCCGCTCAAAAGCTCTGCTGTGCCGCTCAAAAGGGTATCGGTGCCCTGCTTTAGCGTGCTGGCTCCGCTCGCAGCGCTGCTCACTGCGCCGGTATATTCCGAAAGCCCGCGGTAAAATGTGCCGTAGCTATCGAGCTGCCCTTTAAGCTCCGAAACCTGCTTTGCGGCAGTGCTCACCGCAGAAACGGCGGCGTTTATTTTCGCCGTCACCTCTTCGGAAGCCATCATCTGCTGAATGTATGCCTTTTTATGCTCGTCGGGTATATCTTCATTCGCCTCAACCTGCGCCGTTACCTGCTGCAGAGCCGCCTGATAGGCCTGCTGATACACGGCATCGGCGTTCAGCTTTTCGAGAAGCCCAGTGAGCACGGCGGAATAGGTGGACGGCGTGAGGACAATGGTATCCATGCCGTTTGCTTCAAGCTGAGCGTTGAGCGCCGCCGCTGCGGCGGTGCAGAGCCCCTCATACGCCGTGTAAGCAGCATCGGTGAGCGTGCTGTTCTTTGTCGCGAGCGTTGAAAGGCCGGAATACAGCTCACCTGCTCCGCTTGAAAGGCTTATGGCGCCGGAATGAAGCTCGCATGCCCCGCTGCATAGCGCTTGCGTCGCGTCGTAAAGCTCGAACGCGCCGCTTTGAAGCTCCTGCGCGCCGTCGTTTAGCTCGTCTATGGCCGAAACGACATCGTCGATCTTGTCCGTCAGCGCAGAATCGTCAACGTCAAGGTCAAGCTCCAGGCGAACGCCGTTTATGGCGACGGAGTCCATTTCAAAGTCGGTCACGTCCGCAGTGATTGCGGTCTCTATGCCGCTGTCCGGCAGTATGGTATAAGTGAGCTGCTTGTCGCTGCCGACATTGGCAGCGGTCGCGCCGCTGGAAAGGATATTTTTGCAGCGCTTGGTGTCCAGCGTAAAGGAGGCCTGCAGCGCATAGTCCTCATAAAAGCTGCCGGTGCAGCTCTCGTTTTTGCTTACCGAAAAGCGTATCTCCAGCGCGCCGCTCTTGCCCGCAATATCCTCTGCGGGGAGCTCAACGCCGTTCAAAAGATACCGTATGGAAATATTCCAGGGAATGACGCTGCTTTTCATCGTCCCCTGATAGTATACTCTTTCCGCCGCCGAGTAAAGCGTTATCTTTTCCCCGCTTTGGTGTATGTTGTCAGTCGTGTTGAGCACCTTTACGGCAGAGTAATCGCCATAGTCGGTAATGCTGCCGCCGGGGAAGATATTGACCGCCTCCATATCAGTTACTTTTCCCGCGGCGTCTGTCATGACGTAAATCACCTCCTCTTTTGCAGGTGGCGCGGCCGCTGCAAGCGCCGGAACGGTCAGGGAGGATAAGAGCAGCACAGACAGCGCCGCAGCAGCGATATTTTTAGTATGCTTCATTGTACGGGAGCCTCCTTGGGTTTTATGAACAGCTTATCGAACAGATACAAAAGCCCGGGCAGAACAAACAGCACGATGGCGAGCGAGCACAGCGTCCCCTTGCCGAGAAAGTAGCCGAGCTGGGAGAGCAATCCGTGGGTCGAGAATATGCCGAGCAGGAAGCCCACCACGGTCAAAACGCTTGCAGATGTCAGTATGGACACCGACACGGCGGAGACAGTCTGTACGATTGCCTTCTTTTTTGAGCAGCTCTGCCGCATTTCGCGGTAGCGGTCGGTAAAAAGTATCGCATAGTCGACCGTTGCACCGAGCTGTATCGAGCTGATTATAAGGTAGGCGATATAAAATATCGTCTGGCCGGTGAAATACGGTATGGCGAGGTTTATCCAAACCGCGGTCTCTATTGAAAGTACAAGTATCACGGGCAAAACAAGCGACCTCATCGTGACCAGCAGCACGAGAAACACCGCGCCTGTGGCAACAAGGTTTACGGCTGCCATATCGGCGGTTACGGTATCCATAAGGTCGTAGGTGGAAACGCCCTCGCCCGCAAGGTACCATTCGTTCGGGTAATACTGCGCTGCGGTGCTTCGTATGGTCTCAACCAGCGAGAATGTCTCCTTGCCCTCGTAGGCTGCGTCCACCGTCAGCACCATGCGGGTGTAGCTTTCGCCGTTCAGCTTGGAAAGCGTGCCGTCGTCGAGATATTGCTCTGGTATAACGGCGCCGACGCTATCAACGTATGAAAGTATGCTCTTTACCTGCGGTATATCGTGCAGCGCGCTTGAAAGCTCCGACTGTCTTGCGGTGCTGACCTTAGGCACCATCACCACATAGGTGTCCCTCTTGCCGAATGCGTCTTCGATTCTTTGGGTATCTGTGCCAAGCTGCGTTGCGCTGCCGAAAATGTGCGATGCGCCGTAGTAGAAGCTGTTGACGTTTGAGGCTAAGTAGCTGGGCAATATCAGCAGCGCGAACACCAGTGCCATAGGCCGCATAATGCGGCTGACGACCCGGCCGAAGGCCTTAAAGTCGGGCATGAATGAGCGGTGCTGCGTTTTGTCGATGAGCTTATAGGTTTTAAGTATCAGCGCGGGCATAAAGGTAAACACGGTGATGAGGCTTAGCGCAACGCCCTTTGCGAGAGCAAGGCCGAGATCGGGCCCGATTTGAAACTGCATCAGGCACAGCGCAAGAAAGCCTATTACCGTCGTCAGGCCGCTGGAGAGAATAGACGTTGTGGACACCGTAAGCGCCTCTGTCATTGCCTCCTTCGGGCTGTCTGCCGTCTGCCTGCATTCCGCAAACCGGTGCAGCAGAAAGACGGAGTAGTCCAGCGATACCGCAAGCTGCAGAATGTTTCCCGCTGCGTTGGTGACGAAGGAGATTTCGCCGAACATCAGGTTGCTGCCTGCATTGATGAGAATTGCGACGCCAAGCCCCGCCAGAACGAGAAACGGCTCGGCAAAAGAGGTCGTGGTGAGTATCAGCACCAGCAGCACAAAAACAACGGCTATTACGGCGATGGTGGAAATTTCGCTTACGGTGCTCGTTGTGGCGGCCGCGGTGGTAACGGCGCTGCCGGTCATGGCGTTATTATCGCCGATTATCTCGCGGATAGCGTTTACCGCTTCAATGCGCTTATCCTCGTCAATGGTCACCGAAAACAGCGCATTGCCGTCCTTGTAGTAGCTTTCCACAGTGTCGGCATCCAGCGTTTCCAGGGGAACGGTCACGCTTGCCGCGTCGTCCAGCCATGTAACGTCGGTCACGCCGTCTGTCGAAAGCAGCTTCGCTTTGTATTCCAGTGCCTCCGGCACGGACACGCCGTACACCATAACGCGGGCGTTGGGTATGCCGCCGTCGTATTCCTGCTCCATCAGCTCAAGTGCCCGAGTGGAGGCGCTATCCGGCGGCAGGTAGTCGTTCATATCGTAATTGACAGCCACAAACGGCTTGCACGCCGCGCAGAAGATCAGCAGTAGCAGATAAACGGCGATTATTAAATTTTGATGCTCCGCAACATGCTTATAAAACCTCGCCATAGGCGCAGCGCTCCTTTCCAGTGACCGCATTTGCCGGACAACTGTTGAACAATAATAGCCAAGAGGAAGGCCGAATTAAACGGTCAAGCAGCTGCCAAATGGGTAAAAAACGGACAAAACGATACGATCTGACGGGCAAATAAGAGTTGCCCGTTGCGCACTTTAATGGTCAAATGTATAATAAACCTCAAAAGGAGCTGCAGCATGAAGCACGAGATAACTACATTGAACACAAAGCGGGCGCTTGCGGCCTCTTTAAAGAAATTCATGGAGAAAAAGCCGCTTTCAAAAATAACCGTCAGCGAGATAATTGCGGACTGCGGCGTAAACCGCAAGACGTTTTACTATCACTTTGAGGATATATACGCCCTGCTCAAGTGGATGCTTGAGGAGGAGGCCATCGAGGTGGTAAAGCAATTCGACCTGCTTGTGGACTACCGCGAGGCGGTGCTGTTCGCAATGAGCTACGTTCGCTCAAACAAGCACCTGCTCTGCTGCGCGTATGACAGCATGGGGCGGGACGAGATGAAGCGGTTCTTTTATTCGGATTTTATCGGCATAACCCGAACCGTGATAGATGATACCGAGAGGCAGCTCGGGCTGTATGCGGAGGAGGATTTTAAGAAATTCCTCGTTCACCTCTATACCGAGGCGCTCGCCGGCCTCCTGATAGATGAATTTACGGACAGCGAGGGACACGATCCGGAGCGCGCGGTCGAGTACCTTTCCATAATACTGAAAAGCTCGCTGCCTGCCGTGCTGACAGCGGCACAGGCAACGCAAAACGCTTAGATGGGCTTACCGCGCCTCGGCCGGGCTCCGCTTTTAGCAGTATGGATGTATACAATTATGCAGGAAATACAATATTTGTTACAATTTAAACTAATCGGCGGCCTGAACGGGAAAAGTTTATTTAAGCCACAAAAGGGTATAAATTTCATAAAGAACAGAGGCCGAATAAGGGCAAAAACGGGCGCTGCACGGGGCTTTTTCGGGCCGGAAAGCGGGGATGATTTGGCGTAAAAATATCAATAAAATGGGGAATATTTAACGATTACACCCCGATTCGCATACAACCCGTAAAGGATGATGCCTTAACCGCTAAGAAAACGTTCAGAAAAGCGAATATATATTGTGCAACGCGATGCAAAACGATTATAATTGTCACAACCAAGCGAAATACGTTCTTTCCTATCTTGCAAAACCTGTCAAATACGCTTGGGAGAATCTTTTATAATTGGAGGTATCATCCGTGACTCTAGTGGAAAAAATCATGGCCGTCAACAGTACCATCAATGGTATCGTTTGGGGCATACCGATGCTGATCCTCATCGTCGGTGCAGGTATCTACATGACCGTCAAGCTGGGCTTCTTCCAGTTCAAGCACTTTGGCTATGCAATGAGGAACACCATCGGTAAGGTGTTCGACAAAAGCCAGAAGGTAGAAGCCAAGGAAGGCGCCGTAACTCCTATGCAGGCAGTTACCACCGCGCTCGCAGCAACCGTTGGTACCGGCAACATCGTCGGCGTTACCGGCGCAATCGCAATGGGCGGCCCCGGCGCTGTGTTCTGGATGGAATTTGCCGCCCTCGTCGGCATGGCCACCAAGTTCTCCGAGGTTACCCTCGCTATCAAGTATCGCGAAAAGAACGATAAGGGCGACTGGGTCGGCGGTCCTATGTACTACATCAAGAACGGCCTCGGCAAGAAGTGGGCCTGGCTGGGCGGCGTGTTTGCCGTACTGGGCGCCATCTGCGCCTTCGGCATCGGCAACCTGACTCAGATCAACTCCATAGCGACCTCTATGAGCTCCGCTGTAACCACCCTGTTCCCCGCTACCGTTGGTTCTGAGGGAACCATCGCTCTGATTGCCGGTATCGTAATGGCTCTCGTCTGCCTCGTTACCTACATCGGCGGCATCAAGCGTATCGGTGAGGTCACCGAGAAGCTGGTACCCGTAATGGCGATCATCTACATCGTATCCTCCCTCGTGCTGATATTCATCCACATCGGCAGCTTCCCCGAGATCATCCGTCAGGTATTCGTCGGCGCGTTCAATCCCTCCGCGATAGTCGGCGGCGCTCTGGGCATCACCATCATCGAGGCTGCGAAGCGCGGCGTATCCCGCGGCGTCTTCTCCAACGAGGCCGGCCTTGGCTCCGCTCCTATGGCTCATGCCGCTGCTGAGACCGAGGGCCCCGTACATCAGGGTCTCTACGGCATCTTCGAAGTATTTGCCGATACCACCGTTATCTGCACCATGACCGCTCTGGTAATCCTCATGAGCGGCACCGAGATCCCCTACGGCAGCAACCCCGGCGTTCTGCTGACCAACGCGGCCTTCGCCGCCACCTATGGCCAGTATGCCTCCGTAGTTGTTGCTATCGGCCTGACCCTCTTCGCCGGCTCCACCATACTGAGCTGGGGTCTTTACGGCACCCGCTGCGCAGAGTATCTGTTCGGCTCCAAGATCATTAAGCCCTATCAGATCCTCTTCTGCATCATCGTAGTAGTCGGTTCCGTAATGGAGCTGAGCCTTGCATGGGATATCGCAGATACCCTCAACGCTCTGATGGCCATACCTAACCTTATCGGCGTACTGGCTCTGTCTCCCGTAGTCATCAAGCTGACCAAGGAGTACAGCGCGGAGCACTTCCCCGAGAAGAAGAAGGCTGCGTAAACGCAAAAGCTCAAAGGGGTCGGAAATATCCGGCTCCTTTTTTTCATGCACTTTCTTGTGTGTACAACAAAAAAAGCCTCCGCCGGGAGGCTCTGAATTTATTTGATTTAGCGGTAAAGAATGCCGACCAGTATGGTTGCAACGAGGAAAAGCACCGTAAAAACTATAAGGAAGAAGGCAACGGGCTTGTAGTTCTTGCCCTGTATGCGGTATAGCCGGAACAGGAAGATGAGAAAGATCATTATTGCAAGGGAAAACATTGCGATGTAGGAACAGAGGCTTATAAACGGTGTTATCTGAGGCATTTCGTCGCTCCTTTATACATTTTCTTCTGCGTGGTCTATCATGCGGTAGCCAACGCCGGTCTCGGTTATTATAAACTGCGGGTCAGCGGGGTTTTCCTCCAGCTTGCGGCGTATGTTTGCCATGTTTACGCGCAATATCTGGTTGTTGACCGTTGGCCGTGCGCCCCAAACGCAGCGAATTATAAAGTCGTAGGTGAGTACCTTGCCGATGTGCAGCATGGTGAGCATGACTATCTTATACTCGACCTGAGTAAGGTGTATCTCCTGATCGTCGAGGTATACGCGCCGCTTGTCGTAGTCTATCGTGAGCCGGCCGTTCTGCGCCCTGCCGGTCGGTGCGTCCGGCGTGCCGGTGCTTACGTGCCGCAGTGCAATGCGTATACGAGCCAGCAGCTCGGCTGTGCCAAACGGCTTGGTGATATAGTCGTCTGCGCCGAGATCCAGCGCTTCAACCTTGTCCCGCTCGCGGTTCCTGGCGGAAAGGACGATAATCGGCACCTGCGACCATTGACGGACGTTTTTGATTATATCTACGCCATCCATATCCGGCAGGCCGAGATCCAGCAGCACCACATCCGGGCAGTGCGAGGATATCGTCGACAGGGCCTCACGGCCTGTGCTGACCTGCACAACACGGTAATCGTTTGCGTCCAGTATGGTGGACAAGAGATGGATGATAGCCTTGTCATCCTCTACCACCAGTACGATGGGAAGATTCTTCATACAGCAAACCTCCATTGATATAATATCAAGAACATTATACATATATTTATCGCACATTTAAATGAAGAAATCGTTTACTCGGCGCTAAGAAACGTTAATGAGCGCTAAGAAATAATAAAAATTCTTGACGGATGCTTAACAAGCATTGAAGTTAAATATACGGGTTCTTTTCGCGGCGGGGCAAAAACACCCGTTCGGGCGCTTGAATGGTAATTGTATATTCTTTTTTTGCTGTGTGTGGTATAATCGTGCCATGAAAAATATCGCAGTAAGGATAGAAAAGAGGGTGAAGGCCTTTCGCCTCAGCTGGAGACCGGCGACGGAAACGCTGCTGATAATGCTGGCAGCAACGGCGCTCAGCTTTGTTCTGCATGAGTTCTTCATACAGAACAACAACGTGTCGATGATATACGCATTGGCGGTGGTGGTGGTGTCCTGCGTTACGCCGGGGTACTTTTACGGCGTGGTCGCCTCGCTGATAAGCGTCATCGGAGTAAACTACTTTTTTACGCTGCCATACTGGGCGTTCAACTTTTCCATGACGGGGTATCCCATAACCTTCTTTATAATGCTCATCACCTCCATAATCACGAGCACTCTCGTTACGGGGTACCGCGAGCGGGAGCGGGCGCAGATGGAGAGGGACAAGGAAAAGCTGCGCAGCAACCTGCTGAGGGCGATATCGCACGACCTGAGAACGCCGCTGACCTCGATATCGGGCGCAAGCAGCCTGCTGCTGTCCAATTGGAAGAGCATCGATGAAGAAAACCGCTGTGCACTGCTCAGGGACATACACGAAAACTCCGAGTGGCTGGTGCGCATGGTGGAAAACCTGCTGTCGGTGACCAAAATGCACGGAGACGGCGGCGGAATACAAAAGGTTCCGGATATGGCGGAGGACATAGTTGCCCACGCCGCTGCGCAGGTTCGCAGGAGGTTTCCGGAGTGCCGGCTGAAGGTCGTTGCAGCCGAGGAGCCGTTTGAGGTGCCCATGGATTCGACGCTTATCGAGCAGGTCATAATAAACCTTATCGAAAACGCGATATACCACAGCGGCAGCGATGAGCCGATAACCGTAAAGGCGGAGCCTGTGGGCGGCAATGCGGTGTTCACGGTGCGAGACCACGGAAAGGGCGTTGACGTGGGGCGCATGATGTGGCTGATGGAAGGGCACGTTGAAACGGACAGACCGGGGGATAAGGGACGAGGAATGGGGATCGGCCTTTCGCTCTGCAATTCGATCGTCAAGGCTCACGGCGGCAGCATGAGCGCCGAAAACTCGCTGGATGGCGGAGCAATATTCAGCTTTACATTGCCTGTGGAGAAAGGAGAATAAACATGAAAAAATACGTTACCGCGGTTGCTGCGGCACTGGTTCTCAGCTTGGCGCTTTCCGCCTGCGCAAAGGAGGAGGAAGCGATTGTCCCTGTCGTCATAGAGGACGCTGCAAAGCAGCAGGAGACGACGCCTGTGCCGGAGAGCACGCCGAGCGCTGTGGCGCAAATATCGCCGGTGCAAACCGTAGAGGGGACGGGATATACCGCCGTGCTTACGGAGGAGCCGGAGGAAAACGGCGTTGTATATAAGCTGAGAGCCTCCACAGGAGGGAACGAGGCCGAGCTTATGGAGTACCACGCCGGCACCGGCGACGGCATAAGTGCAGACCTGTACGAGGTGGACGATCTCTTCGGCTTCCCTGCATTCTGCCTTGAGCTCAGCTATGCTATGGGCTCGGATAGAAGTTACTATATATATGCAAACGGCAGCATACTTGCGGCAGGTGAGGGCTTCGGCTTTGAATCCGCTGCGGACAGCGACTACCGCGACGACCTCGACGGCGACGGAGTAGAAGAACTCATATGCAACTGCACCTACATGGCGGACGGAGTTGAGCGGGTGAGTGTATTCCGCTTCCGCGACGGCAAGGTGGAAAAGGGTGAGCTCGATAAGTATGATGACGTAGTGACCGAGGATGAGCTGGACGGTGCGGGGCAGATATCTCAAAAGTATGACCCCGATGCTCACGCGATAATATTCGCATATTACAGTGAGGAAGAGGAGGAAACAAGGCTGGAGCTAAAGGATTATGAGAGGTTCACATTCAGCGATTATCAGGAATAAAAGGCCGCTGAAGCGCCGCGGAACACCCGGTTCCGTGGACACGAAAATATATTTTGCTAAAAAACGTTTTTTTTAAGAAAAACCCTTGCATTGCAGGCCCGAATGCGCTATTATATGTACGTTGCGCGTTCGGGCTCCTGTGTACTTGTGCGCGCAAACGATAACCAGCGTCATGCCTTTGCGGGAGGTTGCCGGTTATGCCATCCGGGTAATTTCCGCAGGGCGCCCACGATACGGGCAACGGGCCAGAGGCCCGGCCGAAGCATTTTAGAAAAGAAACGCTCGGCCGCGTGTACAGCCCGCATACTAAAAGGAGGAAAATAATATGGCAAATCAGAAGATTCGTATCAAGCTGAAGGCCTACGAGCACAATCTTATCGACCAGAGCGCCGAGAAGATCGTTGAAACGGCCAAGAGGACCGGCGCGCATGTTTCCGGCCCCATCCCCCTTCCAACAGAGAAGGAGATCGTAACCATTCTCCGCTCCCCCCACAAGTATAAGGACAGCCGCGAGCAGTTCGAGATGAGAACCCACAAGCGCCTGATCGACATCATCCAGCCCTCTGCAAAGACCGTAGACGCGCTGATGAAGCTGGATCTTCCCGCCGGTGTGGACATCGAGATCAAGCTCTAATCCACGGAGGTGTAAGAAAAATGAAGAAAGCTATTTTGGGCACTAAGCTGGGTATGACCCAGATGTTCAGGGAAGACGGCACCATGATACCCGTTACCGTAGTTCTTGCCGGTCCCTGCCCCGTAGTTCAGAAGAAGAGCGTGGAGCATGACGGCTATGAGGCCGTTCAGGTAGCATTTAAGCCCATCCGCGAGAAGCTCTGCACCAAGCCTATGCTGGGTCACTTCAAAAAGGCCGGCGTTGAGGCTCACCGCTACACCCGCGAGTTCAAGCTCGATGATACCGCCGCTTATGAAGTGGGTCAGGTCATCAAGGCTGATATCTTCGCGAACGGCGATCGTGTGGACGTTACTGCCACAAGCAAGGGCAAGGGCTTTGAGGGCAATATCAAGCGCTGGAATCAGGCTCGCGGCCGCAAGACCCACGGCTCCCATTCCTATCGCGTGCCCGGCTCAATGGGCGCTTGTACCTACCCCGGCGAGGTCTTCAAGACCAAGCACCTGCCCGGCCATATGGGCAGCGAGCGCGTGACCACCCAGAACCTCGAAGTTGTACGTGTCGATGCAGACCGCAACCTGCTCCTTGTAAAGGGTGCCGTGCCCGGCGCTAAGGGTAGCCTCGTGATCGTCCGCGAGACCGTTAAGTAAAGGAGGAAGCATCAAATGCCTAATGTTGCATTGTACAATATTGCCGGCGAAGAGATCGGCAAGGTGAAGCTGAGCGAAGAGATCTTCGGCCACGAAGTGAACGAAGCAGTGCTCCACACCGTAGTAACCGCTTATCTGGCCAACCAGCGTCAGGGCACCCAGTCCGCATTGACCCGCGCAGAGGTCAGCGGCGGCGGCATCAAGCCCTGGAGGCAGAAGGGCACCGGCCGTGCCCGTCAGGGTTCCACCCGCTCTCCCCAGTGGACTCACGGCGGAACCGTGTTCGCTCCCAAGCCCAGGGATTACCGCGTAAGCGTAAACAAGAAGGTAAAGCGCATCGCAATGAAGAGCGCTCTTTCCAGCAAGGTCAACGACAACGCCATCATAGTTTTTGACGCACTTGACATCGCAGCCCCCAAGACCAAGGAAATGGTCAAGGTGCTGGCCAACATCAAGGCGGACAGCGCTCTGGTGGTTCTGCCCGAGAAGGACGAGATTGTTGAGCGCGCAACCGGCAACATCCCCAACGTAAAGACTACCCTTGTCGGTACTCTCAACGTATACGAGATACTCAAGTATAAGACCCTTATCCTCACCAAGGATGCGGTAGCCAAGATCGAGGAGGTGTACGCATAATGAAGTTCGCACACGACATCATCATCAAGCCCGTACTCACTGAGAAGAGCTACGACAACATGGCTAACAAAACCTATGCCTTTATCGTAGACAAGAGGGCAACCAAGACCGAGGTCAAGGCCGCCATCGAGGAGATCTTCGGCGTTAAGGTTGACAGCGTAAACACCGTAAACAACCTTGGCAAGATGAAGAGGCAGGGCATGCATCAGGGCCGCCGCCCCGCCACCAAGAAGGCTTACGTGAAGCTCACGAAGGATTCCAAGGGCATCGAGTTCTTCGACAGCATCGCTCAGTAAGGAGGAACACCAATGGCTATCAGGAAGATTAAACCCACCACTCCCGGTCAGCGCGGCATGACGGTCTCCGCCTATGATGAGATCACCTGCACTACGCCGGAAAGGTCGCTGCTTGAGGATCTCAAGTCCAGCGGCGGTCGTAATAACCACGGTCGCATCACCGTTCGCCATCGTGGCGGCGGCGCAAAGCGCAAGTACCGCATCATCGACTTCAAGCGTAACAAGGACGGCGTACCCGCAAAGGTAGCTACCATTGAGTACGACCCCAACCGTTCCGCCAACATCGCCCTGCTGCACTATGCGGACGGCGAGAAGCGCTACATCATCGCTCCCCTGGGTCTGAATGTGGGCGACACCGTCGTTTCCGGTGAGAGTGCCGATATCAAGGTCGGCAACGCGCTTGAGATAAAGAATATCCCCGTCGGTACCATGATCCACTGCATCGAGATCAAGCCCGGCAAGGGCGCGCAGCTGGTTCGCTCCGCAGGCAACGCCGCGCAGCTCATGGCAAAGGAAGGCAAGTACGCTCAGGTACGTCTTCCCAGCGGCGAGGTTCGTCTGGTTCCCATGAACGCCAAGGCTACTATCGGTCAGGTAGGCAATATCGACCATGCAAACATCATGCTCGGTAAAGCAGGCCGCACCCGTCACATGGGCTTCCGTCCCACCGTTCGCGGTTCTGTCATGAACCCCTGCGACCACCCCCACGGCGGCGGCGAAGGCAAGTCCCCTGTCGGTCGTCCCGGCCCTGTTACCCCTTGGGGTAAGCCCGCTCTTGGTTATAAGACCCGCAAGACCAAGAACGTAAACGATAAGTTCATCGTCCGCCGCAGAAACGGCAAATAGTAGCGAAAGGAGATAAGCATGAGCAGGTCAGTTAAAAAAGGCCCTTACGTTGAAGAACGTCTGTTCAACCGTGTACAGGCTATGAACGAAAGCGGCAAGAAATCCGTCGTTAAGACATGGTCTCGCGCATCTACCATCTTCCCGGACTTCGTAGGTCACACTATCGCCGTCCACGATGGCAGGAAGCACGTTCCCGTATATGTAACCGAAGAAATGGTCGGTCACAAGCTGGGTGAATTTGCACCCACCCGCACCTTCCGCGGCCACAGGGGCTCTGAGAAGTCCACCGGCGGAAAATAATAAGGAGGAAGCGTAGAATGGCAACCAGGTCAAGAGAAAAAAGCGCGGCACGCAAGGCAAACGCCGATAAGCGTCCACATGCGATCGCCCGCTATGTAAGAATCTCCTCCCGCAAGGTCAAGGTCGTTATAGACCTGATCCGCGGTAAGAGCGTAAGCGAAGCAAAGGGCATCCTGATGTACACCCCCAAGGCGGCATCCGAGCCCGTGCTGAAGCTCCTGAACTCCGCAATTGCAAACGCGGAGAACAACCTCGGCCTTTCCGCCGACAACCTTTATGTGGCGGAAGTATTCGCTGATCAGGGACCGACCCTGAAGCGCTTCAGGCCCAGGGCACAGGGCAGGGCGACTCGCATCCGCAAGCGCACCAGCCACATCACCATCATCCTGGACCAGATGAAGTAGGAGGTAAATCATGGGACAGAAAGTTAATCCTAACGGCTTCCGCGTTGGCGTAATCAAGGACTGGAATACCCGCTGGTATGCATCCAAAAAGGATTTCTCCGATTACCTCGTCGAGGATAAGAAGATCAGGGATCACCTCAAGCAGGTTCATTACGCGGCCGGCGTAGCGAAGATCGATATTGAGCGCGCCGCGAACAAGGTCACCGTAAGCATTCACACCGCTCGCCCCGGTATGCTCATCGGCAAGGGTGGCGTAGGCGTGGATGCCATCAAGGCTGATGTATCCGCCCTGATCGGCAAGCCCGTAAATGTAAACATCATGGAAGTTCGCAACCCTGACGCAAACGCTCAGCTCGTTGCCGAAAACATCGCCCAGCAACTCGAGAAGCGCATCAGCTTCCGCCGCGCGATGAAGCAGGCCATGCAGCGTGCAATGAAGGCAAACGCAAAGGGTATCAAGCTGCTGTGCGCAGGCCGCCTTGGCGGCGCCGAGATCGCCCGCAGCGAGGGCTACCACGATGGTTCCATTCCCCTTCAGACCATGCGTGCCGACATCGAATACGGCTTTGCCGAGGCACACACCACCTATGGCCGTATCGGCGTAAAGGTATGGATCTACAAGGGCGAAGTGCTCAATAAGCAGAAGAAAGCGTAAGGAGGCAGATTACTATGTTGATGCCTAAGAGAGTTAAGCGCAGGAGAGTACACCGCGGACGCATGAAGGGCGCTGCCCACTGCGGTAATGTTATCACCTACGGCGAGTATGGCCTCGTTGCGATGGAGCCCGCTTGGATCACCAGCAACCAGATAGAGGCTGCCCGTGTGGCCATGACCCGTTATATCAAGCGTGGCGGTCAGGTTTGGATAAAGATATTCCCCGACAAGCCCGTAACCAAGAAGCCTGCCGAGACCCGCATGGGCTCCGGTAAGGGCGCACCCGAGTACTGGGTAGCAGTTGTGAAGCCCGGCCGCGTAATGTTCGAGATCGCCGGCGTAAGCGAGGAGATCGCCCATGAGGCTCTCCGTCTTGCAATGCATAAGCTCCCCATCAAGTGCAAGATCGCAAAGAAAGAAGTAACAGGAGGCGAGAGCAATGAAGGCTAACGAACTCAGAAAACTTTCCACCGAAGAGCTCACCGCCAAGGAAAAGGCCCTCAAGGAAGAGCTGTTCAACCTCCGCTTCCAGATGGCTACCGGCGCTCTGACCAACCCCCAGAGGGTTCGTGAGTGCAAGAAGGATGTTGCCAGGATAAAGACTCTCCTCTGCGAGCGTCAGCTCAAGGCAGCCGAGTAAGGGTGAAAGGAGGATATCATCGTGGAAATCATCAGAGGTTATCGCAAGACCCGTGTTGGCATCGTAACCAGCGATAAGATGGATAAGACCGTTACCGTGGCCATTAAGACCAAGGTTCGCCATCCCCTGTATGGCAAGATGGTAAACCGCACCCGCAAGTTTAAGGCTCATGACGAGGAGAACGCCTGCGGCATCGGTGACACCGTAAAGATCATGGAGACCCGCCCAATAAGCAAGGACAAGAACTGGCGCGTGGTCGAGATCATAGAAAAGGCCAAGTAAGCCGGAAAGGAGCAGACAAATGATACAGCCTCAAACCAGACTTAAAGTAGCAGACAACAGCGGCGCAAAGGAAATTATGTGCATCCGCGTTCTGGGTGGCTCTAAGGTCAAGAGCGCCAACATTGGCGATGTGATCGTAGCATCCGTTAAGTCCGCTACCCCCGGCGGCGCCGTTAAGAAAAAGGACGTCGTTAAGGCAGTCGTAGTGCGTACCGTATCCGGCGTACACCGTGCTGACGGTACCCACATCCGCTTTGACGATAACGCAGCCGTTATCATCAAGGACGACAAGGACCCCAAGGGTACCCGTATTTTCGGGCCTGTTGCCAGAGAACTGCGCGAGAAGAACTACATGAAGATAGTTTCCCTCGCACCCGAAGTACTCTAATCTCGGAGGACTGAAGAATGAATAAGCTAAACGTTAAGAAGGGCGACACCGTAGTGGTCATCTCCGGTAAGGACAAGGGCAAGCAGGGCAAGATAGTGGCCGCAATGCCTGAGGATCAGCGCGTGATCGTACAGAACGCAAATATGATTACTGCCCATGTAAAGCCCCGCAAGCAGGGCGAAGAGGGCGGCCGCATACAGAAGGAAGGCAGCATTGACAGCTCCAACGTCATGCTGGTATGCCCTAAGTGCGGCAAGGCCACCCGCGTAGGCCACGCCTATGAGGGCGACAAGAAGGTTCGTGTCTGCAAAAAGTGCGGCAAGAACATTGACTAAGGCAGGAGGAAAAGAGAATGGCAAAGAAAGAAACCGCCGCTCAGGCACCCGCCAAGAAGAAAAAGGCCGTTGAGGAAGCCCGCCCCTTTAGCGAGGCTGCTCGCCTCCGCGTAAAGTACAAAGAGGAAGTAGTTCCCCAGCTCAAGGAGAAGTTCGGCTACGAGAACGTGATGCAGATACCCAAGCTCGAGAAGATAGTTCTCAATATGGGTCTCGGTTCGGATAAGGATAACCCGAAGGGCATCGAGTCCGCGCTTGAGGAAATGACCCTAATCGCCGGTCAGAAGCCCATAATCACCAAGGCCAAGAAGTCCGTTGCAAACTTTAAGGTTCGTGAGGGACAGAACGTTGGTGCTAAGGTCACCCTCCGCGGCGACCGCATGTACTACTTCGCCGATAAGCTCATGAACATCGTACTTCCCCGCGTGCGCGACTTCCGTGGTATCCCTGATACCAGCTTTGACGGCCGCGGCAACTATGCGATGGGCGTTAAGGAGCAGCTGATCTTCCCCGAAATCAATTATGATGACGTTGACAAGATCCGCGGCATGGATATCGTATTCGTAACCACCGCTAATACCGATGAAGAAGCAAGGGCTCTGCTGCAGCTGCTCGGTATGCCCTTTATGGCTTAATTTTAGGAGGACAACACAGTGGCAAAGACAAGCATGAAAATCAAGCAGGCCCGTGAACCCAAGTTCTCGACCAGGGCCTATACCCGCTGCCGTATCTGCGGCCGTCCCCACTCCGTGCTCCGCAAGTACGGCATCTGCCGCATCTGCTTCCGCGAGATGGCTTATAAGGGAGAAATCCCCGGCGTCCGCAAGGCAAGCTGGTAACTCGGCGAAAAGGAGGAAATTGAAATGGTTATTACTGATCCCATCGCTGATATGCTGACCCGTATCCGCAACGCCTACACCGCCAAGCACGACGAGGTATGCGTTCCCGCTTCCACGATCAAGAAGGCTATCGCTGAGATACTCCTTGACGAAGGCTACATCAAGGGCTACGACATAAAGGAAGAGGGTCCCAAGAAGACCATGACCATTGCGCTCAAGTACGGTCCCAACCGTCAGCGCGTGATCACCGGCCTCAAGAGGATATCCAAGCCCGGCCTGCGCGTATATGCCCGCAAGGACAACGTGCCCAAGGTACTGAACGGAATGGGCATCGCTATCCTTTCTACCAGCCATGGCGTTATGACCGACCGCGAGGCTCGCAAGCAGGGCGTAGGCGGCGAGGTACTCTGCTACATCTGGTAATTACCCTATGAATACCCTTCCGCAGCAGGGCTGCGGGAGGATATGACACTAAAAATCAAAACATTCTGGAGGTGTAACAAATGTCACGAATCGGAAAACTTCCGATCAACATTCCCAGCGGAGTGACAATCACGGTTGGCGACGATAACACCGTTGTCGTAAAGGGCCCCAAGGGCGAGCTTTCCGAGAAGATCTCTCCAAAGATGCAGGTAAGCATGGATAACGGCGTTCTGCACGTTGCCCGCCCCAATGACCTCAAGGAAAACAGAGCTCTTCACGGCCTATCCCGTTCTCTTATCAACAACATGGTTGTTGGCGTTACCAGCGGCTATTCCAAGGCTCTGGAAATAGTCGGCGTTGGCTATCGTGCCCAGAAGCAGGGCAACAAGCTGGTGCTCAACCTTGGCTATTCTCACCCCATCGAGTTCGTAGAGCCGAAGGGCATCACCTTTGACGTTCCTACCCCCAACAAGGTAGTTGTAAACGGCATAAGCAAGCAGCAGGTCGGTCAGATAGCTGCGGATATCCGTGCAACCCGCGAGCCTGAGCCTTATAAGGGCAAGGGTGTACGCTACGAGGGTGAGCATGTCCGCCGCAAGGAAGGCAAGACCGGTAAGTAATGCATAGAGAAGGAGAGTAAATCATGATTTCTAAGATCGATAAGAACTCTGTGCGTAAGGCCCGCCATTCCCGTACCCGCCGCTATATTTCCGGCACTCAGGAGAGGCCTAGGCTCAACGTCTATCGCAGCCTCAACAACATCTACGTGCAGATAATTGACGACGTAGCCGGCAACACTATCGCCTCCGCCTCCACGCTGGATGCAGAGGTAAAGGCTCAGCTGGCCGGTAAGTCCAAGAAGGAAGCCGCAAACCTCGTAGGCGAGGTTGCAGGTCGTCGCGCTCTTGAAAAGGGCGTAAAGGAAGTCGTATTTGACCGCGGCGGTTATCTTTACACCGGACGTGTAGCACAGGTCGCCGAAGGCGCCCGCAAAGCCGGACTGGAATTCTAAGGAGGTACAATATGCAGAAACGTATAGATGCATCCACAATGGAACTGCAGGATAGGCTTGTATCCATCAACCGCGTTGCAAAGACCGTTAAGGGCGGCCGCAATATGCGCTTCGCAGCCCTGGTAGTTGTTGGCGACGGCAATGGTCACGTTGGCGTAGGCACCGGCAAGGCTGTTGAAATACCGGAGGCGGTGCGCAAGGGCATCGAGGATGCAAAGCGCCACCTCATCGAGGTACCCATAGTTGGCACCAGCATACCCCACGCCGTAGAAGGCAAG
Organism: Acutalibacteraceae bacterium; assembly: GCA_963640685.1. Classification (GTDB taxonomy): domain Bacteria; phylum Bacillota; class Clostridia; order Christensenellales; family CAG-138; genus SFEL01. Next base: position 19,165 of record CAVIAA010000027.1, read on the forward strand.
TTCGGCAAGGGTCATGTCCGCATGCTCCCCGCCGAAGAAGGTACCGGCGTTATCGCCGGCGGCCCTGCCCGTGCGGTTCTGGAGATGGTAGGCATAAAGGATATCCGTACCAAGAGCTACGGCTCCAACAACCCCGCCAACTGCGTAAAGGCTACCCTGGACGGCCTGACTCAGCTGCGTACTGTCGAGGAAATTGCTAAGCTCCGCGGCAAGACCGTTGAAGAGATCCTTGGTTAATTTAGAGGAGGTTGCACAATGGCTAATTTGAAAATAACGCTCGTAAAGAGCACCATCGGCGCCCTCAAGGACCAGCAGGCTACTGTAAAGGCTCTCGGCCTTCACAAAACCAACAACGTAGTCGTAAAGCCGGATAACGCATGTATCCGCGGCATGATCTTTAAGGTAAAGCACCTTGTTAAGGTCGAAGAAGTTTAATTTCGGAGGTGCACACAATGAATCTTCACGATTTGAGACCCGTAGAAGGCTCTACCCGCGCCCCTAAGCGCGTCGGCAGAGGCACCGGTTCCGGCCTTGGCAAAACCTCTGCCAAGGGTCATAAGGGCCAGAAGGCTCGCAGCGGCAGCAAGAAGAACGGCTTTGAAGGCGGCCAGATGCCCCTCGCACGCCGTCTGCCCAAGCGCGGCTTCACCAATATTTTTGCTAAGGAGTACAGCACCGTCAATATCGAGGCGCTCAACTGCTTTGAGGATGGTACCGTAGTAACTGCTGAGCTGCTCAAGGAAAAGCGCATCATCAGCAAGATCGAAAAGGACGGGCTCAAGGTTCTGGGCCGCGGCGAATTGACCAAGCGTTTGGATGTTAAGGCTGCTAAGTTTACGGAGACAGCCCAGAAAGCCATCGAGGCCGCGGGCGGAACTGTTGAGGTGATCTGATGTTCAAGACATTAGCTAACGCGTGGAATGTCAAGGATATCCGCACAAAAATGCTGTATACACTGCTTCTGATAGTGATATACCGCTTCGGCTCCTTCATTCCCGTACCCGGCGTGGATGCAGCTAAGATCGCGGCAGCTGCCGACTCTTACAGCATCCTGAGCTTTTTGAACCTGCTGTCAGGCGGCAACTTCGGCCAGTTTACCATCTTTGCGATGGGTATTACGCCGTATATAACCGGCAGCATAATCATACAGCTCCTTACCATTGCCATTCCCTCTCTCGAGAAGCTGGCAAAGGAAGAGGACGGACGCGAAAAGCTTGAACGCATCACCCGTTACACCGGCATCGGCCTTGCTCTTATCCAGAGCATCGGTATCGTCACCGGTTTGCAGAACCAGTACCAGATCGTTGCCAACCCCGGCTTCCTTTCCTATGCCACCATCGGCATCGTCTGCACGGCAGGCACCGCCTTCCTGGTATGGCTGGGTGAAAGGATAACCGAGAAGGGCATCGGCAACGGTATCTCCTTCATAATCTTCGCTTCCATAGTATCCTCTGTGCCCGAAGTGATCGTGAGCCTGTTCTCCAATGTCTTCATGGGTCTGTATAAGTGGTGGATACTCCCCGTGCTGCTCGTGTTCGTAGTGATCATAGTAGCCGGCGTGGTGGCGGTAGACCGTGCGGTACGCCGCATTCCCGTTCAGTACGCAAAGCGCGTTGTGGGTCGCAAGATGTATGGCGGACAGAGCACCAACATCCCGCTCAAGGCCAATGCAAACGGCGTTATGCCGCTGATATTCGCAATGACCCTGATGCAGGTGCCCGGCATGATCGGCCAGTTCTGGCCTAACAGCGGCTTCTATGCTTTCTATCAGAAGTATCTGATACCCGGCACTACTGCCGTTGGCGGCATAGTATATTATGTAATATACTCCCTGCTCATCGTAGCCTTCGCGTACTTCTACAGCTCCATCTCCTTCAACCCGATCGAGATAAGCAAGAACCTCCAGCAGAACGGCGGCTTCATCCCCGGCATTCGTCCCGGCAAGCCCACCGGTGAGTACCTTGCGAAGATAACCAACCGCCTGACCCTGTTCGGTGCACTGTTCCTGATGGTGCTCGCCATAGTTCCTACGCTGGTGCTTTCCGCATTCGGCATGAATAACATGGCGTTTGGCCCAACCAGCGTGCTGATAATGGTAAGCGTCGCGCTGGAGACGGCAGAGCAGCTTGAATCCATGATGCTCATGCGTCACTATAAGGGATTCCTCGGTTAATCCGAAAAGGATACGTCCTATGAAGCTGATATTTTTGGGTCCTCCGGGTGCGGGAAAAGGCACTCAGGCTGAAAAAATATGCGACCATTTCGGCATTGCCCACATCTCTACCGGCGATATGCTTCGCCGGGAGATGCGGGAGGGGACGGAGCTTGGCAACGCTGCCAAGGCTGTCATAGAAGCGGGCGGCCTCGTGAGCGATGATATTATCATCGGCATGGTCGAGAACCGCGTGAAAGAGCCGGATTGCGAGAAAGGTTTCCTTTTAGATGGCTTCCCGCGTACCATAGCCCAAGCGGACGCACTCGCAGATATAGCCGCCGTTGATATGGCGGTAAATATCGATGTGCCTGCTCAGGTTCTTGTGGATCGCATAAGCGGCCGCCGTATGTGCAGCGGCTGCGGCGCAGGCTATCATACCTCCAGATATACAAAGGACACCTGCGAAAAGTGCGGCGCCAAGCTGTATATCAGGGATGACGATAAGCCCGAAACGGTTTTGAACCGCATCAGCGTTTACAACGACAAGACCCAGCCACTCATAGATTACTATGACAATAAGGGTCTGCTCAGAAACGTTGACGGCGACAGAACGCCGGATGAAGTGCTTGCCGATATAATGGCACTTGTGGAGAGTATCTGATGCTCACTATAAAAAACGCTGCCGACATTGAAAAAATGAAGGCGGCAGGCCGTCTTACCGAAGACGTACTGAAACTCCTGGCCGAGATGGCAAAGCCCGGCGTTGCAACTATCGAGCTTGACAGGGCGGCGGAGGAGCTGATCCGCTCCCGCGGCGGCTCCCCTTCCTGCCTTGGCTACAATGGGTATCCTAAGTCAATCTGCACCTCGGTAAACGAGCAGGTGGTTCACGGAATACCCGGCAAGTACCGCCTTAAGGATGGGGACATAGTAAGCTGCGATGTTGTAGCAATGCTGGATGGGTTTCATGGCGATGCAACGAGGACATTCCTTATCGGCGATGTCAGCGAGGAAACAAGGCGGCTCGTCAAGGTAACGGAGGAGTGCTTCTTTGAAGGGCTCAAGTTTGCAAGGGTCGGATACCGGATATCCGACATTTCTGCGGCGATCCAGCAGCACGCCGAGGCCAGCGGCTACGGCGTGGTCAGGGATATGATCGGCCACGGCATCGGCAGAGAAATGCACGAAGCGCCGGATGTACCAAACTATGTCGGCGGCAGATACGGCAGAGGCATACGTCTGCTTCCGGGTATGACGCTGGCTATAGAGCCCATGATAAACATGGGGACTTGGCAGATCAAGGTATTGGCAGACGGCTGGACTGCGGTCACTGCAGACGGCAAGCCCAGCGCACACTACGAGAACACCGTTGCGATTACCGACGGAGACCCGATCATCCTTACTCTCAGCGAGGGCAGCCATGCGTAATAATGTAATAGGCTGCATCGTTACCTCAAAGGCGGGCAGGGATAGGGGACGCACTTTCGTTGTGACCGCTGCGGAGGGCGAGGAGTACGTGATGCTGTCTGACGGCGAGACCAGAAGGATGTCCAACCCGAAGAAGAAAAAGCTCAAGCACTTGAGCTTTGAGGAGGGGAAGCTGGAGCTCGGCGAGCTCCCGAAGGACACCCTGCTTGCAGACGCAGCCATAAGAAAGAGCTTGAGCAGCTTAGGCTATAAGGACAAAACCGAATCCAAGGAGGGATAGCTTGTCTAAGACGGACGTAATAGAAGTTGAAGGCGTAGTAACCGATTCTTTCCCAAACGCTATGTTCGAGGTGGAATTGGTAAACGGCCACAAGATATTGGCGCATATTTCCGGTAAGCTCAGGATGAACTTCATCCGCATATTGCCGGGAGATAAGGTGACAGTTGAGCTGTCCCCATACGATTTGACACGCGGCCGCATAACGTGGCGCACCAAGAACTAACAGGAGGAAGATACAATGAAAGTAAGGCCTTCCGTAAAGCCCATTTGTGAAAAGTGCAAGATCATCAAGCGCAAAGGCCGCATCATGGTGATCTGCGAGAACCCCAAGCATAAGCAGAAGCAGGGCTAACCCCGCGCTTCCTAACAGTTTTCCGCCGGGCGCCGTACAAGGCATGGCCTTATACGGCGGCTCGCTGCGGGCTTAAAGCCGGACTGACGAAATTTTCGCCAGTTTTTGGTATATTTCGGGCAAAAAAATGTTCTTATACTGTTGACAAATCATCAGCAGAATTGTTACAATTACTAAGTTGCCGCAGTAGCGTTATACGCTGCTGCGATAGTCGTGTTTAAGCATGCAATACTATGGTAAGTCCTTGTCATTCGGGCGGCTGCCGCATTTATGCTGAGTGCGGATTCCGGATCTCAAGTACCTATATATCTCCGAAGCAGGCCATGCCTGCTGAGGGGCGGGAGCTGCCGAAAGGTCGTTCCCCTGCGGCGGCGAAAGCCGACTGCACGCGGCGTTTAACCCGCGCCGTGATAACCCACGAAGGCGGGCGCGTAATGGCGCCCCTGCAATGGCGAAAGCCTTTTGCACACAGCTCGCCATAGCTGTGAAACCAAATTCATTACGGAGGTAAGTAAATCAATGGCACGTATTTCTGGCGTTGACCTGCCAAGAGACAAGCGAATTGAGATCGGCCTGACCTACATTTACGGTATCGGCCGCAAGACCGCTTCGGACATCCTCGCAGCCACCGGCGTCGACCCCGACATCCGCGTACGCGACCTGTCTGAGGACGATGTGAGCAAGCTGAGAGAGTACATCGACCACAACGTTAAAGTTGAGGGCGATCTCAGGCGCGAAACTTCCATGAACATCAAGCGCCTCATCGAGATCGGCTGCTATCGCGGTGTTCGTCACCGCAAGGGCCTGCCCGTTCGCGGCCAGAGCACTAAGCAGAACGCTCGCACCCGCAAGGGTCCGAAGCGCGCCGTAGGCGGAAGAAAGAAGTAAGGAGGGAATTAAGCAATGGCAGCAACTAAAGGCAAAGTCAAGAAGGCCGTAAGCCGCAAGCGCCGTGAAAAGAAAAACATCGAGCGCGGTGCAGCTCATATCCGTTCCTCCTTCAACAACACTATGGTAACCATTACCGACGTAAATGGCAATGCCCTGTCCTGGGCTTCCGCAGGCGGCCTCGGCTTCCGCGGCAGCAGGAAGAGCACTCCCTTTGCGGCGCAGATGGCTTCTGAGACCGCAGCAAAGGCCGCTATGGAGCATGGCCTTCGCACCGTTGAGGTCTATGTAAAGGGCCCCGGTTCAGGTCGTGAAGCCGCTATCCGCGCGCTGCAGAGCGCCGGCTTGGATATTACCCTCATCAAGGACGTGACCCCCATCCCCCACAACGGATGCCGTCCGCCCAAGCGCAGAAGAGTATAAGGAGGCACTACAATGGCAAGATATACAGAATCTGTTTGCAGGCAGTGCCGCAGGGAAGGCGTAAAGCTGTTCCTCAAGGGCGACCGCTGCTATACCGCGAAGTGCGCGGTAGTAAAGCGTCACACTATCCCCGGCCAGCATGGCCAGTCCCGTCAGCGTAAGATGTCTGAATACGGCATACAGCTCCGCGAGAAGCAGAAGTGCCGCAGGGCCTACGGTATATCCGAGTCCCAGTTCAGGAAATACTATGACATGGCTACCAACATGCGCGGCGTAACCGGCGACAACATGCTGTTCCTTCTGGAGCGCAGGCTGGATAACGTAGTTTATCGCCTTGGCCTCGCTGACAGCCGCCCGATGGCTCGTCAGATGGTCAATCATGGCCTGATTCTGGTTGACGGCAAGAAGGTGGATATCGCCAGCTTCCTGGTAAAGCCCGGCCAGACCATATCCGTGCGCGATAAGAGCCGCGATATGGAAAATCTTAAGGAGCTTCGCGAGCAGGGCGCTTCCAAGCCCATACCCCAGTGGCTGGAGCTGGATGCCGACAAGCTCAGTGGCAAGATGGTTGCCATGCCGCAGCGTGACGATATCGACCTCACCGTTGAGGAGCACCTCATCGTCGAGTTCTACTCCAGGTAATGGAAATCGTAACGCTTACTGCCCTAATCGACTGACCACAAAGCAAGAGAGGGGATATGTAAATGATAGAAATAGAAAGGCCCAAGATCGAGTGCGTAGAGCTTACAGGCAGCTATGGCAAGTTTGTCGTAGAGCCTCTTGAGCGCGGCTTCGGTATAACGCTGGGCAATTCACTGCGCCGCGTGCTGCTTTCGTCGCTGCCCGGCGTTGCGGTGTCCTCCGTTAAGATCGACGGCGTGCTTCACGAGTTCTCCACTGTTCCCGGCGTTAGAGAAGACGTAACTGAGATAATCCTCAACCTCAAAGAGCTTTGCATGAAGATGCATTGCGATGGCACAAAGAAGGTCATCATCGATGCCTCCGGCGCCTGCGAAGTAAAGGCAGGGGACATGATAGTCGATTCCGACGTTGAGATCGTTAATCCCGACCTGCACATAGCAACGCTGGACGAGGGCGCTAAGCTCTATATGGAAATAATCGTTGAATCCGGCCGCGGCTACGTTTCCGCCGACAAGAACAAGCGGGAAGATATGCCGATAGGTCAGATCGCGGTGGATTCCATATTCACTCCGATCCGCAAAGTCAACTTCACCGTAGAGGACACCCGCGTAGGGCAGATAACTGACTACGACAAGCTCACGCTTGAGGTATGGTCTGACGACACCATAAAGCCAGACGAGGCGGTAAGCCTCGCCGCAAAGATACTCACCGAGCATCTGGCGCTGTTCGTCAACCTCACCGAGCATGTGCAGGGCGTTGAGATCATGGTGGAGAAGGAAGAGGACAAGAAGGAAAAGATACTCGAAATGACCATCGAGGAGCTTGACCTCTCAGTCCGTTCCTATAATTGCCTCAAGCGCGCAGGCATCAACACCGTTGATGAGCTGGTTCAGCGCAACGAGGAAGAGATGATGAAGGTGCGTAACCTTGGCCGCAAATCCCTTGAGGAAGTACAGCAGAAGCTGGTTGGCCTCGGTCTCTCCCTCCGTCACAGCGAAGACTAAACCCTTAAACGAACATTATCAGGAGGAACTAATATGCCAAACCGTAAACTGGGTAAGGCGAGCGACCAGCGCGACGCGATGCTTCGCAACCTGACCACCGCGCTCCTGTGGAACGGCAAGATCGTCACCACCGAAAAGCGGGCTAAGGAAGTTCGTCCCATCGCCGAGAAGCTCATTACACTCGCTGTAAGCGAATATAAGAATACCACGACCGTTGAAAAGGAAACCCGCAACGACAAGCAGCAGATCGTAAACGTTGAAAAGACAAACGATATGCCCAGCAAGCTCCATGCCCGCAGGCAGATCATGTCCTATCTGTATAACCTTCCCGCCGAGAAGAAGGAGAAGGAGAGCAAGAAGGAATACAAGGAGCGCACTAAGGGTCACAACAACCCCGTTGTAGAGAAGCTCTTCAACGAAATCGCCCCCAAGTATGAGGGACGCAACGGCGGTTATACCCGCATCCTCAAGATGGGTCCCCGCCGCGGCGATGCCTGCGAGATGGCCGTGATCGAGCTCATCTAATAAGGCTGATACAGCTAATAAAAAAATCAGCAGCACTCTGAAAATGAACAGCCCCCCATTTGTTAGACAAGTATGGTAAAATACTTAGTAGTAAGAAAT
>CAVIAA010000028.1:0-26576 GCA_963640685.1 Acutalibacteraceae bacterium
TCTCCCCCTGGGAGAGGTGGCCGAGCGCAGCGAGGACGGAGAGGGGCCGTGACCATACCAAACCAAAAAAGCTGCAAGACCCTCTCAGTCACCTGCGGCGACAGCTCTCCCAAAGGGAGAGCCGGGGGTCTGTACCCCGTTACATGGCATGTTGGCATGAGAAACGGAGCGTATTCGTACCGATACGCTCCGTTAACTGTTTTACGATTGCCTGTCTAAAGGCCGTTCTCTTTTTGTCTGCAAAGCAAAGGGGGGAGCCCCCTTATTATTACGCCAATTACCTTCAGCTCACCTCGCTGCCGCCGGGCAGCTTGTCAGGCTCGGATACCGTCAGCATGGAGAGCGTTTCGCCCTCGTCGTTTTCGGTAACGGCGGAAAGTATCATGCCCTGGCTCTCGATGCCGGCTATCCTGCGCGGGGCAAGGTTGGCGGCGATTATCACGGTACGGCCTATGAGCTTTTCCGGCTCGGGATACCACTTGCGGATGCCGGAGAGTATCGTTCTCGGCTGCGCCTCGCCGCAGTCCAGCGTAAATTGCAGCAGCTTCTTGCTCTTTTCAACTATCTTGCAGTCCGTTACCTTTGCGGTCCTGAGCTTTACCTTTTCAAAGGTATCAAAGTCGATGAACTCGGTCGGCATCTCGGGCTTCGCCTCTTTTGTGGCTTCTTTTGCTTCTTTTGCCTCGTCAGCCCTTGCCGCCGCCTCCGCCGCGGCAACCGACGCCGCAGTTTCCGCCTCCAGCTCCTCAAGCTCCTTTTTAACGTCAATTCGCGGGAACAGCGCCTCGCCCTTATGAACCTGTGTGCCTTCGGGCAGGTTGCCAAAGGCGCGGGAATCGTAGCTTGTCAGCTCGCCCGAAACGCCAAGCTGCTCAAACAGCCTCGGCGCGGTGTTGGGCAGGTAGGGCTGAATAAATATGCCGACTATGCGCAGGCTCTCCGCAAGGTTATACATGACGGTCGCAAGCCTCTCCCGCTTTGCCTCGTCCTTTGCAAGCACCCAGGGCGCGGTCACGTCTATATACTTGTTGCAGGCGCCGATCAGCGCCCAAACGGACTCCAGCGCCTCCGGCGCCTTAAACTCGCTCATGTACTTTTCAACCTTTTCGCCAAGGCCGTTTGCAAGGGCGATTACCGGCTCGTCCTCCTCCGGCACGGGGCAGGTCGCGGCGGGCACTTTTCCGCCGAAGTACTTGTCTATCATGCTGACGGTTCTGGAGAGCAGGTTGCCGAGGTCGTTTGCAAGGTCGGAATTTATCCTGTAAATGAGCGCCTCGTTGGAGAACACGCCGTCGCTGCCGAAGGGAACCTCGCGCAGCAGGAAGTAGCGTATCGCGTCCACGCCGTAGCGGCTGCAGAGCTTAACGGGGTCAACGACGTTGCCCTTACTCTTGCTCATCTTGCCGCCCTCGAGTATAAGCCAGCCGTGGCCGAATACCTGCTTCGGCAGCGGCTCGCCGAGAGCCATGAGCATTATAGGCCATATTATGGTATGGAAGCGGACTATCTCCTTGCCGACGAGGTGAACGTCCGCCGGCCAGTATTTTTTATAGAGCGAGTCGTCGTCCGAGCCGTAGCCCAGCTTTGTTATGTAGTTGGACAGCGCATCAAGCCATACGTACACGACGTGCTTGGGGTCAAATTCAACGGGTATGCCCCAGGTGAAGCTGGTACGGGATACGCAGAGATCCTCCAGCCCCGGCAGCAGGAAGTTGTTCAGCATTTCGTTGGTTCGGGCGGGGGGCTGAATAAAGTCCGGGTTGTCCTTTATGTATTGTATAAGCCGCGGGGCGTACTTGCTGAGGCGGAAGAAGTAGCTCTCCTCCTTAACCTTTTCAACCGGCCTGCCGCAGTCCGGGCAGCAGCCGTCCTTTAGCTGCCGCTCCAGCCAGAAGCTCTCGCAGGGGGTGCAGTACCAGCCCTCGTAGGCGGATTTGTATATGTCGCCCTGATCGTAGAGCCTTTTGAATATCCTCTGAACCGCCTTAACGTGGTAGTCGTCCGTCGTGCGCACAAAGCCGTCGTTGGATATGCACATCAGCTTCCAAAGGTCTTGAAATGAGGAAACTATCTCGTCCACGTACTGCTTCGGGGTAACTCCCTTTGCCTTTGCCTTGCGCTCGATCTTCTGGCCGTGCTCGTCGCTGCCGGTCAGGAAGTATACGTCATACCCCGTCATGCGCTTGTAGCGGGCGATAGCGTCCGCGGCGACGGTGGTGTAGCTGTGGCCGATATGCAGCCTGTCGCTGGGGTAGTATATCGGCGTGGTGATGTAAAACGTCTTTTTTTCCTGCTCTGCCATGTATGTCTCCTGTGTTGTATATTACTGCGTTATTTGTATTATATACTAAGGTACAGTTTATTTACAGCGGCGGCTTTTGTCAATATTTGCCGCGCTAAATAATGCCCGCCCGCTTTTAACTTTTGCCGCCGTATGGTAAAATCAGGGTAACAAGCAAATGCAATGCAGGAGGCCGCATTTATAATATGGATAAAAACCGTTTTTACAGGGCGATACCCAAGGTGGATACGCTTATTGAGCAGTGCGAGGCGGCGGGGCTTTTTGCGCGCTTCGGCCGTGAGATAACGGTCGAGTGCATACGGGAGCAGACCGAGGCGCTGAGGCAGTTTATTGCGGAAAGCAGCGACGAGGCGGAGATAACGCGCCTTACGGAGCGGCTGACTGCGGACATTGCCTCGGCTGCTGAAAAGCGCTTTACCCCAAACCTTCGCCCCGTCATAAACGCAACGGGAACCGTGCTGCACACCAATCTTGGCCGCGCGCCGATTTCAAAAAAGCACGCGGAGCAGCTCGTAAGCCTCGTCTCCGGCTACTCAAACCTTGAATACGACCTTTCCGCCGGCGCAAGGGGAGAAAGGTATTCCCACTTTGAAAGGCTGCTGTGCAGAATTACCGGCGCAGAGGCCGCGATGGCGGTAAACAACAACGCGGCGGCGGTGATGCTCACCCTCTCCGCCCTCTGCCGCGGCGGCGAGGTGCCTGTCTCCCGCGGGGAGCTGGTCGAGATAGGCGGAAAGTTCCGCATACCCGACGTCATGGCGCAGAGCGGGGCGAGTATGGTCGAGGTCGGAACCACCAACAAAACGCATTTATCCGACTATGAGGACGCGATAAACGAAAGCACCGTGGCGCTGTTAAAGGTACACACCAGCAACTTCCGCGTGGTCGGCTTCAGCGAGAGCGTAAGCGTAGCGGAGCTTGCGGAGCTTGCGCATTCGCATGACCTGCCCGTTATAGAGGACATCGGCAGCGGCGTGCTCATCGACCTTTCAAAATACGGCCTTGCATACGAGCCGACGGTTCAGGAATCGCTCAATTCCGGCGCGGATATAGTCTGCTTTTCCGGCGACAAGCTGCTGGGCGGGCCGCAGGCGGGCATAATCGTTGGCCGCGGCGATTTGATTAAAAGGATAAAGAAGCACCCGCTGACGAGGGCGTTCAGGATAGACAAGTTTACGGCCGCCGCGCTGGAGCTGACGCTTCAGGAATATCAGGCCGAGGAGCGGGCGATTTCCGACCTCCCCGTCATGCAGATGCTGACCATGCCGTATATGGCGATACGCGAGAGGGCGGAGCGGCTCAGGGAGCTGCTTTCCGGCGTCAAGGCCGAGATCCGGCTTGCCGACTGCGAATCGCAGGTCGGAGGCGGTTCAATGCCGCTGGAGCGGCTGCGCAGCTGCGCCGTGGCAATAAGGCCGCTCGGCATATCCACCGCAGCGCTGGAGGAGGCACTGAGAAAGGCCGCGCACCCGATAGTCTGCCGCGTTCAGGAGGACAGGCTGCTCATGGATATGCGGACGGTTCAGGAGGGCGAAGGTCAGCTTATCGCCGCAGAAATTCGCGAAATACTCGGAGAAAAGTGATATGAGAAACATAATCGTAGGCACCGCCGGGCACATCGACCACGGCAAAACGACGCTCATAAAGGCGCTCACCGGCCGCAATACCGACCGCTGGGAGGAGGAGCAGCGCAGGGGCATAACAATTGACCTGGGCTTCACCTGGTTTGACCTGCCCAGCGGCAACCGCGTCGGCATAATCGACGTTCCCGGGCACGAAAAATTCATAAACAACATGGTAGCCGGCGTTGTCGGAATGGATCTCGTGCTGCTGGTAATCGCCGCGGACGAGGGCATTATGCCGCAGACGCGGGAGCACGTTGACATACTCGGCCTGCTTGGCATTGAAAAGTGCATAATCGTGCTCAACAAGTGCGACCTTGTGGACGAGGACTGGCTGGAGATGGTAAAGGAGGACATACGCGAGGAGCTGAAGGGCAGCTTTTGCGAAAGCTCGCCAATGGTCGAGGTGTCGAGCGTGACCGGGCAGGGCCTGGACGCATTGACCGACACCATCGAGCGCATGTCCGCAGAGGAGGTCACCCCGAAGGACACCGAGACTATACCAAGGCTGCCCATCGACCGCGTGTTCTCGATATCCGGCTTTGGAACCATAGTCACCGGCACGCTTATTTCGGGCCGCATACGCAAGGAGGATCAGCTTTCGGTCTTCCCGGTCGATAAGCCCTGCAAGATACGCAGTATTCAGGTTCACGGCGTGGACGCGGAGGAATGCAGCGCGGGGCAGCGGGTTGCAATAAACATTTCCAACATAAAAAAGAACGAAATTCACCGCGGCTGCGTGCTTGCGCCGGTGAACAGCATGAAAAACACCATGATGCTGGACGTCAGGCTCAGCATTCTGCCCTCGTCAAAGCGAATTATCGACAACAGGACGAGGCTGCACCTCTTTACCGGCACAAGCGAGGTGCTCTGCCGCGCGGTGCTGCTCGACCGCGAGGAGCTTGCCCCGGGCGAAAGCGGCCTTGCGCAGCTCCGCCTTGAGGGGGAAATTGCCGTCCGGCGCGGAGACCGCTTTATAGTCAGGTTTTATTCGCCTATGGAGACGGTCGGCGGCGGAACCGTCATTGAAGCCAACCCGACCAAGAAAAAGCGGTTCGACGAAAAGACGATATCCGAAATGACCGTCAAAGAAGAGGGCGGCCACGGCGACATGATAGAGCTCATCATAAAGCAGCACAGCGCGGAGGCGGTCGCCGCGGCGGAGGTTGCAAAGCTCACGGGGCTTACACCGGAGGAGACCATGGCGGAGGTGGAAAAGCTCTGCGCCGATGGGCTTGTCGAAAGCTACCCCATGAAGAAGGACGTATACCTCATGCACACCTCGTACCGCGACAGGGTTGCCGAGGACATGATAAGCTACCTTACCGAGTTTCACCGCCAGAGCCCGTATAAGCTCGGCAGCAGAAAGGCGGAGCTTCGGGTCAGATTCCTGCCGAAGCTGAAGCAGAACGTATTCGACGAGTTCATGCAGCGGCTGGAGCTTAGCGGAAAAATAAAGCGCAGCGGCGAGTTTATCTGCGAGGGCAGCTACGAGATACCGCACGACGAAACGTATGAGAGGTTCTCTGCTGCCGTCACCGCCGCGCTGGACAGGGCGGGGTTTGAGTTCATAAAGCTCGCTGACATACCGACCGGCCTGCCGGATTCGACCGCGGCGGACCTGATTCAGCTGATGGCCGCCGAGGGCAGGGTGATAATCCTCAGCGACGACCTGCTTACCCTGCCGAAATACACCGACGAGATAACCGCAAAGGCGAAGGAGATTTTAGCCGCCGAGGGCAAGATAACCATCGCCATGATAAGGGACACCATCGGCAGCAGCCGCAAGAGCGCAAAGCCGCTGCTGGAATATTTCGACAGCATAAGGCTGACCCGCCGCAACGGCACCGAGAGCGAGCGGGTAGCGTATTAAAGCTTTATAAGCCAGAGGCAGGGTCTCCCCTGCCCCTTTTCTTTTCGCCTTCTCTCCCCCGCCATTTCACCGTTTGTACACTTTTATTTAACCCGCCTTTAATCTTGCGCCGATATAATATACTTAAATAATTTGTATTATACAGGAGGCAGACATGACACGCAAAAGCGCAGTAATATTCGGCGATTCCATAATGAAATGCACCGTGCACGACGAAGGCGGCTACCGCTCCTGCTATAACGAAACAGTCCTGCCCGAGATAAGCCCGTTTATCGATGCGGACAACCGCTCCCGCTTCGGCTGCACCTCGACAAAGGGGCTGGAGTTCATCCGCCGCGCCGTCTCCTCCGGCGAAAAATTCGACTATGCGCTTATTGAATACGGCGGCAACGACAGCAACTTTGACTGGCCGGCCGTTTGCAAAAGCCCGTATACCGAGCATTTTCCGGCGACTATGCCGGACAGATTCCGCGAAAACATACTGACGGCGATCGACCTCGTCAGCAAGGCCGGAATGACGCCGGTGCTGATGTCCCTCCCGCCGATACACCCGGAGCGTTTCCTCGCGCAGATACTTTCAAAGGGGGTGGACAGGGAGGCGCTGCTGGCCTTCCTCGGCGCGCCGAGTGCGCTCGGTAACTATCAGGAGCTGTATTCCGACATGGTGACCGCCATTGCGCACGAGAAGGGGCTGCCGTTTGTGGACGTCCGCTCAGCCTTTTTGCGGGTTCTCGGCCATTACTTCTCCGAGCTAATATCCGACGACGGCCTGCACCCGAGCGAAGCTGGCTACGCCCTGCTCGCCGAAACCTTCCGTAAGACGCTGGAGGGAGCAAGGTAGCGGCGGGGTTGTAAACCGAACAGCAGCATCAAGCGCCGGGCCCATAGCGGGCGCCGGCGCTTTGTGAAGGAACAAACGGTCTGTTTATGTTTTTGTGCTTCTCTTTACTTCATTTCCCAGCCGAAGTACTTGGGGCCGTACTCCCTCATTTCGGCATCGACAGATGCGAGGTAGTCCCTGTATTCCTCCCACTCGGATATTTCAACAACTATGCCCTGCGCGGCAAGCGTTTCCTGAAGCTCGGTGCTCTCCAGCGCCTGCTTGAGTGCGTCGCGCAGTATGGTCAGGCTCTCCTCCGGCACGCCGGCCTTGGTTGCAACGCCGCGCGCGCTGTAATTGACCAGCTCAACGCCGACCTCTTCCTTTACCGTTGGTATATCCGGGTTCTGAGGAACGCGGTCGCTGGCCAATACTGCAAGCGCCTTTATCTGCCCCGCGGCAAGCGGCGCGGGTATCTCGCTTATGTCCGCGATGCAAACGTCGCAGTGGCCGCCGTAGAGGTTGGTCAGCGACTCGGAGGCGCCGTTGGTAGCGAGGTGAACGAACTTTGCGCCCTCCAGCGTGTTAAGCTTTGCAATCGCAAGGCCGTCGGAGCTTGCGCCCGCAACGCCGCTTATGAGCACCTCGTTTGACTTGCTGTATTCATACAGGTCGCTGAAGGAATTGAACCTGTCGTCGTCGCCCTTTGCGCAAACCACCTGATAGTCGTTTGCAAAGTTGATCAGCGGCGCAAAGTCCTCGTAGGTGTTGGTGCGGCCGGCGTCCGGGTTGAGATAGCCTGCGATTATCGCGGGAGAGGATACCATGCTTATGGTCAGCCCGTCCGCATCCGCCGCAAGCAGCTCGCCCCAGCCTATCCAGCCGCTGCCGCCCTCAACGTTGGTAACGGTAACGGGAACGCCGAGTATCTTTTCCATCTCGGGCGCGATGAGCCGCGCGCAGATGTCGTTTGCGCCGCCGGGGGCATAGGGAACTATAAAGGTGATGGGTCCGCTCGGGAACTTGCCGCCGTTGGAGCTGCTGCCGGTTTCGGCAGAGCAGCCCGCGAGGCTCAGCGCCATGAATACCGCCGCAAGCAGCAGCGCAAGGGTAGACAGCTTCTTTTTCATTGATTTCTCCTCCTGTTGTGTGTTGTTTTGTGTTTTATGTCACTTCAACGGCACCGCCGTTAAACCTCGGATTCCTCGTCGCCGAGCTTTTCCTTTATCTTGCGCTGGCCGAAGATGCCGGTTATGAGCGAAGCTGCGATGACCAGCATCAGCACTACGCATATCGGGCGCTGGAAAATCTGCGACATATCGCCGCGGAACATGGTCATGGACTGGTCTATCGAAAGCTCAAGGTTGTCGCCGAGTATGAAGGTCAGTATGAACGGCACCATCGGGAAGCCGGCCATCTTTACAAAGTAGCAGGCAAAGCCGCTGACTATCAGCACCAGCACGTCAAATATGTTGTAGTTCACGCTGTATACGCCGAGCAGGCTTACGATGATTATTACCGGGAAGAGGTACTTTGAGGGTATCCTCGTTATCTGCGCCCAGGCGTTTGCGAGCGGCAGGTTCATTATTACCAGTATCAGGTTGCCTACGAACATGCTGGCGATTACCGGCCAAACTATCTCCGGGTGCTCCGAAAACAGCGTCGGCCCCGGCGCAACGCCGTGCATTATGAACGCGCCCATCAGCATCGCCATCGCGGGGGAGGTGGGTATGCCCAGCGTAAACATGGGTATCAGCGCGCCGCCGCAGAATGCGTTGTTTGCGGTCTCCGGCCCCGCAACGCCCTCGATAGCGCCGTGGCCGAATTTTTCCGGGTGCTTGGATATCTTCTTTTCAATGGAGTAGCTCATTACGGTTGGTATTGAGGAGCCGCAGCCGGGTATAAGCCCCATAAAGAAGCCCAAAAAGCTTCCGCGGAGAATGGATTTCGTAACTATCGGCCATTCCTCCCTGTATGGGAACATGCCCTTTACCTTCTGCACCTTCTGAGTTACTGTGAGATCCTCCGCCATGTTGGCGAATATCTCGGTCAGCGCGTATGCGCCCATTGACACCGCGATGAACTCAATGCCGCTGGTCAGGTTGGTATTGCCAAAGGCGTAGCGAATGGTGCCGTTAAACGGGTCAACGCCTATTGTCGAGAGCATCAGCCCGAAAACGGCGGACATAAGCCCCTTTACAACCGAGCGGCCGAGCAGGCATATGACCAGCGAAAGTCCCATGAGTATCAGGCAGAGGAACTCCGGAGGGCCAAACTTGAGCGCCTGGTTGGCAACTACGGGCCCGAAGAGTATAAGCCCCATCAGCGCTATAAGGCCGCCGACAAAGGAGCCTATCGCGGCTACGCCGAGCGCCGCGCCCGCGCGCCCCTGCTTGGCCATCGGGTGGCCGTCAAGGCAGGTTATGACGGAGGCGGTCTCACCAGGGGTGTTTATGAGCACCGAGGTTATGGTTCCGCCGTACATTGCGCCGTAGTAAATGCCCGCCAGCAGTATTATGGACTCGGTAGGCGTCATTGAAAAGGTCAGCGGCAGCAGTATCGCCGTGCCCGCCGTTGGCCCAAGGCCGGGAAGAACGCCGACCAGCATCCCGAACACTACGCCTATCATGCAGTAGAGTATGTTCATGCCGGTGCCAACGCTCGCAAAGCCGTCCATTAGCTGGGAAAACGTGTTTGCAATATCCATTTTATTCTTGCCTTTCTGCCGCAGCGCACCGGTTTTGCGCGCGGCCGTATTTTTTTACCACCCGAACCGGTTCGTGGGCACCTGAACCTGAAGCAGCACCTTGAATACAAGGAAGCACACCAGCGTAACTATTATCGCAAGCGGTATTGCCTTCTTTATTGGCGTTCCCCTGCTGAAGAGCGCCGAGAGCACTATGCTGCCGGTTATCATGAAGCCTATCTTCTTTACGAAAACCAGAAAGAATATCAGGCTTCCCCATGTTACATAGAGGTTTATGCGGCACTTTTTGTCCTTGGGCAGTACCTCGTCCAGCGTAATGCCCTCCTGCTTAAAGGACTGTATAAAGGCTATGAGCGAGAGCACTATCATTGCCCCGCCGACCCAGCGCGGTATGAAGCCCGGGCCGGGTGCGTACTGATTGCTCCAGTAGCGCAGCCCCATGCCAATTGCAAAGTAGCCGACGGCCAGCAGCAGGAATATGCCGCATATGACCGTGTTGAGCTTGATCTTTTTCATCGTTTCACGCTCCTTCCAAAAGATCGTTTATCTCCGCCATTATTTTTTCAGAAACCTGAAGCTCTGCCGCCCCCTCGGCGGCTTTTCTGTTTTCCAGCTCGCCGGGTATGAGTATTTCGGGTACGCCGGGTCGTGTCGGGGTGTTCTTTATCCTCTCGAACCAGTCCTCAACCCGCGCCGTGAACGCCTCGATTGGCATTATGCTCTCTATGCGCAGCAGCCATATGAAATGCCCCGTTCCCGCAACCGCGCCCGCGCTGAACATGGATTCCGACTCGTAGCTGAGCTTTGCGCCGCCCAGCACGCCGCAGAGCATATCCACCACCATCGCAAGGCCGTAGCCCTTGTGGCCGCCCATCGGCAGCAGCCCGCCGGCTATCGCCTTTTCGGGGTCTGTCGTGTCGTTGCCCTCTGCGTCCATCGCCCAGCCTATGGGTATTTCCCGCCCTTCGCTCGCGTAAATCCTTATTTTTCCCTTTGCAACGGCGCTCATGGCGATATCTATCGTAAAGTTATCGTACCTGCCCGCGGGGAAGGACACCGCAAAGGGGTTTGTGCCGAGCATGGGCTGTATTCCTCCAAAGGGCGGCATGTTTGCGCTCGCGTTTGAGGCGACGAGGGCGATATACCCCTTCTCTGCCGCAAGGCGGGAGTAAAACCCCGCGGTGCCGAAATGGTTGCTGTTTTTGATGAGGGCGCAGGCGGAGCCTGTCTCGTCCGCTATCTCCATGCACTTTTTGAGCGCCGAGAAGGTCACTACCTGACCCAGCCCGTTGTCGCCGTCCACCGTAAGCACGCTGCCGGTGCGGTTGAGCCTGATATTCGGCCTGACGTTTATGATACCCTTTTTTATCCTGTCTGCATAGGCGGGAAGGCGTATCATTCCGTGGGAGGCTACGCCGCGTATCTCCGCATCCAGCAGCGAATCCACAACTGTTTCCGCTTCCTCCGGCGCAACGCCGAGGCTTAGCAGTGCCTTTGTTGATTTTTCTCTTAGCTGCGCTACGGGTACTGTCTCTTTTGCCATATTTACTCTCTCTCCTTTGTGCATAGGTACTCACGGTTCACTACGCACCTTAAATCTCCGGTTTTTGCAAGCAGCCTTATCTGCTCCGCCATAAAGGGTATCATCTCATCCGCAAGGTCGTTGGATATTCCGCCTATGTGCGGGGTAGCTATTACCCCCTCGACCCCCTCGAGCGGCCCCGTCGTAAAGCTCTCGTCCTCAACGCAGTCCAGACCCGCGGCGGCGATGTGCCCGCTCTTTAGCGCCTCTGCAAGCGCCTCGTCGTCTATAAGCCCGCCGCGCGCCGTGTTTACGATTATCGCCCGCTGCTTCATCTTTGAAAGCTGCTCCCGGCCTATCATGTGGCGGGTGCTGTCCGTCAGCGGAACGTGCAGCGATACGACGTCCGCAGCTTCCAGCAGCTCGTCGAGCGGCAGGTACTTCATTTGAAGCTCCCGCTCCTTTTCCTCGCTCAGCCTGTACGGGTCGTAATAAACTACGCCTGCGCCGAACGCCTGCACCCGCTTTGCAACACGCTGGCCGATGTTTCCGCCGCCGATTATGCCGACTGTCTTTCGGTTCAGCGATGCGCTGCGGTCGGTATACGGCTTGTTGTTCCATGCCCCGTGCTTTACCATTGCGTCCTGCGGAATTATGTTCCTGCCCGCGGCTATCATAAGCCCAACGGCAAGCTCCGCAACGGCGTAGGCGTTTATGCCGGGGGCGTTTGCAACCAGCACGCCTTGCCTGCCCGCGGCGGCTATGTCCACCGAGTCATACCCCGCGCCCCAGCGCAGTATCGCCTTTAGCTTCGGCTTGCTTTTTATGGTGCTCTCGGTGGTTTTGAGCACCCGAACTATCGCCGCGCCGCAGTCAGTCTCGCTGTCGTACTGCTCCTGTGTTTCAGCCAGAGCTATCTCGTGCTCCGGCAGCTCCCGCTTAAAGCGCTCCGCCGTCCCCTTTGGGAACGGGCCTGCAAGTAATATCTTCACTTTGCGCTCTCCCTGAGCCGCTCCGCCGTGCTGCGCATCAGCTCCTCGGACGGGCTCTTTTTGTCGATTTCGGATACCGCAACTATCAGCCTCTTAACGTCAACGCCGTATTCTGCCGCGACCGCCTTGAGCTTCTTAACAAACGCGGAGTGGCAGCCGGAGTAACCGAGTATCAGATCCAGCGGCAATATCGGCGTGCGGTAGCCGTGCTGCTCCATCGCGGGAACCAGCCGCTGCTCAAGGAAGCTCAGCAGGCCAAAGAAATCCACCTTAACGTCAAAGCCCTCCTTTTGCGCAAGAGCAACCGCTACCTCGGTCGGCAGGTTGCCCGCGCTCCTCGCCATGCCGAGCAGCCCGCAATCCAGCAGGTCTACACCCGCCCTCATCGCCGAAAGCGCGTTTGCCGCGGAAAGGCCGAGATTGTTGTGGCAGTGGAAGCCTACGGGTATGCTTACAGCCTGCTTGAGCGCCTTTACATATGCCGCGACCTCGTCCGGCGTCATGCAGCCGGCGGAGTCCATTATGGTCACCTCGTCCACCCCCTGCCGCTGAAGCAGCCTGCATTCCTCCGCAAGCCCGTCGGGGTCAAGCAGGTAAGCCTTCATCAGTGAATAGCGGCAGGTAAGCCCCGCGCCCTTTACAGTGTCTATGACCTCAAGGTATTTGCCGGCGTCCCCCGCGTCCGCGCCGACGCGAAGAAAGCTGAGGCCGCTCTTTGCCGCCCGCTCAACGTTTTCCTTTTTGTAGCGCTTGGCGTTGAGAAACATGCCTATCTCGGCCTTGCCGAAATACGGCTCAGCCAGCTTGAAGTACTCCTCGTCCGTAACCGGCGCCGGGAAGCCGAGCTCCTCTGCGCCCAGCCCCTTTGCGTTGCCGTATTCGATAACGGGTACGCCGCTTGAGACAAGCCCCTCCAGCATAAGCGCGGTGAGGTCGCCCGGGAAGCCGTTGCCGAGCACGTTTGCGCCGTCGCGCAGCGTGCAGTCCATGATCTTCATTTTTTACTCCTCCTGCTTTTTCAAGGCTGTGAGCGTATAGCAAAGCAAGGCGTCTGCCCCTCGTTGTTACTTTGTTGACAATTTATGTTGGTTTTACGTTGGCCTTGCTGTTTGGCCGTTTTTGCGTTGCTCGCTGCCTGTTTTTGTTTGAAAATTACCAAAGCTGTGTGTTTTTTGAGTTAATCTTTGGTTGTTTTTATTTTATATACGGACTTTGCGAATGGCAAACACCGTTTTATTGTGGGCTCCACAAATTTTTTTGTTTAATGTGCCTCGGGGCATATACCGCTGTGGTCTGCCCGTGCTATAATGATTACCAAGCTTACTTGATAATGCAAAACGCTATCGCGCACCGCAAAGCGCTGCTGTTAAACGGCACATCTCAAAAAATACTGGGGGAAGCGGCATGAACATAAACAGCCTGTATTACTTTTCCGAGCTTGCAAAGAGCCTGAACATGACAAAAACGGCGGAGAGGCTGTTTATTTCACAGCAGACGCTGAGCAACCACATTCAGCGCTTGGAGCAGTATTACGACACGACGCTCTTCAACAGAAAGCCAGCGCTTTCGCTGACGCCTGCGGGTGCCGCGGTGCTTGACTTTGCGGAAAGGGTGCTTGCCGCCAACACAAACCTCAAGGCGCAGCTTGTTGAGCTGGAAAACCGCGGAATGGGCGTGCTGAGGTTTGGCGCGAGCGTATCCCGCGGAAAGCAGTTTTTGCCGCACATAATACCCGAGTTCATGCGCCAGTTTCCGAATGTCAGAATTTGCTATGAGGATCACCACTCGCCGCAGCTTGAGTCGCTGCTGCTGGATGGAAAGCTGGACCTTGCAATTGTCATGGCTACCCAGCCCGAGAGCGCGCAGCTGGTATACAACCCGTTTTTTAAGGACTGGACGTACTTTTGCGTTACGGACAGGCTGCTGGAGGGCTGCTTTTCCGCAGGAGAGATACGCGCAATGAAGGAGGAGGCGGAAAACGGCGGCATAGAGCTCATGGATATCCGCCGGCTGCCGATGGCCATAACCTCAAACCGAATGGGCGAAATGGTGCTCAATTTCTTTAAGCAGGAGCAGTTTTCGCCGTCCATAACCTTTTCCGGCACATACTCAACGCATACGCTGCCGCTCTGCTCCGCGGGGCTTACCGCAACCTTCTGCGGCCACCTCGGCCTGCTGGAAAACAGCCACCTGCTGGGCGGCGATGTAAACATATTCCCGCTTTTATACAACGGCAGCCGGGTATATCAGCAGCTATCGCTGACCTGGCACAAGCACCGGCACCTTCCGGTCTATTCGCAGGCTTTTCTTGAAATACTTACAAACAGCGCAGAAAAAATGGAACAGCACAATATTACCCGGGTGATAGGCGCAGCAGAGAGCGGCGAATAGAGCGCCGTGGAGCCGGTTTTTTCGCCTGCAAATAAAAAATCCGCCAAACCCCCTTGCAATTCGGCGAAAAGTATAGTATTATTATCAAGTGCGCAAGCGTTGGCTTGGCGGCACGGGTTATGGAGCAGTATCGAAGTGGTCATAACGGGCACGACTGGAAATCGTGTGACGGTCGAAAGCCGTCCGTGAGTTCGAATCTCACCTGCTCCGCCATCAAGAGGGTACGAAAAAGATGTACCCCGCAAAAAGCCCGATTTTATCGGGCTTTTTTGTTGCCCAAACACCGTTTTTCAAAGTTTTAAATTCGTAGATGTAAAAACGGCTTTTCCCCTTTGAAGATAGATACGAACCCAAGTAACAACTGAATACAGTACAAGGACGGCAGACAGTAACAGATACTACCTGCCGTTTTTTGTTGCCATCGGAGCCAATCGTTTTGAAAAGAAACGGTTGGCTCTTTTTTTATTTCACAGACAAAGGAGCAAGACGATGATATTTTCAGATTCACCGAGTCAGAAAGCCCTCGAGCGAATGATGACGCAAGTAAAGGGCTTTCTCCCACGAGGCAGCGGCGTGATGGTTCTGCGCCGTTTTGAATACACGGCAGAAATGTGCGACTGCCGTCTGTGCCTCTATTACAACAGAAAGAAAAAATGCACAGTCAGCCAATGCCCATGCATCGAGGAACGAATTGTTGCCGGAGCAGCAGGTCGATCAGAGGTCATGACTGAAACTATGAAGGACATCCACAACGCCGCCTTTCGCAAACGGCTCATTCAATTCATCAGAGAAAGTGAGGAACTACCCATGAACTTCAGAAACGAAAAACACCGCTTGGCTTTCGACGAGGCCATCCGCAAACTCAACAAGAAAAACTTTGCCTTGATGTCTGCACTCTACCTCCTGACCGCCGAGCACAAGCTGTGGATGCAGATCAGGCGCTTCGTCGAAAGGAACGAGGTCAAGTTCGACAGCTTCAAGCCGAAGGACAGCACCGAGAACGGATATACCCTCCTCTGCTGTGCCAAAGACCTCTACCTCGGCACGAAACACATCACGATCAGCGATCTCGCCGATACAGAGCTGGTCGCACCCAGGATGTTCGCTCTGATCTGCAACGCTATGGCGATCCGCAGATTCGGACTTGGCGCCATTCAGTATAGGGAAAGGACGGCTCAGAAATGATCAAAATCAGAATCAGGAATGACGATCACGAGATCGACCTGCAGTTTCCCATCAGCGAAAACAAACTGTACGCAAAGCTTGCTGAGATCCACGCCATTGAGGGCAAGGATGCCCCGCAGTCAGCATTCGTGACAGAGGTCTACTGGCCGGAGGAACTCTCCATGCTGAAAGACCGCTTCGCCAATCTGGACGAGCTGAACTACCTCGCCAGGAGGATGGAGAGCTTCGACTACCACGAATACGATCAGTTCCTTATCGGCATCACCAAGCTGGAAAACCCCACTGAGAAGGATCTCATCAATCTGACCTTCAACCTCGACCACTTCACGCTGTGCAAGGATGTCAGCGGCTATGGGAAGATCGGCAGAGAATACGTGATGAATACGCAAGGCGCCGTTCCCGCCAACGACGAGGACGATCCGAAATTCCCGACGCAAAGAGCGAATCCGACGTCGGCCATTTCCTCGTGGACAATGTGGAAGAATACGAGATGAACATCGAAATGGAGGAATACTTCGACTTCTCCGGCTTCGGAGAGTATTTCGCCGAGGAACACGACGGACAGTTTGTGAACGGCGGCTTCGTCTATTTTGACAGCGACAGATCCCTCGATGAGTTTCTCGAAGAACTCGAGTCCGAGGACGAGGGCATGGATATGGGAGGTATGTGAGCATGATAATCAATGCGGTGATCGAAAGCAAAGACGGCGGCACACTCGTGCTGGACTTCCCCCGAAGCATCTACGACGTGTACGAAAAGCTCCAGTCGGTTGGCATCAGAAAGTCCCCGTATCAGATCACTCTTTCCGATGAGGAAGGCGATGTCGCGCGCATAAAGCTGTATTCCAAGGACGAGGTCGGAAAGCACCTCCTCTTGACGCTCAACGAGCAGAACTCGCTGGCAGACGCCAATCTGCTGGCTTTCATGGTGGACAACGCCAAGGCAGACTTCCGGTCTAAACTCGAACAGAATCTGCTTCACGATCAGTACGGCTCCATGCAGGAGGTCACAGACGCCATCAAGCAGATGCTCTATGAATCAGGACCGGTCAAAGCTGTTTTCTACTGTCCCCTCGTCGGAGAGGTAACCGATGACGAGAGCTTCAGTTCTCCCGTCGACGGTCGTTTTCTCAAGAGCTATGCGTGGGCGGTCGAAAATGCCCTGGAAGCCGATACTGCCGATGATGAAATGGACATGGCTGAGTTTTTCGACGAGGATGATGGCGTTAAGGCAAAACTCGTATCAGCCAAATGGGGTGTGGAAACCTACCGTGGACGGCTCTTCGGCAGGATCGAGTGCAGCCTCAAGGAAGAACTCACCGACGCCGAAACCGAAATCCTCACTGACTGGATCAGCGGACAGAATTCGGACGGCTACGGAGAGCACTTCGAGCAGCAGCCGATTGACACCGAGGACGGCGATTTGTACGTCTCCTTCTGGAACAGCGGCGACAACTATTCCATCATGACTCGTGACGAGTTGGATGAGTATATGCCCTTTGCCGCAATCATCGCTCTCTTCAACGGCGACATCAACATCGACACTGACCGCCTGCAGACGCTTGTCGTGCAGAACATGTCTGCGGAGGAACAAGCTCGCCTGCAGCGTGTCGAAGACCTCATGCTTGAAATTGAAGAAAAAATGACAGCGGCCGGGTTTGACAACCAGCGAGTCAAGGAAGCGCAAGTGCTATTTGTACTTGCGCTTTCTGACTTTTCTGAGGAAGCTGGATTCGTGGACAAGTTGGTCGGATGCTTTGCGGACGGCCAGTCGGATGCGGATCTCATCGCCGCCGTAAACGCAGCCTTCGGTACGGATCTATCTGCAGAAGATTTCACGAAGGTGATGAGCGCAATCCGGGCTGTGTATATCTCGACTGCCGGATATGTCGAACCAAGCACGAAGAACAATCTCGACCTTGTGGAATGGGCAAAGAATGCTTACTCCAGAGGCTGGGGTTATGTTTGGGGAACCTACGGTCAGGTCTTGACGCGGAGCCTGTATAATGCCAAAGCCGAACAGTACCCCGACGAGGTCGGTGGTTATGCTGACTTCATCGAAGAACACTGGATCGGCGGCCGCACGGCAGACTGTGTCGGTCTGATCAAGGGCTACGGCTGGTTCAATGCGGAAACAGGAAAGATAGAGTACGGCACAAACGGTATGGATGATAAATGCAGACGACTATTCCTTTGAATTGTCTGCCCATTGATCAGAGCCGCCTTAACCTCATTTACTTTTTCTTTTGCCTCTCGATAGGTTTTTCCGTAGCAGTACCCATAGATGATTTTTCCGTCAAATGAGTACCCCTTAATATACCGTGCCTCCCACCGGTTGTCTTTTCGTTTATAGATGTTTTCGCCTTTTTTTGACACAATTAGACCTCCTTCAAATATTGGTGCAGTTCTATTTTACCGACCAATAATGACGGCGGTTTTGACGGCTGAAGGATTCATTTTTGATTAAATAATCGAATTTATCCCTCTTGCTTAAGTCAATTTCCATAATCATTTTCCATTTCAATCCTATTTTCTTGTCGAAACCCCTTGTTTTTTGACGATACTTGGTGTATAATAAGCTTCGTAGAGTTGTGAACTCTGCGAAAGAGCGTAGCTTATTTTTTGGAGGAATACCAAGCGGGCGCTCGGTGAAACGCAGTGGAAGGTGTTTTGCACACACGAAAGGCGGGAAACAATGGAAGCTGCTGATCGGAAAAAAGAGATTATAAACAATTGCCTCGAGCTTCTTGTTGAGAGAGGGTTAACCCAAACCACAACGCGTGAGCTTAGTAAAGCTATGAAATTAAAAAGCGGAGGCATGTACTACTATTTTAACTCAAAAGATGAATTAATAATCGCTTGCGCTGAAGAAGCAGTTATTCGTGTTGAAAACAGTCTATTTGTTCCTGCGCTGAAAGAACTACCACAGCCGAAAGAAATGATGGAGCACCTCCAAATAAACGCATTGGAAATTGCGCCGACCATGCGATTTTTCGTATCTGTATGTACAGATATGCGGTATGCAGAAGGTATGAGGCCAGTTTTGGAGCGAGTTGGAAAAAGGTACACGCAATATGCCACCAGATTCGCTAAAGCGTTAAATACGGATACAAAAGAAATTACGCCATTTGTTTTTATGATGATTACAGCCATTTCAAATTATATGGTATTTGGCGAGGCTTCTTTTGTATCCCCGCAACTTAAAGCGGTTCAGATAAAATTTGAACGCCTATTAGCAGACAAAAAATAAACGACAAACAGATTATATGAATAGGAGAATTGATTATGGCAATAGCAGAAGTAATTAAGTTCGAAGGCCCCCAGGATGCGCTCGTATGGAAATTCCCTGTGGAGGATTTTAACGCGACTTCGCAGTTAATAGTCGATGAGACACACGAAGCACTTCTCGTTGTAAACGGAAATGCGGCAGATCTTTTCACGGCAGGACGGAGAACGCTCTCTGTTCCTAACATCCCGATTGCCCGAAAGCTTATTGAAATTCCAACGGGTGGCAACTCCCCGTTCCCGTGCAAGGTTTTCTTTATCAACAAAGTACACCAGATGGATCTGCTATGGGGTACGCAAGGCCCTATTGCTTTGGAAGATCCCTTGTACGACATCTTCATGCATGTGATGGCAAACGGTAGCATGTCTATCTCGGTTGATAACTCTCGCAAGTTTGTTTTGAAGATGGTCGGCTTTAGAGATAACTTCAGTAACGACGAGTTGATCTCAAAATTTAGAGGCATTATTTCTTCGCATGTGAAGGATTGCATTTCAAAAATAATGATCAACGGTATGCTGAGTTACTTCATGATGAATGCCCATCTGTTTGAACTTAGCGGTGTTATCAAAGAAAGGCTCAATGTAATTTTTGAAGAATACGGAATCAAGATTCAGTACTTCAACATGGAGACAATCGAGGTTCCCGAAGCTGACTACAAAAAGGTCAGTGAAGCAAAAGAGCGCAGAACCAGCCGAATGATTGAGGGCTATACATGGCAAGAAGAACGGCAAATGATGATCGCCGAAAAGTTTGCAGGAAATGAAGGTACCATGGGAAATGTCGGCGGCGCCGTCGGCGGTTTTATGATGGGCGGTGCTATGGGCGGCTCAATCGTAGACATTGCAAGAAATGCGCTTGATCCTGAAAAAATCCCAAAAGAAAAGTCTCCCAAAGATGCAGCCGGAACACATCCGCGCCCCGGTCAGGGTCCTGGGAAAATCGATGTAAATGAGTTCTTTAAGCCCAAAGACGAATCTGCAGAGCCTGCAACCGACGGAGAGAAATGTCCGAAATGCGGCGCCGATTTGCCTCCGAATGCTAAATTCTGTTTGAGCTGTGGAGAACGAATTCAGCACGATAACAACATGGTAGTCTGCCCGAATTGCGGCAAGACCGTTCCGAAGGGAAAGTTCTGCTTTGAGTGTGGATATAAATTCTCAGCAAACACCTGTCCTAAATGTGGAGCAGCATTGCCGGAAGGCGCTAAATTTTGCCTCGAATGCGGTGAAAGACTGTAAGGAGTGAATGAAAATGAAAAACTCAAACACCAAGACAAAAAACACTGTAGGAATAGCCCTGATTTATGTAATCTTGCTTGGAGTATTCAACCTCCTTGTGTTTACCATCTTCAAAACTCGGACTAACGTGTTTTGGCTGAGCTATGCTTTTATGACGCTTGCTTTTGTCGTTCAGATTATAAGCATGTTTTTATCATTTAAAACTGCCGATGTTGAAACCGCATTCTTCGGTATCCCTTTGGCGTCGTTCTCAATTTATTATCTATGCGCGGCTCTTGTCATCGGCGCATTGTTCATGATTTTCCAGCAAGCGAGTTTTACTCTTGCGCTTATCATTCAACTACTTGTCCTTGCTGCATTTTTGATCATAGCAATCATTTCGCTAATGGCGCGGGATACTGTTCAGCAGATTGGGGAAAACATCAAAGAGAATGTAACCAACCTCAAGTCTGTTCTTGTAGACATCGAATTGATGAGAGATTCCTGCTCTGATCCGGAATTGAAAGAGGCACTTAGAAAGCTATCTGAAACTGTCAAGTATTCAGACCCAATGACCAATGACTCTGTGGCAAGCGTCGAACAGCGCATAATGCGAAAAGTATCTGAACTTCGTATTAATATCGACGATGGTCAGATTGCTGATGCTAAGCAAGCGTGCGGTGAGCTTGAAAGAATGTATATCGAGCGAAATAAGAAACTTGCCATTTCGAAATAATCGTAGTGAGGTGCTGTAAATGGCTGTAAGTTTCGTAGCTCGGAAATGTACTCAGTGTGCTGGAAAACTACAGTACATAAAAGAAAAGAAAATCTGGAAATGCCTTTATTGTGGTGCAGAGATCGAGAGGCAGGAACAATATGATGGCCTGTTTACAATCAAAAATGTAGTCAGGCAGTCGTTGCTGGATACTGCCTACCGTCGACTTGACAGTGCATCAAAAAATCTTATTGAGTGCGAAAAAATAGATTCTCGGTATGTCGGGACGATTATTGCGAAATTGGCTTATGACATGATTCGGGTTATAACACCCGGCGCGTGTGATCCAAGAGACGCCAAATCTATTTTTACTCAATTGAAGAAGACATATGAACAACTTAAATCGACAGGATCAAGCGTATCAGATGATGAGGAAGCTCTGTATGAATTCCTTGAAGAGTCAGATATTTTTGCAACTTTGATCTTAGTATACGATTCCCTGAACGATGTGACTCGACGCGATTTTATATCTCAAATGCTTGATGCGAAAGATGTTTACTCGAAACCGGCAAACAACAATCTGCTGAGTTATGCTATTAAAAGCGGGAAAATAGACCTTGCCGATCAAGTTATCGGCAACTCAGATAATATCGATCCCAAGATGGCGTTGTCTGAGGTTCTCGCACGGTATCCAGACGGAGATACAAAAGGTGATCGTATTGCGACTCTTATCGCAACAGGAGGAATAAAGTACGAGGACAGAAAGCTAATCGAGAATTATTTAGCAGATACAAAGGATAGTGTTAAGACAAAAAGTAAAGCAAGTATTGCTGCACTAAATCATGGGCTGTCAATTAACTCTGATCTGTTGATGGATCAGATAATAAGACTTGCAGATCCCGAGAT
This sequence comes from Acutalibacteraceae bacterium, assembly GCA_963640685.1. GTDB lineage: Bacteria > Bacillota > Clostridia > Christensenellales > CAG-138 > SFEL01. The sequence goes on from CAVIAA010000028.1 coordinate 21,538, forward strand.
TGTTCAGGAAACACTATCTGCCTTTTGCAAAAACAAGATTAGCGATGAAGACGTAATCAAGATTCTCACCTTTGCATATGAGTGTGGAAACATCCAGACTGCTTGTAATGCAATGGATTGCTTGAAGAACAGCGGTCAATATGTTTTAGTGCCGGCAAAGCTCATTATCTCAATGCTTTCAAACAGCAAGTTAAGTGCAAGCGACAAGGTTTCACTGCTTAAAAAGTCCTTTGAATTCAAAGTGGATAACAAGTCTTTTGAGTCGGTGCTAACAAACTACCTGTGCTTCAACCTGGACAAGGCTGATGACAGGAAAGTCGTTCTCGATTGCCTTCTTGACCGGGCGTCTAATATCCCGACCTCAACAGTCGAAAGCTATGTTCTCAAGTGCTCTATAGACGGGGATAACAAGCCCTCTATTGTGAGAGCAATGTTTGAAAAAGGATTAAATATTAGCTTCTTCAATGACCTTTTATCAAAGTATATGAACAGCAGCGTAGATTCGAAAGATATCAAGGCATCCATTATTGAGGTCTTGTCGCAGAAGGGCTTAAAGATCGATCCCAGCTACTTTGTTGAGTATATCTGCTCATCAACAGATGAACTCTCAGTAAAAATGCAGTTCATCAAAAAGATGATTTCAAACGGTTCCCAGCTCAGGGCTGATGCAGCAAATGCATATCTCGAAAGAACTCCGGCTGATCAGTTCAGTTCGGAACTCTTCTCGATGATATTTACTCCTGGCAGTTCGTTTACAAGCCGAGCAGTTGAGAATTATCTTCTTCGGTTTAAGGATAGGAACGCGGTAAAAGCTGATAACGTGAAAACAATTGTCGACCGCGCAACGGGTGACGTCCTCAACGCCAGGTGCCAAATCTCACACCTCGGGAACAGTATCACATGTAATTTGGTACAAGCATACACGCTTGTTACTAACGATTCTCAAACAACTGCGCTGGCGATCGCTGACTATTTCATTTCTTCAAAGAAAATGAAAATCAATGCGGAAATGAACGTATCTGGTTCGAGCATGAAAATGAAGAAATATGTAGTGGCAAACAAAGCCAATCTGAGCGAATCGACAAATTCGATTTGTGAGAAATTCAAGGTGTATTCAATGCTTTTCTAATGGAAAGGACGGTGGCTACAGATGGTAAAGACACTTGAATTGGCAAATGGGATGTTTGTCAGCATGGCGGTTGCGGAAGTGACCTCCGTCCCTTTCTATGAGCTTTTTGCAAAAGACCTTGACCGTGCCAACTATTCGAATCAAGTCTTGTTTACACAGATTCTCCAAGCAATGCATCGGAAGTCAGACGCGGAGAATACTGCATTTGAGTTCTTGTTTCAAAGTATTGGCGTAGACAACCAAACTTATAAGGCCCAGGTTAGGTTATACATAATCGTCAGGAAGATTGGCGACGTTAAGTTCAGCAACGAATCTTTCATTGTCGATATGATGTCGAGCATTAAGAATGATCTCGAGGACAAAAACTTCTCAGTATCTGTGCTCGATAATGAAATCGAATACTCCGCTTTTGAAAAGGCGCTCTCGGAGACTGATTGTTCCAAGGTGCTTTCTATTTCAAAGAAAGAGAAAGTAATTGGAAACGCCCTTTCAGCGAATGGTCTAATGTACTATAACGACGTCATCGAACCATCCGAGAACACCAATATTGCAACACTCACCAATGCTTTAACGCAATATCCCGGAAGCGTTATTTCAATGCAGATTATTCCCACGAAGTACAACATTCAGGAATTATACGGCATTGAAGAAAGCAAAAATTTTTTGGCGCATTATGTGAGCGAGATTCGGTATCGGCAAGGAATACGAGTCGATGCGAATACGCAAATGATCGTAGACGCATACGATTACTATTCTCAAGCCAATAACGAGCTTCTATTTCTATATAACTTAGTTGTGTATTCGGAGTACAGCAGCGCCATTGATCTTGCAAATAAACTAATGGACGCCGTAGAAACAGAAGGAAAAGCCACGGGAAGCTCATTAGACATAGTTGATGTTTCGGAGTTTGGTCTGACTCCGGCAACCAATCTGTTTGCAAGCCCTTGGATAGCCAATGATGTCCTTCTCAATCGAGCTCGGGAAATGAGTTTTTGGGGAAACAAGAATGCACCGAAGCATCTCCAACGGCTCAAACACTTGATGACAACACGAGAGCTTCGAGGCGTTTTCAAGTTTCCGATTGATGATGGAAAAATTATCGGATTGGATAGCAATAAGATCCTTGCAAACCGAGAAAAACTCCATCAGAGCATTATTTCAGACGGCAACTTTAAGGTTGGTATTATTCAAAACGCCAGCAAAAGTGGAAAGAACGACCATGCTCATGCCGGCATTCCACTTAATGATTTTACCAAGCACGGGCTTATCGTTGGTATGCCAGGATCAGGCAAAACAAACTTCTCACTTGGTCTCCTTCTGCAGTTTTGGAACGAGTTTGGTATACCGTTTCTTGCAATCGAACCTACAAAGAGTGAGTATCGTTCTTTGATTGACGATATAAAGGATTTGCAGATATTCTCTCCTGGAAAAAACACGGTATCTCCTTATATCATCAACCCCTTTCTTCCCCCAACAGGTGTGACGGTTGAAAGCTATGTCCCCAGCCTTATGTCTGCATTTAAGGCTGCTTTCTCAATGCCAGATCCTCTGCCCGATATTTTCTTGTCAGCAATCAATGATTGCTACAACGAATACGGTTGGAAAACGGACAGCACAAAAGACGATCCAACCGTTCAGCGTTTTGGGCTATATGAATTCATTAAGGTGTTTAAGAAAAAGATCCAGCACATGGATTATAAAGGCGACGTCAAAGCCAACATGGAAAGTGCAGGCGTTGTTCGCCTTGTCAGCTTGATTGAGCAAAACAGCAATATCTATGACACCATCAATACCATCCCCCTTGAAGATTTGTTAAGCAAACCGACCGTTATTGAGCTCAACGCAATCAACAACAAAGAGCAGAAATCGCTGATAATGGCACTGCTCCTTATCATGATTTGTGTATATACCAAGAACAATGTATCCGGCGACGGAAAGCTGAAGAATGTCTTGCTTATTGATGAGGCGCATGTTCTGCTTGCCGGTGGCACTTCAAGATCGGATGACGGCGCAGATTCGCAGGGATCTACAGTAGAAGCCCTCGAAGATATGATTGCTGAAATACGATCTTACGGTACCAGCATTATTATCGCAGACCAATCGCCCACTAAAGTTGGCCGCAGCGTAGTAGCGAATACGAATGTAAAGGTAATCTTCAAGCTCGTCGAAAAAGAAAATAAGGACGCAATCAGTACGGCGACCAATATGAATGATGCGGACTACGATTTGCTTGGTCGACTTGGCGTCGGAGAAGCCCTGCTCCATTATGGCAGAATATATAGTCCTCTCCACATAAAAACCTATAACGTGCACGACAAGGCAACTATTAGATCTGTCATTCCAGATCAAGAAATTGCCGCTCTTTCAACGTATTGGGATACACATAAAGAATTGCTTATCCCCCACATTGAATGCAAATACAGTTGTTATTGCAGGGATAGCTGTGACTTCAAACTCCGTGCCAACGCAGATTTCCTCGCTGCACGTTTAGTGAACGACTGCTTATACGAGCTGACTGATAAGGCAGCGTTTGTGAAGTTTTTGGTGAAGATGGATAAGAACATAATCGACTTGTTGAAAGAGAATCCTTCAATCCAAGCGAGCAACCGGCTCATTAACTGCGTAAAGATAAAGTTTTTGAGAAAGTCTATGCTGATTAAAAGCTTCGGGATCACAAAGGCTGAATACAAAACGATTCTTAATCATCCGCGGTTTTTGAGAAGAACCGAGCAGTAGGAGTTACTTAAAATCTGAGAAAAGGAGTTTCTGGTAATGGGTGAAGACTTTGATGACTCTGTTGACACTTCGTCGTTCGACGAAATAAGCACAGATACCACTGATACAAGCGGCTTTTCCGAGCCTGTTGATGTGGGCAGCATGATGGATGATATCCCTGCAGAGCCACTTGAAAGCTTTGATGTCGAACCACTCGATAGCAGTTTTGAGGCAGAACTTCCAACGGCAGAAGCAACGGATATAGATAGCTTGATGGACGGTGCTGCTAATACATATACGACAGAAGATGTTCCAACTGATGCGCTTGATTCTTCTGACCTTGATCCATCAGATCTCTCAAGCGATATAGATGACTATGAAATGGATGCTGGCTCTGATATAGCTGACTTAATGGACGAGGCGGCAATGGAATCTTTAGACGATGTTTCGTTAGATAGCAGCGAAGCAAATGAAACAAATGAGGATGACATTGAAGCACTAATGAACGATGCTGAAACGGTATCAGAAGCCGACGAGAATTTGCCAACAACAGAAACAAACGCCTTTGACGGCGGTGAGGAAACGGAAATAGAAGTTGAGTCTATATTGAATACAGAAGAAGTTCCATCCTCAGAAGCCTCGGATCTCCAAGATGATATCCCTTCTGACATTACTGAAGATGCTTCAGAACAATTGGATGTTTCTGATCTTATGGATGAAACCGAGATCAACGATCCCGGATCATTTGTTGATGAATCTCTTGAAAACACAACTATCACAGACGAAATGACAGAGGTGTCACCTGCTGAAGCAGATATTAAAGATGAGGTTGCAACAGATGAAATATCCGATATAGACGAACCTTCAGATTCCATAGTTGGCAAGACAGATGCAGACAACAACATTGATATTCAGGAGATCCAGCAAGATACACAGGAAGAAACGGAGATGACTCTTGACATGAAAGACACCCCGCTCGATGCCGAGTTGTCTGCGTATGACCAATTGGCAGACTATTATAACTCGCACAATTATGGTCAACAAGATTACGCAGAGTATTCTAAAGATCCAGAATGGCAAGAGCTTAACAACGCTTATTTACAGGAGCTGGGACGAGAGCCAGTTGACTATAGCAATGGCGAAGCTCCGAATATCAATGACATTCGAGATGAGTTAATTGCTGCGGGCATTCCAG
>CAVIAA010000029.1:0-24263 GCA_963640685.1 Acutalibacteraceae bacterium
AAAGGCCGAAATAATCCTATCCTGCCTGCCTGCCTGCCTGCCTGCCTGCCTGCCTGCCTGCCTGCCTGCCTGCCTGCCAAAATTATAGCTGTGGCGTTCATGGCGCTGTCAAGTCCTTTCGGTAAATTTGCCTGCGGCATTCAATAATCCGCACCTTTTGCAAATTTTACCAGAGTACATATAAATTCTTAGTTAAGTCAGGTTTTCCAGCGCAGCCGTGTACCATAAAATTTCCATCAGCCAAATAAGCAGCCGCCCGCGCTTGACTAAAAACAGCCGCCGTGATATCCTATACGTTGTTTACTCTGGAACAAATAACTTATTGGAGTGTGATAACCTTACTATGGACGATGGGAGTATATTGTCCATCATCATTATTCTGGCTCTGCTCTTTGCAGCCGCCTATTTTGCAGTTTGCGAAACAGGCTTCGCCTCTGTCAGCCGTATCCGCCTTAAATCCGCGGCGGAAAAGGGAGACAGGCGGGCAAAGACGGCAATGTACGTCTGCGATCACTTTGACAAGGCTATAACAACAATACTCATCGGCACGAATATAGTTCATTTAACGGTCGCCTCGTATGTGACTGTTTTGGTGACCCGCCGCTGGGGAGTGAGCGCAGTTACGCTGAGCACCTTTATAACCACGCTCGTGGTGTTTTTCATCGGTGAAATGCTTCCGAAAAGCATTGCAAAGAAGTACAGCGAACGCTTTGCCCTCGGCACTGCCTCGTCGCTGCGCTTTTTTATGTGCATTTTCACCCCTATCTCCTTTGTTTTAACAAAGATAGGCAACTTTGCGGGCAGCCTTATAAAGGGCGACAGCGAGGTATCCGTAACAGAGGATGAGCTCTACGACATAATCGAAAACATGACGGACGAGGGCGAGCTGGACAGCGAGCAGGGCGAATTGGTTCATTCCGCCCTTACCTTCGGCGAAATGAAGGTCGAGAGCATACTCACGGCAAGGGTGGATATGACGACGATTGACGTTGACGACCCTGTTCCCGAAATACTTTCGCAGGTAAAGGCATCCCGCCACAGCAGGATACCGGTATACAAGGACAGCGCGGACAACATAATCGGCATACTTCAAATTCGCCGGTTCATAAAGGCATACCTTACCGAGGGAAACAGCCTTGACATGCGAACGGTGCTGGATGAGCCGTATTTCGTTCACCAGAGCGCAAAGATAGACGAGCTGCTCTCGGTTATGAGCAGCAACAAGATAAACATGGCTATCGTTACGGACAGCTACGGCGGAACGCTCGGCATAGTCACCGTCGAGGATATACTCGAGGAGCTCGTAGGCGAAATATGGGACGAGGACGACGTAGTCGTTGAGCCCTGCGTTGACCACGGCAACGGCAGCTATTCCTTCAAGGCGGATGTCGACATCGAGGATGCCTTCGCCTTTATGGACTACGAGGACCCGGAGGACACCGACTTTGACCACAAGCTGCTTGGCGAGTGGGCATATGAGCACTTTGACCTCATACCCGCCGAGGGCGACTTTTTCGATTACTGCAACCTTCGAATAACCGTTGAAAAGCTGCAGAAGCGGCGCATAATGCAGCTTCGCATAGACGTTATTCCGCAGGAGAGCACAGACGAGGGAGGCGAGGATAAATGACCTTCTATTTAGTTGCGGCGCTGGTTTGCATATGCTTATCCGCCTTCTTTTCCGCAACGGAGATGGCCTTCTCCTCCGCAAACAGGATAAGGCTGGAAAACCTTGCGGAGGGCGGCTCAAAGTCTGCCGCGTTGGCCGTTAAGATAATCGACAAATACGACGATACCCTCTCGGCAATACTTATAGGTAACAACTTCGCAAACATTGCGATATCCTCAATAGGCTCGGTAATCGCAATATCCTTCTTCAGCGAGGAGCTTGCCTGGCTCTCAACCGTCATAGTTACGGTGCTGGTAATAATCTTTGGCGAGACCATGCCGAAGATAGTTGCAAAAAAGAACGCGAACAGGTTTTCCGTCGCGTTTGCGCCCTTCGTGCGGCTGCTTACTATTATACTAAAGCCGCTGACGCTGCTCGTGGTCGGCCTCGTTCACCTTATAACCCTGCCCCTAAAGGGGGAAAAGGGCAGTGAGCAGGACGACGGCGTTGAGGCGCTTCAGTCCATAATCGAAACCGCGGAGGACGAGGAGGTTCTGGACGAGGACCGCAGCGAGCTGCTGCAGAACGCGCTGGACTTCAACGACATCAGCGTTTTCGAGGTGATGACCGCAAGGGTGGATATAGTTGCAGTCGATATAAAGGACAGCGCAAAGGAGATATACGACGCCGCCTGTGCCTCCGGCTATTCCAGAATACCGGTTTACGAGGGCAGTATAGACAGCATAATCGGCGTGCTGTACCTTAACCACTACTTTAAGGCGCTGCTGGACAGCGACTCCGTCGACATCCGTTCAATGCTGATGGAGCCCTGTTACCTGTATAAGACGACAAAGCTGCCCGCCGCCCTCGAGGCGATGAAGCGGGCGCGGCAGCACCTTGCGATAATAACCGACGAATACGGCGGCTGCCTCGGCATAGTCACGATGGAGGACATACTTGAGCAGATAGTCGGCGACATATGGGACGAGACGGACGACATCGAGCCGGAGGTCATTGAGCGCGGCAACGGAGAATACGAGGTCGACGGCGACATGACGATGGACGACTTTATGGAGCTCACCGGGCTGACCGAGGACGAGCTGCAAACCGAAAGCTCGACCGTTGGCGGCTGGACGCTGGAAATGTTCGGCACCTTCCCCTCGGAGGGAGACAGCTTTGACTTTAAGAACCTTACCGGCACCGTGCTCAAGGTCACGCCGGACGGTCTTCGCGTTGAGCGCGTGCTCTTTAAGCTGCGCGGCGGCGAGGAGGATTAGCCTGTGGCTGTCGACTGGGGAATACTGCACTGGATACGCAGCAGCCTTACCTGCGGCTTTTTAGATGCCGCAATGCCCGCAATAACCGCCCTCGGCAACGGTGGCGCAATATGGCTGGTCACGGCCGGGGTAATGCTCTGCACGAAAAAATACCGCCGCGCCGGCATGATGCTGCTTACCGGCTTGGCTGTCGGCCTTATAATAGGCAATCTGCTGCTGAAGAACATAATCGCCCGGCCGCGCCCCTGTTGGCTGGATAGCAGCGCAGAGCTGCTCATAGCGGTTCCCAAGGACTACTCCTTCCCCTCCGGCCATACCCTTTCCTCAACCATTGCCGCGGCGGTGCTGACCGGCATTGACCGGCGCTTCGGCATCGCTGCGATACCTCTTGCAGCGCTTATCGCCTTTTCACGGCTTTACCTCTATGTTCACTTCCCGAGCGATGTCCTCTTCGCTGCGCTGCTGGGCTTGGCGATAGCCCTCTGCGTTCTCCGCTTTTTCCCGAAGGCAAAGGCGCAGGCAGGCACAAAATAACAGCAAAATCGGCACATAAAAACAGAGCAGACTTTCGTCTGCTCTGTCTTTGTTTTGTGTTAAGTCAGTCTTTAATTACAGCACGGGGTTCCAAGCCAGCTCCAGCACCTCGTCGGCGTTGTCCATGGAGGTGATGAGACCGAGGCGGATATAGCGGGCGATGAAGTCCTTGAGGGTCTCGCCGGTGAACTCATCGGAGAGGCCGAACTGCAGAGAATTGTTTATCATTATGTTCATCTCGTAGTTGCCGCCGTTCCAGCCCATGTCCATGAGAACCTGAGTTGCTTCCTCGCTGTTGTCGCGCATCCAGCTGTGAGCCTTTTGAACCGCCTGAGCGACCTTCTTGGCGATGGTCGGGTTCTCCTTAACGAAGGTGCCGTTCATTGCCATAACGCAGCAGGTGCGGTTTGCAAAGTCGCTGTCCAGCTGGGAGCGGATGCACTTGAGCTTGCCTTCCTTGACCATGGAGTAGGCAAAGGTATCGCTGAGCAGGGCGGCTGCGATCTCGCCGTTTTCCATAGCGGTAACGCAGGCATCTGCGGAGACCTGAACCAGCTCAACGTCAGTGTTATAGTTGATGCCGTCCGCATCGAGCAGCAGAGCGGTTATGTTGTAGTCGGATTTGCCGATGCCGTTGGGGACGGAGATCTTCTGACCCTTGAGGTCCTCGGTGGTGTTGTATTCGCTGTCTGCAAGAACGTAGATGGACTTGCAGCCGATGTGTGCGCCGCCAACGAAGGTGATATCCACACCGTTGGTGATGGGCACGAGCATCTTGGCCATCATGCCGGTCGCTACGTCTACCTGATCGGTGCCGAGCGCTTCAACGTCGCTGCTGCCCTTAACGCCCTCGGCGGTAAGGCCGGCTTCCTCATAGTAGCCAAGGTGATCTGCCATGGTGGGGCCGGAGGTGCAGCCATCGGACATGAAATAATGTATGGTCCTGCCGTATGCGGGCTCCTTCTTCATGGCTTCCAGCTCTTCCTCGGTGGGGGTCAGGTCAAAGTTTGCAAGGTCGATGGCGCGGCCTTCAACCTCAACGGGAACGAACAGCGCTTCCCAGTTGCCGGAGGCAGAGGCCTCGGCGGCATCGAGATGCTCGCTCGCTTCGTTAACTTCAACATCCTCAACGGTGCCCATCTCTATCTGACCGTCGTTGTTGGAGTCAGATATGACGGTGGAGGCAGCAGCCTCACCCTCGGCCTCGCCGGAGGTCTCAACACCGGCGGCGCATGCGCACATGGACAGCGCCAGAACCAGCGCCAGAGCCAGAGCTACAAATTTCTTCGCGTTCATTTTTTTCTCCTCTTGTTTTTCTTTATTTATAAGGCGGCAAGCCGCCCCATAAAGCCAGCTAAGCGTTCTTCCCGCCGTAATGCAGCCTGTTGAGTATTTCGTTTCGGTACTCCACAAAGCTCGCCGAGGAACGGTCCCGCGGGAAATCCTCGTCTATCTTTATATCGGCGATTATGCGCCCGGGGCTGGCCTCCATAACCAGCACGCGGGTACCCATATACACCGCCTCGTCCACGCTGTGCGTCACCATAAGGGCAAGCTGCCTCTTCTGGCTCCATATATTGAGTATCTCGTCCTGCATGTTCATGCGTGTGAAGGCATCCAATGCGCCGAGCGGCTCATCCAGCAGCAGTATCTCCGGCTCGTTTATAAGGGTTCGAACCAGCGCAACGCGCTGCGCCATGCCGCCGGAAAGCTGCGCCGGGTAGTCGTCCTTGAACCGCTCCAGGCCGGTTATCTCCAGCATGTGCCGAACCTTTTCCTCCCTGCCCTCCTTTTCGCCCCGAAGGTCGAGGCTGAAGGATATGTTCTTTTCCACAGTGAGCCACGGGAAAAGCGTTGGGTTCTGGAATACCAGCCCTCTTTCGGGGGATGGGCCTTCTATCTCGCTGCCATCCACCGTTACGCTGCCCAACGTCGGCCTTATCAGCCCCGCAACGAGGCGCAGTATGGTGGACTTTCCGCAGCCGGAGGGGCCGACCAGCGAAACGAACTCTCCGCTGGACATCGTCGAGCTGACATCCTGCAGCGCGTGGGTAACGCCGTCGCTCTCTACCCTTGCAAAAACCTTGCTTACGTTTTTAAGCTCAAGGCAAACCTTTTTATTCTCTGCGGTCATTATTTCTCAGCTCCGTTCTGCCATCTGAGCAGATAGCGCTTTATCCTCTCCAGCCCGTTCGTTACCAGAGTAAATATCAGGCAGATGACGAACAGCGCGGCGAAGGACTTATCGTAGCTCGCCCAGCCCGTCTGCCAGGTCATATACCAGCCGAGGCCGGACTTCACGCCGAGCATTTCGGCGATCATTATCGCAACACATGAGGAGCTCATCGCCTGCGTGCAGCCCTGAAGTATCGAGGGCATCGCGTGCGGTATCGCAACGCGGAAAACGAGCTGCCTGTCGTTTGCGCCAAGCGTTCTCGCCGCCTCAAAGTATTCCTTGCCGACGTTTGAAATGCCGGTAAGCGAGGCAACGGTAACGGCGAACCAGGAGCCGAGGGCGATTATGAACACCGCGCCGCCAAAGAGCGAGGTCGCAACGACCATTATTATCGGTATCCACGTTGAGGTGGGTATAGGGCCGAGGAACTTTATTATCGGGTCTATCCAGTACCGCACCCGCTTTGAGTAGCCGCAGGCTATACCGGTCACCAAGCCCAGCGACACGCCAATGAAGTAGCCGAGGAAGAGCAGCTTGAGCGTGTTCAGCGTACAGTCCGCAAGCAGTTTATAATCCACCAGAAAGGCGTTGATTATATAGTTCATGCAGGGGACAAAGGGCTGCGTCAGTACGCCGGTCTTTAGCGTCAGGTAGTCATAGAGCGCGAGGAATATGAACAGCGCGGAATAGCGCGGCGCCTTATAATGCAGCTTATCGTAGAGCTGCCTTTCGCCGGCCTTCTTTTTTACGGCGGCGAGGCAGAGAAAAACGAGATAGACCAGCATTGAAGCGCCGAGCAGCCATACATAGCTCCAGGGCTTGCTGTTTCTGCTGTTGTTGGGCAGCATTATATACTCCGCCAGCGCAACAAGACCGCATATCAGCGGCAGTATCATTACGACAGCCTCCGCCGTCCTTTGGGCGGGTGTCTTTTCCTTTTCCTCCAGCTCCCTGAGCTGACGGCGGTTTAGGCCGGAGAGCAGCGCAGCGTCCATCCTGCTTTCCTTATCGGCCCTTGTGCCATTCGTCATGTTATCACGTTCACTTTCGTTTGTTATCGTTTTATTAAATACACAACTCACATGTTATTGTATAAAATATCTTTCGTCAAATTCCGCTTTTCAATCGTCTTTGTTAGATATCGTTATTTTGAATAACGAAGCCGGCACACAAAAAGCCCCTCCCGCATACTGCTTTGGGAGGGGCCTATTGCTAGTGTATGTGCCCTTTAGCTTTTCTTCTTTACCAACATATATACCGGCAGGCCGATGAGGGTTATGCCGATGCTGCAAAGTGACATTATGGTAGCCCTTGTTCCGGAGAAGAGCAGCTGGCTGATTATGACGTATACGCCGCCCGCAATGGCGAGTATGGGTATTACGGGGTAGCAAGGCACCTTATACTTGCGCTCGGCGTTGGGCTCGGTCTTGCGCAGCCGCATGACGCAGGCAAAGGTAAGTGTATAGAATACCCAGCAGGAGAACACGCCGAGGTCGGTGAGCAGGTCAAACTGGCCGGTCAGGGAATACAGGCAGGCGAGGAAGCCTACGAGTATTATGCTGTTGGCTGGCACGTCGTTGCCGTTGAGCTTTGCAAGAGCCTTACTGCCGGGCAGGGAGCCCTGCTCCGCAAGCAGGTATGCAACGCGGGAGCCGGACATCAGGAAGCCGTTCCCGGCGCCGATAACCGAGATTATGATGCCGACCTTAATGAGTGTGCCGCCGGCGCTGCCGAATATCTTGGTCGCCACGGCAGCCGCGGGGGATTCGATGTTCATGAGCTGGTCTGCGGGGATGACCCAGAGGTAAGCTATGTTGATGACGAGATATACCGCCATTATTATGCTCACGCCGCCAACTATCGCGCGGGGCAGGTCGCACCCGGGGTTCTTCATTTCGCCCGCTATCGCGCCGACGTTGGTCCAGCCCTCAAAGGCGAACAGCACCGCCAGCAGCGTTGAGCCGAGGACGGCGGTAACGCTCTTGCCCTCGCCTACCATCGGGGTGAATATCGGATGGCCGCCCTCGCCGAGTATGAAGCCGAATATCATTATCAGGAACAGCGGAATCAGCTTGCATATGGTTGAAACGACCTGAACGCCGCCCGCGGTCTTGGAGCCGAGAACGTTCATGACCACCATGAGGATTATTATGCCTATCGCAATAGGCAGCGCAGCGCCGTCGCCAAGGTACTCCGCAAGCTCGCTGCCGACCTTTACGCCGTAGCCCGCAAGGAAGGAGGGGTAGAATATGACGACCTGCATCCAGCCCGCGAGGAAGCCGAGCTTCTCGCCGTATACCTCGCCGAGGTAGGCGACCATGCCTCCGGTGCGGGGCTTCATAACTGCGACCTCTGCAAAGGTCAGCGCTGCAAACAGGCTGAGCAGGCCGCCGACTATCCAGCCCAGCATACCCATTCCGGGCGCGCCGCCGGTGGTCTGGTAGATGGCATAGGGCTTAAAGAACACGCCCGCGCCTATGACGCAGCCGACCACGATTGACGTGGCGGTCATTACGCCAAGGTTCTTTTTCAGTTCACGGTTTTCCATATGGTATATGATTCCTCCTTTTTTAGCGCAAATGCGCCAATCTAAAGCTGAAAATCGATATAAAAAGGGCGCAGGGCATTAAGCTTGCCTTGCGTCCTCTGTGTCTTTGCCTGAGAGCTTTACTCCTACGGCGCCCGGTATGTCGGGTCTCTCCAGAGCATCCTCAGCGGAAGGTCATATACCTGAAAGCTTCTGCCATCAACGGGTACTGACGGCATTACCTCGTCGGTCTTTCAGGCCTGCGCCCGAAAATCTCCCAACCGCGTCACAGGATCGTTATGTACTTCTTTGCGCATAATGATACCCGAAGAGCGGCTCCGCCGTCAAGTAAAAAAGTTAGTTTATATTATGGCAGTATCGTCTATGAATTAACCATTGTGTAAATAAACCGTTCAAATTTCCCCGCACAGCGTTGCCGCCATAACGGCCTTTATGGTATGCATGCGGTTCTCCGCCTCGTCAAACACGATGGAGGCAGAGCTTTCAAACACCTCGTTTGTGACCTCCATGGCTTCAAGGCCGTATTTTTTATATATCTGCTGCCCAATGCCGGTGCCGAGGTCGTGGAAGGCGGGCAGGCAATGCATAAATTTGCACTGCTCCCCTGCGAGCGCCATCGCCTCTGCGTTTATCTGATAGGGCAGAAGGTCGTCTATTCGCTGCTGCCATACCTCGTCCGGCTCACCCATGGATACCCATACATCGGTATAGAGAACGTCTGCGCTCTTAACGGCAGACGCTACGTTTGAGTTAAACTCCAGCACCGCGCCGGTCTCGGCGGCGATTTTATTGCAGGTGTCCATGAGCGCCTTGCTTGGAAAATACGCCCCCGGCGCACAGGCGACAAAGTGCATGCCCATTTTTGCGCAGCCGACCATCAGCGAATTGCCCATGTTGTAGCGCGCATCGCCCATGTACACCAGCTTTTTGCCCTTGAGCCCGCCGAAATGCTCCTGAATGGTCAAAAAGTCAGCCAGCACCTGAGTTGGGTGAAATTCGTTTGTAAGCCCGTTCCAAACCGGCACGCCCGCATACCTCGCGAGCTCCTCAACTACCTCCTGACCAAAGCCGCGGTACTCGATGCCGTCAAACATCCGCCCGAGCACCCGCGCGGTATCGGCAATGGACTCCTTCTTGCCCATTTGCGAGCCGGAGGGATCGAGGTAAACGGGGTGCATACCGAGATCCGCCGCGGCAACCTCAAAGGCGCAGCGTGTTCTGGTCGATGTCTTTTCAAAAACCAGGGCGATGCTCTTGCCGGCGCAGAGCCTATGCGGTACGCCCGCCTTTTTCTCTGCCTTGAGCCTTGCGGAGAGGGCAAGCAGCGCGGTTATCTCCGCCGGGGAAAAGTCCAGCAGCTTCAGATAGCTTTTTTTATAAAACGGGTTCATCATATCCTCCTAATATCATTACAGTACTTTTGCAAGGAACGACTGCAGACGCTGGCACTTCGGCGCGCCGAATATCTCGCTTGGCGTTCCCTCCTCGGCGATAACGCCGCCATCCAGGAACAGCACGCGGTTGGACACCTCGCGGGCAAAGCCCATCTCGTGGGTCACGACGACCATCGTCATGCCGCTCTTTGCAAGCTCCTTCATAACGTCCAGCACCTCGCCCACCATCTCGGGGTCCAGCGCCGAGGTCGGCTCGTCAAACAGCATCACATCCGGCTCCATGCACAATGCGCGAACTATGGCAACGCGCTGCTGCTGCCCGCCGGAGAGCCGGCTCGGCCGGGCAAGCGCCTTATCCGAAAGCCCTACCCGCTCCAACAGCTCCTTTGCCTTTTGCTCCGCCTCGGCCTTGGGCGTTTTTTTGAGCAGCATCGGCGCGCAGGTCAGGTTCTCCAGAACCGTCATATGCGGAAAAAGATTGAACTGCTGGAATACCATGCCCATCTTCTGCCGGTGGCAGTTAAGATCTGTTCCCTTGTCCGTCAGCTCGCAGCCCTCAAAGCATATGCTGCCGGAGGTCGGCCTTTCCAGCAGGTTCAGGCAGCGCAGAAAGGTCGACTTTCCGGAGCCGGAGGGGCCTATTACGCAGACGACGTCTCCCTTGTCGATATCAACGCTTACGCCCTTTAGCACCTGCAGCTTACCAAAGGATTTATAAAGATCGGTAACTGTTATCACCTCTGTGCAAGCCTCCTTTCAAGCGACCTGAGCAGCCTGCTCAGCGCAACGACGAGTATGAGATACGTTGCTGCAACGATGAGCAGCGGGTTCACGGCATCGTATGTGTTGTTGCGAACGAGGTTCCCCGCCCGCGTAAGGTCAACGACCGCCACATAGCCCGCAACGGCAGTCTCCTTTAGCAGGGCGATGAGCTCGTTTCCGATAGCGGGAAGTATATAGCGCAGCGCCTGCGGAAAAACCACCTTGCGCATCGCCTGCAGCTTGGACATGCCGAGGCTGCGCCCCGCCTCCATCTGCCCCCGGTTCACCGAGTTTATTCCGCCGCGTATAAGCTCCGCCATGTACGCGCCGGAGTTTATGCCGAAGGTCAGTATGCCAACGGTTATGCCCGTAGCACCCGTCAGGATTATAAAGTAGAAAATGAGCAGCAGCACGACCACCGGCACGCCACGTATGACCGTTACATACAGGTCGCACAGCCACGCAAGCGGCTTCAGCGGCCGAACGTCCTCGGCGCAGTATTTTACCACCGCTATCACGGTACCTATCACCACACCTATGACCAGCGCGCCGAGGGTTATAAGCATAGTGTTGCCAAAGCCCTCTACCATCAGCTTCCAGTATTGCGTTTCAATGAATGTTTCGTTCAGCTTTTGCAGCCAGCCGTTGAAAACCGCCATGCAGGCACCTCCTTGGGTATCCGGAACCGCCGCCCCGAAAAAGATTTTGCCGTGAGCATCAGGAATTTGCGGGAGATGTATAGGGCGCCTCGTACTTTTCGAATATCGAGGCGATAGTGCCGTCCGCAACGAGGCCGGAAAGTATGGCATTTATCTCGGCCACAAGGTCTTCGCTGCCAAAGGCAAAGGCGAAGGCGTAGGGCTCCGTGGTCATTGCCTCATTGAGAATGACGAGTTGCTCGCCGCTCTCTGCGTTATATACCTTTACCATGTCCGCCGCCGTCAGGTCGTCGATTACCCAGGCATCCACCTTGCCGCTCGTCAGCGCGGCCTGCGCATCGCTGTTGGACGCAAACGAGCTTACGTCATAGCCGTTTTCCATGCAGAAGCTCTCGGCAGTGGTTCCGGTTTGAACAGATACCTTTTTGCCCTCAAGGTCTGCCTTGCCCTTTACCTCGCTGCCCTCGGTCACGACTATCGCCTGCGCCGCAAGGCAGTATGGGTCGGTAAAGAGAACGTTCTTCTGGCGCTTTTCGGTAACGGATATGCCGGATACGCCAACATCGAACTTGCCCGCCTGCACGCCGGGCAGCACCGAGTCAAAGTCCATCTGGTTTATTTCGAGCGCAACGCCGAGCTTTTCGCATATGAGGTTCAGCACGTCTATCTCTATGCCGGTAACCTCTCCGTTTTCGCCGAGGGATTCAAACGGGGGGAAATCCGGGCTGGTAGCGATGGTGAGCTTGCCCGCCTTTTGAACGCTCTCCAGCGTCGTCCCCTCCTTCTTGCCGCAGCCTGCAAGCAGTGTGCAGAGCGTAAGAACGCTCATCAGCAGTGCAACCGTCTTTTTCATCCTTTCAAATTCTCCCTTCAATAAGCATTTTTTAAGCATTCTTTAAGTACTCTTTTACGTAGTCTATCTGCTCCTGTAGCCTTGCGGGGCCGCCTGCGCTGGTTCGCCTTTCTGTGCATGCCGTCAGGTCGATGGCTCCGTATACGTCCTCTTCAAACAGCTCGCTGTATTTTCGGTATGCTTCAAGCGGAAGCTCCTCAAGCACTGTGCCACTCTTTATGCAGTCGCCGACTATGGCGCCGGATATCTTATACGCACTGCGGAACGGCAGCCCCTTACCAACGAGGTAATCGGCAAGGTCTGTTGCGTTTATGAAGCCGCACTGCGCAGCCCTCTTCATGACCTCCGGCTTTGCCTTCATGGTCTGTATCATGCCGCTCATCACCGGCAGGCACATGGATACCGTGTCGCAGGCGTCAAACACGCCCTCCTTGTCCTCCTGCATGTCCTTGTTGTATGCCATCGGCAGCCCCTTGAGCATCGTCAGCAGGCCGATAAGGTCGCCGTAAACGCGGCCCGTTTTGCCGCGGATAAGCTCCGCCATGTCGGAGTTTTTTTTCTGCGGCATTATGGATGAGCCGGTGGTGTAGGCGTCGGAGAGCTCCACAAAGCCAAATTCCCAGCTCGTCCAAAGTATCAACTCCTCGGATAGGCGCGATAGGTGCATCATAAGTATCGCCAGCGCGCCGAGCAGCTCCGCGCAGAAGTCCCTGTCGGATACCCCATCCAGCGAGTTCATGCATATGCCGTCAAAGCCCAGCGTTTCCGCCTCCATTTTTCTGTCCGTCGGGTAGGTCGTTCCGGCAAGGGCGCAGCAGCCTATCGGGCTGCGGTTCATTCGCCTGCGGCAGTCCGCAATTCGGCCGAGATCGCGCAGCAGCATCATCGAATAGGCCATAAGGTGGTGGCCGAAGGTTATCGGCTGCGCCCGCTGCAGGTGGGTATAGCCCGGCATTATCGCCGTAGCGTATTCCGCCGCCCGGCTCGTAAGCGCCTCGATGAGCGTCCTTATCTTATCCGATATGCCGCTGCACTGTTCCCTTAGGTACATCCGCATATCCAGCGCCACCTGATCGTTTCGGCTGCGTGCTGTATGCAGCCTTTTGCCAACGTCGCCGAGCCGCAGAGTGAGCACCTGTTCAACAAACATATGAATATCCTCTGCCTCGGGGTCAAGCTGCAGCCTGCCCGAATCGAGGTCGTCCAGTATGCCCTGCAGCCCGTCTATCAGCACATCGGCATCTGCCTGTGATATTATGCCCGTAGCGCCCAGCATGGCGGCGTGTGCCATGCTGCCGGCGATATCCTGCCGGTACATACGGCAGTCAAAGCCGATGGACGAGTTGAAATCGTCCGCCAGACGGTCAGTCTGCCCGCTGGTTCGCCCTGCCCACATTTTCGCCATGCCGGTTCACTTCCCTTCAAGTGCCTTTACTGCCGGATCACAGCTTGCCCTGCTCGCGCAGCGCCTCGACCTTCGTGGGCAGTCCCCAGAGGTTTATGAAGCCTTCTGCCTGCGCCTGGTCATAGTCGCTCTCGCCAAACGTAACGAGGCTCTCGCTGTAAAGCGTATATGGGCTGGTAGTGCCCGCGGGGATGATATTCCCCTTGTAAAGCTTGAGCTTTACAGAGCCGGTGACCAGCTTGTTGGATTCATTTGCAAACGCGACCAGGGCGTTGGTCAGCGGGGAATACCACTTGCCGTTGTATATCTGATCCGCAAGGTCTATCGCCAGCTTCTTCTTTTCGTGCAGCGTGTCCTTGTCAACCGTCAGCATTTCCAGCTGCTCGTGTGCAAAATAGAGTATCGAGCCGCCCGGCGTTTCGTAAACGCCCCTGTCCTTCATGCCGACAAGACGGTTCTCAACAATGTCTATTATGCCTATGCCGTGCGCGCCGCCGATGGCGTTGAGCTTTTTGATTATCTCGCTGGACTTGAGCTTTTCGCCGTTCAATGCAACCGGTGCGCCCGCCTCAAAGTCGATGGTCACATAGCCGGGCTCGTCCGGCGCCTTAAAGGGGGATACGCTCATCTCAAGGAAGCCCGGCTTATCGAGATCGGGCTCGTTCGCTGGGTTCTCAAGGTCGAGCCCCTCGTGGCTCAGGTGCCAGAGGTTCTTGTCCTTTGAGTAGCTGGTCTCGCGGCTTATCTTGAGCGGAACGTGGTGCGCCTCAGCGTAGTCTATCTCCTCGTCTCTGGATTTTATATTCCATTCGCGCCACGGTGCGATTATCTTCATATCCGGCGCAAAGCGCTTTATTGCAAGCTCAAACCTGACCTGATCGTTGCCCTTGCCGGTCGCTCCGTGCGCAATTGCATCGGCGCCCTCTGATATGGCGATCTCCGCCAGCTTTTTGCCGATGACCGGCCTTGCAAATGCGGTCCCCAGCAGGTATGTTTCGTACTTTGCGTCCATCTTCATCGCGGGGACTATCACCTCATCAACCATTTCATCTATGAGGTCTGCGATTATCAGCTTGCTTGCCCCGGTCTTTAGCGCCTTCTCCTCAAGGCCGTCCAGCTCGTCGCCCTGCCCAACGTCCGCAGCGACAGCGATGATCTCCGGGTCGTTGTAGTTCTCCTTCAGCCACGGGATGATGACCGATGTGTCCAGTCCGCCCGAATAGGCCAGCACGATCTTCTTAATTTCATTTTTATTCATATACGTTCTCCTCCGCTAAAAATTGTGTCGTGTTTATTTATGCGTTAATTATACAGTAATATTCACTATTGTCAAGTATTTATTCAATAAATATTCGTTTTAATTTTGTGTGAGCTCTGTATCAGACTCAAAATTTGCTTTTTGAAATGAATAATTATATTGTTTTTCGGCTGCGTTTTTACAAAAAAGCCCCACCGCAGCTCGATATTACGGTGGGACTTCGCCTGTTTGTTTGATTTTATAAATATGCTGAAATTACTGCTCGGCCTCGATCATATCGTCCCAAGCCTCTTTCACCTGAGGAAGCTTCTTTTTGCGGAGCAAAAACGCCGCCACCGCGACCGTCATTGCAAAGAATACGACTGACCCGGCAGAGCCGTTGCCGCCAACGGCCGATGTGTCGGCGCCGCTTGGGACGATAGTCGCTACGAAAAAGGTCGCGTCCCACAGCATATGGAGCACTATGCAGGACCATATATTGCCGCAGCGGAAGTATATCGCCGCAAACAGCATGCCTATGCCGGAGGTAGTGACTATCTGGAACAGCACGCTTGTGACATCTGCCTGAAACAGGTTTACTATGTGCATCGCGCCGAATATCACGCCGGAGAGCACGCAGGCCTTCAGCACGCCGGATCGCTCCAGTCCGAAATGAGCCAGCAGCGTTTCCGCCGAAACGCCGCGCGCCAAAAACTCCTCGCCGATGCCCACCAGCAGGTAATACACCAGCACCTTGCTCAGGACATCCGAGCTTGGTATCTTTGCGCCGTACTCGATCACATTTGCAACGACATAGAGGCAGAACAGCGCAAAGAAGACTATCATAAACGCTCCGCAGGCTATGCCGTGAAAGAAGCCGGTTCCGCGGCGGCGAAGCAGGCCAAGCATGCCGGTCGAAGCAAGCAGCGCCACGCTCAATATAATGGGTATGCCCTTGCACAGTACGGAATCCAGCCACGGGCAGGCGGCGTCAATGCCATTAAGAAGGCCGGAGGCCAGGCCCGCGCCCCACAGCCAGCTTTCCAGCAGCATGCCTATCATGCCGGCGGCAACGGCAGCAGCACAGTAAATTATCGGATGTCTCCTGCGAAACTCAATCATTTATGATACACCTCTCTTTGTTATATAAAGCCGTTTGCGGCTCATTCGGCAGCAATATCAGCTGTTGCTTACGGGAAGATACGGGATTATCGCCGCGGCGACGCCGCTTACGGGCATCGTTTGCAGCCAGACCCTGCCCGGGCCGGTAAGCACGGTGTTGAACAGCCCCTCGCCGCCCAGCAGCTTGTTCTTTAGGCCGGGCACCTCGCGTATTTCCATCTTGACATCCGAGGTGAAGCCGGCAACGTTGCCCGTATCGACCACGAGCTGCTCGCCCGCCTTCAGCTCATACTCGATAAGCTCGCCGTCGATCTCCGCAAATGCGGTTCCGCTGCCGCTCAGCCGCTGCATTATGAAGCCCTCGCCGCCGAACAGGCCGGCGCCCAGCTTTTTGTTGAAATGTATCGACAGCTCAACGCCGGTCTCGGATGCCAGAAACGACCTCTTTTGCAGTATCATATCCTGCCCGGGCTTTATCTCCAGCGGCAGTATGCTGCCGGGGAAGCTCGACCCGAAGGCGATCATGCCGTCGCCCTCTGCCGTGTATATGTTCTGGAACATGCTCTCGCCGGAAAACATCTTTGAAAACATCTTGCCTATCCCGCCGCCCCTGGTCTCCATCTTCATGTTAGGGGTCATCCAAACCATTGAGCCGCGTTCGGTTATCATCTGCTCGCCGCTGTTCAGGTTGCAGACGACAACGGGGAACACCCCGCCCTTGATCTCATAACGCATATATTTTCCTCCTGCTTTTATAATTTCTCGCCATACGGTCTGCCTTGGGGCATTGTCTGTCGGATGCGCCCATGTTCGAGCTATTATACACCGGGTCGCCGGAAAATGCACTTTTATTTTTGCCCGGTTCCGCTATGCCCGCCCGTATCCCAGCTCCAAATAAAAAAGCCCGCCACAATTCTATCAAAATCACGGTGGGCATGTAGCTAAATCTTTTTTATTGGATGCCTGATGACAGTTTTCCACTTTTCGGGAGCGGCCTTTCTTGCATCTGACAGATAAATTTCATGGTGCAGTCTTATTTTTGATATGTCATTAACATATCCGTTTTTATCAAGATATTCATCCATTAAAGCAACCGTAGCTGGTTCCTCATCAAATGAACCCAAGTGCATTATTTGAACACACAATCCCTCATCAATGGTCAAAAACTCTGCCGATGAACAATCCATCTTTTTCTTTTCAGTTGCTGTTTCAACTGCCCATTCAAAGTCTTTCTGAGTTACAAAATCTGGCAGGCGGATAGCTGAAATCCAATTAAATGAATCTTTATCCGTATAGTCTATACCATCTATGTTGTTCTGCCACCAGAACCCTTCAAGCGGTGGAACTACATATTCAAAAAATCCTTCAATTTTATAATCCGTTTTATAACTCATTTTCAGAGTATATGCAACGGCATATAATACACTAATTGCTTGCTGATACGCCCCGTCTTCTTCGTTTGGATTACCTTTTCCCCTGACTGCAACATAATTTGTTTTAGGAACAGTTACAATCTCCGGTTTATTTTTAGGCATATAAAATTCTTTGTATTCTTTCTTAAAATCAAAAGCCATAATTATCTCCACAAATTCTGTTTTGTCAAGCTCAGTATAACATATCAATATAAAAAAGCCCACCGCAATTCTATCAAAATCGCGGTGGACTTATGCATAGGGGCATAGACGCCGATACAATTTGACTTTTCTATTAAAGGGGTGTGCAAGGGGGTGCAGACCAACTGTCAGGGGGTGCAAAGTCCGAAAATGCCCGAATTATCGGCATTTTTCGTTGTATTGCGGAAGTAAACTCGTTCCCACTGGTGACCGAATCGCACCGCAGGCAGGAGCATATTTGGCGCCGCTGCGTTGTCGGCGCTTGCCGCTTTGACCAGAAAAAACAAGGGCAAAAACAAAGGCACACTTTGCGTTTTCGGCTCGAAAATGTGGGTCAAAATACAAAGTGTGACTATTCAAATATGAGAGAAAACCGCTCCGTATCCCACGAGAAAACAGAGCGGCCATTCTATATATCATACTGTGATGCGGATGCCAGACTGAAAGATGAAAGACAGCTTTTCGGTTGGCATGATTTCCACCCGATCGAGAGTGCGCATCATCAGCGAGAAGTCGAATTCTTCAAGTCTGCCTGCCGTTTCCAGTAGACCTATCATCTCCTCTGCACGGTAAGCTGTCAGCGGGTTATCCGAGGTGGCAGCGGTGTTCTGCAAAGACGGGAGGTATCTCTGCTTCTTACCAACGATCAAGTTCCAAGCCTGCACAAAGGCTTTCGGGAACCGCTCTGTGCGAATCTTCGCATCCGTGCAGAGAAACGGTCTCGACTTTGGTTTTTTGTAGGTCTCCCGGTAGGCGGCAAGTTCCGGAGTCGGATTATAGTTGTACCCCGCCTTGTGCGGAGGAACATAGGCCATGCCATGAACCTCCGCTGCGGTATGATCTCTCCAACTTATGCACCGATGATAGGCCGTCAGCCGCCGTCCCTCAGAATGAGAGGAATACTGCGGACATGGCTTACCGCAAGTTCCGCAGAATACAAGGCTACGAAAAGGGAGTGCCTTGACCGGCGGCTTGCTGACCCCTTGATGCCGCTTTCGCATTTCCTGCGCAGCAAGCCACTGCTTCTTCTCTATAATGGCCGGAATACAGTCCTCCACCAGGAATTGAGGAATCTCGCCGCAGTTGACTACAGTTTTGTGTGAGATAGGGTCGGGAATAAAAGTCTTTTGAAACAGGCAGTCTCCGCAGTATTTTTCGTTGCTCAAAATGCCGATGACCGTCCGTGAGTGCCAGGTTGCGTTTCTTCTTGTGGGAACTCCGTCAGCCGTTAGCCCATCGATGATTTCATCGTAGTTCTTTCCGTCCAAAAACTCCTTATATATCCTCCGGACAATAACTGCCTCGGTCTCGTTCACGGCAATTTCTCCGTCCTTTTTGCAGTAGCCGTATATATTGGAGATGGCAAGAGCAGTGACCAGTCCTTGCTTATAGCGGTATCGCTTTCCCCATTTAATATTATCGGACATACTGACCGATTCGGATTCCGCAAGCGCTGCCATCAATGTGAGGAGTAATTCTCCCTCCGGTGAGATGGAATGCAAGTTCTCCTTTTCAAAATAGACATCCACACCAAGGCTTCGCAGCTCCCTTGTAAAAATGAGCGTATCCACGGTGTTTCTTCCAAACCGGGATACGCTCTTGGTAAGAATTCGATCTACTTTTCCGTCACGGCAATCCTGGATCAGCGCGAGAAATTGTGTCCTGTTCCTCGTCTGGGTGCCGGAGATGCCCTCATCTGCGTATATGCCGACAAACTCCACTTCGGAATTGTCGGAGAGCGACTTCTCATAAAATTCCCGCTGTGCGGCAAGACTGTGAAGCTGTTCTTCTGCCTGCGTGGAAACTCGGCAGTAAGCAGCGACACGCTCCTTACGCCTTTTCTCCGGTGGACTCTGGATTATTGGGATAACTTGCTTTTCGCTTGACATACTTTCTCACTCCGTTCTTTATCTTTCTCGTTACCTCGGTGCCGTCACGGAAAACAAATGTGATCGTGCAGTTTTTATGGACGACCGCATGGTTCAGCGTTGCCTGCCAAATGCGAGGGTCAAATTCTTTCAGCGGCCCATCATATTTTTGCAGCTCTTCGAGGAAAGAGCTGACCTGCACACGTTTGGCTGCGCACTTGGATATTTGCGTGGAAAGCTCCGATTTCTCTTTCTGAAGTTTTTCAAACTTGGCGAGATAGTCTTCATACTGCCGATTGACCTCACTAAGCCCGTCACCATTTTTTCTTCCGGCAGCGGTGAGAAGGCTCTTAGTCTCCTCCTGCAGCCGGCAGCACTCCGCACTGATTTCTTCCAACCGTACTACATAGGCACTGTCATCGGTAATAGCGTCCAGGCAAAGCGCATAATTCTCACGGATCTCTTTCTTTTTCTTGATAAGGCTGTTGATGGCGCTCAAAAATGCCTGCTCGATGCTTTCTTCTTTCAGCGTAGGTGTTTGGCAGGAACAACGTTTCTGGAATTTGTTATTGCAGTGCCAGTGGTAGGCTCGGTATTTTTCAGAGGTAGAATGCCATACCTTTCTGCCGAAGAAGCCGCCGCAGTCCTCGCATACGATCCTTCCGGAGAAGATAGAGACGCATTGCATCCTGCCGCCAGCGGCTTTCCGTCTGCGGAATTCCTCCTGGACCATTTCGAACACTTCCGGGCGCACAATGGCAGGATGATTTTTCTCAACATAAAACTGGGGTGCTTCGCCTTCGTTGCGCTTATGGGTATGTGTCAAAAAGTCCGTTGTCACGGTCTTTTGAAGCAATGCATCGCCCTTGTACTTCTCATTCTTCAGAATGCTCTCAATGACAGAGGTGTGCCACCTCGTCTTACCCATCGGCGTGGGAACGCCTTCTTCGGTGAGCCGCTTGGCAATATCATACGGCGTTTTTCCGGCAAGGAACTCGCTGTAGATCCTGCGGACGATGACGGCTTCCTCCTCCACAATCTCCATGTCGCCAAGTTCGGCACCGCGCCGGTATCCGAGGAAGTTGGAGTACGCAAGGCTCATTTTACCATCGGCGAAACGCTTTCGCTGTCCCCAGGTCGTATTTTGACTGATAGAGCGGCTCTCTTCCTGAGCCAAAGAACTCATGATGGTTATGAGCAATTCTCCCTTGGCATCCAGTGTGTAAATGTTCTCCTTCTCGAAATATACCTCGATGCCTTTTTCCTTCAGTTTGCGGACGGTAGTCAGACTGTCGACCGTATTGCGGGCAAATCGGCTGACGGATTTTGTGAGGATGAGGTCAATCTTGCCGGCGAGAGCATCGTCAATCATGCGGTTGAACCCG
This sequence comes from Acutalibacteraceae bacterium, assembly GCA_963640685.1. GTDB lineage: Bacteria > Bacillota > Clostridia > Christensenellales > CAG-138 > SFEL01. Next base: position 20,443 of record CAVIAA010000029.1, read on the forward strand.
TCTCGGTTTTTGATGCTTGTACCAGTGATACCCTCGTCGGAATAGATGCCCACAAACTCCCATTCGGGATTATTCCGTATAAGTGTGGTATAATAGTCAATCTGTGCATCGTAGCTGTTCTGCTGCTCGTCTTTTTCCGTGGACACACGAGCGTAGGCGGCTACTCGTTTTTTCTTCAGCAGCGGCCGCAAGTCCAAAGCGGACATGACGGGAGCCGTTGGTTCAATTTTTCGTACATTTTTTGCCATTGTGATCACCTCGATAGGGCCTTCTGCCTTGCGGTTTCGCGCATTTCCGGTGTCCAGCTCTCACTCCTTGAGCGGTCTTTCCAGATCAGTTCCTTTTCACTTCCATCGCAGAAATGAAAGCGGAGCAGATTGCCGGGACAGGCATCAATATATATGACTTGTTCCTCAAAGATTTTCTCATCGAACTTCATAAGGTCCAGCGCTGTTGTACAGACCGCTTTCAAAGTTTTCTCCGGGATCATTTTGGAGGTCGGACAGTATTTCTTGCCCCGGCTGTTAAAGGTAGCGCAGCACCAAACGATCCTATACGGAGTTGTTTTTCGGCGGTAGTTCTTACCGCAGTCTGCGCAGCGGATCTTTCCCGTAAATATGGATTCAGCTCCTTTATCGGCGTTGCAGCCTTCCGACTGTTTCTTCAGCCGCAGCTGAACCGCTTGAAACTGCTCTTTGCTGATGATCGGCTCATGGTCGTTTTCCACCCAATATATTGGAAGTTCACCGTGGTTGATCACCTTCTCCTTGGTAAGGTGGTCGCGCACGAAAACCTTCTGCAATTTCAGATCCCCGGCATACTTTTCGTTTTCAAGTATCAGGCGGATAGCGCTGGGATGCCAGTTGCAGCCACGGCGGGTGCGTATGCCTTCTTCATTGAGAATGTTGCAGATCTTCTGCTGCCCATACCCATCATAGTAAAGGTCGAAGATTTTCTTCACAATTACGGCTTCGTCTGGCACTATGGTAATTTCACCATTCACGAGCCGATACCCAAGCATGGTACAGGTCGAAGCCCGCCCTTCCTCAAATCCCTTTCGGATGCGCCATTTGCAGTTGTCGCTGACGGAAAGGCTCTCAGCCTGGGCAAATGAGGCAAGGAGCGTCAGCATGACTTCGCCGTCGGCATCCAGCGTCCTGATGTTCTGTTCTTCAAAGAAAACATTGATTCCGAGTTCCTTGAGCTCACGAACCGTCTGCAAAAGCGTGACCGTATTTCTGGCAAAGCGGCTGACCGATTTTGTGATAACCATATTGATGTTACCGGCTCGGCAGTCTGCGAGAAGCTGCTGAAACTGTTCCCGGCTTTCCTTGGTGCCGGTTTTAGCTTCATCCGCATAGATCCCGGCAAACTCCCAGTCGGGGTTGCCGCAGATGAGATTTCGATAGTAATGAATCTGCGCATCAAGCGAGTGGAGCATAGCATCCTTATCGCAGGATACTCTTGCATAGGCGGCTACTTTCAGCTTCCGCAGGTCTTTCTGAAGTGTCGGGGTAATATCTGTAACTGTCTTATTCATCAGATCCCTCCTTTGGTAGTGGACATATTACCTCTGTTTCGGCACGATATCCAGCGTATTTTCCGAAATATTACTACCAAAGATCGGTCGGTATTTATCGTGCAGAATTGTATCAATCGCCGCATAATCCTCGGAGGTAATAAGCCCTTCAGAGAGCATTTTCCGAAAAGGCGCAAGACTTGTGTGGTACAGAATTTCTTTGGATAGGCGCTCAGTTGTCACGGTAGCCACCAGCCTTTATCCTGTGCTGTACATAGCAGTCGTGGCAGCAGAACTTTCGATTTCTGTTCCCGTAGGCAGTGAACCTGTTCCCGCATTCGGCACAAACGAAACTGTACACAGCCGTTTTCGAGGAAAGGTTCGGGTGTTCCTTCCACCAAAGTTTCCGACACTCATCCGAGCAAAATCGGCGTTTCTTCGTTTTGCCGGTCTGGATGATTTCTCTGCCGCACTGCGGGCAGCAGCTTTCTTTGTGCGGAATCGTCACAGGCGAGGATACATTGTTTCGTTTGCAAAAGGATTTCACAGTGTTGTCCGAGAGTTCCATTATCTGAGCGATCTTCTTATACCCATACCCCTGTGCGCGCAGGGCGATAATTTGATCTTTCTGTTGATTGGTCATTATGGCATTCTCCTTCTGAGGGCTTCCCTCAATGACCCATCTGGACAAGAATGCCGATTTTGGCCGAAAGCATGAGTGAAAATCTTGTCCTCCAAGGGGCTCCCTCACTTGCCACCGGACATGAGATTGCCGTTTGGTCCCTAAAAAGAGCAAAAAATAATGCCCTCCACGGAAAAATCCGCAGAGGGCGTGTGTAAGGTTGAGGTTACTTGTTCGGAATCTTCAACTTCATGCCGCTGTAGATGACATTGCTCTTCAGCCCGTTCAGACTGACGATCTCCTTGTATCGGCTGCCGTTGCCGAGATACTTCTTGGCAATTGCCCAGAGGGTGTCGCCATGCGCTACGGTATGGATGCGGTATGTTTCGGCGGTTGCTGCTCCCGCCACGGCAAGCGAAGAGGTCTTGACCGGCGACATGATGGCATACTTGCCGGATTCGTCCTTATTGATGACGGCGCGGTCACCGCTGACCTCGCAGACATACCAGCGGAGCTTTTTCACCCAGCCGGGGATGGCCTTGCCGTTATAGTAGGTGCTGCCCGTGATGGTCACGAGGTCGCCGACCTTGATGGTAGCAGTGCTTTCCTCCTGCTCGGTGGGAGTTGCCGACTCCGCACTGCCGCCGAGAGCCGCCGTGACCTTGGATGCCAGATCGCCCATCCGGGCATACATCCAGTTGCCGGGGCAGCTTTTGTTGGCAAACCATCTGTGGACGGTCAGCACCATTTCGTCGGACGCGGGTGTGTAGTTGAGCGTCTTGGTTTTGTCACCGAGCCAGAGCAGCTTGGTTTTGCCGTTGCGCCTGCAGATGTCGGTGCAAAGCTCCACGAGCCTGTTATACACCACATCCTTGAAAGCATACGGCTCTGTGGTGTCGCTGGCACACTCGATGGTGACGGCTCTCTGGTCGTTGGCACTTGAGGAAGAGCACCAGCTGCGGTTCTTCTCCTCCACATACATACCGACCCTGCCGTCCACGCCGATGCCGTAGTTGCAGCTTGCCTGACGGGATGTCGGCAAAAAGATATTGCCAAGCGTCTCCACAGAGCACTGACCCACCACGCAGTGGGGCGTGATGCGGTCAATGCTGTGGGTGCGCTGCCCGGAATGGTTGGGACTGAATTTGGTGTAGGACACCAGTGAACTGTTCGTGTAAGCCATGTTAGTTTTCCTCCTTCTCGGCACGGTCATGAAGCTGCTCCAGCACGGATTTCAGCTTCTGCGGAATGGGCAGCCCCAGATAGGCTGCGTTCTCCAAGAGAGACACGCCCTCGTTGGAGAGATAGAAAAAGATGATCGCCGTGCGCATTACCGAGCCGGTGCCGATGACGTGGGTGTCGAGAATGTGCCCGATGCCGACCAGGGCGAAGATGAGCACCTTCTTGAAAATGCCCTTGAAGCCCACGGCGCTGGACAGCTTCTTATCCACCACGGCGCACATGATGCCCGTCACATAGTCGATGACCACGAAAGCCAGAAGCGCGTAAAGCAAGCCGTCACATCCTCCCAGGAACCATCCCAGCCACCCACCGATACCGGCGAACACCACCTGAACGGTCGTCCAGAATTCCTTCATGTTGTTTGTCCTCCTTTGAAAGTTGAATTTTTGTATGAAAAAAGACACTCCGCAGAGTGCCTTCATTCCTTATTCCAGCCAT
>CAVIAA010000030.1:0-24059 GCA_963640685.1 Acutalibacteraceae bacterium
GACATGGGGCTTTGTACGTTCAAACTTTGCCTTTGCCATTTGAATCTGTTCCTCCGTATTCAATAAGTAATTTTTTTATTCAGGCGCGCTTTCGCGCGCATTTTTGATGTAATTTATAGCTTTCCGAGTATCTTCTTCGCAATGCCTTCGCTGACCTGCTCATAGTGGTCAAACTGCATCGTGAAGGTGCCGCGCCCCTGCGTCGATGAGCGCAGGTGCGTTGCGTAGCCGAACATTTCGGAAAGGGGGCACTCGCAGTCGATAACGGCGGTAACGCCGCGGCTCTCGGTGCCAACGATCTTTCCACGGCGGGAGGTGATGTTGCCCAGAACGTCTCCCATGTATTCATCCGGCGTAACTATCTCGACCCTCATCACCGGCTCAAGCAGCACGCAGCCGCCCTTTTCCATGGCTTCCTTGAGCGCCATGCTGCCGGCGATCTTGTACGCCATTTCGGATGAATCCACCTCATGATACGAGCCGTCAAGCAGCGTCGCCTTGAAATCCACAAGCTCATAGCCGCCCAGCGCGCCGCTGCCCGCGGCCTCGGATATGCCGAGCTTGATCGCGGGGATGTACTCCTTGGGTATGCAGCCGCCGACCGTCTTATCCTCAAACTCAAAGCCGGAACCCGGCTCGCCCGGGCTGAACTCGACGACGCAATGGCCGTACTGGCCGTGTCCGCCGGTTTGGCGAACGAACCTGCCCTCGGTCTTTATTGTTCTCGTGAGCGCCTCGCGGTATGCGACCTGCGGGTTGCCGACGCGGCACTCGACCTTGAACTCCCGTATCAGCCTGTCAACGATTATCTCAAGGTGCAGCTCGCCCATTCCGGCGATTATGGTCTGACCCGTCTCGTGGTCAACGTAGGTCTTAAAGGTCGGGTCCTCCTCGGCCAGCTTTTGCAGCGCCTGCTCCAGCTTTTCCTGCCCCGCCTTGGTCTTGGGCTCTATCGAAACGCGGATGACCGGCTCCGGGAACTCCATGGATTCCAGTATCACCGGCCTGCCCTCGGTGCAGAGGGTGTCGCCCGTGCCTGTCTCCTTGGGGCCGACTATCGCCGCAATGTCGCCGGCGTACACCTCGTCTACCTCGGTTCTGCTCGCGGCGTGTATGAGCACCAGCTTGCTCACGCGCTCCCGCTTGCCCTTGGTGGAGTTGTATACATATGTGCCGGATTTGAGCGTGCCGCTGTATACCCTGAAGAACGCCAGCTTGCCCACGAAGGGGTCTGTAACTATCTTGAAGGCGAGCGCGGCAAACGGCTCATCGTCCGCACACCTGAGCTGAACTTCCTTTGTGCCGTCCTTGTTGGTGCCGACGGGGGCGGGCACATCCAGCGGAGAGGGCAGGAAGTCTACTATGGCGTTGAGCAGGGGCTGTACGCCCTTGTTGCGGTAGGATGTGCCGCAGCATACCGGCACTAGCTCGTTTGCAATGGTCTTTTTCCTTATGCAGGCGATCATATCCTCGGGGGAAAGGTCGCCCTCGTCAAGGTACTTTTCCATCATCTCATCGTCCGCGTCGGCTATGGCGTCCAAAAGCTCCGCCCTGTACCGCTCCGCGTCGGCGCGCATATGCTCGGGTACTTCCTCCTCGCGTATATCCACGCCGTCGTTATCGTAGTACACCTCGGCCTTCATTCGAACGAGGTCGATTATTCCGGAAAAGTCTGCTTCGCTGCCTATCGGAAGCTGTATCGGCACGGCGTTTGCGCCGAGGCGCTTCTTCATCATGCTTATTACGTTGAAAAAGTCCGCGCCGACAATGTCCATCTTGTTCACATAGGCGATCCTCGGCACGCCGTACTTGGTGGCTTGGTGCCACACCGTTTCGCTCTGCGGCTCAACGCCGCCTTTTGCGCAGAATACTGCAACGGCGCCGTCCAGCACCCTCAGCGAGCGCTCCACCTCAACGGTAAAGTCAACGTGACCCGGTGTGTCGATTATGTTTATCCTGTGATCCCGCCAGTATGTCGTCGTGGCTGCGGAGGCGATGGTTATGCCCCTCTCCTGCTCCTGCACCATAAAGTCCATAGTGGCGGCGCCTTCATGTACCTCGCCTACCTTGTGTATTTTCCCCGTGTAGAAGAGTATGCGCTCGGTAGTCGTGGTCTTGCCGGCGTCAATATGCGCCATTATTCCTATATTGCGCGTTTTTTCAATGGGTGTTGTTCTGGGCATTTCCTCTGCCTCCTTTCCTTGATGCTGAAATTGACCCTTTCAACAGATACGGCGTGCGATTGCACGCCGCATCGGATAAATATGCTGTTTTTGATATTACCACCTGTAATGGGCGAAGGCGCGGTTGGCCTCTGCCATCCTGTGGGTATCTTCCTTCTTCTTGAAGGCGCCGCCTGCGTTGTTGCAAGCGTCCATTATTTCACCGGCAAGGCGCTCCTGCATGGTGCGCTCGCTGCGCGCGCGGGCGTAGCTCACCAGCCAGCGGAGGCCAAGGGTCTGACGGCGCTCGGGACGGATCTCGATAGGTACCTGATAGGTAGCGCCGCCGACGCGGCGAGCCTTTACCTCGAGAACAGGCATAATGTTGTTCATGGCCTCTTCAAATACCTCGAGGGGCTCACGTCCGGTCTTGTCCTTGATTATATCGAAGGCGCCGTAGCAGGCCTTCTGCGCGGTACCGCGCTTGCCGTCCAGCATTACCTGGTTGACCAGCTTGGTCACCAGCTTGCCGCCGTAAATAGGGTCATCCAATACTTCGCGCTTAGGTACAAATCCACGTCTTGGCATATGCTGTTACCTCCTTACTTCTTGGGGCGCTTTGCGCCGTAGCGAGAACGGGCCTGCATACGCTTCGCAACGCCTGCGGTATCCAGAGCGCCGCGGATGATATGATAGCGCACGCCGGGGAGATCCTTTACACGGCCGCCGCGAATGAGCACGACGGAGTGCTCCTGCAGGTTGTGGCCGATGCCGGGGATATAGGCTGTACCCTCGAGGCCGTCGGTCAGACGGATACGAGCGATCTTACGAAGAGCTGAGTTAGGTTTTTTGGGGGTCATAGTACGCACTGCGGTGCAGACGCCGCGGCGCTGGGGGCACTGCTTCAGTATAGGCGAATTGGACTTATACTGTACCTGTTCCCTGCCTTTGCGAACCAACTGGTTAATAGTAGGCATTAGGTTTTCTCCTTTTCATAATATATTTGTTATTTATATTAAGAAAATCCTCTGCAACCCCTTGAAGAGGAATTTTTCCCATAAATAAGCTGCCGCCTCGCCGCAAAACGCACCTGAGCGCACACCTCATCAGCAAAGCACAACGTTCACATTTTACAACATAAGCGGCACGCTGTCAAACGTTTTTGGCGTTTTTCTTCAGAAAAACACTATATTATTTGGTTATCCTCCGCGCTGTCCTGCCTTTCGGTAAAGAGGCCGCGCCTGAGCGGCTCCTTGGAAAAGACCAGCCGGCTCATGTCCCTGTTGGGGTATATTTCGAACCAGCCCCGCTCCCGCAGCTCCTCCATCCCCTGCACCTCGAATATATCCATGCAGGTCAGCTCGGAGTATTTTTTTATCCTTCTCCTGCGTGTCGCCCGGCATATGAGCCACACGCCGCCCACGACGACTATAAACGACAGCAGCGGCACCGCGCTGCCGAGATAGGCTATCGCCTCGGCGGTCGGCACGAAATTCAGCAGCGCAAGCATTATTATCGCCGCCGCAAGGGTTATTATCACCTCGCGGTTGGCGGCCGCGGCGTGCCTTTTGCGGCAGGCGGAGCAGCAGGAAAACTGAAGCGGCAGCATTGAGCCGACCCGCAGCTTTGTCTTTAGGCCGAGCGCGTTGCGCCCCTCCCGCTCCGGCTGTGGGTTGCCGATGTCGGTCATTGCGTAGCAGTCCGCATCGTTGGGCTCCCCCTTGCAGAGCACACACTTGCTCCCCGTAAAGAACCGCGAAACGCCGCCCTCCGGCAGCAGGCTCTCTATGGCGTCGATATCCGCCTTTATTCCCTCGGCGTTGCTGCTTGTAACGGTACAGCTCTTGCAGCTGTCCATATTGAGCTTTCTGCAGTACTCGCTGCCGAAAAGCGGGCAGTCGGTATTGGTGTAGTTTGCCATTCTTATCCTCCATACAACAGCCCCCATGAGCCTGCGCTCATGGGGCCTGCTTTAGCTGTATTTATTGCTCGGTAGCGGGGAGGACAGCGCCCTTCTCCCTTACCTCAACGTTGTGATAGCGCCTGAGACCTATACCGGCAGGTATGAGCTTGCCGATTATGACGTTCTCCTTCAGACCTACCAGCGGGTCTACCTTGCCCTTTATCGCGGCCTCGGTGAGTACCCTCGTGGTCTCCTGGAAAGAGGCTGCGGAGAGGAAGGAATCGGTTGCCAGCGCCGCCTTTGTGATGCCCAGCAGCTTGCGCTTTGCAACGGCGGGCTGCTTATCTTCCATTATCACCCGCTCGTTCTCGTTTTCGAAGGCGAATATATCCACGAGCTCGCCGGGGAGCAGGTTGGTGTCTCCCGCATCCTCGACCTGTACCTTGCGGAGCATCTGGCGGATTATGACCTCGATGTGCTTATCCGCTATTTCAACGCCCTGCAGACGGTATACGCTCTGTACCTCCTTGAGCATATAGGCCTGAACGCCCTTTACGCCCTTTATCTTGAGTATGTCGTTGGGATTGATGGAGCCGTCGGTCAGCTCGTCGCCCGCGTCGACCACGTCGCCGTCCCTTACCCTGAGCTTTGAGCCGAAGGGTATGAGGTACTTTACGCTCTCGCCGTCGTCGTTGGTTATGGTGGCCTCGCGCTTCTTTCCGTCGGTCAAGGATACGCGGCCGCTTATCTCGGTTATTACCGCAAGACCCTTAGGCTTGCGCGCCTCGAATATTTCAACGACACGGGGAAGACCCTGCGTGATATCGTCGGCAGATGCAACGCCGCCGGTATGGAAGGTACGCATGGTGAGCTGCGTGCCGGGCTCGCCTATCGCCTGCGCGGCGATTATGCCGACGGCCTCGCCGATATCGACCTTTCCGCCGGTTGCAAGGTTTGCGCCGTAGCAGTGTGCGCATACGCCGTGTTCGCTGCGGCAGGTGAATACGTTGCGGCAGGAAACGGTCTTTATGCCGGCCTCGATTATGCGATCCCTTATGGAGTAGGTTATCATCTCGTTGCAGCCGATTATAAGCTCGCCTGTCGCGGGGTCGTATACGTCCTCCGCGGTATAGCGGCCGAGCAGCCTGTCGCTGAGAGGCTCAACTACCTTGTTTCCCTCCATTATGGCGCTGATGGGCATTCCCTTGGGGCGCTCGCCTCTGGACTCGGCGCAGTCCTCCTCGCGGATTATGACATCCTGCGATACGTCTACCAGCCTTCTGGTCAGGTAGCCGGAGTCTGCGGTACGCAGTGCGGTATCCGCAAGTCCCTTTCGCGCGCCGTGAGAGCTTATGAAGAACTCCAGAACGGTCAAGCCCTCGCGGAAGTTTGCCCTTATAGGCACCTCTATTATCTGACCCGATGGGTCTGCCATCAGTCCGCGCATGCCGGCGAGCTGACGGATCTGGTTTTTGCTGCCTCGAGCTCCCGAGTCCGCCATCATGGCGATCGGGTTATACGGGTCGAGCGAGCTCATCAGGGCATCGGTGACCTTATCGGTCGCGTCTTCCCATACCTTTATGACGTAGCTCCTGCGCTCGCTGTCCGAAAGCATACCGGCGTGGAAGAGGTTGTCGATATCCGCGACTTCTTTTTCCGCCTTGGCTATGATGGTCTTCTTCTCCTCAGGCACCTGAATATCCTGGAAGCCGACGGTTATGCCGCCGCGGGTGGAGTATTTGTAGCCCAGCGCCTTTACGGAATCCAGCATCTCCGCCGTGCGGGTCGGGCCGTACTTGCGGTAGCAGCGATCGATTATCTGGCCTAAGTCCTTCTTTACAACCAGCTTGTCGATCTCCAGCTTGAACATATCGTCCAGCGTCTCCCTCGGAACGTAGCCGAGATCCTGCGGTATGGCGTCGTTGAATATCAGCCGTCCCATCGAGGTATCTATTACCCTGCGGTACTTCCTGCCCTGCCATTCGCGCTCTATGCGTACCTTTATCTTGGACTGGAGGGTTATCTCCTTCATCTGGTACGCCATAAAGGCTTCGTCCTGGCTGCAGAATATCTTGCCCTCGCCCTTCATTCCGTCGCGCTGGAGGGTCAGGTAGTAGCAGCCGAGAACCATGTCCTGCGTCGGGCAGGTGACGGGCTTGCCGTCCTGCGGCTTAAGTATATTGTTGGAGGCCAGCATGAGGAAGCGTGCCTCTGTCTGCGCCTCAACTGAGAGCGGAACGTGAACGGCCATCTGGTCGCCGTCAAAGTCCGCGTTGAATGCGGTACATGCAAGAGGATGCAGCTTTATCGCGCGTCCCTCGACCAGAACCGGCTCAAATGCCTGAATGCCCAGGCGGTGCAGCGTAGGCGCACGGTTGAGCAGCACGGGGTGCTCCTTTATGACTTCCTCAAGCACATCCCAAACCTCGGGCTTTACCCGCTCCACCATGCGCTTTGCGCTCTTTATGTTGTGGGCATAGGCGTCCTCGACCAGCTTCTTCATGACGAAGGGCTTGAACAGCTCCAGCGCCATCTCCTTTGGCAGGCCGCACTGATACATCTTGAGCTCAGGGCCTACGACTATAACGGAACGGCCGGAGTAGTCGACGCGCTTTCCGAGAAGGTTCTGGCGGAAGCGTCCCTGCTTGCCTCGGAGCATATCCGAAAGGGACTTGAGCGGCCTGTTGCCGGGGCCGGTAACGGGGCGGCCGCGCCTGCCGTTGTCTATGAGCGCATCCACGGCCTCCTGAAGCATGCGCTTTTCGTTGCGGACTATGATATCCGGCGCATGCAGCTCCAGCAGCCTCTTGAGGCGGTTGTTGCGGTTTATTACTCTGCGGTAAAGGTCGTTAAGGTCGGAGGTGGCGAACCTGCCGCCATCCAGCTGAACCATCGGCCTGAGCTCCGGCGGCAGCACCGGGACTGCGTCCATGATTATCCACTCGGGCTTGTTGCCGCTCTTTATGAAGGCTTCAACTACCTCGAGGCGCTTTATCGCGTTGCTGCGCTTCTGGCCGGAGGAATTGTCTATCTCGCGGCGAAGCTCCTCCTCCAGCTTTTCAAGGTCAAGCGCCTGCAAAAGCTCCTTTATGGCCTCTGCGCCCATTCCGGCGCGGAAGGACTTTGCGCCGTACTCGGCCTGTGCGTCCCGGTATTCCTTATCCGAGAGCACCTGCTTGTACATGAGCGGCGTCGTGCCCGGATCCAGCACCACGAAGGAGGCAAAGTACAGCACCTTTTCGAGGGAGCGGGGGGACATATCCAGCAGCATCTTCATGCGGCAGGGGATGCCCTTGAAATACCATATGTGGGATACGGGGGCGGCCAGCTCAATGTGACCCATGCGCTCGCGGCGCACCTTTGCCCTCGTCACCTCAACGCCGCACTTATCGCAGACCACGCCCTTATAGCGCACCCGCTTATAGCGCCCGCAGTGGCACTCCCAGTCCTTGGTCGGCCCGAATATGCGCTCGCAGAAGAGTCCGTCGCGCTCCGGCTTGAGTGTGCGATAGTTGATGGTTTCGGGTTTCTTTACCTCGCCGTGGCTCCATTCGCGTATCTTTTCCGGTGAGGCAAGGCCTATCTGTATAGCGTCGAAATTGGTAAGCTCAAACAATTTCTTTTTCTCCCTTCGGCCTTATTTAGTCCATATCGTCGCCGTCGGCATCGCCGATGTCGCCGTCTGCTTCTTCAAAATCAAATTCTCCAAATTCCTCAAAGTCGCCGTCCGCAGCCGTCCTGTCGGGAACGTCCTCAAGGCCTGCCATGTTGACGTCCATAGGCTCGATATCCTCGTCGTCTATCATCTCGCCTATCTTTATCTCCTCCTTGGTGTCGCTGAGCACCTTTATATCGAGACCCAGAGACTGAAGCTCCTTAATGAGCACCTTGAAGGATTCCGGCACGCCGGGCTCCGGCACGTTCTCGCCCTTGACAATGGCCTCGTAGGTCTTTACCCTGCCCACCACGTCGTCGGACTTGACGGTAAGTATCTCCTGAAGGGTATTGGCAGCGCCGTAGGCTTCCAGTGCCCAAACTTCCATTTCGCCGAAGCGCTGGCCGCCGAACTGCGCCTTGCCGCCGAGCGGCTGCTGCGTGACCAGGCTGTAAGGGCCTGTCGAGCGGGCGTGTATCTTGTCGTCCACCAGATGATGCAGCTTGAGGTAGTACATATAGCCGACGGATATCCTGTTTTCAAACGGCTCGCCTGTGCGTCCGTCGTAGAGCACGGTCTTTCCGTCCCAATCCTTGCCAGCCTGAACCAGCATGGACTTTATATCCTCCTCCGTCGCGCCGTCGAATACCGGGGTCGCGATGTTCCAGCCCAGCGACTTTGCCGCCATGCCGAGGTGCAGCTCAAGCACCTGACCTATGTTCATTCGGGAAGGAACGCCGAGGGGGTTAAGCACTATCTGAAGCGGCGTGCCGTCCGGCAGGAACGGCATATCCTCCTCCGGCAGTATGCGGGACACAACGCCCTTGTTGCCGTGGCGGCCTGCCATCTTGTCGCCGACGGAGATCTTGCGCTTCTGGGCTATGTACACCCTTACCAGCTCGTTTACGCCGGGCGCAAGCTCGTCCTTGTTTGCCCTCGTGAATACCTTTACGTCAACTATTACGCCGCCCTCGCCGTGTGGAACGCGCAGCGAAGTATCCCTGACCTCGCGCGCCTTTTCGCCGAATATCGCGCGGAGCAGCCTTTCCTCTGCGGTGAGCTCGGTCTCGCCCTTTGGCGTTACCTTGCCGACCAGTATATCGCCGCTTCGAACCTCGGCGCCGATGCGGATTATGCCCCTGTCGTCAAGGTTTGCAAGCGCATCCTCGCCAACGTTGGGTATATCCCTCGTTATCTCCTCCTCGCCGAGCTTGGTGTCCCTCGCCTCGGTCTCGTGCTCCTCGATGTGTATGGAGGTATACACGTCCTCCTTTACCAGCTTTTCGCTTATGAGAACGGCGTCCTCGTAGTTATAGCCCTCCCAGGTCATGAAGCCTATGAGGATATTGCGCCCGAGGGCGATCTCGCCCTGATCGGTAGATGCGCCGTCCGCTATCACCTGACCCGGCTCTACCCGCTCGCCCTTTACGACTATCGGCCGCTGGTTTATGCAGGTGCCCTGATTGGAGCGCTTGAATTTGATTATGTTGTAGGTTCTGTCGTTGCCGTCGTCGCCCGCGATGACTATATGGCTCGCGTCAACGTGCTTAACGACGCCGCTCTGGCGGGAAAGCACCACGACGCCGGAGTCATGCGCGGCCTTGTACTCCATTCCGGTGCCGACGACAGGCGCCTCGGGCTTAAGGAGAGGAACGGCCTGACGCTGCATGTTGGAGCCCATCAGCGCGCGGTTCGCGTCGTCGTTTTCGAGGAAGGGTATCATTGCGGTCGCGACCGATACCAGCTGCTTTGGCGAAACGTCCATATAGTCCGCCTCGGTAGCCTTTACCTCGATTATTTCATCCAGCCTTCTTGCAACTACCCTGTCCTTCTTGAACCATACATTGCCGTTTTCGTCGGTCTCGGTAGGCTCGTTGGCCTGGGCTACGATGAACTCGTCCTCCTCGTCCGCCGTAAGGTAAACGACGTCGCTGCTTATGCTCCTGTTCTTTCCGTCAACCTTGCGATAAGGCGCCTCGATAAAGCCGTAGCGGTTTATGCGGGCATAGGTCGAAAGGGAGTTTATAAGGCCTATGTTGGGTCCTTCAGGGGTCTCTATGGGGCACATGCGGCCGTAGTGGGAATAGTGAACGTCTCGCACCTCAAAGGTCGCGCGCTCGCGGTTCAAGCCGCCGGGGCCGAGGGCGGAGAGCCTGCGCTTATGCGTAAGCTCCGCAAGGGGGTTGGTCTGGTCCATGAACTGCGAAAGCTGCGATGAACCGAAGAACTCCTTTATCGCCGCCGTAACGGGGCGTATGTTTATCAGGTTGGAGGGCATCGCGGTCTCGGTGTCCTGAATGGACATGCGCTCGCGAACCACCCTTTCAAGGCGGGTCATGCCGACCCTTATCTGGTTTTGAAGCAGCTCGCCAACGCTCCTTATGCGGCGGTTGCCGAGGTGGTCTATGTCGTCGGTATGGCCTATGCCGTGGCTCATGCCGATGAGGTAGCTTATGGAGGCGGTTATATCGTCGGTTATGATATGGCGTGGTATTATGTCGTATGCCCGCGCCTTGAGGAACTTCCTGAGCTCCTCCTCCTCCATGTCGCCCGCCTCCTCAAGCAGCTTCATGAGGGTCGGGTAATGCGCCTTTTCATTGAGGCCGGCGGATTCGGGATCGAAGCTGAGGTAGCAGCTCGCATCCACGAACAGGTTGCCGAGCACCCTTACCCTTGTGCCGTCCGGCGCGGTGACGTATACGCCGTGTACACCGGCGTTCTCTATTGCGAGCGCAGCCTCGGAGGATATGACCTCGCCCTCTGCCGCCAGCAGCTCGCCGGTTCCGGGAGCTATCACGTTCTCCGCCGCAGACAGCCCCTCTATCCTTGCGGCAAGAGAGAGCTTTTTGTTGAATTTATAGCGGCCTACCCGCGCAAGGTCGTAGCGCTTATCGAAGAACAGCGCGTTGAGCAGGCTCCTTGCGGATTCCTCTGTCGGCGGCTCGCCGGGGCGCTGACGCTTGTATATTTCAATGAGGCCGTCCTCGGTGTTCTTGGTGGTGTCCTTTTCGAGGGTGACCTTCAGCCGCTCGTCCTCGCCCAAGAGCTCGAGTATCTCGCCGTTGGAGCTGTAACCGAGGGCGCGCAGCAGCGCGGTTATAAAGACCTTCCTCTGGCGGTCGATCTTTACGTACATTATTTCGTTGCTGTCCGTCTCATACTCCAGCCATGCGCCGCGGTTGGGTATTACCTGAGAGGCGAACAGGTGCTTGCCGAGCTTATCTATGGATTCGGAATAGTAAACGCCGGGGGAGCGAACGAGCTGAGAGACGATTACCCTCTCCGCGCCGTTTATTATGAAGGTGCCCTGCTCCGTCATGAGCGGGAAATCGCCCATGAACACGGGCTGCTCCTTCACCTCGCCGGTTTCTTTATTTATAAGGCGAACTGTAACGCGAAGCGGGGCGCAGTAGTTGGCGTCCCTTTCCTTGCACTCCTCAACGGAGTATTTGGGATGGTCGAAGTCTATGGAGTAATCCACAAATTCGAGTACGAGCTTTTCGGAATAATCGGTTATGGGCGAAATATCGTCAAGAACCTCCTTGAGATCCTCCTCCACAAAGCGCCGATAGGAATTCTTCTGAACCTCTATCAGGTCGGGCATATCAAGAACCTCATTGATACGGGAAAAGCTCATGCGCTTTTTCTTGCCCATGTAAACCTCATGCACCATCGCGTTCACTCCTTATATATTTTTTGTCTTTGCCGTATAACCGCGGCTTATGTTATCGGCGCGTCACTCCGTATGATCATTTCCACTTTGTGGGTACGAAATACCCAGCATGAGCTTTCGGGAAAAACCAAAGGCAAAAAAGGCCATTTCCCGCAAGTTACCATGCTAACGCAGTATACTATTGTAACACCGCATGTCAAGGTTGTCAACGGAAAGGATAGCCTTTCTTAATATTTTTTATGGATTATTTTACCCGGGCAAATATCATCCTGCCCGCGGCCGTCTGCAATACGCTGGTTACGGCGACATTGACGGTCTCGCCGACCAGCCGCCTGCCGTTCTCTATAACTATCATGGTGCCGTCGTCCATGTAGCCGATGCCCTGGCCGGCCTCCTTGCCCTCCTTAACGACGTATACGCTCATCTCCTCGCCGGGGATCGCGATAGGCTTCAGGGCGTTTGCAAGCTCGTTTATGTTGAGCACCGGTACCTCGCGCACCGCCGCGACCTTGTTGAGGTTGTAGTCGTTGGTGACGACTACGCCGCCCAGCTCTGATGCCAGCATTATCAGCTTTGCGTCCACCTCGTCGATATCCTTGTAATCCGTGGATACAACGCTTATAGGCACGGATTTTTTATCCTGCATAGCCTTGAGCATATCCAGCCCCCGCCTGCCGCGGCTGCGCTTCATTCCGTCCGAGCTGTCCGCAATGTGCTGAAGCTCTCTTAATACGAAGCTCGGAACTATGACTTCACCCTCGATTATGCCGGTATCACATATATCCGCTATGCGCCCGTCGATTATCACCGAGGTATCCAGCAGCTTGGGTCTTGCCGCGCCGCCCTTTTTCTGCTCGCCCAGCACGGGCAGGGACACATGCCCCCTGCGCCCGCTCATCGCACTCCAGCCAAGGTAGCCGAAGGCAATATACAATATTGCATCTATGACCAGCACTACCCACTGCACCTTCAGGCGGGCAACCAGCGTGCTCACCAAAAACGCAACAACAAGCCCGGTAATGAGCCCTATCACGCAGTGAAGCAGCTGCCCCGACGACATGGCGGACATACCGGTCTCAGCGTAGCTTATGGCAGCGGTGAGGGCGTCGGCGAATAAAAGATTAAATATGATTGCAATAATAATACCCGCGCCCGCAAAAACAAGAGCAAGCCCCCATGGGAGCATTATCTGATAAAGCGTAAGCCCTTCCGGGAAGGTTACGACCTTGTTTACCGCCGTCACAAGCCCTGCGCCCACCGCGACACCGGCCAGGGTAAGCAATAGTCTTGCGACCTTTTTTGCCAATTTTAGCTGTTACTCCTTTCGTTCCAGCGGCTTTCGCCGCATTTTTTATTTATCCGATAATATCGCGAACCTCATCAACGGTCTTTCCGCTCGCGGCGGAAAGCTCGGCAGAGAGCACCTGCCGGGCAGTTATGAGCATTCTCCTGTCCCCGGCGGAAAGCCCCTTCAGCGCGTCTCTTCGCTTCAGGCATTTTACCACATCCGCGACCTCGTATATGTTGCCGCGCTTGAGCTTTTCAAGGTTGTCCCTGTACCGCTGGTTCCAGTTTTCGCTCTCGCTGCAGACCTCGTCGGTCTTGAGGTATTCCAGCAGCCTTTCGCACTCCGGTAAGTCTATCACCGGCCTCAGGCCAACGCCGTCTGCGGCGTTCACCGGCACCATTGCCGTCAGCTTCGATGTTATGAAGCGCAGGATATAATACCTGGCCTTTTCTCCAAGCATATCCTTTTCTTCAATGCTCTCTACGATGCCCACTCCGTGCATCGGGTAGAACACGCTGTCGCCTACATCGAACACCTTGTCCTCGCTTTCTCCGTTCAGTGCGCCTCCGGGCGGCCTGAGCATAGCCCCCCGCATCATATATTAACTATATCCTCTCCCTTGCCTTTTGTCAAATCAAATGCAGGCATAAGGGGCTGTTTTTGAGCCTATTCGCAGCCCTCTCCCTCCCTGCCTGATATCATGGCCTCCCTTATGAGCACGGAGGGGCTGCCGACGGTGCTTCCGCCCGGCATTGAGAAGCGCAGATCCCGGCCGACCCGCTCGATAGATCTCATCAGCCCTATGAAATCGCCGCTCAGGGTTATTTCGTTCACCGCCCGCTCGTCCCTTCCGTCCTTTATCAGCCGCCCGCGGCAGAGCAGCGAAAACTCGCCGCTAACCGGGTTCACGCCGGCGTGCAGGCCGGAAAAATCGGTTATTAGCAGCCCGGAGCCGAGCTCGCGCAGCAGCTCCTCCGGCGCCGCCTCGCCCTGGGCGATGTAGAAGTTCGTCACCTTTATGCCGACGGGTGAGCCCGCGCCGCCCCGCCCGCCGTTTGCGGTTGAGCTTACACCGGCCTTTTTCGCGGTCTTGAGGTTGTGCAGCAGCGTTGTGAGCCTGCCGCCGCTTATTACCTCCTTTGCAAATGAGGGCGTGCCCTCGTCGTCAAAGGGCATCGGGTTGGTCGGGTACAGCGGGTCGTCTATCAGCGTAACGCATTCCGCGGCGATGCTCTCCCCCTCCCTGCCCGCGAGCGGAGAAAGCCCCTTTTGCGCCGCGTCCGCCGAGAACATTCCGGCAAATGCGCCCAACAGGCTCGCCATAGCATCGTTTCGCAGTATGACGGCGTATTTCCCCGCGGGAACGGGGGATGGATCCAGCGCAGCTATGGCCTCGTTTACGGCTTCGCTTGCGCAGCCCGCTATATCCGCGGCGTCCGCATCTGCACGGAAGGCAAAGCCGTCCCGCATTTCCCCGTTTTGCTCCAGCACCGGCTCAACATAGCAGCAGGATACCCTCTCGCTGCGCTCTGCCTTGAGGCCAAGCGTATTGTATATGCACACCCTGCCGCCGACGGTCACGACCTTGCAGGCGGCGACCCGCTTCACCCTGCCGTCGCAATCCTTTGCCGCCCGTTCAAGCGCGCGGCAGAGCTCGATCTTGTCGGCGGCGTCAAGATTGGCATAGGCGTCCGCCTTTTCTGCCGTTTCGGGGTATTCCGCGGGCCCCGCCATAGGGTGCTCGTCCTCGCTCATCACGGCGTCCGCGTTGTCCATGGCCTCTGCCACCAACCCCTCCGGATCCTCGGTCACCTCGGTATAGGCGTAGCCGTTTTTGCCGCCCTTTTGAACCCTCAGCCCAAGGCCGAAGGTCGCGCTTACGGTATAATCCTCGACCTCGCCCTCCAGCACGCCTACCGAGAACTCGTCTCCCTCGTTCACGAATACCTCCGCCGCCTCGCAGCCGTTCTGCGTCGCAACTGTCATAAGCCGGTGCGCAAATTCTCTTATCCGCTCGCCGCTTCTCTGCTCCCTGCTCTCCTTGTGCAGCATTACAGCATACCTCCCTTTCCGCCAACGGTTATGCCGCCCACCCTT
Organism: Acutalibacteraceae bacterium; assembly: GCA_963640685.1. GTDB lineage: Bacteria > Bacillota > Clostridia > Christensenellales > CAG-138 > SFEL01. Next base: position 14,779 of record CAVIAA010000030.1, read on the forward strand.
ATTCGCGGCTGGCCGACGTTAGTCGGTATGCTGCCGGACTTGGAGCCGCACATACCGTGACCCATCCACATGTTCCTGCCGATGCGGTCTATCTTCATCAGCACATCCGCCCCGCGGCCGATAAGCGCCGCGCCCCTTACCGGGCAATGTATTTTTCCGTCCTTTACCCAGTAGCCCTCCAGCACCGAGAAGTTAAATTCGCCGGTGAGCGGGTTTACCGAGCCGCCGCCCATCTTGGCCGCGAACAGCCCGTCCCCCATCGTGCGTATCATCTCCTCCTCGTCGTCGTAGCCGGGGGCGAAGAAGGTATTGGTCATTCGTGATGTCGGGGCGTATTCATAGCTCTGCCGCCTTGCGGAGCCGGTCATGGGCTGCCCCATTATCCTGCTGCCCAGCCTGTCCACAAGGTAGCTCTTTAGCATTCCGTTTTCGATGAGCACGTTGCACCTCGACGGGTTTCCCTCGTCGTCATAGCGTATGCTTCCCCATTCGCCTATAAGCGTTCCGTCGTCAATAGCCGTAACTATGTCGCTTGCGATGCGCTGGCCGAGCTTTCCGCAAAACTCCGAGTTGCCCCTTGCGACCGAGGTCGCCTCCAGCGAGTGCACGCACGCCTCGTGCAGTATAACCCCGCCGAAGCCGCCGTCTATCACGACCGGCATATACCCTGCGGGGCACTCCGCCGCGCGCAGCATGGTCACTGCGGTTCTTGCGGCGCTGCTGCCCTCCTTTTCCGGGTCGATGCGCTGATACGCCTCAAAGCCCATTCCGTAGGCCGGCGTCTCCCGCCCGGTCTGGAATTCCTTGCCGTCACTTGCAACGGCGGTAAAGGCAAGGCGGGTGCGCGGCCTTCTGTCCTCCGCCCATACCCCCTCGGTATTGCATACCAGCACCCGCTTATCTGTATCCATATACGCGGCGCTGACCTTTGCTATCTCGTTTGATTCCGCCCTTGCGGCGTCCGTTCCGCGCTTTAACAGCTTTGTCCTCTGGGAATTATCCACCGAGGAAAAGGGTATCTCCGGCTTATAGCTGCCGTTTCGTATATCCGTTAGCGGCACCGCGCCGCTCCCCTCGCCGCTGATTATCGCGGCGGCCTTCTTTGCCGTTTCAACCAGCGCGGCCTCGGATATGTCCGAGGTATAGGCGTAGCCCGAGCGGGCGCCGCAGAGCACCCTTACCCCCGCGCCCCTTGAGCGGCTGTATGCAGCATCCTCAACGACGCCGTCCAGCATGGATACGCTGTGCCGCTCCTCGTCCTCCATATACAGCTCCGCAAAGTCCCCACCCGTTTCCAGCGCTGCGTTGAGTACCCTTTCAGCCGATGCTCTGCTTATCATTTTTCCTTTATCCTTCCCTGATTTATATGGTTCTGGCGTATTTTCCCCTCGCTGCCGAGCTCGCCCGGGACGTAGTATACGTGTCCCTTAACGCTTGGCGGCATATACTCCTGCTCAACGACGTGGCCCGGGTAGTCGTGCGGATACTTATACCCCCGCCCGTGCCCGAGCTTTGCCGCGCCGGGGTAGCTGGTGTCCCTCAGGTGTATCGGCACCGGCTGCTCGGGTATGCTCTTTGCCTCTGCAAACGCCGCGTCCCTTGCCATTACGACGGAATTGGACTTTGGGCTTTCGCAGATGAAGATTATCGCCTGCGTTATGGAAAGCCCCGCCTCCGGCATGCCTATAAGCTCCAGCGACTGCGCGGCGGCCACCGCCTGAACCATCGCCTGCGGGTTGGCAAGGCCAACGTCCTCCGAAGCGTGGGCGATGAGCCTGCGGCATATTATGCGCGGGTCTATGCCGGCGTATATCAGCCTTGCGAACCAGGCTATCGCGGCGTCGCTGTCCCCCCCGCGCAGGCTCTTGCAGAACGCCGAGAGCATATCGTAAAACTGCTGGTCGTCGCAGTTTATCAGCTTTTGCTGTATGCTTTCCGCGGCTATCTCCTCGGTTATGTGCCTCGTTCCGCTTTGGTCCGGCTCGGTCGTAAGTATCGCAAGCTCAAGGGCGTTTAGCGCCGTTCGCACGTCGCCGTTTGCAATTCGGGCAAGGTGGTCGTATGCCCCTTCGTCTACCGATACATTATAGCTGCCCATGCCCCGCTCCCTGTCCGCAGCGGCAGCCTTCAGGCACTGCTTAACGTCCGCCTCGCTCAGCGGATAAAACTGAAAGGCGCGGCAGCGGGAAACTATCGCTCCCGTCATAGATACCATCGGGTTCTCGGTGGTCGAGCCTATGAATTTGATTATTCCCCGCTCCAGCGCGGGAAGTATGCTGTCGCTCTGCGCCTTGCTCCAGCGGTGGCACTCATCCAGCAGCAGGTAGGTCTCCCTGCCATAGAGCTTCAGGTCGCTTTCCGCCGCGGCGATTACCTCGCGCACCTCCTTTACGCCGGAGGTGACGGCGTTCAGCTTAACAAAGCCTGAGCCGGTAGTATTTGCAACTATCGATGCAAGCGTGGTCTTTCCGCAGCCCGGGGGGCCAAAGAATATGCTGGACTGGAGCGAATCCGTCTCGATCGCCCTCCTGAGCAGCTTGCCCCTGCCGACTATATGCTGCTGACCCACGAACTCGTCCAGATTTCTCGGGCGCATTCTGTCCGCCAGCGGCGCGTGCCTGTTCATTCCGGCCGAAAAGAGATCCATGCCGTCTGCCCTTCCTTTGCTGTATTCCCTCTCAGGTTAATTATAGCACGATAACAGACCGGGTCTACAATTAAATTATTATTGAGCCTTATATTCCGCAAGCGCCCTTTCGCAGTCCGCAACGCTGTGGGCGGGCTGCCTTGCATATTCCGATGCGGGACCCGTCTCTCTGCCCGCCATGCCTATGAAATCCCTGTTTGCGCTCACCAGATTGCGGTACATCATAAGCAGCGCATGGAACCTCTCCTTTGCAGTGCTCAGCTCCTGCTCCTGCCTTTTTATACGCTCATGGAGCTCCGCTTCGGCCTTGCGGTGCGCCTCCTCCCGCTCCTCCGCCTCCTGCGCGGTCCTCGTCAGGTAATCCAGCCCCTCAAAGAACGCCGCGCCGTCCATTCCGCGTAGACTCTTTGCCCTCCTGCGCGCGCTCCTCTCCCCGTCCCTTATCGCATACGGGTCAAACTCCACCCCCTCCAAGGCAAGCTCCCCCGCGACCTCGCGAACCAGCGCAGGCCGGCTTTTCAGCAGCGCGCGGTATTTGTTCTGGTACCTCAGCATCGTCCGGTTGTCGCCGCCGCCCATGCTCATTGTGCAGGCGCGGACGGATATGCCGTTTGCCTGTGCGCTGAGCACCGTTCGTAAAAGGCCGCGTATCTCCTCCTCGCTGAACGGAACAAAGGCGCCCGCGTGCAGCGCCCGCGTGCTCAGGTCACGCTCCTTTATCCTCGCATAGTAGTAGTTCCTGACGCTATTCGGCTTTCTGCCGGTCTTTTTTGCAACTGCCTCAAAAACGCTCTTTAGCGGCGTTCCCCTGCCAACGCTCTCCTCTATCTCCTCAAAGAGCATCGCGTCCTCCTGCTCCCTCCAGCCGTTCCTTCCGCGCTGTATATCTGCCATATCCGAAATACCTCCGTCAAAGTTTGTTTCTGCTATTATTTCCCACCCTTGCGCCGTGCATACATAAACAAAAACCAAAGCGTAACTATCAGCCTTGGTTTCTGTAAATTTATATGCGGTTGTATTTCAGGATATTATACTGCCTTACATTTCGAGGCTGCCGGTCGTGCGGGGGAAGGGCAGCACGTCGCGTATGTTGGCCATGCCGGTGACGTACATCACCATCCGCTCAAAGCCCAGCCCGTAGCCCGCGTGCTTTACGCCGCCGTACCTGCGCAGGTCGAGGTACCAGCCGTAGTCCTCCGGGTTCATTCCAAGCTCCCTTATGCGGCTCTCCAGCACGTCGAGCCGCTCCTCGCGCTGGCTGCCGCCGATTATCTCGCCAACGCCGGGCACCAGCAGGTCGGCCGCGGCAACAGTCTTGCCGTCGTCGTTGAGCCTCATATAGAACGCCTTTATGTCCTTCGGGTAATCCGTTACGAATACCGGCTTCTTGTATACCTGCTCGGTAAGGTACCTTTCGTGCTCGGTCTGCAAATCTGCGCCCCACTCAACGGGGTACTCGAACTGCGCGCCGCTGCTCTTCAGCTTTTCCACGGCCTCGGTGTAGGTTATGCGGGCAAAGTCGTTGCTCACGACGTTATTCAGCCTGTCTATGAGCCCCTTATCCACAAAGCTGTTGAAGAAGCCGAGCTCATCCGGGCAGCGCTCTATAACGGTGCGGATTATGTACTTTACCATGTCCTCCGCCGTGTCAAGGTAGCCCTTGAGGTCGCAGAAGGCCATCTCCGGCTCTATCATCCAGAACTCCGCCGCGTGGCGGGCGGTGTAGCTCTGCTCAGCACGGAAGGTCGGCCCGAATGTGTATATATCGCGGAATGCCATCGCAAACGCCTCGCCGTAGAGCTGGCCGCTGACGGTCAGGTTCGCGCTGGTGCCGAAGAAATCCTTTGAGTAATCTACCCTGCCGTCCTCCGTCTTGGGTACGTTTTCAAGGTCCAGCGTAGTTACGCGGAACATTTCACCCGCGCCCTCGCAGTCGCTCGCGGTTATGAGCGGGGTATGCACATATAGAAAGCCCCTCTCGTCAAAGAAACGGTGTATCGCCTGCGCAACGACGTTGCGAACGCGGAAGGTCGCCTGAAAGGTGTTGGTGCGCGGCCTGAGGTGCTGCATCGTTCGCAGGTATTCAAGGCTGTGGCGTTTTTTCTGCATCGGGTAGTCGCTGTCGCAAAGACCCTCTATGGCTATCTCCTTTGCCTTTACCTCAAAGGGCTGCTTGGCCTCCGGCGTCAGCACGAGCTCGCCCTTAACGCTTATCGCGCAGCCGGTGTTTATCTGCCTGGTTATCTCTGCGGGTATATTATTCTCGTAGACCACCTGAACGTTTTTGAAGCAGGAGCCGTCGCTCAGCTCTATAAAGCCGATATTCTTGCTGTCGCGAGCGGTGCGCACCCAGCCGGCAATTTCAACCTCCCCCGCGTATTTTGCAGGGTTTCTGGTCAGTTCGGATAGTCTGATCATGATATACCTCCAAATGTTTCGCTTTTTCGCCCCCTGCCAAAGGCAAAGGCTGTCTTTTATTATATCCCCGCGCTTCGCCTTTTGCAAGGCGGGCGGGGATATTTTTGCCGCCCCATGCATAAATATTTTAAATAAAAGCCGCTGCGCTCCCGCAGCCAATGGAGGATATCGCCGCAATGTACCAGTCTCCTGTGCCGCTTATAGTCATACGCTCCGCCGCGCCCTCCCTCGTTGAGGTGAACGGGCAGCTTTTGGGCGAATGTCAGGCAGGGTCGCATATCGCCATGCCCGCGGGGGACAGCGGGGATTACTTTATATCGGTCGCCCCGCTGTCATTCGGCTGCGGCGCCTGGCGCTACCCCGTTACCCGCAAGCTGTCGCTGCGCGGCGGCGAGGCGCTGCCGGTTCAGGGCTCCGGCGTTTCGCTCTGCCGCTGGCCCGGCGGGGTATACGAGCTGTGCTTTTGCCCGCAGGAGGAAAGCCCCGCTCCCGGAGCGGATTTTCCCAAGGAGCTGGATCAGCTTGGCTTTACGCAGGGCAAAAGCCGCAAAACGCTGACGCTTTACCGCGAAAACGGGCTAAAGCTGCTCTCTGAGGAGGAGGGCAGGCAGCCAAGCTGCATTTCGCTCGGCGGCGGCGAATACGGCTCGCTTGCGCTCTACGGCGTTGCGGGGCGGCAGCTCATCGCCGTTACTACCTTTTTTGAGGGGCGGCAGCGGCTGCTGATGCTGGACGGTGAAATGAACGCCCTGCTGGAGCTCTCCGGCCAGAGCATACTGCTGGAGGAGGGGTTCGTTTCGCTCATTGAGCCGCTCGGCACGCTGCTCGGCCACCAGCGGCGAACGCGGTACGTCTATCAGGGCGGCGGGTTTTCGCAGCTCTCCGCCGAAACCGGCTTTTTTACCAACGAATACGCCTTTCCAGAGGACAGCGCTTCCCTCGCCGCGGCCTTTTGCGAGGCGGTTCAAAGCCGGCTTGACGACGAAGCAAAAAGCTACCTCTGCCCGCAGCTTCGCAATGAGTTTTCAATAGATGAAATTCGGGCGTTTCTCGGCAGCTTCTGCTGCTGCCGACCTCCGCTTTCGGACAGGAGCGGCAGGCTCATGGGGCTTATCCAAACCGCAGAGGACGGCGCCGCCTGCGCAAGGCTGTTTGAGTTTTCCTTCGAGGGCGGGCTGATTGCGGATATTGCCGAGGCGTAGCGCAAAAAAAGGCTCCCTGCCTTAAAGAGAGCCCTTTCGCCTAAAGTATCGTTTGGCCGTTTATTACTATTCTAAAGGTAAGCCCAAGCCTTTCCGCCGCCTTTCGGCAGAGTATCATTCTCACCATGAAAATTTCAAAGTACTCCATTACCGCGCAGCTCTCGGTGTCGATGGTCAGCCGCAGGGTTATCGTATTCGCCTCGGTATCCAGCTCCAGCGCGTTTTCCTTTGCCGCAAAGTTAACCCTGTCGTGTATGTCAAAGCTGCTCCTGTCCTTGTTTCGAACGCGGCTGCTCCGCACGTCGGACTTATCCGCAAGTATCAGCGCCGCCGAAATATCGCTTACCGGCCTCGCCGTGTGCTCGTCGTGGTTGCCGATTGCCATTATGACGTCCGCAATGTCCTCCGGCTCCATGCCCATCCTGTCCAGTATCCTGAACGCCATTATCGCGCCGCTCTGCGCGTGCTCGTCCCTGTTTACGATGTTGCCTATATCGTGCAGATAGCCCGCTATTTCCGCAAGCTCCTGCTCCCTTTCGCTCCTGCCGAGCGCCGCAAGTATTCGCCTCGCCTCCTTTGCAACCTTTGTAACGTGCGCAAAGCTGTGCTCCGTAAAGCCCAGCGCGATTAGCGATTCGTCCTCCTTTTCAATATACGTCCTTATCGTCGGGTCGTTCAAAACCTGCTGTGCCGTTATCTTCATTATATATCATCTTCCTCTCTCTTTGCTTTTTCTGCATTATAGCCCCGCCCTCGCCGCCGCGCCACCGCGCACGCGCTGCGCTTTGTAAAATCTGCTTTTGGCTTTTGTAAAGCCGCGGCAATAAAAAAAGCAGCACTGCGAGGGGTACTGCTTTTTTACTGGAGGCACCACCCGGAATCGAACCGGGGATGAAGGTTTTGCAGACCTCTGCCTTACCGCTTGGCTATGGTGCCGGTTGGAGCGGGAAACGGGGCTCGAACCCGCCACCTCCGCCTTGGCAAGGCGGCGCTCTACCAAATGAGCTATTCCCGCAGGGATTGGTGCCTCAGAGTGGACTTGAACCACCGACACAGGGATTTTCAGTCCCTTGCTCTACCAACTGAGCTACCGAGGCATCAATGGCGATCCGGAGGGGGCTCGAACCCCTGACCTCCAGCGTGACAGGCTGGCATTCTAACCAACTGAACTACCGGACCATATGGTGGGAGCAACAGGGCTCGAACCTGTGACCCCTTGCTTGTAAGGCAAGTGCTCTCCCAGCTGAGCTATGCTCCCAAACGCGCCCGTTCTTTCGGGCTGCGAGGATTATTATACACTAATTTTGCTTCGCTTGTCAACATTATTTGGCAAATAACTTTTGCGGGGGGATTCCGTACGGCAAACAACGAAAAACCCAAGAACCTCTCGACAAAATCCGCCGCATCGTATATAATCAGGCTTGGGTAGAACATAGCCTGTGCAAGCGGCGGTCAGTACACCATCCGAAAGGGGGTGTCGTCCCAATGATGGAGCTCCTTATAGCGCTTCTCGCGTTCTTTGCGCGTGAAACCAAGTCGATAACCATTACCATCAGAAAAAGATAACCGCCCTGCTGACACCAGAGCGGTTTGTCCCTTTTTACAGGGTAGATAAATCGTAGTTGGCTGACCGCAAGGTCTTGCCTCGTTATTATTATACCCGCCACGCCTCGGCCTGTCAACGCCGGGGCGGTTTTTTTCTTGCTTTTTATTTATAATAGAAAAAGCCCCTCACCGAGGAGCCTTTCTGTGCCAAGCCCATGTGGAAGCATAGCTTGTGGGGCGGCGAGGCCGCCCCATTGTGCTTTTTCTTTTGAGTTACTTCTTCAGACCCATTGCGCCGGCAGCGGCTACGAGAGCCATTACGGCGTAGGCGATGACGGAGGCATCACCGGTCTTAGGTATCTCGATTGCTACCTGGCAGGCGGCGTTGGCGATTGCCACGGCGTCCTTGTTCCAGGTCTTGCAGGACTTGGCGGCGTCGTCGTCATTCCAACCGAAGTGAGCCTTGATGGCGTCACCGGTCATGCAGGTGCCGAGGTCGCTGATGCCGAGGAACTTGAGCATGTCGGGCAGGAAGCTGCAGGCGGTGCCTGTGCTTACATACTGACCTTTTGCCACATCCCAGCCGTAAAGCTTGCCATCCTTATAAGCGCCATAGCTCTGACCGTCGATGACGATGGAGTTGAGCTTGCCGTTTACTGTATTGAAAGTAGCCTTATCGCTGGTGGAGGCGTTGTCCCTAACCTCAAATGCACCAGCGCCATTGTTCCATACGGAGTACTGACCGAAATTGATCCAGCCACCGTCCATCTGCTTGCCGTCGCGGTCAACCAATTCTACGGAATTGCCGGAGAAATTGTAAGCGACGTTGGCGCAGACCTTGGCGTTGGTGCTGGATGCCCATGCATCGTCAACGCAGTTATCATCGAAATCATCAGCAGATACGAGCTGCATGGTCTTGAAGTTTACCCAGAAAGTGCCGCCATTCTTAACGTCAGAGTAGTTCTTCATATAGGACAGGAATACATAACCATACTTACCGTTGAAAGTCTTGGCAGTACTCTGGCCATACGCAGAGGTCAGATCCTTGTAGGTGACTTCAAGCATGGTGTTCTTATGGTTGAACCACTGCTCGTTTACGTCCTTGTCAAATACGACCTTGATGCCGTAGAACACGTGCTCGCCCTTTACTACGCCGGCGCAGCTGGACTCGGTGTAGGTATCATAGCAGTTGTTGCCCTTTACGAACAGGACGACCTCAGCCTTGGCAACGCCGCACTTAGAGGTATAAGTGGTGCAGTCCCAAGAGGTGAAGCTGCAGGTGCCGGGCATGGTAGCAGCGGCAAAGGCGGAAGCCATGGAGAGAACCATGACCAGAGCCAGAGCGATTGCAAAAATCTTCTTCATTTTCTTAATCCCTTTCAATAATTTTTTCTTGCAAGTGAGCAGGGGAAAACCCCTACTTTCGTAAACAAAGCAGAGGAACTTCCGCCTCGGGGGACGAGCCGGAA
>CAVIAA010000031.1:0-22077 GCA_963640685.1 Acutalibacteraceae bacterium
TCGAAAACCCGCATAAATCAAGGCTTTTTCGGGCGGAGCGTTCCGCGAAGCGATGCCGATTTCGAGTCATGTCCGTTATGACCACTTCGATACCGCTCCATTTATGAACACAAGCAAGATTATACAGCATGGCGGGAGAAAATGCAAATGTTATCCGCGCTGCTGAATTATTATTGTGAGAATGCTGTACAACGCCATAAGGCAGCCGAAAAACAGCATGGTCACGCTGGTGGTATGGAGCCGCTTCGAGCTGCGGCAGTAAAGCCCGCCTGCGATGAAAGCTATTGCGGCAGCAACGCTAAGACCGAGGGACAACGCGAACACCTCCTATTCATATAAGCTGCTGGGATATTTTACCGCATAGTTCCTCTCTTATCAAGAGGGAGGGCTTTATTCCGGTCCATATTTCAAACGCCTTGACCCCTTGACCTATTAGCATCTCTATGCCCTCCACCGTACACAGCCCGAGCCCCTTTGCCTCGGTCAGCAGGTGGGTATTTCGCGGGAAATACACCATATCGCACACCAATGCCGAGGAGGGGAGGCCGCATAAAAAGGCAAGGTCGGCAAAATCCTCGTGTCCGGACATGCCGAGCGGCGTCGCATTTATGAGTATATTGCAGCTCGCTATGTACTGCTGCAGCTCGTCAAGGGGACGGTACAGAGAACCGGCCGCCTTTGCCGCTTCCGCGCCGGAGCCGGGGCTTCTTGCAAAAATTGTTACGTCGTTTTCGGCAGATAGAGCATATGCTGCAGAGCGGGCGGCGCCGCCGCTGCCGATGATAAAAACGCGCTGCCAGGCTGCTCTGTGCTTTTGCACTATGGCCGAAAGCAGCCCTGCCCCGTCCGTAGAGTAACCGACATAGCGGCCGGCTTCAAGGCTCACAATGTTTACGCTGTCCATAGCCGCAGCCTCGGGGGAGACGGAGGAGAGATACGGTATTATATTCCTTTTATGGGGCATCGTGCAGGCGAAGCCGTCCAGCCCAAGCGAAACGGCGCTGCCTGCTTGACCGGCAGGGACGCGAAGGAGCGAGAAATCGGCAGAGACGCCGTATTTTTCAAAAAGAAAGCCGTATATTGTCGGGGAAAGGCTATGCTCGACCGGGTCGCCTATAAGAGCGTAGTGCTTCATTGACATCGATATCCTGCCTTTTGAATTTTGGTATTATATGTTATTATATCATACAAAAGATACGGGGAAGGAGAAAAACCACATGAAGCTGCTTTTGCTGAACGGGCCGAATCTTAACCTTACGGGCAGGAGACAGCCGGAGATATACGGCAGCACTACGCTTGGAGATATCGAAGAAGGGTGCCGAAAAATCGCAGAAATGCACGGTGCCGAGCTGGAATGCTTTCAGAGCAACCACGAGGGCGCGCTCATAGACCGCATACAGCAGGCAATGGGCAGCTGTGACGGAATAGCTATAAACGCCGGTGCGCTGACGCATTATTCATACAGCCTGCGCGATGCCATAGCCTGCTGCGGCATGCCGGTCGTAGAGGTGCACATGAGCAACATAAAGGCGCGGGAGCCCTTCAGGGCGGTCTCTGTTATAACCGAGGTCTGTGTCGCAACCGTCATGGGAAGAGGCGAGCAGAGCTACTACGATGCGATAGAGATGCTGCTGACAGGCGATTTTAGCCGTTGAGCAGGTATACACCCATATTAAGGTAGCCCGCGAAGCATAGCCAGAGTATATACGGAAGCTGAAGGAGAGCCGCCGCTCTATCGCTCATTCGAAACTCTGTCGTCATGAACAACACAAGTGCGAGCAGGAACAGCAGCCATATAAAGGCGAACAGCCGTGCTTCCAGCCTGAAAAAGAATATGCTCCAGCAGAAATTTACTGCGAGCTGGGCAAAGAAAAGGGACAGAGAAGCGGATCTGCTCGGCTCGTTGGCGGAGTATACGCGCGCCATACCGACCCCCATGAGCACGAACAGCACCGTCCATACCGCCGGAAACAGCCGGCCGGGTGGGGCGAGCGGCGGCTGATCCAGCAGCGCATAGCGCTCCATACTGTCGCCTGTAATAAGGGCAGATAGCCCGCCCGTAGCGAGGGAAGCGCCGATGAACAGAATATACGGCTTTAGCTTGCTAAGCATATGGCAGATACCTCCGGGTAAATCAGTGTCGTTTTATTTTACACGGAGCGGCTCAAAATAATACGCGCCTGTTCCGCAATGCTCACATCAGGCTGGGCAGGTTGGAAAAGCTGAAGCAGCCGTAAACCATGACGTTTGTCTTTTCGCTGCAGCCGCATTTTTCGGTCGCAACGCTTATGGACGGCGTAACGCTGCCGCAGGAAAGCTCGGTAAGGTCCGGCTCTGAGCCGCCGCAGGCATAGCCCACAACCTCGTCTACCATGGTGCTGCCGGATATGGAGAGACAAACGCCGCTGCCGCAGCCGGAGGATACGCTGCCGACATTGATTATATACGGTATTGCGCCGGTAAGGCTTATACGGTATACCTGAACCGGGCAGGAGCCGCCGCAGGGGAGCTGGGCGCTCATGGTCTGCTCCTCCACCGTGTAGCCCAAGAAGGATGTGTCGTAGGCTATTTTTGCGGTAGAGGAGCTTATGCCGCTCGGGTCGAAGGACTCGTGCAGCGTCACCGTTTCGCAAAAATTGACGCTCCTTGAGCAGGAAGATGGAGTATCCTCGCAGCCGCAGGATGGGATATCGGCAGAGGCACAGCCGCTGCACCCGGCAGCCGCCGCAGGGATGGGCTCGCCGCAGCCGCAGCCGGCGTTCCCAGAGGAAGGGGCAGAGGCTGCTCTGCCGTGGCTGCTCCTGTTTACATAGTTGATTCTTGCGCTCATATCAAACTTGTTCCTTTCTTGCGCCGCGGCGAAGAAGCGCGGCATTGAGTTGTTATATAATATGACGGGCAATAAATAAGTGCGTCAAAAATAAGCCGGCAGCAAAATTGCTGTTGACAAAGGCATGACTTTTAGTTATAATAACTTTCGTTGCGAAACTTAATATGCGGCCATGGCGGAATAGGCAGACGCGTACGTTTGAGGGGCGTATGGGAGACCGTATGAGTTCAAGTCTCATTGGCCGCACCAAATTAGAACCGAATCGATACCGATTCGGTTCTTTTATTTTGCCCGTATGCGCTGAAAAGCTACTTGTATCTGTATACGGTCGCTGCGCTGCCGGAAAAAACGGGCTCAAGGGCGGAGAAAAAGTCGTAGTCTATGTCGTAGGTATACCGTTCGTTTACGCCAATATATATATAGCTAACGTTGTATTTTTCAAACAGCGCGGCGGAGCTGCCCGGGCTTTCATACATTGCGGCAACGTCCTGCTCACGGTCGTATGTATCAAAGCCGTGGTAATAAAGGTATGCCGAGGAGCCGCAGACTATATTGCGCCCGGTGAGCGCCGCAACTGCGTTGTTATGGTGAACGCCGGTGAGTATGACGCAATCCGTGGGCAATTCGGTGTCTATGTATCCTGCCGCCTCAAGCTCGCCTGCAGAGAAGAGCTCATATCGGCTGACCGCCTCGCGGCCGAGGGTGAGTGCGCCGGAAAGCGTAAGCGATACTATCATTATGCCCGCAAGCAGCCACCTGCCCTTCATGCCGGAAAGCCTTGAATAAAGCTCGCTCAGCAGCGAGGCCACCAGCCCGCAGGAAAATGCGAACCATATAAACAGCAGCTTGTTGTTGTCATATGGGTTGGGCTGAAATTGAATAAGCTCCGCGAGCACCCAAAGGGGCAGCACTCCGAGCCATACCTCGCGGTCCTCCTTCCTGGCGGCTATAAACGCAACGGGAAGCAGTATGAATATCAGCCCGAGGTTCTTTACATAAAACCACAGGAACGTGTCGGTATCGTTTGCCCAGTTCGGATTGAGCGCGAGGAACCCACCAGCCTGACGGAAGGTGAAGAAAAGCAGCTGCGGCGCGGCGAGCACAACTGCAATAATTCCGTAGAGCAGGAAGCGTTTGATGCTTTTGCCCTTATATACGGAAAGCAGCAGCCAGGAAAGGCTGACGAGGCCGAGGGCAAGAAAAGAATGGGTATGTATGAGCGGCAGACATCCGCCGATTATGCCGAGCGGGATAAAAAAACTCTCTTTGCCGTCAAAAACCGCCTTACGCAGCATATACAGGCAGGGGAAAAGCACGCTCCAGCCGAATAGCGTGGCGCGTTGAGGTATCAGCATATCCGCTATGACGTTTACCCAGCGTATGTTTTTGCCTATGAGGTTGGTCGGCGTTTCGTAAAACTCGGTAAATATCCGGGTAAAATTGAAAGGATCACTTCTCAAGCCGTCCATGAAATAGGCAAAGCCAAAGCCGCCGCCTATGAAGAACAGCAGAAAGGCAATCACTGCCTTGTCGCTGCGCTTGAACCAGTCCTCAAAGAGAATATATACGCCGGAGGCCACAGTGAAGAAGGCCGGAAGCATCGGCAGTATATAGCTTAGCCTCAGCGACGCACCGAGCGTATAAAACGTTGAGGATACGCTGTCGCACAGGAAGGGATAGCTCATCGCCTGACCGGGCAGTATGGAGTATTCCGGTGGGAAGAAGCCCTGACGGGTTATGGATGAGATTATGCCGAGATGCATACACATATCCCCGTAGGTGCTTTGGCCGGAGCATAGCCCGCCGCCCTCCGTTTCGGGCAGGGTATGCGATACGGCAAGGAACACGAGCAGCAAAAATACCGGCAGCACGCAGCATAGATACGGCTTTAATGGAATATCCTCCTCTTCGGCGAGCGGCTTTTTGGCAGTTTTTATGCAATATGCGCCGATGCAGACCGCGGCGGCGAGCGCCAAGAGCTGCGCAGCAAGGCCGAAGCCGAGAACTAAGGCAAAAAGCGCCGGCAGCCACATGAGCATAACGAGCCCCGCGGTGACGCCGAGGGTGATCCTTGCGATCCTCTCGCCGTAGCCGAACGCCCGGCGGGAAAGCAGCTGCCCCGCGGCCATAAAGACGGCGAGGTACAGCACGGCTGTGATGTTTGAAATAATGCTTCCATTCATACCTCAATTATACCACAAAGAAGCCGAGGGTATCGATAGATTTTAGGGCATTAAAAGGACTGTCCTATAATCAATAAAGCTCCTTGAGAAATTCGTTCCACCGTTGGAGAACTGCCTTTAGCGGTTCGTCTAAGTAAGAATATGTTTTCTCCCTTATCCAATCGGGGATGCCGTAGGCTGCCTCCGCAATGCTCCCAGTGATCGCTGCAAGCGTGTCGCTGTCGCCGCCAAGGGAGATGGCGTTGCGAATGGCGTCCTCAAAATCCGTGCTTTCCAGGAATGCAATAATGGCCTGAGGTACCGTTTCCTGGCAGGTCTCGTTGAATCGATAGCCGGGTCTGATCTCGTCCAAGGTCTTTGACAGGTCGTATCCGTATTTTTTTTCAATGTGAGCCCTGACGCGGCGCTTGCACTCCGCAGGGTCATCGTTGATAGGCTTGTCAAACTGGCCGCTGTAGCCGCCAAAGTAATAGCGGCACAAGAAAATCGCATCGGCTGTCGCCATCGCGCCCTTTATGCCCTCCGGGTGGTTGTGCGTCACCTCGGCGGACAGCTGTGCTCTGTTTCTGCCAACCGTAGGCCAAAAGCCGGTCCTTGCCAAGAAGCCGCAGTCCATAACCCAGGCGCACGGCGAAACGCGCATTGCAGAGCCGTTGCCGTAGCTGTTGTAAGGAGTACGGTCGCCAAGCATGAGCCACCCTGAAAACCTGCTGCCGTATCCGGCATCCGGGTACATATTGCCGTATTTATGCATTGCATCGATAAAGTCATCGCGCTTCCCGCCGTTCATTATCGCCTCGGCAACGGCACATGTCATCACGCTGTCATCGGTAAAAAAGCAGTCGTCCCTGAACAGTGGAAAGTTCTTTGTCTTGATGTTGTTCCATTCGTAAACAGAGCCTACGATGTCGCCTACTATTGCTCCCAGCATATGGATCTCCTCCTTGTGATGTGATAATGTCGGTATATAAGTAAATTCCGAGAAACCAAACGAAAAGCAAAACGAATCGAATCCAAGCGCTTGACAGCTTTAGCTGTCTTTATCTGCGGCGCGGGATGCTGCCGGCTCGAGCAGAGAGAAGGTATTGATCTCTTGAGATATGCTGTGTGTGCTGTTTACGCTGACTATCACATGGTCACACAACCTGATGCCGACAGTATTTAGAGCCGTCATCACTGCTAGTGTGGTAGTATAGTCGGCCACCGATGGCTTTATGACGCCCGATGGGTGGTTGTGGCTTAAAACTACGTTTTGCGCACCGCACTTCAAGGCGCATTCGGCTATTACACGCGGGTATACGGAGACCTCATCGCGCGAGCCTACGCCGATCAGCCGATAATTGATAACGCGGAATTTTTTGTCCATGCATATGAGATACATGCTTTCATACGTATCTTTAAACGGAAGCGACTTGCAGAAGGACATTGCACTGCCGGGGGACTTTAACACCGGCATATTATTTATGTCACGCTTGACCAGTGCCTTTTTGCTTAGCGCACCGACAAGGGACAGCAGCACCGCGGCGCTTTCGCCGATGCCGTCAATAGCCATGAGCTCCCGCGGGTCTGCGTTCAATACCTCGGCGAGCGAGCCGAAGCCGCTTTTGCCGAGCAGGCTGTGAGCGATGGGGTTGGTGTCTCTTCTGGGTATTGCAAAGGTGAGCAGCAGCTCCAAAAGCTGATGGTCGTGCATGCCCGCGGCTCCGCTTTCAATGTAGCTCTGCCTGAGCCGATGCCGATGTCCGCCGTGCAGGTTCTCCATTTACGGCTAATCCCCCTTGTCAATTTGTTATATACAGTCGTTATAGAGTGGATCGTAAGTCTTGCCTGGTGCTTTCAAGAAAAATAATAGTATAAAATGGGAAAACGGTCAATAGACCGCGCGATAATTGCCTTGCTTGTGCTGTCAAATCGGGAAGCGTGCGTGCAACAGCTTTGCTGAAAGCCGGCGATTTGGCGTGACAGCCGGAAAGCTCACAATATATTGTATGACCTGTTGAAATGAGCATACGAAATATAGTATAGTAATAAAATGAGATATGAGCGAAAGCGAAAGCGGGGGATAAAGCCGTATGTATAAGGTCATAAAGCGGGACGGGAGCATTGCCGAGTTTGATATAGCGAAGATAAGCGGGGCGCTTAAAAAGGCTTTTCTGGCGCTGGGTAAGCCCTGCACCCAGAACGACATTGACTTTCTTGCCCTGAGGGTAACGGCGGATTTTGAGGGAAAGATCAGGGATAACCTCATAAGCGTTGAGGATGTTCAGGACAGCGCGGAGCAGGTACTGATACAGGCCGGCTATCCGGATGTGGCCAAGGCGTACATACTTTACCGCAGAGAGCGGGAAAAGCTGCGCAATATCAAGTCGACCATACTGGACTACAAGGAAACGGTAAACAACTACGTTCACGAAAAGACGCTGAAGCTCAAGGAAAACGCAACGGCGTCATACTCTGTGGGCGGGCTGATACTTTCCAACAGCGGGGCGATAACCGCCAATTACTGGCTGTCCGAAATATACGACTCGGAGATATCCGCCGCACACAAAAGCGGCGAGCTGCATCTTCACGACCTTACAATGCTCACGGGCTACTGCGCGGGGTGGTCGCTGCGTCAGCTCATAAGCGAGGGCTTGGGCGGCGTAATGGGCAAGATAGACTCAAAGCCGCCAAAGCACCTCTATTCCCTCTGCAACCAGATGATTAACTTCCTCGGGGTGATGCAGAACGAATGGGCGGGGGCGCAGTCATTCTGCTCCTTTGATACATTGCTTGCGCCGTTTGTAAAGTCAGACGGGCTTTCATATAAAGAGATAAAGAATTGTATGGAGACATTTGTATTCGGCGTGAATACCCCGAGCCGCTGGGGAACTCAGGCGCCGTTCAGTAACATAACGCTGGATTGGACCGTGCCGGATGACATGAAGAACATGCGCCCGGTCATAGGCGGGACCGAGGCAAAATTCACATACGGTGACTGTCAGGCCGAGATGGATATGATAAACCGGGCATTTATGGAGGTTATGACGGAGGGGGATGCAAACGGCAGCGGCCTTGCCTATCCGATACCGACATACGCTATTGATAAGGACTTCGACTGGTCGGATACACCCAACAACAGGCTGCTTTTCGGTATGGCGGCGAGGTATGGCACGCCGTATTTCGCAAACTATGACCACAGCGGGTTAAACAAGGCGGATGTTCGGGATATGCTTGATAAGGCTGACGGCGGGGCGGAATTGTGCCGAAATGCCGGTGGCTTCTTCGGCAGCAGCGAAAACAGCGGCTCGATCGGCGCCGTGACGCTGAATTTGCCACGCATCGCCTACCTTTCCGAAGATGAAGAGGACTTTTTCCGCCGGCTGGATAGGCTGATGGATACCGCCTCCCGTTCGCTGGAGGTCAAGCGCAGTATAATAACAAGGCTCATGAACGAGGGAATGTACCCTTATACCAAGAGGTACATAAACAACTTCGACAGGCATTTTTCTACGATAGGCATAGTCGGCATGAACGAGGCAGGGCTGAACGCCCGCTGGCTGAGGGCGGGGCTTGCGGACTTACGCACGCGGCGCTTTGCAAAGGAGGTGCTGAGGCATATGCTCAGGCGGCTAAGCTCTTATCAGCTTGAGACCGGCCACCTTTACAACCTTGAAGCTACGCCGGCGGAGTCCACTGCATACCGCATGGCGAGGGAGGATAAGGCACGCTATTCCGGCATAATAACCGCATCTAACGGCGGAACGCCATATTACACCAACAGCACAAATATGCCGGTCGGATTTACGGATGACCTTATCGAGGCGCTGGATGCGCAGGACGATTTCCAAACCATGTATACCTCCGGCACGGTCTTCCATGTTTACACCGAAAAGGCGCTGGAGGATTGGCATAAGGCGGCGAAAACTGTAAAAATGATAACCGAGAATTACCGCCTGCCGTACTTTACACTCACGCCGACCTACTCGGTATGTAATAAGCACGGCTACCTTGAGGGGAACCGGCCGGTTTGCCCGGAGTGCGGCGAGCGGACAGAGGTTTACAGCCGGATAACCGGCTATTACCGCCCGATAGACAACTGGAACGACGGCAAGCTGCAGGAGTTCCGCGACCGGGTGACGTATAAGATATAACAAAATACAGCCATTAGCTGACAGTATGAGCATATCCCGTAAAATAAGGATTTGCGATATACGAGAGCCGCTTTGATGGTTGTTTGGCACATGCTGCGGGTAGTATAATTAACCAGACAGATCTATCCATACGGGGGTATTTTATATGTCAGTAATGAGAATAGGCGTACTTACAAGCGGCGGCGATACGCCGGGAATGAACGCGGCGATACGCGCGGTCGTTCGGCGCGGCATCAGCTTTGGCGATGTTATACTTGGCGTATACCACGGCTACGAGGGGCTGATGGCAGGCAACGTCAAGCAGCTTCAGTCCTCGGATGTTCACGGCATAATACAGCGCGGCGGAACGATGCTGCGTACCGCAAGGTCGGAGGTATTCCGCACGCCGGAAGGGCAGCAGAGGGCAATGCAGCTGATGACTGCATATGAGATGGACGCTCTCATTGTCATAGGCGGCGACGGCAGCTTTCGCGGGGCGCAGGTGCTTGCGGATATGGGCATGAACGTTATGGGCATACCGGGCACGATAGACAACGACATAGGATATACTGACTTTACGATAGGCTTCGATACCGCCGTGAACAACGTTATGGGCGAGATGGAGAAGATAAGGGACACCATGCGCTCGCATGACCGCGTTGCCGTGGTTGAGGTAATGGGCAGGGCATGCGGAGATATCGCGCTGTGGTCTGCAATGACGGCGCCGGCCGATATAGTTCTGACGCCGGAATCGCCGAAGGACTGGGGCGAGGCTGCCAGCCAGCTCATGCAAAACAAGCTGAAGGGGCGGTATACCAGCATGGTGATAATCGCCGAGGGCGCGGGCAAGGCAGAGGATTTTGCAAGGTTCGTCCGCGAGCATACCGATGTTGAGATAAAGCCGGTGGTGCTGAGCTATATTCAGCGCGGAGGCGCGCCGACTGCTTCGGACAGAATGCTGGCAACAAGGCTCGGCGCGAGGGCGATAGAGCTTATACATGAGGGCGCAAGGAACCGTGCGCTGGGCATCAAGGATAACCACATTGTAGACGTGGATATAAAGGACTCCACGGCGCACAACGAGAACTATGACCAGAGCCTGTATGAGCTGCACGGCAAGATGAACCGTATATATTAAAACAATGTGCGCCTGTCTGCGCTGCGGACAGGCGTTTTTTATTGCAAAAGCTGCTTTCACGGTAGCAAAAATCACATAACTTTGCAAGGGAGCGCGCCGGAGGTTCGCAGCGGGCGTTTTCTATGATATAATACCATGGATTGTTTTAATTCATTATATCTGCAAGCTGAGGAGGACAGCCGGTGAAGGTAGTTGTTTTGGCGGGAGGACTCAGCCCGGAAAGGGAGGTTTCTCTTTCTACCGGGACGATGGTGTGCAATGCCCTGCGGGAAAAGGGGCAGGACGCCATATTGCTCGACCTGTATTACGGAATGGAGGATGTACCGGAGGATATCGACAGCCTGTTCTGCGATAAGACGCCGCTGCCGCCGTATGTTATAGGCCGCACGGTGCCTGACCTTTCCCGTATGCGCAAGGAGGCTCAGGGCCGCCCTTACGGTACTTTAGGCAAGAACGTCATTGAGCTTTGCAGTGCGGCGGATATGGTTTTCATGGCGCTGCACGGCGAGCCGGGCGAAAACGGCATGGTGCAGGCAATGCTGGATATGCTGGATATAAAATACACCGGTACCGGCTACATCGGCAGTGCGGTGGCTATGGACAAGGCACTCACAAAGCACATACTCAACGACCGGGGGATATGCACGCCGAAGGGCAGAATGTTGAAAAAAGGAGATAGTCTTTCGGATATACCGCTGCCCTGCATAGTAAAGCCGTGTACAGGCGGCTCAAGCATAGGCGTTCGGCGGGTGACAGACCGCGAGGACGTGATGCCGGCGCTCAGGGAAGCCTTCGGGTACGACAGCAGGATACTTGCAGAAAAGTTCGTCTGCGGCAGGGAGATAACCTGCAGCGTGCTGGGCGGCGAGGCGCTGCCGCCGGCCGAGGTCGTTCCGAAGGGAGACTTTTACGATTATGCACACAAGTATCAGTCCGGCCTTATAACCGAGATATGCCCCGCAGAGCTAACGCCGGAGGAAACGCAGCGGGTGCAGGATATATCGCTTGCCGTGTTCGGTGCGCTGGGGCTTGAGGTATATGCCCGCATGGATTTCATATACGACGGGAAGGAATTTTATTGCCTGGAGGCAAATACATTGCCCGGCATGACCCCGACCAGCCACCTGCCGCAGGAGGCAAAGGCCGTTGGAATAAGCTATCCCGAGCTTTGCATGAGAATAATAGAGCTGTCGCTTAAAAAATATACCGATCAAATGGAGGATATCTGATTATGATGAGTTTCACCGTGGATGAAATAGCTAGGATTACCGGAGGAGAATACTGCGGCGCGGCCGATATGCAGGATAAACGCATAGACGGGTTCACCATAGACAGCAGGACGGTGCAGCCCGGCTGCCTGTTTATACCGATAGCGGGGGAAAGGTTTGACGGACACGACTTCATACGTCAGGCCGCAGAAAACGGTGCTGCCGTCGTGCTTTCGGAGCACAGGGAGGATTACGGCTGCCCGACTATATATGTGGATTCCACAATAAAGGCTTTTCTTGCCCTTGCAGCGGCGCACAGGGCGCTGTTTGATATACCGGTTATCGGAATAACTGGCAGCGTCGGCAAGACCACAACCAAGGAGCTCGTTGCAAACGTGCTGAGCCAGAAGCTCAATATCCTGAAAAACGAACGCAGCTTCAATAACCAGACAGGCGTGCCGCTTACCCTGCTTAGGCTTGACGAAAAGCACCGTGCGGCGGTGATAGAGATAGGCACCAATACCCCGGGCGAAATAGCTGCCCTTACGGACATAGTGCGCCCGACGATAGGCATAATAACCAACATATGCGAGGCACATATAGAGTTTTTCGGGACCCGGGACGGCATACTAAAGGAAAAATCCGATATATTCAAATACATAGGCGAAGACGGCTGCGCCATAGTCAACGGAGATGACGACAAGCTCTGCACTCTGTGCGGCAAAATGAAAAACCTGATAACCTACGGCATCGGCGAGGACAACGACCTGCGAGCCGAAAACATTGAGGATCTTGGCTTTGATGGGATGCGGTTCGATATAACCTATGGCGGTGAGCGCATAAGCGTGACCATACCTGCGCCGGGTATGCACATGGTGCAAAACTCCCTCTGCGCGGCTGCCGCGGGCTATGCTCTCGGCATAGAGCCGGAGCTCATAAAGCACGGCATAGAGAGCTATGTGCCGTTGGATGGGCGTATGCGCATAATAAATACGCGGCGGCTCACGCTCCTTGACGACAGCTTTAACGCGAACCCAAGCTCAATGGCTGCGGCCATAGAAATAGCCGGCCGGGCAGAGGGGCGCACAGTTCTCGTGATAGGCGATATGCGCGAGCTTGGAGAAAACGCCCCCGAGTATCACAGGGATATGGGCAAAAAGGCGGTCGAGTGCGGCGCGGATATGGTAATAGGCAAGGGGCCGCTCATGAAAAACGCCTGCGAGGAAACAGAGCGGGCTGGGATAACCACCATGCACTTCGATACCAGCGAGGAAATAATGGACGCGCTCAAGGCCTGTCTGAAAGACGGGGACACGGTGCTGGTGAAGGCGTCCCACGGTACTCATCTTGAGGATGTTGCGGAATATATAAAGGCAAATTTCTAAAGGAAAGGCCATTTCATAGATGAAGCTCGCCGGAAAGAAAGATATACTGATAATTGCCGGTGCGCTGCTGCTTTCGGCGGTGGCGTACCTGTTTTTCGGTGGAGCGGCGAGCGGCGAGCGGGTAAAAATATACGTTGGGGACGAGCTTTACAAAGAGGTGTCCCTAAAGGACGAGCAGACGATCGAGATCGAGCAGAACGGCTGCAAGAACGTTATACGGATAGAAAACGGCGGCGTATTCATGCAGAGCTCTACCTGCAATAATCAGGACTGCGTTGAGCAGGGAACGGTAACGCCGAATAATGCGGGCAGCAGGGCGCTCGGCGGCTGGATAATATGCCTGCCGAACAGAGTGTCGGTGGAGCTTTCGGCGGAGGAATAGATGCAAAAAACCAGGCAAACAGCCAGATTTGGCCTGCTCTGCGCAATGACGCTGGTGCTGGGCTATATTGACAGGATCATACCGATAGCTCCCGGCGTGCCGGGCATAAAGCTGGGGCTTGCGAATACCGTGCTGCTGTATGCGGTCTATCTTATGGGGCCGGGAAGCGCGGCGCTGCTGATGCTGGCAAAGGTCTTTCTTTCGGGCTTTCTGTTTGCGGGCTTTTCGGGTATGCTGTACAGCTTCGCGGGCGGCGTGCTCAGCCTCTGTGCCATGCTGCTGCTCAGGCGCGTAAAGGACATCGGCATTATCGGGGTAAGCGTGGGCGGCGCCGTGTTCCATAATATAGGTCAGGTCGTCGTCGCCTGCATCGCTGTGGAGTCGCGCGCGGTGCTTGGGTATCTGCCCGTGCTCATGATATCCGCAGTCATAACCGGAATACTTACAGGAACGGCAGCAAAGTACGCGATAGCCGCCCTTAAGGCACACTAAAAGCCGCCCGAAAAAGGGGCGGCCTTGCTTGTGCGGTCTATGCGCTTTTATCAGCTGCGGAATCTTGCTATCTCGTCGCGCTTGTGCTGACTGTTTCTGTGCATGCGCTCGATTATTGCGGCGGCCTTCTCGTTTGTGCTGCCGGTCGTGATGTATTCGTCCAGCTCGGCATACCTAAAGCCCATGTCGTCCTCGTCGGTCTGCCCGTCAAAGAGGCCGGCAGAGGGCGCTTTTTCGATTATGCAGGCCGGTGCGTCTAGGTAGCGCAGAAACTCGTATATCTCGGTCACGGTCAGGTCGGATATCGGGTTGAAGTCGTGCGCGCCGTCGCCCCATTTTGTGAAGTAGCCGACATATGCTTCACTTCGGTTGCCGGTTCCTGCCACCAGCCTGCCCTCGCTTGCGGCTACAGCGTACAGCGTGGTCATGCGGAGCCTGGGAGCGATGTTTGAGGCTGCGGCAGGGGTGACATCGGTTATTGAAGAAAGTTGCGCAAGCTCCGCCTCGCGAACGGGTGTAAGGTCAATTAGCCGCGTCTCGATATTATATTGCTCAGCAAGCACTCTGCCGTCGTCCGCATCCAGCCCGAAGTTGCGCTTTGATGAGCAGGGCATTATTATGCCGAGGGTATTGTCGCAGGCCGCCTTGCACAGTATGCCGACGAGGGCGGAGTCCTTTCCGCCGCTGTTGCCGAATACGATGCCCTTTGCGCCGCTCTTTTTGAGCAGCTCACTTATAAATTCTACTCTTTGTTCAAATTCGATTTTATAGTCTCGCATGGCTTACCTCCATCAGCACCATTCTATGGTTGCGGGCGGCTTGCCGGTTATGTCGTAC
This sequence comes from Acutalibacteraceae bacterium, assembly GCA_963640685.1. Taxonomy (GTDB): domain Bacteria; phylum Bacillota; class Clostridia; order Christensenellales; family CAG-138; genus SFEL01. The sequence continues at coordinate 14,568 of CAVIAA010000031.1, forward strand.
ACAACGCGGCCTGCGCCCTTTACCTCGTTTACGATTCTCAATGCCGTGATCCCAAGCACCTTATGGGATATCGGCGCGTATTCGCAGGTCATGAAGTCGGATGTTTTGACTGCTCTTAAAGCTATGGTATAGTCGTAGGTTCGGAAGTCTCCGACTACGCCGACAGAGCGCGTATCGGTCAGCACGGCAAAGTACTGATCCGCCTTTATGCGCCGCTTTGCTATTTCCTCGCGGAATATCGCGTCTGCGTCTCTCAGTATTTCCAGCTTCTCCTCGGTTATTTCCCCCATGACGCGCACGGCAAGTCCGGGGCCGGGGAAGGGCTGACGCTCCACAAAGGCGCGCGGCAGGCCGAGCTGACGGCCGAGGGCGCGAACCTCGTCCTTAAAGAGACTGCGGAGCGGCTCCACTACGCCTTCAAATTTCATATCCTTTGGCAAGCCGCCAACGTTGTGGTGGCTCTTTATTGTTGCGGCCTTGCTGCCGCCGGATTCTATAACGTCGGGATATATGGTGCCCTGAGCAAGGAACTTTACGTTGGGCAGCTTGCCGGATTCCTCCTCAAACACGCGCACGAACTCGGTGCCGATTATCTTGCGCTTCTGCTCCGGGTCGGTAACGCCGGCGAGGGCAGAAAGGAAGCGCTTTTGAGCGTTTACCCTGATAAAGTCCAAATCGCGGTTTTTAAAGGCCGCCTCGACCTCGTCTCCCTCGTTTTTGCGCATCAGGCCGTGGTCGACGAATATGCAGTGGAGCTGACCGGGCAGCGCCTTTGAAAGCAGTGCCGCGCAAACGGAGGAATCCACGCCGCCGGAGAGGGCAAGCAACACATGCGCGCTGCCGACCTGCGCCTTAACGTCCGCAATAAGCTGCTGCTGAAGGTTCTTAAGGTCGTAGTCGCCAACAGCGCAGCAGACGGAATACAGGAAATTCCTTATCATTTTTGTTCCGTTCTGGGTGCTCTCTACCTCCGGGTGGAACTGAAGGGCATATAGCTTTCTTGAAGCGTCCTCCATTGCGGCGTTTGCGCAGGAGGAGGTGTGCGCCGTGGAGCGGAAGCCCTCCGGCAGCCTTGTTACCTGGTCAGTATGGCTCATAAGCCCTGTTTGCTCCGCTTCAAGGCCAGCAAAGAGCAGCGAGGAGGCATCGATTGACATGGCGGTCTTTCCGTATTCGCTCGATGAACAGGGCGAGACCTCGCCGCCGAGCGACCAGGACATGAGCTGCATGCCGTAGCATATGCCGAGAACGGGTATGCCAAGAGAGAACAGCGCCTTGTCGCAATGGGGAGAGCTCTCGTCATATACGCTGTTTGGCCCGCCGGTGAGTATTATGCCTATAGGGGAAATGGAGCGTATCTCGTCTATTGAGATGTCTCCGGGCTTTACTATGGAGTAAACGCCGCATTCACGAACTCTGCGCGCTATCAGCTCCTTGTACTGACCTCCAAAATCCAGTATTAGAACCGTCTGTGGTGCCATTTGATCTCTCCTTTGATAATTATTTTTGCTTTTGCTCCGCCCGCTCCAGTGCCGCCGCTATAAAGCCGCGGAACAGCGGGTGAGCCTTGTTCGGGCGGGACTTGAACTCCGGATGAAACTGCACGCCAACGAAGAAAGGCCTGCCCGTAAGCTCAACCGTTTCAACGAGGCTGCCGTCCGGTGAGAGGCCGGATAGCGTAAGGCCGGCGCTTGTAAGCGCATTCCGGTAGTCGTTGTTCAACTCATACCTGTGGCGGTGGCGCTCAAATATCATGCCGGAGCCGTAGCAGCGCTCCATGGTGGTGCCGGGCTTGACAGCACACGGGTACTCACCCAGACGCAGCGTGCCGCCCTTATCTATATTGTCGCTCTGTCCGGGCATAAAGTCTATAACTTTATTTTTGCAAAGCTCATTAAATTCTCCGGAATCGGCATCGGCTATGCCGCAAACGTCGCGGGCGAACTCTATTACCGTTATCTGCATGCCAAGGCAGATGCCGAAAAACGACAGATAATGCTCCCGCGCGTATTTTGCGGCGAGTATCATGCCCGCTATGCCGCGCCCGCCGAAGCCGCCGGGAACGATTATACCGTCTAAAGCGCCAAGCTCCTCCTCATAGTTGCTCTCGGTAATCGTTTCGGAGTCTATCCAGTGTATGCGAATGTGGGTATTGAGCGTATATCCGGCGTGGCGCATTGCCTCGGCGACAGAGAGATAAGCGTCGTGCAGCTGAACGTATTTGCCGACGAGGCCGATATGAACCTCTTTCTCGCGGGACTTTATGCGCTGTACCATCTCTTCCCATTCGGTAAGGTCGGGCTCCGGTGCGCTTATGCCGAGCTCGCGGCAGACCACATCGGAAAAGTGAGATTTTTCCAGCATCAGCGGCGCCTCATACAGGCAGGGGAGTGTGATGTTTTCAATAACGCAGTCCGGCTTAACGTTGCAAAAGAGCGATATCTTTTTGAATATGGCGTCCTCCAGCGGCTCGTCGCAGCGCAGAACGATTATGTTTGGGTTTATGCCCATTCCCAGCAGCTCCTTTACCGAGTGCTGTGTCGGCTTTGACTTGTGCTCATCGGAGCCGCGCAGGAAGGGGACGAGCGTGACGTGTATGAAAAGGCTGTTTTCCCGCCCGACCTCAAGGGAAATCTGGCGAACCGCCTCTATAAATGGCTGGGACTCTATATCGCCTATTGTGCCGCCGATTTCCGTTATTACAACGTCGGCGTCGGTCTGCTTTGCAACGCGGTATACGAAGTCCTTTATCTCGTTTGTTATGTGTGGGATTACCTGCACCGTTGAGCCCAAGTATTCTCCGCGGCGCTCCTTGTTGAGCACGTTCCAGTATACCTTGCCGGTGGTCAGGTTGGAGTATTTGTTCAGATCCTCGTCTATGAACCGTTCATAGTGGCCGAGATCAAGGTCGGTCTCTGCGCCATCCGCCGTAACGTATACCTCGCCGTGCTGATATGGGCTCATGGTGCCGGGATCAACGTTGATATATGGATCCAGCTTTTGCGCTGCGACCTTGAGTCCGCGGTTCTTGAGCAGCCTGCCGAGGGATGCCGCCGTTATGCCCTTGCCAAGCCCTGATACAACGCCGCCTGTTACAAAGATATACTTAGTCATTGCTTTTCCTCCGAGATATATGCTTATTGCAGCTTAATATGCTATTTATAGGTTGAAAGTATGGCCTGTGCGATGGTTTTTTTGGTCACACACCTGTCCATGGCCTGCTTTTCAATAAAACGGTGAGCCTCTCCCTCAGTCATTTTGAGCTGCTCGATGAGCAGCAGCTTGGCTCTGTTCACCATTCGTATCTCCTCCATCTTTTCCTCAATGGAGGCGGTCTTTTGTTCCATGCGGCGCAGCCGCTCCCGCGTTCCGCATAAGAGCTGGAGCGCCTGAGCAACGGCCGGCGCAGTCGTAGGCTTGGAAAGGGTCAGTACGCCGAAGGGTGAGACCCTGCCGCTTATATCGGGGTAATGCTCCGCCTTTACCAGCAGCAGCACCCCGGCGCCGCTGTCCGCACAAATATCAAGGGCGAGCCTTGTGCCGAAATCGTCCGGCAGCGGTGCGTTGATTATCACTATATCATAGCTGCCGTCAAGCAGCCTGCGCCTCGCGCCGGAAACATCGGATACGGTCGTAATGGGGTAAAAACGGCCCTCCGGCAGCAACGGCATGAGCGAGGAGTTGAATTTTGCGGAGGAGGATACCAACAGTACATTGTAGCAATGCCCGTCTGCGTTCATGTGCGGCTCCTCCTTCCTGATATGGTGATGCGGCGATTTATTCGGTGTAGCTGCTGATTACGGCGCCGGGCAGGCAGCTGGCCACGAATGTGCTTTCGGCAGCCGCCCTTTTTGCCGCCTTCAGCGTGCAGGGCAGCATGGCAAACCTGCTTTTTACTCCCTCCGGAGCGGTATAAAGGTTTATATCCGCCGCATCCGATAGCGACATGCCGCTATTTATGCCGTCCAGCCCCGCGTATATCAGCAGTGCAAAGGCGAGGTAGGGGTTGCAGGCAGGGTCGGGCGAGCGGAGCTCTGCGCGGCGGTATTCTCCGCTGGCTGCGGGTATGCGTATGAGCTGCGAGCGGTTCTCGCTGGACCATGAGATGTATTTAGGCGCCTTGTCGCTGCCAAAGCGCAGGTAGGATTCCTCGGTGCGGTTGAGAAACACCGTGATATCCGTTATGTGGGCGAGTATGCCGGCTATTACCTGAGGCATTTTGTCGCCGCCGTCCTCCGCCTTAACGGAAATGTTTATGTGCATGCCGTTGCCAGGGCGGTTTTCGATAGGCTTCGGGGAAAAGTCGGCCCAGAGTCCGTTTCTTGCGGCTACCGTGTTCACGACTCGCTTAAATGTAAGGGCGTTGTCCGCGGAGGTGATGGGGTCGGAATAACGAAAATCTATCTCGTTCTGCCCGGGCCCCTCCTCGTGGTGCGAGCTCTCGGGCTTTATGCCCATTTGCTCAAGGGTAAAGCAGACCTCGCGGCGAACGTTTTCTCCCTTGTCCTCCGGCGCTATGTCCATGTATCCCGCGTTGTCGTAGGGGAGCTTTGTGGGCTCGCCGCTTTCATCCAGCTTAAAAAGATAAAACTCCATCTCGGAGCCAAAGGCAAAGGAGATGCCCTCTGCTCGGGCGGTCTCGCAGGCCTTAATGAGTATGGAGCGGGTATCGGCCTCAAACGGTGTGCCGTCGGGGTAAGTGATGCCGCAGAACAGCCTTATCACCTTGCCGTGCTCGGAAAGCCAGGGCAGAACCGCCAATGTGGACGTGTCCGGATGAAGAAACAGGTCGGAATGCACCTCGCCGCCGAAGCCGGCTATTGCGGAGGCATCGATGGCGATGCCGTACCGGAAGGCGCGGCCAAGCTCGTCCGGCAGGATGGCTATGTTTTTCTGCCTGCCGAATATATCGCAAAAGGCAAGGCGAACGAACTTTACGTCCTCCTCCGCTGCGTATTGTATTACTTCTTCTGCCGTGTATTTCATAGTGGTGTACCTCCGAAGGATGCTCAATAAATTAAAAACGCTCATTCATAGGGGTAGGGGGCACCGTGCCCCGAACATATGAATGAACGCCCTTGCCCATTAACAGCGAAATGTTAGCACAAACGCCGGCCGGAGTCAATTACTTTTTTGCCGGCGGCGCGGTTTTTTTAATTTGCCGCTTGACAACGGCAAATTCTGCGGTATAATGCAAATTCATAAGGGCAACGGCGTCTTGGAGAGTGTTCTCCGCGACGCCTTTTTGCGTTTTGTGCTTGAAATTTATGCTTGAAAGGAGATAAATCTGTGGAACGAGTGCCGGATTATTTTGGGAGCTTAGTATTCGACGACAGGCAGATGAGGGCGAGGCTGCCGCTTGAGGTGTATAATTCGCTTAAAAAAACGATAGACGAGGGCGCGAGCCTCGATACAGACGTTGCAAACGCCGTTGCGGATGCCATGAAGGACTGGGCAGTGGAGCGCGGAGCGACGCACTTTACGCACTGGTTTCAGCCGCTTACGGGCATAACCGCAGAAAAGCACGACAGCTTTATAGCGCCGTCGCCGGATGGCGGGGTGATAATGGAGTTTTCCGGCAAAAACCTGATACAGGGCGAGCCGGATGCCTCGAGTTTCCCCTCAGGCGGGCTGCGGGCAACGTTTGAAGCAAGGGGATACACCGCTTGGGACCCCACCTCATATGCCTTCATAAAGGACGGAACGCTTTGCATACCGACGGCCTTCTGCTCCTACGGTGGAGAAGCGCTGGACAAAAAAACGCCGCTTCTTCGCTCAATGCAGGCTTTAAACAGGCAGGCAATGCGCATAATGCGGCTCTTTGGCAACACGAACGTCAAGTGTGTGCGTACCTCTGTCGGGCCTGAGCAGGAGTATTTTTTGATAGACCGGGAGATGTATGAGCAGCGCAAGGATCTCGTGCTCTGCGGGCGCACCCTCTTTGGCGCAAAGCCGCCCAAGGGGCAGGAGCTGGACGACCACTACTTTGGCGCGCTCAAGACGAGGGTCGCGGCGTATATGGCGGAGCTGGACGAGGAGCTGTGGAAGCTGGGGATACTTGCAAAGACGGAGCACAACGAGGTCGCCCCGGCGCAGCACGAGCTCGCGCCGATATATACCACGACAAACGTTGCGACAGACCACAACCAGCTGACGATGGAGCTGATGCGCAAGGTCGCCCTCAAGCACGGGTTGGTCTGCCTGCTGGATGAAAAGCCCTTTGCCGGCGTAAATGGCAGCGGAAAGCACAACAACTGGTCGATGGCAACGGATACCGGCGTAAACCTGCTTACCCCCGGCGAGACGCCGCATGAAAATGCCCAGTTCCTGCTCTTCCTCTGTGCAGTGATACAGGCGGTGGATGATTATCAGGGATTGCTCAGGCTTTCGGTAGCTACCGTCGGCAACGACCACAGGCTGGGCGCAAACGAGGCGCCGCCGGCTGTCGTGTCGGTATTCCTTGGCGATGAGCTCACGGCGGTGCTGGAGGCTATCGAGAACGATGCACCGTATAATGGGGTGGAAAAGCGGGTAATGAAGCTCGGCGTGCATACGCTGCCGAGGTTCGTTCGGGATACCACCGACCGCAACCGAACCTCCCCGTTTGCCTTTACCGGCAACAAGTTTGAGTTCCGTATGCTGGGTTCGTCCGACAGCATAGCCTGCACTAATATAATGCTGAACACGGCCGTTGCCGAGTCGCTCAGGCAGTATGCCGACAGGCTTGAGAGCGCCGAGAACTTTGATGCGGAGCTGCACGAGCTTATACGCTCGGTAATAAGGGAGCACAAGCGCATAATATTCAACGGCAACGGATACGACGATGAATGGCTGAAGGAGGCAGAAAGGCGCGGGCTGCTGAACCTGAGAACGACGCCGGACGCGCTGCCGGTCATGCTGGAAAAGAAGAATATAGAGCTGCTTGGCCTGCACAAGGTCTATTCAAGGGCGGAGATACAGGCAAGGTATGAGATAATACTGGAAAACTACTGCAAAACGGTGAATATCGAAGCGCTGACCATGGTGGATATGGTGAGGAAGGAAATACTGCCTGCCGTAGAGGCCTGCGAGCGAGAGCTTGCGGCCACACTCAGCGAAAAGGAAAAGGCCGTGCCCGGTCTTGCGTGCAGATATGAGCGGCGCATGGTATCTCGCCTTTCTGAGCTGGCAGACGAGATAGACGGCGCGGCGGAGGAGCTGGATAGAGCCGCAATAAAGCTGCAAACGATGGGTGGCGGGGCAGAGGCATCGTACTACATAAGGGATGTAATACTGCACCACATGGCTGAGCTGAGGGTGGTCTGTGACGAGGCGGAAACGCTTACGGCGGAGAAATACTGGCCGTTTCCGACCTATGACAAGCTACTGTTCGGCGTTAGGTAAGCTGATAAAAGAATCGGCGCACCAATCTGAAGTGACCCCAAAAAGTTAGACAAATATTTGTTGCAAATTGTTCAAGCTACTGAAAGGGCTTGTTGCCTGTGAATTACAGGTGGCAGGCCCTTTAGCT
>CAVIAA010000032.1:0-17978 GCA_963640685.1 Acutalibacteraceae bacterium
GTCTTTTGCGCTGGCGTCGCTCGTCTTCCAAAACCAAGGCTTGCAATTTTTTTAGATATTCATTCTCCGCGCGCAGCCGTTGAACCTCAGACAGCAAATCTTCCTCAACCTCTTTCGGCAGCTTCCTCGGTCTGCCGGTGCTGCTGTGTCCTCTGTGCTCTATGGCAAATGCTTCTGGCCCTTCTGTGAAATAGATACGCTCCCACTCTTTAATCCGAGTGTCACTGCTTACTTCAAACCGTCTCGCTGTCTCGCGGTAGCTCAGCTTTTCTTTCAGCATGATTTCTACGACCTGCTTCTTAAATTCCGGCGCGTATCGTTTGTTCGGTACTCCCTTTGGTATAGAAAAACACCCCATTTCTTACTACTAAGTATTTTACCATACTTGTCTAACAAATGGGGGGCTGTTCACTTGTGGGTGCTGTTTTTTGTTTATGTAATCCAGAGCCGGGGATTCGAAGGAAACGTCCCCGGGCTGGCGTCGGTGCTGCCTGTAAAGGTTCTCACATCCGTAGATGGTAGAAAAACGCACAAATATGTGGTATGCTTGTCAAAAGAGATCTCTGTGGGGTGAAGCCATTGATTATATATTTTTCGGCAACCGGCAACTGCAAATATGTTGCGACACGGCTGGCAAATGCGCAGCCACAGGAAATGCTGTCCATGGTGGACTGCGTCAAAGAAAGCAGATATGATTTTGCGGACGAAACCATTGGCTTTATTTCCCCGACCTATGATTGGGGACTGCCGAGCATCGTCAAAGAGTTTTTGGAAAAGGCATCGTTTCAGACCGACTACCTGTACTTTGTTGCCACCTACGGGACTACGACTGGTGCTGCCGGGTATATGGCGAACCGGTCGATTCAAGAGCGTGATATCAATGCCTACTATTCCGTTCGGATGGCGGACACATGGACACCAATTTTTGACCTCTCCACGCCGGAGAAGGTCGCAAAGTACACGAAAAATACAGAAGCGGAAATCGATAATGTGATTCACGCTGTCAGTCAGCGCCATACCAGCCGCCATATGTCGCCCCGCACACCGGCATTCATTACGAAGTGGATTGCAGAGCCGACCTATAACAGCAAGGTGAGGCTAACCTCTAATTTCCGTGTAGAGAACACTTGCATAGGCTGCGGATTGTGTGCAAAGAAATGCCCGGTTCAAGCGATAGAGATGCGGGATAAGCGCCCGGTTTGGGTCAAGGAAAAATGTGTAATGTGCCTTGGCTGTTTGCACCGTTGTCCGAAATTTGCCATTCAGTACGGGAGCAAAACAAAAAAGCACGGGCAGTACACGAATCCGAATGTCACAATGTAAAGCTCCAGCCAAACCCATTTTAAGCAAAACAGCGGTATCCGGGGGGGAATCTATGAAAAAATTGCACTTTTGGTTCATTGTATCGGCGGCAATAATGCTCGCATTGCCATGGCTTGCGGTCACATTCATAAAAGGCGATGGCGGAATGGCGGCCTGCTTTATCCTGTTTTTTGCGTTGAATCCGGTTTACGCGATTTTTGCCGGAGCATATGCGGCCAGGGATATGAAAAGGTTATGGGCGTTGCCGGTTATCACAGCACTGTTCTTTTTGGCCGGCTCATGGTTGTTTTTTGATATGGGCGAAAAGGCTTTCATACTCTATGCGTCGGTTTATTTATTTTTAGGAGTTGCAGCGATGCTGATCTCCGGATATCTCCGCGCACACTAATTAATCAAAAACAGGAGGCTTAGCAAATGAATACAGGGAAAACTTCAATGGGTAGAATTAAAGCCTATTTCAAGGCACAGAACATCGAGTTTTCCGCCAAGCGCATCTTTATCGACGGGTTGGGCGGCATGGCGTATGGTCTGTTCGCTTCGCTCCTGATCGGCACCATTATCAGTACCGTCGGCACTTATCTCTTTGACCTTCGCTTTACGCTGTGGGGCAATGAGTACAGCCTTTTTGCGGATGCAAACGGCTTTGCCAAGACGGTGCAGGGCGCGGCCATGGCTGCGGCCATCGGCTATGCCATGAAGGCTCCCGCCTTTGTGCTGTACTCGCTGCTGACCGTCGGCTATGCGGCAAACGCGCTGGGCGGCAGCGGAGGCCCCCTGTCCGTTTTCTTTGTGAGCATTGTATCCATCTTTTTTGGCAAGCTTGTTTCCAAACGCACGCCTGTGGATCTGATCGTTACCCCCGCTGTGACGATACTGACCGGCGTGCTTGCCGCCACGCTCATCGCCCCGCCCATCGGAGAGATAGGCACGATTATAGGGAACTTTATTATGTGGGCAACCGAGATGCGTCCCTTTGTTATGGGTCTTCTCGTCTCGGCCGTCATGGGCACGGTGCTCACACTGCCCATCAGCTCTGCGGCCATATGCGCAGCATTTGGGCTGACCGGCCTTGCGGGCGGCGCCTGTGTTGCCGGCTGCTGCGCGCATATGGTGGGCTTCGCCGTGGCCTCCTGGCGGGAGAACCGTTTTCAGGGTCTTGCTGCGCAGGGTCTCGGCACCTCCATGCTTCAGGTTCCGAACCTTATGCGCAAGCCCGTGCTCTGGCTTCCGGCGGTCGCCGCTTCTCTGGTTGGAGGGCCTCTTGCAACGTGCGTATTCCACCTGGAGCAGAACGGCTTTGCAATCGCCTCCGGCATGGGAACCTGTGGCCTTGTGGGCCCGATTGGCGTAATCGTGGGCTGGGTCAACGGTGACGGCGCCACTGCTTGGGATATTATTGGCCTCATTTTGATAGCCGTAGTGGTTCCTGCGCTCGTATCCTGGATCGTATCCGAGCTGATGCGCAGGCACGGCCTGATCAAACCGGGGGATTATAAGCTGGATCTGTAAAAAGCAAGGCAGAATTTTTCTGTACAGACTATTCCTCATGGGAATTGTTATAGGCAATGCGGACATCCTCGGGAAGGCCATCCGGCGTTAATGCCTTTGCCGTATCTTCGCTGCCGTCCTTCATGGCCTGCGAATAATATCAACACTTGTATTTGAGCATATCTAAGGCTTTGTTCATCTGCTGGATTTCGGCTTCTGCACGTTCCTTTTGCTTTTGAATCAGCTCTAAACGATTTGAATAAGTGGAAAGACCCTCTACGCACCAGTCCATAAACAGCCTGATGTCCTTTATCTCAAGACCGGATTTTTTCAGGCACTCGATCACTCTGAGCGCTTCGATTTCATTATCACTGAATTTGCGAATGCCGGATTCACGGGTAAGCCGCGGGAAAAGCCCCTGCTTATCGTAATAGCGAAGCGTCGAGATCGGCAAATCAAACATTTCCGCTACCTGTCCGATAGTATACATGGCTCACCTCCAAAATTATTTCAAAAATATCTTGACCTAAAGTTAGGTTTAGGGACTATAGTTAGTATAGTACATCATGAGGTGCACTACAAGATATGAAATCGGGGAGGAATTGTTCAATGAATAAACCCTATATTATTTGTCACATGATGACATCGATAGATGGTCGAATTGACTGTGCCATGACCGAGCATCTGCCTGGAGTAGAGGAATATTACAGCACCCTTGACTTGTTGAATGCACCGACACGGGTCAGCGGACGTGTCACGGCTGAGCTTGAGATGGCTTTGCCCGGAAAGTTTTCGAGTAAGGTTAGTACACCGCTTGGCAAAGAAGCATTTTATAAAGCTACGGCTGCAAACGGATATGAAGTCGTGGTTGATACGCACGGCACATTACTTTGGGACGACCAATCAAATGAGAAGCGTCCTGTGCTTGTTCTGACAGGCGGGAATGTAAGCGTTGAATATCTGGAGTATCTCAAAGAAAAGCATATTTCATATATCGCCTGCGGTAAGGAAAACCTTGACCTTAACCGTGCCTGTGAGATTCTTTCAGATAATTTCGGCGTTAAAAGAATGGCGGTTGTCGGCGGCGGACATATCAATGCCGGATTCCTTGAAGCAGGACTTTTGGATGAGATCAGCGTTCTCATCGGAGCAGGAATTGACGGTCGCAGCGGTATGAGTGCCGTATTTGACGGGCTGCCAGCAGACAGACCTGTTACACGGCTGAAGCTTGAACAGGTGCAGCCGTTTGAAAGCGGCTCTGTATGGATTCGCTACAAAGTTAAGTAAGAAACGGGAGGAATAAGAAATGGTCAAAATCGTTCAGACGGCAGGCAGAGACGCACTCGGGGAGTTTTCTCCGGAGTTTGCGCATTTCAATGACGATGTTCTCTTCGGAGAAAACTGGAGCAACGAAGATATCAATTTGAAGACAAGATGCATCATCACGGTAGTAGCTCTAATGGCACAGGGAATCACGGATTCTTCTTTAAGGTATCATCTTCAGAACGCTAAAAATCATGGCGTAACGAAGAAGGAAATCGCCGCTGTCATTACCCATGCTGCATTTTATGCGGGATGGCCGAAGGCATGGGCGGTATTTAACATGGCAAAAGAAGTCTGGGCAAATGATGCTGCATCAGACGCAAGATCAAAGCACGAAAACGAGATGGTATTCCCCATTGGTTCCCCCAACGATGCTTATGCGAAGTACTTTATCGGACAGAGCTACCTTGCGCCGGTATCTACGGAGCAGCTTGGTATTTTTAATGTGACTTTTGAGCCGGGCTGCCGCAACAACTGGCATATTCACCATGCGCAAAACGGCGGCAGGCAAATACTTATTTGCATTGCTGGCAGAGGCTTCTATCAGGAGTGGGGCGAGGCTGTGCGTGAGCTTCAGCCGGGAGATGTGGTAAACATCCCTGCCGGCGTAAAGCACTGGCACGGAGCCGCGCCGGACAGCTGGTTTTCCCACCTTGCCATAGAGGTGCCAGGCGAGGACAGCTCCAATGAATGGCTGGAGGCAGTAGATGATGCAGCTTATTTCAAATAAGGAATCCTTATCGATTCCGAATGCAGTTCATACTGGTCTTTACGATCATCCGAATGTGTGCGCAGCGTCAGCCTTTGCAGAAACTCTCGAACGATGCTCGGCAACCCCCAAGCGTAGGTTGGGCTGACGATCCCCACCGTTTTGTCCGTTTCACCAAAGGAAAAGCTATTGTTATCCCATAACGGTACTTAAAAATTCTATTTTAGGGGTCGCCAAACGAGCAGGATTAGCCTGCCTGAGCGATTATCATTTCGGCAGTCATGCTAAGTCAACCCCTTTTCAAAAAAATCATACGCGGTAATTCAAAACCACATTGCGGCATCTTAACACATGATTTCTTAATATGCAATAAGCAATTTGCGAAAAATGTCGGGAGCCGTGAAGCGGGGGGTCAGCCCTGCTTCCGCAAAAAAGGCAGGTCAGGCAGGCGGTTTTTTTCAATAACCGAGCGCAGCATCGCCGCAAAGCCCTTTGGGTTGCGGATTTGGAGCTGCATGTGGTTATAGCCCTCGAACACGGGGAAATTGCCCTGTGGATACGCTTTCATGACTGCGGCGCGGTACTTATAGTGCTCCTCAGCGCTGCCAAACTCAAAATAAATGCGCCTTTGAAGCTCCTCCGGCAGCGGCGGAAAGGGGCTGTCCTCAAGGCTGTCCATAAGCTGGCGGCTGAGGTTTCCATAGGTCAGCGCCCGCCCTGCGGCGATAAAATACGGCTTTATCGCGTCATCGTCGCACCAGAGTATTTTTTTGAGAGTGCCGCCCTTAGTCCAGTACAGGCTTTTTATAGCGAGGTACAGAATCGGCGTCATTATGCGGCGGGTGCGCTTTTTTATCTGCGCGAACTGCCCGCCGTCGAAGAAAGCATGATACACGGGCAGTTCTGTGGTTTTTAGAAACGCAATGGCCAAATCTGCACCGATGGAGGACGCGACAACAAGCGCAAGGCTCTCTATGCCGTTTTTCCGCAGAAACTCCTCAACCTGCCGAACCTCATCGGCTTTGCTGATATACCGCTGCCCCGCGCAGTAAACAGTTGAGGTCGGCATGATGCAGAAATATTGCTCCTGCAAATGCTTTGCAACCGGCGCGCTGCTGTCGCCCGTTACGCCCATAGCGTGAAAAAACAGCACGGCGGGGTTGTCTTTGCTCCTGAGTGTTTTGAATATCATAATATCATGCTCTTTCTCTAATCTTCTTTACATTGGCGTTCATCAGATGCCGCCCGAGATTGCGGTAGACGAAGGCCTTGAGCCGCGACATTTCCTGACCATGCTCGCGCAGCAGCTCATCAGGGCTGTCGTAGATGCCGAAGTCCTGATTGATGCCCTCGCTTTGAATATAAGTGTTGTTGCGGTCGAAGTCGATCACGGGATGGCGAAAGTCGCGCACCGCCACGCCGTAGCCGCAGAACGTGCCGGTACAGTCGTGGTTTGCAGCCTGAAGCTTTTCCAGATACGGCTTATCCAGAATAAACGCCTCCAGCTCGTACCATATGCCGTCAAGATAAACCTCCACCCAGCTGTGGAACACATTTTTCGGCGCGAGAGCATACACAAGCCCTGTCATTGCGCCCTTTTGCAGCTTCTTATCAATGGTGAAGCCGTGAACGCGGCAGGAAATGCCGCAGCCGCGCAGAAGCGCCATGAACAGCGTCCCCTTGGTGTTGCACTGGCCGTAGCCGTCGGCAAGCACCGTTGAGGCAGGGATGCTGTCATCGGTATTGTAGCCGAACAGTATCTCGTCACGGACATAGTTGTAAATGGCCTTGATGCGCTCAAATTCTCCAAGCGAACGCCAGCCGCGCTGTTTAATCAAGTTCTGTATCGCCGGAGCAGAAAAATCCAGCATCGGCGTTTCTGTCAGGTATTTTTGCATATTCATATCAACTTCATTGCTTGCCTCCAAAGCCGACCTTCACGATCTGCATTTTCATCATATTATCGCCGACCCTGGCAAGGAAACGGAAAAAGCTGCTGACAGACGGGTCGCGAAGATCATTGTAGCCCAGCATATAGCCCCGGCTCGTGACCTGCAAACGGCTGTCCCACAGGGAAAGCTCGCTTTTCGCATCCGAAACGGCAAAATATGCGCCCACGCCCTTGATCTTCGCGCTCTTGAGCCACGTCTTGGCGATCATCTTCACTGCTGCCCGGTTCGCCGCATCGAACACCAGCACGCCGCCGGGGAAAGCGTCTGCCATTTTCTGCACAAAAGCTTTGACTTGCTCCGTCAAAAAATAGTAGAACACGCCGGAGGCAAAGAACACCGCGCCGCCGGAAACGTCGATTCGTGAGAACCATTCGGTATCGTTCAAATCGCAAGGGATATTTTTCTCCCGCTCTCCGGCAGGCAGCAGCTCATCGCGCACGGCGATGACATCTGAAAAATCCAGATTGTAAATTTTACATCTGCCGTTATCGCAATTCCGCCCGGTGCTATCCAGCCCGCAGCCGAGGTTGACTACCGCCGCGTTGGGGTGGGTTTTCAGGTAATCCCTTACTTCCCACGCCAAGTCGTTCTGCCGCATGGCGACCTCAAGCGATCCGAAGCACTGCATCAGACTGCGGGCATTCTTATCGGCATCTGAAAAGTCATAGTCGATTTCGTTGATCAGCCGAACCGCCGTTTCGTCCCGATAGAGGTTCGGATACAGCTCCGAGCAGACCTTTCTGGCGTACAGCGGAATGATCAGTGTCTCCTGCACGGTATTTTTCTCGATTTTGTATTTCATAGGCACCTCACTCAGCGAACAAGTATCGTCATTATCCCCGTCAGCATCGCCGCAATGGCCGCCATGCCCACCGCGCCCTTGCGGATACCCACGGCACATACCAGAACCAGCAGAACCCCCAGACCAAGTCCCAGTAAAAGCATTACCTGTTCCTCCTGTACCCCGCCTCATCGCGATACTCGGGATGCTCGGCAAGATATGGGTCACGGTCGCCGCAGATGGTGTAGTCACAGCGGCAGCCGTTTGCGCAGGTGGTCATGCGCACGAGACGGGCATGGAGCAGTGCCATCGCGTCATAGTCCCCGTTGCACAGGGCAGGCATGATCTCCGTCATACCGTGCTTTTTCGCAAACTCCGCCATCGGGCAGGCGGTAAATTCATAATAAATCGGCTTATCCTTATCATAGGGAGCAAGGCTCATCTCGTAGTCATGCCAGCGGTCGCAGCGCTTTTTCGCACTCGAAAACGCGCGGTACAGCAGCCTGCGCCAAAACGGCTTGTTGCAATCCACGAAGTGCCCCAGCTTCCGGAAGGACGGCAGGAGCATCTCACCCAGCATGGTCTTGATCTCCGAAAGGCTCGTTACCTCGCGGCAAACCTTGTAGTATGCGGTCAGCGCAATGCAGTCATAGGTGCCGCAGACGCCGTTGTGGAAATTTTTCCTGCCGCCTAGATCTGTGCGCCAGCCGGAAAGGAACTCCGCATACTGCCGCTGCACCCGCTCCCAGACCGCCTCGCACTCCTCCGACGGATAATGCAGCGCAATCTTACTTCGTATCTCCCGCTTGCAGGGCTTGGAATAGAGCACATGGCAGCTGCGATCAAGTGTCAGTTCGCTGTCTTTCATCTTCCCTCACCTTTCAAATATCCGCTTTTTGTGTTCTCTTCGGTATCGTCCGATTCGTCGTAGGCATCATAGGGTGCTGACGGGTCGTGCAGCTTTTTCTTAAACGGCGAGCAGAGTTTGTCTCTGTGTGCGAAAGCAAAATCAAAATTATCCGTCCAGCCGGTGTGCCCGGTGATGAATATCGGGCGCAGTCCGCGCTCCCGCAGCTTTTGCTCCAGCGCCGCCAGAGAGCGTGTGGCAAGTTTGTTATCCTCCGCCAGTGCGTCAATGAAGCTGTAGCCGCCGTCCGCGCCGAACCACAGCGTGTCGCCGGTGAAGAGATACTTGTCGTCGATAAGATACACCATGTGCCCCCAAGTATGTCCGGGCACAAGAAAGCACTCTATCTTAGTGCCGTCAATGTTCAGCAGCTCGCCGTCATGCAGAAGCTGCTTTTCGTTGTTAATCGTGACCGGCGGCAGCTTATATAAGCGATAGAGCACTCTTCGGCGCACCTCGCCGGTGAGATATCGATTTTCGACTTCTCCTATGTACAGTCTTGCATTTTTGAAAAGCCCCGGGCTATCCGCCTCAACTGCGCCGATGTGGTCGGTATCCTGATGCGTAATGAGAATATGACGTATGGATTCCGGCTCAATGCCGAGCCAGCCCATTTTCTCCGCAAGGCGGCCGTAGTTATAGCCCGCATCGATCATTATGGTCGTATTCCCCTTGCGATAAAAGAAAATATTTGCCACCCATTCGCGCACGCAGGCGACGTTTTCGTATATCCAGCCGGTATTCAAAGGTTTGAATATCTCCTTGCCGCGGTAGACCATGCTCATTGCTCTTTTCTGAAATTCCGTCGCTTTTTTTGACATAGCTTTTCACCTTCCTGCTCGCCCGCTTTAGTTAGAGTGCTTTAACTGTTCTGCCCGCAAAAAGCCGCATCTCTGCGGCCTCTTATCAGCCTGTTTAACAGCCCCTCGCAGCTTCTTTTGACCCTATTGTATCATGTTTTTTCGTTTTTGCAAGAGATACAGCAAACAAAAGGGACGGAAAGCCGTTCATGCCTGTTTAACGGCCTTTAGAAAGCCGCTTCTGGCGTTTTCATCGGTGTCGTCCGCCTCGTCAAAGGCATCGTAGGGCGCTGATGGGTCGCTCAGCTTATCCATTGAAAGGGAGCAGAGCTCGCCCTTGTGCGCAAAGGCGAAATCGAGGTCGTCAGTCCAGCCGGAGTGGCCGGTTATAACGAGAGGACGAAGGCCGCGGCTGCGCAGCTTTTCCTCAAGAGCCGCAAGGGATTTTACGGAAAGGGCGTTATCCTCGGCAAGAGTGTCAATAAAGCTGTAGCCGCCGTCCGCGCCGAACCATATGGAATCGCCGGTAAAGAGATATTTGTCGTCGATAAGAAATACCATATGCCCCCAGGTGTGCCCGGGAACGAGCAGGCACTCGACCTTTATGCCGCCGATATCAAGCACCTCGCAGTCGTGAATTATCTGCATTTCGTTATCGATGCTGACCTGCGGGTGCTCATGTTGGCCATTGTTTACGCGGCGGCAGGCCTCGCCGGTGAGGTAGCGGTTTTCCGCCTCGCTTATATACAGCCTTGCAGCCTTAAAGAGCCCGGGGCCATCCGCCTCAACGGCGCCAACGTGGTCGGTATCCTGATGCGTGATGAGGATATGGCGGATAGAGCCGGGGTCGATGCCGAGCCAGCCCATTTTTTCAGGAAGGCGGTCGTAATCATAGCCCGCGTCGATCATAACGGTAACATCGCCCTTGCGGTAAAAGAATATGTTCGCCATCCATTCGCGAACGCAGGCGACGTGTTCATCGATCCAGCCGGTGTTCATGGGCTTGAGTATCTCCTTGCCGCGGTAGGTTTTTCTCATTGATTCCTTGTGGTTTTCGGTTGTTTGTTTTGACATGAGGTGCCTCCCTTTTGAGTTGTGTTTCGCGGCCTGTGCTCCACCGTTCTTCAATGCTGTCCATCAGGCAGTTTATTGGCGACCAAAAGCCCGTGTTTTATTTTAGATGAAAAGCAGGACAAAATCAAGGTTTTTCTTTATTTTGATAGAAAATAACATTTATTCGGGATTATAATTCACGTTGTTAATTTAATTGTTCGGTCTGTCTGCCATACCTTGCCATGCGTGGCATATGATGATAAAATGGCCTTAGCAGAGCAAGGCTTATAATGGGGGCGGGAGACATGAACAAGGCTGAAATTTACAGGTATCTTTCGGAGCAGAACATCGCCTACGAGGCGACCGAGCACGAGGCTGTTTTCAATATGGAGGAGGTAGACGCGCTCAAGCTCCCATACCCCGAATGGGACGCAAAAAACCTGTTCGTTAGAGACGACAAAAAGCGCGGGTATTACCTTATAACCGTGAGGGGCGACAGGCGGGTCGACCTTAAGGAATTTCGCAGGCAGCACGGGCTGCGCGCGCTCTCCTTTGCGCCGGCGGATAGCCTGCTTGCGATAATGGGGCTTACTCCGGGCTCGGTGTCTCCGCTTGGCCTGCTCAACGACGCGGAGCGGCTGGTACATTTCTACATGGACGCAGAATTTGCAGGGAACAAGATAGGCATTCACCCAAACGACAACACAGCCACGATTTGGCTTTTGGCAGATGAGCTGATGGAGCTCATTAAAAAGCACGGAAACGAGGCCGAATACACGCAGATTTAGAGCCTTTTAAAGGCTCATTTAATACAAAACGAAAGCGAGGTTTCGGCAATGCCGCTTCAAATCGTCAGGAACGACATAACAAAAATGAAGGTCGATGCGATCGTAAACGCCGCAAACGAAACGCTGCTGGGCGGGGGCGGCGTGGACGGCTGCATTCACAGAGCCGCCGGGCCGGAGCTTTTGGCGGAATGCAGAGCGCTGCACGGCTGCAAAACCGGCAGCGCGAAAATAACGGGAGGCTATGCTCTCCCCTGCAAATATATAATCCACGCCGTCGGCCCTCAGTGGAATGGCGGGCAGCAGGGCGAGCGCAGGCTGCTTGCCTCGTGTTACAGCGCCTCGCTTGCGCTGGCAAAGGAATACGGCTGCAGCTCCGTCGCCTTCCCGCTGATATCCTCCGGCATATTCGGCTACCCGAAGGATCAGGCACTGCGGGTCGCTATCGATACGATAAGCGCCTTTCTTGTCGATAACGATATGCTGGTATATATCGTCATATTTGACAAGAGTGCATATCGGATAAGCGAAAGACTGTTTTCGGATATCGCAGAATACATCGACGACAACTACGTTGACGAGCACGCAGATCACCCCGCCAGGAGCCGACGCCTTGAATGCTGCTCAGTTTACGGCGAGCCCAGCCTTAACAAGGCCGCATCGCTCGATGAAGCGCTTGGGCAGCTTGACGAGAGCTTTTCCGAAATGCTGCTGCGCAAAATCGACGAGAGCGGCATGACGGACGTACAGTGCTACAAGAAGGCAAACATCGACAGAAAGCTCTTTTCAAAGATCCGCTCGGATAAATCCTACAAGCCCTCCAAGCCGACAGTCATAGCGTTTGCCCTTGCCCTCGGCCTACCGCCGGTGGAGCTTAAGGACATGCTCGCAAAGGCAGGCTTTGCCCTCTCTCGCTCCAACAAGTTTGACATAATCGTTGAGTATTTTATCGAGCAGGGGAACTACAACGTTTTTGAAATAAACGAGGCGCTGTTTGCGTTTGACCAGAGCCTAATCGGGATATAAATTCGGCGTATAAGTCCTTTAAAAAGCCCTTTTTAGATAATGTCGCCTGCCACGCGACCAGATGATGCGGATACCGAAGTAAAATATGGCTGTAAGGTAAAGCACCGAGCAATCATATTACTATCGGAGGTAACCATCATGAAAAAGAATCTCACGGAGATCGTATTCATCCTCGACCGCAGCGGCTCTATGAGCGGGCTGGAGACAGACACTATCGGAGGCTTCAATTCCATGATCGAAAAGCAGAAGAATGAGGCCGGCGAGGCGCTGATCTCTACCGTTCTCTTTGACGGCGTGAGCACCGTAATACACGATCGCGTGCCGGTTCAGGAGGTCAAGCCTATGACCGAGAAGGAGTACTTTGCCGGCGGCAGCACTGCACTTCTCGATGCTGTCGGCGGGGCGATACACCACATCGGCAACATTCATAAATACGCAAGAAGCGAAGATGTTCCCGAGCACACGCTGTTTGTTATTACTACCGACGGCATGGAGAACACAAGCCGCCGTTATGACAGCGAAACGGTCAAAAGGATGATCGAGCGGCAAAAGGAACGGTACGGCTGGGAGTTCCTGTTCCTCGGCGCAAACATTGACGCGGTCGAGACCGCGGGGCGCTTTGGCATCGGCGCAGACCGGGCGGTAAACTACCACTCCGACCATGCGGGCACGCGGCTCAACTATGAGGTTCTGAGCCAAACGGTCTCTGCCGTGCGCTGCGGCACGCCGCTTGGAGCCGAATGGAGCAGGCGCATTGAGGACGACTTTGAAAACCGCTGATGAGCCGACATATTATAAGCCGCTGCATGACCTGCAGCGGCTTTGCTTTTGATTTGAATATAGTCTTTAGCACCTGACGAGAGACAGCGCGGCATATGCGACGATAAGCCCAGTGATTATCAGCGCCTGCTTGCCGCGGTGCTCCGTAAGCAGCCCAACCAGCTCGCGAACGAGGGCATTTGGCCAGAAATACCACTTTGCCTTTGCGCCTATACCTACCGCGCGCATCTTTATGCGCCTTGCGCAAAGGCCGCTGCGGAAGACGTGATAGTTGGTCGTTGAAAATATCACCTTTGCCGCAGGGTCATGAGCATATATTATTTCCTTGGAAAATTTCATGTTCTCTAAGGTGCTCGTTGAGCGGTTCTCCTCTATTATGCTGCCCTCCGGTATGCCGCGCGATATGAGATACTGCTTCATCGACTCGCTTTCGGATATGACCTCGTTTGCGCCCTTTCCGCCGGAGGTTATGAAGGTCAGCTCCTTTCCCGTCTCCTCGAGCTGGGCGTTTCTAAAGGCTATTGCCCGCTCTATCCTGCCCTTGAGCAGCGGCGTCGGCGTGCCGTCCTTTCTTATTGCGCAGCCGAGTATTATCACATAATCCTTATCCTTTTCCGGCTCATAGCGCGAAACTATCGCATTGGCGATCATCATGCCGATTACCATGCACTCAAAATAGAGATACAGCGCCGCAAGAATATTTGTTATCAGGTCGTGTATCCGCACATATTGCTCGCTGCCGCTCACACCGTCGTCACCCATTATGATAAACAGCTCACCACCAAGCAGCAACAGTGATAGAAGTATGCCGAGCAGGTTTACCGGCCTTGCCCCCTCGCGCCGCATAAGCACGGCGTTAGATATGCACAACGCAGCCGAAAGCGCAAGTATGAATGGGAAGGAATATAACATATATGCCTTTGCCGAGATGGTCAAAAGCGAAATTATCTGAATAAAATTCTGCCCTGAAAATCTGTCCGGCACCGTAATTAGCTTCACCGTCAGCGCTGCATGTGTTGCTAAAACGGAAAGTAGAAAAAAGGAGAAGCTAAGATAATATATGGTATTATAGGAATACGGGTTATATTTCAGCTGCTCAAAGAACGCCCAAACCAGTATGGCGATCGATGCAAGAAACAGTACATCCAGAACTATACTTATGGCAAGCGCGTTGTCATCTGCCCCGCCGACAGCAAAAACGGCGACAGCAGCGGCCGCAGCCACCGCAAGCACCGCCATGCCCCAAACCTTCGGTTTTACGTTCCGCGTATCAAATCTTACATGCAGCATCTTCCCAAAATTCCCGTTTCAGTCGTTATAAAATCAAAATGTCAGCTCGTTTACCGCAGGTATGAGCTCAGTAAGCTGCCCTTTATAGAACTCTATGAGCTGTTCGCGGTTTGGCTCGTTTCGGCGTATCGTGCGGCGCAGCAGGCGCATGTAGCCCACGACCTTCGCCTTGTTCTCCACCTCCGTAAGCCTTGCCTTGTCCTCAGTACCGAGGTACATTGCAAGCGCCCTGTGCCAGAACTGCCCCGCCAGCTCGTGCGAAAAGCCGAGGAAGCCCATTGTCACGTTGTGATCGACCTCTGAGAAGCCGACAAAGGCATTGAACATTGAGCCAAGCTCAAATATCGGGTGACCCATACAGAGCGTATCCATATCGATGAGCAGCGCTTCACCGTCGCGAACCATTATGTTGTTCGTGTGGTAGTCGCCGTGCATCATGGTGTGCTGCTCTGGAACCGCCTTGACCATATCATACAGCTTGTCGCCAAGCTCCTTTGGTAGGTGGTCACGGTCAAATGCCGCCCACCCCAGCGCGACCTGCTTCATATCCGGCATATCGCCGGGCTTGACCTCGGTCGCATGTATCTGCTTGAGCATATCGACGTAGTATTTCAGCGGCACTTCAAGGTGCTCCGGATCCTTTTTTATCAGCTTTGAGAGAGAGGTTGCCGCGAGCAGCTCCATTACGGTGCCGTAGCTCTCGCCAACGCGCACAACGTCATACGGTATTGCGGTATTTATGCCGAGCACCAGCGCTTTGCGCGCAAGCTCACGCTCGCGCTTTATCTCCGGCAGCGCATCCGGGTTAAAATACACCTTTACGATGGTCTCCGCATCGTAGCGGTAAACGGCGCCGTTTGCGCCCTTTCCGATCATTTCACAGCCCTCGACCGAAAGCTTGCGGTATGCCTTCTGCACCGTCAGCATCTCGGTAAAGCCTGTCATATCCAGTATTTCGTATACATCGGGAGAAACGTTGATTATGGTAAGCTCCGGCTCTTCCTTGCGCAGGCGCAGCAGAACGCGCAGCCCGGCGCTTGAAATGTAGGCGAGCGTATCCGTATTGAGTACGGTGTGCAGCCCCTTGTGGTCATTGCGGATAGACCGCAGCTCCTCCTCAACGGCAGAGGCATTGCTTGCATCTATGCGTCCTGCAAGGTCTATGCAAAGGGTATCGCCATTTATGTGGAACTTCATCTGCTGTGTCATTTTGTTTCTCCCTTCTCAAATACAGTTTTTATCAGTCCGTCAAATTCCTTCCATGCAAGCGTATCCTCAAAGTCGCGAACGGCCTCCGCAATCTCCCGGTAATACCAGCCGTGCTGCGCCGGGTCCTTCTGGTGAAAGCCCTGCCATACGGCATCGCCAACCAGCAGCCAGCACTGGTATATCGAGCGCATATTCGCCAGCTTATCGCCGAGATAGAGCATCCTTACGCCGTCGTCCTCTGCGCTGCGGAGGGTGTCTATCGCATGCTGCTTCCTCAGGCGCCAGGTTTGCTCCGGCGGCAGGCCGCGCTGCTTATCCTCCGTTTCAGAAGCGACAAGCTCCGCGACCCGCTTTCCGAAGCGCTCCTCAAGCTCGCTCGGCGCGATGCCCGCATCCTCAACGACGTCGTGCAGCACCGCAGCCGCGATCACCTCCGGGTCATCCGTAAGCGAGCCAACGATGGCTGCAGCCTCCGCAGGGTGCAGTATATACGGTATATTCGACTGCTTACGGCGCATACCATCGTGCGCCTTAGCTGCAAAAACCATTGCCTCGCTTACAAGCTCCACTGTTTACTCTCCTTATTTACTCGTTCACCCAAAGATTCGGGGTGTCGGAGGACTTGGTATATACGAATGCCGAACCGTTCTCCAGCAGTTCCCATGTGGAATCGGTAAAGGTAACGGTAGCCTTGTCGCCATCGAGGGTTATGATGCCGCCGATCGGGTTTCCGCTGCCATCGGTTGCCGTGAATTTCATTCCTTCAGCAGTCAGCTCGCCAACGCCGTCGTCAAAGGTGGTCAGGCGGTATATGCCTATCTGAACGGTGTACTTGCCATCCTCGCCCTTTGCGATCTCAAGGTTCGGGTCATTGTTGTCCTGATCCAGATATTCGCCGATGTATGCGTCGCCGTTTTCAGCCGCAGCCTCGGTGGCTTCGGCAGTCTCGGCCGGCTCGGCAGCCTCTGTCTCGGTCTCGGTCGCCTCAGTTGCTTCAACCGGCTGAACCGTTTCTTCCTGCTGCACCTGCTCCTCTGCCTGAACCGCTGCCTCTGCCTCCTGGCTGTCATTCTGCGCACCGCAGCCGACTACCAGCGCCCCGCAAAGCACAACACACATAAGCACATGCATCTTACTTTTCATTTTACATTTTGTCCTTTCAAAAATAAAGAGTCGGCGTTTCCGCCAAGCAAGTATTATACTTCATAAATGCAAAAGTGTATAGCAAAGAAATTGTAAAGCTTCTGAGAAATAAGTGCGGCTCACTCCGTTCTGCCGTAATCGCAGCTTTGGCAATGGCTCATCATGTTTTCGCTGCCTTCCCTCTTGAATATGCCGGACCATTTGCATATGCTCTGCAAAATTGGAACTACGGACTTTCCCTTTTCCGTCAGGGCATATTCCACCCGCGGCGGCATTTCGTCGTATTGCTGCCTTGAAACCAGTTCATCGGCAATAAGCTCCTTCAGCGTTGCAGCGAGCACTGCATCGGTGATGTTCAGCATTTCGCTCCGTATGACGCTGTAACGCAGCGTGCCTCTTTCATTTAATATGCATATTATGCGGGATTTCCACTTTCCGCCGAACATTTCCAGTCCATATTCCAGCGGGCAGCGGATGTCCGCCTTCAGCTTTTTCTGATACAAGCACATCACCCCCAAGTTTGTACTTTTATTATATCACAGCCGCTTTAATAAACCAAGCTGCTAATAAACTAATTAGCGGCTAATAAAATTGCTTATATCTTCACTGCGCCCAGCAAAAGCGATATGCTGTTCCCGCATTCAGAAAATGCAAGAAAAAACAACACAAACGGAGGTATTTAATAATGAAAGTAAAGGCTTATCTCGAGATCACCATGGTTATTGACCCCAAGAACCGTCCCGCAGCGGCAAAGGTCTACAACGACTACCGCCAGCCGTTTCTTGATAATATCGAGGGCGCGTTGACCAAGGAGCTGCTCATCCGCGACGAGGACGTTCAGGTCATCCACGGCTTTGACAGCATGGAGCACGCAAAAGCATACCTCGAGACCGATATGTTCAAGAACGACGTTTTCGTCGGCCTCAAGCCCACCTGGTCCGCCGACCCAAACGTTCGGTTTTACGAAGTAGCGTAAAACAAAAATACCCCCACACGGGGGTATTTTTATTTGGTGCCGGTGGTGGGACTCCCGCCGGCACTGGGCCAGTGCCGCCGCCAGCCCGGGGAACTTAAAAACCGTCCACCGGACGCTTTTTCCCCCTCACGGGGACGTTCCCTTCGAGTCCCACCATTAAAACAGCAAAGAAATAAGGCCACCATGCAGATGACCTTATTTCTTGGTGCAAGTGAGCAATCCAAATCCGAACCGGTATTCCCATTATTCAGCACGTCCTGCAAGTCTGCGAAAGTGATGGTTTTCGCGCCTTCTTTGTAGTTAAAAGTTATAACCAGCTTGTCGTCGTGCAGGAAAATGGCGTTGATGAAGGTGTCGATGAGCATTTTGCGATGCGCTTTCTGCCGCACGTCCAGCTTGCGGAAACGGTGCAGCCAGAAGGTCATAAACTCCG
>CAVIAA010000033.1:0-17436 GCA_963640685.1 Acutalibacteraceae bacterium
CCGCGTGCTCGACAAGGATGAGAAGGACATCGCCTACAAGGCAGAGCAGAAGGACAGCGTGCTGACCGTCACTGTGGACGCTGATTTTGCCGTGCTGACGGGAAAGCTCAGCGGCATCAGCACCCTCAAGGCGCAGGGCGTGGAGAAGCTCGTGTTTGTCACCAAGAGCGCGACTTCCACATTTGCTCTTGCCGACCTGCTGGAAAAGGGCAGCGCCGATGAGACTTACAAGCTCACCCACGACGGCAAGACCGTCACATTTACCCTCGGCGCGAAGATGGCCGACGTGAGCGCCATTCTCGAAAAGGCGTAAGCGAAAATTTCCTTTCCCATAATTGATTCAGGCGGGCAGGCACTCCTTGTGCCTGCTCGTCTTGGTTACAGAAAAGCGCAGCGGACGGCGGCAGTCAATGGCGCGAAGCGTTCATCTTGACCATTGACGGATGCTGCCCGCTGCGCTATCCGCATCTCCGAAATTGCTTGACAGACCGGATCCCATGAGATAAACTATATCCAAAATGCGAGGTAATGCTCACGATCATGAGTAGCCTTGCGCAGGAAGAGAGCCGATCCATTTCCGAGAACGTCCGCTGGGGCAAAAAGCGGAGTATGGAAAGCGGCAACGTCTATATGCCCTATGATCATTTCCTCGGCTATCGCAAAGGCGAAGACGGCAGACCGGAGATTGTCGAGGAGGAAGCGAAAATCGTTCGGGAAATCTATGATTCGTTCCTCGCCGGAAAGTCCATCAGCCAGATTGCGGAGAGCCTAACTGCTTGCGGTATCCCTACGCCCGGAGGTAAAACGAAATGGAGCATCAGCACGGTTCGCAGCATCCTGGGTAACGAAAAATACAAGGGCGACGCCATCTTACAGAAGACCTTTACCGTGGACTATCTCTCCAAAGAAATGAAAAGGAACAATGGCGAAAAGCCCAAATATATCGTGGCATGCTCCCACGAGCCCATTATCCAGCCCGACGTCTTCGACCGCGTTCAGCGCGAATTGTCGCGCCGACGCAGCGCCCGTCCGAAGAAAGCGGGCATGGATAGCCCCTTCGCCAACCGCCTCGTCTGCGCCGATTGTGGCGCCTTCTACGGGCATAAAGTCTGGCGGAGCGGCGGCAGGAGCGGCAACCGCTACGATGTCTGGTACTGCAATCACCGTTACAGTGGCGGGAAGAAGTGCGGCACTCCAACCCTCCGCGTAGATGAGATTAAGCAAGCGTTCGTGAGAGTTTTGGAGCAAATAGACCATCCTGAGCCGGAATATTCTGACGCACTCTGGCGGAAGATGGTCGAGTCCGTGACGATCTCAGCAGATCGGAAAGCTGAATTTTGCCTCACGGATGGCAAAATCGTTTCCAAAAAGCTCTGAAATGATAGCAAAAATCGCATCCAATAATTTGCCGTTTGCACCAATTTTGGAAATGTGGTCTGATTTCTTCTTGCTTTGAGAATTTCAGGAAACTGGTGCTGAGTATCAAATGCGGTGACAGGGTTAACCGCTAAAATAGTACTGGAAATGAGGGAACACCCCTAGAAATAGGGGTGTTCCCTCTCTGGTGGCACGGACATGGAGTCATCCATATCCACGTCATTGTCTGGTGCCGGTGGTGGGACTCGAACCCACACGCCATCGCTGGCAAAGGATTTTGAGTCCTCCTCGTCTGCCAATTCCAACACACCGGCTCATGCCCGGTTATTATAGCACAGAACGCACCCTTTTTGCAAACGCTATTTTTGCCCGCGCAAAAGCGGGCGCAATGCCGTCGCGCCCGCCTTGAAAGGAATTACCAGCCTGTTTTACCTGGTCATTTTGCCGCCCATGCTGCTCTCTGCATATTCTATCATTCGCTTTACCATGCTTCCGCCAACCGAGCCCGCGTCCTTTGCGCTGATATCGCCGTTATAGCCCGGCTTAAGGTTTACATTCAGCGAGCTCGCAACCTCCATTTTAAAGCTGTCCAGCTTCTGCTTTGCCTCGGGAACCGCTATCCTGCTGCGTGCCATTTTCCTTTCACCTCCCTTCTCGCTTTGCTCAGCTATAATTTGCGCCGGTTTGTTAATTTATATTTGTGGAAATTTTAGATTATTGTTGCACTTGCAGGAATAATATGATATTCTATCCTCGCAGAGAATGATATTCGCTGCGGATCTATTTTGAAAGAGAAGGGGTTGACAACAGTATGGCTGCCGTAGAGATAATTTTGGCAGGCAGGCAGGCAGGCAGGCAGGCAGGCAGGCAGGCGGGCAGGCATGACTCCGCTCTTTTGACGACCCTTGAAATAAATAAGTTCATTTAATACCGTTATGGGATGACCATAGCGGTATTTTTTGTTGTCTTTTCACTGAAAAATCTTTAGGAACAAAGGGAGAAAAAGGGGGAACATAAATGAAAAAACTTGTTGCAACTATGTTGGCGCTGATAACGCTCTTGTGTCTCGTTCCAACCGTTGCTTTTGCGGCAACAGCAAGTACGTTAGATACTGGATATGGCGTTTTTTCATATTCATATGAGAGTAGTAAGTATGTCATCACCAAAAAAAATGTATCTTTAGAGATATACCTCGATGGTGAAAACGTTTTTACGCAAAAAATTAACAACGTCTGTTCTGCAGGCTATACTGCTTCTTTTAGAGCTGCGGACGGTTATATTATCAAAGAAGTAAAAGTGAATGATCTTTGGGGCTCAGCTTCAAGCATACATTCTCCCACCCCAAAGTCAAAGGAATATAGCGGAGTGCTTACCCTATCATCAAATCCAAAGATAAAGCTATATCTCGTAAAGTCTTGCAAGTTAACCGTGAATTACGTATACACAGATAACAGTGCAAGCAATAGCGATATCACGAAGTACACGAACTATACGAAAGAAGTATACCCCGGCGAAAAGTTTAAGAGCAATGAATGGAAGTATTACGATATAAACGACGCTCGCGAGTCCTATAAAGCCTCCGTTAAAGATGGAAAAGGAAACGATGTGACCGTCGAAGGAACAGCTATTTCAGGCCGCTACTTTAGTGGAAAAATAACCGAGGACACCACCTATACGGTAACATTTACTCCCGCCAATGTAAATGACTTTTCTTTCATCGATGCATATGTCGAGAACGGTGGGATATTTGACAAATATGCGAAAATAAATTTTAAATACAATGGATACAACATCAGTGGCAATAACGGCACCGGCAAAGTGTACATTGTAGAGAATGGCAACCTTACGAATAATGCATCCAGCAACGAAAACGAGGCTGATCCCAGCATCATCGTCAAAGACGGCAAAACGTATAAATATTCTTTTGCAGCTCTCGGCGCTAACTGGAGCCATATAAAGGATGTCTACTATGATTCCTCCAAACAAAATTGGTGCTATACATACAATATAGGTTCGGAATTTGACATTCCAGTTATAGACACCGGCCGTATAAACTTCGTGTATAATGAGGTGGAGACCGAAGCCAGAACTCTCAGTTATGATGCTAACGGCGGAGAAAGCGCACCCGATGATGAAACAAAGCAGGTAGAAAAAGGTCAGAGTGCCACCTTTACAGTAAGTAGTGGTGTACCCACCAAAGAAAACTATACTTTTATGGGCTGGAGCACTAATAAAGATAATGCGACCGTAGAGTATAAAAGTGGAAGCGACATAACAATAAGCCAGAACACTACCCTTTACGCTGTGTGGGAAGAGAATAGCAGCTCCACACCCGAAGCGCCCACTTACGATACAATGAAAGAATTGGTTGGCAGTGGCAACATAAAAGTCGAATGCACTGTTGCTAACACTACTCATCCAGCAGCGAGTTACGGTCTTTTGGACGGCAGCTACACCACGGGCGCAGTAACGAAAGCTGATGGCGCATACACCTACACAATCACGGTGAATCCCGATAAGTATGTTGCCAAATACAACGAAACAAACGGCGCCCATACGCTCAGTCCCGATACGCAGAGCGGAAGTAATATTACTTTTGAGTGGAAGGATAAGAGCTGGACTTTGGCGGCAAACCAGAATCTTCCCATTACATTCACAGTAATACACGATACTGAGGTGCTGCCCGCCGACAAGCCCGAAGCACCCACTGACGAAAAAATAAAAGAACTGGTTGAAAGCAACATACAAGTCCAGTGTACTGTTGACGATGCTCATCAAACAGTGAGTTACGGTCTTTTGGACGGCAGCTACACCACGGGCGCAGTAACGGAAGTTGGTGGCGCAGCAGGCTATACCTGCGACATTACCGTACAGCCGGATAAATATGTAGGGACATATAATACAACGTACTCGGGACATACGCTTGTGGAACCCCGAAGCTACATAATAAAGCTTGAATGGGACAAAGAGAACCAGCAGTGGAAGCTTGCCGATTCCAGCGGCGTTCCTGTCGTTTTCACCGTACAATGCGCCACCACACCGGAGGAAACATATTATACCGTAACCTATACGGACGGTGCAGGCGGTGCGGTGTTTGCGAATCAAGTACAACGTGTTAAGAGCGGCGACCCGACCCCCGCTTTCAGCGGCACTCCCTCCCGCCCGAATTACACCTTCGTTGGCTGGAGCCCCAGCGTTGCAGCCAACGTTGCAGGCGACGCGGTATACACCGCCCAGTGGAGCTATAATGGCGGCGGCAGCGGCGGACATTATCACTATGAGCCCACCCCAACTGCTGTCCCCGTGATAGTAGTTCTCCCAAAGACCGGCGACATGACGATATTCCAGAGCATACTGAGCCTGCTTGGGCTTCTCTAAAGAACAGAATAACTAAACAGGGCGCGGAAAACCGCGCCCTTTTCTTTTTCCCAAGGTTATCGAGTTGTGCTGCCGTTCATGTTGTTTTCGGCGTATTCGATCATTCGCTTAACCATTTCGCCGCCAACGGAGCCCGCGTCCTTTGCTGTTATGTCGCCGTTATAGCCCTGATTAAGGTTTACATTGAGCGAGCGGGCAACCTCCGTTTTGAAGCTGTTAAGAGACTGCTTCGCATCGGGTACTGCAATTTTATTGCTGCGTGCCATTTGTGTTTTCTCCTCCTTTCGTCGGTTTATGGTCTTAATATCCCCGAAAGAAGGGCGGGCTATGAATGACAATATATGTTTTTTGTGCTTAAAACCGGGTTTAATTTCGGGCGATATCGCCGTTTAGCGCCTCAAGCCTTGACCAGGCGCGGCGAACGAGCGGCGCAGCCTCGGCCATTGCCTCGCGGCTGGAAAGTATCTCCTCCGCCGCCTCCTTTGCCTCGCGCATTGAGGAAATATCCATTGCAAGGCTTGCGGCGGCAAATTCGGAAAGGCCGTGCTGCCTTTTTCCGAGAAACTCGCCGGGGCCGCGCATCATGAGGTCTGTTTCGGCAATTTCAAAGCCGTCGTTTGTTTTAACGAGGGTGGAAAGCCGCTGCTGAGCCGCCTCTCCCCCCGAGCCGAGCAAGAAGCAGAAGGACTCCTTGTCCCCCCTGCCGACCCTGCCGCGGAGCTGATGAAGCTGAGCGAGGCCAAACCTGTCCGCGTTTTCAATGGCCATAACGGTTGCATTAGAAACGTCCACGCCGACCTCAATGACAGTCGTTGCAACAAGAACAGCGATATCTCCGCAGCGGAAAGCGGCTGCAGCGCGCTCCTTTGCCTGGCCGCTCATTTGCCCGTGCAATAGGCCGACCGACACCTTCATGCTCCGCTTAAGCTCCTTATAAAGCTCAACTGCGCTTTGAACGTCATCAAGGCTTTCGCTGCTTTCAACGAGGGGGCAAACGACATACGCCTGCCGCCCCGCCTGCGCCTGCTTTTCAATGAATTTATACATAGCCTCGCGCTTATGCACCGGAACCAGCCGCGTCGTGACCGGCATTCGCCCGGGCGGCAGCTCATCGATGCAGGATACAGACAGGTCACCGTAAAGTATCAGCGCAAGGGTTCTGGGTATAGGCGTTGCGCTCATTATTAGCACATCAGTCTCACCGCCCTTTGAGCCGATCGCCGCGCGCTGGGCAACACCAAAGCGGTGCTGCTCGTCCGTAACGACCATCCCGAGGTCAAAAAAGCGAACGTCTCCCTGAAGCAGGGCGTGTGTGCCGGTTATCGCCATAGCTTCGCCTCTTGAAATGCGCAGAAGCTCCGTCTCCCGCTCCGCCTTTTTCATTCCGCCGCGAAGGTATGCGACTTTTTCCGCGCCGAAGGTCTTGCAGAGCGTTGAATAGTGCTGCGCGGCAAGTATCTCGGTCGGCGCCATAAGCGCCGCCTGCCTGCCGTTTTGAATCGCGGCATACATCGCATAAAGTGCAACGGCGGTCTTGCCGCTGCCAACGTCCCCCTGAAGCAGCCTGTTCATAAGTCGGCTGCCGGAAAGATCCCTTTGTATTTCCCGCATTGCCCTAAGCTGCGCGCCGGTCGGCTCAAACGGCAGCGTCTCTATAAAACGCTCGATGCTGCCCTCAAGCTCAAGCGGCTTTTCCCGCTTTGGCAGGCTTTGCTGCATCATTGAGAGCATAAGGCTGAAAAGCAGCGTATCCTCAAAGGCAAGCCTTTGCCGTGCCTCCTTCATTTTTGCCATATTTCCGGGGAAATGTATTCCAAAGAGCGCGTCGTATAGGCCGACAAGGCCGTACCTTCGGCGCATGGACTCCGGCAGTGTCTCGGTTATTTCATCGCAGCAGCACTCCAGTGCCTCATGCACAGCGTCGCGTAGCAGCCTTTGCGATATGCCTGCGCATACAGGATATACCGGAAGTATGCCCGGCAGCGCCCTGTATATTGCGGGATTGACGAGCCTTGCGCCCTTCGCTCTATCCACCCTGCCGCAGGCAATTATGCACTCCCCCTCCGCCGCAAAGCGCAGCATGTACGGCTGGTTGTACCACGTTAGGGTAATTTCGCCGCTCTGGTCAAACGCCTTTGCGGTGATTATATTCAGTCCGCCGCGGACGCGGGCGAGCTTTGGCTCGGTCTTAAGCTTTACTTCAACGGCGGCGTCGTCGCCGTGCCTGGCGGCCGTTATCGGGGTGATTACAGAATAATCCTGATATTTCCTCGGAAAATGCCGAATAATATCGTATACCGAAAAAAGGCCCAGCTTGCCGAGAGCCTCGGCTTTGCGTGGGCCAATTCCTTTTAATTCAGTTATCTTGTCGTTCAGCTTCATCCGTGCATTATTCCACGGCTATGTAATAATAATACAGCGGCTGGCCGCCCGGCACGGGCACTACCTCTGCCCCTGGGAATCTCTCAACTGCCTTTTCGCAGAGCTCGTTTGCCTGCTCTTCGGTGGTATCCTCGCCGTAGTACAGCGTTATCATCGCGTCCTCGCGCCCATCCAGCATCTTGCCCATGAGCTCCAAGGTGGTATCGTCAACGGTTTTGCCTACGGCGGTAATGGTGTTGTTCATCAGGCCGATTATATCGCCCTTTTCGATCGTCAGGCCGTTATAGGAGGTATCGCGAACGGCATAGGTCACGGCGCCGGATACTACGTTTTCGGCTGCCTTTTCCATGCGCTTTTTGTTGACCTCCGGCGTGTTTTCCGGCGCGTAGGCCATTGCGGCGGCCATGCCCTGAACCATAGTTTTTGTGGGTATGACTACTACGTTTCTATCGGAAAGCTGCGCCGCCTGCTGCGCCGCCATGATTATGTTGGAGTTGTTCGGCAGGACGAAGACGTTCCTTGCGTTTGCCTTGCGTATCGCCTTGGCAATGGTGTCGATGCTCGGGTTCATGGTTTGCCCCCCGGAAATTATCGCGGTAACGCCTGCGCCGGAAAACTCGTTGTCCATTCCCTCGCCCGCGGAAACGGCGACCATTGCGTTCTCCGTTTCGTTTTTCTTGATGTTTTCCTGAAGGGCACGGTTCTGCTCACGCATATTCTCGATCTTTACCTTATCGAGCTCGCCCAGGCACAGCGCAAGCTGAAGCGCCTTGCCCGGCATATTTGTATGGACGTGTATCTTGATAAAGTCCGCATCGTGCGCAACGACAACGGAGTCGCCTATCTTCATGAGCTTATCGCGGAACTTATCGAGGTCGTCCTCGTTGAAGGATTCCACAAGGTGAATCACGAAAAACTCGGTGCAGTAGCCGAACTTTATATCGTTTACATCCTCAAGGCTGAGGTCGCTCTCCTCGGCGGGAGCAGACTCCTGCTCAACGTAGTCGTCGATAGCGTCGCCGTCAATGACCATTTTGAAGCCGCGGTATATCGTCATCAGACCCTTGCCGCCGCTGTCCACAACACCGGCCTCCTTCAGAACGGGCAGCAGCTCCGGTGTTTTGCGGAGCGCCTCCTCGCCGCTTTCGATCATGACGTCTATCAGGCCAAAGACGTTTGCACCCTGATTGAACTCGCCCTCGACTGCGTTGCTCACCATTCTGGATACGGTGAGGATGGTTCCCTCCTTGGGCTTCATTACCGCCTTGTATGCGGAATCAGTGCCCATTCGGAGCGCGTTTGACAGCCTTTCGGCATCCATTTCATCGCAGCCCTTCAGCGCCTTTGCAAAGCCGCGGAATATCTGCGAAAGTATAACACCGCTGTTGCCCCGGGCGCCCTTTAGCGCGCCGAGGGAGGCCGCCGCCGCGATCTCGCCGACTGTTGAGCCGGTGCAAGCCTTTATCTCCTTAACGGCGGACTGCATGGTCATTGACATGTTTGTTCCGGTGTCGCCATCCGGCACCGGAAAAACGTTCAGCGAATCCACATACGCCTTGTTCTTTTCCAGCAGCGCAGCACCAGTCAGGAACATCTCCTTCAGGAGCGCCCCGTTTATCGTAGTATTATTCAAAACGATTTACCTCCATGCACAGCCTTTATAAAGGCCATTGCCAATATAAAAACTATGCACTGATGCTTTCAACGTGGATATTCACGTTTGCAACCTTTATGCCGGTCGTTTCCTGAACGCGGTAGCGAACGTTGTCTATCATGTTCTTTGCAACAACGGGCAGGGACACGCCGTATATCATCGTCACATACAGGTCGATATCCACCTCGTCGCCCTCGCCGGTAAAGGTCACCTTAACGCCGCGCTTTCTGTTTGTGTCGCTGCCGACGAGCTTAAGTATCGCATCAGTTGCGGTCTTTGCGCTCATTCCAACTACGCCGTAGTTTTCGGTCGCCGCGTACCCCGCTACGTTTGCAATTATATCCTCGCTTATAGTTATCTTGCCGTTTTCGGTATTGATCGTTCCGGGCATTGTAAAATACCTCCTTTTGCCTTACATAATATTGCTTTTATATTCTACCCCATATTCGCCCTTTGCGCAAGGAATACCCCGCTTTGACCGCCCCAAAGCGCGAAAATTTACATTAGCACCATATTTTCGGCAAAAAGAGGGCGCGGTGCAGGTTATGGCTGTCGATCTTTCCTATAAGCAAGGCGGGCAGGCACTTTTGTGCCTGCCCGCCTGCACGATGGGATTTTCGTTTACGCCTTTTAGCCTGCGGCAGACGCGGCCTTCCTGCCGTCGTGGGTGAGCCTGTAGATGCCGGAATTGCCCTGACTGAGCAGCGCGGATAGCGTGCGCGTTGACGTTGCGCCGTTCGTAATAAAGACTATCTTCTCCACGCCCTGCGCCCTGAGGGTGCTTACGCCGCTTAGCCTTACTGAGAGCGTTGCAAAATCAACGTCGGCCGTTATGGTCAGCACACCGCCTGTCTGTTTCGCTTTGAAAGGAATGTACTTGTCGTCCTTGTCCGTTACCCAGTAGATGCGAACGGACTGTGTATCTGCTTCGATTCCATCATGCTCAGGATTGAATTCATGCTCAGGTTCGATTTCGGGCTCGGGTTTAATTTCAGGTTCGGTTTCGGGGACGTATGTTCCGATAATGGTTTCGTCTTCTATCGGCGCATCCTTTTCCATGTCCGCGCCGGGTTCGTAATACTCGATTTTGCCCTCCGGGGTCAGCCTGGAAACGTCTGGCTTGACCTCGCCGCCGTCCCGACTCAAGACAATTTCAACCCAGCCGCCACCGCCGATGCCCGCGCCCTTACCTATACTCCCCTCGATGTTTTTGCGCTGCGGCCCGCCCTGCACCTTTACATGTGCGCTATCCGATACGGTAATATTGGTGATACTGCGTTCAGCGCCGTGGCTACCGCCGCCGCCGATACCCGCGCCGCCATCGCCACCTCGCGCCGTCAGCTGTGCGTTGCCGTCAATGGTGATATTGCTGCTGCTTTTGCCACTCATGCCACCGCCGACCCCCGCGCCGCCAGAGCCGCCCGTGGCCTTGATTTTGCCGCCGGAGAACCTCATGTTGCTGCCATCTTGCACAAAGCCGCCGCCGACCCCCGCAGCCCGGTGGCCGCCTTGGGCGGTCAGGCTGCCGCCGTCATTGTCCGCGTCGGTGATGGTCAGGCTGCCGTCGTTTTTCTTCTCCAAGCCGGCACGATCGTGGGCACTCTTGACCGCGTTCTCGCCGTCCAGCTCGATGGTCACATCGCCTTTGCCCTCGGTGGACACGGCGGCTTTTCCTGTGTCGCTCGTGTCTATGTTCACACCGGAGAGCGTGACCTCGGCGGTCTGGTTTTTCTCCGCCGTGATGGTGATGGTGTTGTTTGTAGGGGTGGTATTGTTCGTCTGAGTGATGACGGTCGCGGTCGTCTGCGGCTCGTTCGTTACACCGTTCATCTGAGTAACATGCTGGCTGCCGCCGTCGCTTGCCGTGACCTCGATGCTGCCAATCGCAAGGTCGTACTCCTCCGCAAACGCCGTCACGGACAGGCTTGCGACCAGCAGCAGCGCCAGAGCTGTGGAGAGGATTCGTTTCTTTTTCATGTTGTTACCTCCTTTTTTGTTTATCGCCTCGATTCGTTTGGTGTGTATAACAAAAGACGCATCTCACCCGTGCCTCACGGGCAAAATGCGTCTTTTGAAAGCGTGTGCTTGTGCTTCCGAACAGGGCAAAGGGATAGGGACAGGCTTAGTCTGTCTGTCTGTCTGTCTGTCTGTCTGTCTGTCTGTCTGTCTGTCTGTCTGTCTAAGTGTGGGGTTCGGCTTCATGCTTGTCAAGCCCCCTTTACAGATTATTTCTTGTATTGGAATAGACATCTAACCAAGATAATTCTATCAGAAAACTCCGCTGATTTCAAGGATTATTTCTCCGATTGACCCGTCAAATGCGAATCATCACAGGTTTTAGCTGTCTTTTCCGTGCCGGACGTGCTCTGCATCGAAAAACGCACCGATCGGCTTCATCGTTTGGTGTTCACTATTCCCGCGTTACGGAGCAGAAAATAAGCGCACCCATCAAATGTACAAAACAGACGGCACCCAACCGAAGCTGAGTGCCGCCTGCTTTACTGTCTAATCCTGTTTAACAGATGCCGATTTTGTAATTTGCGGTGGGTTACTGCCTTGTCGGCACCCGGCAAGGCCGCTGTTTTTTTATTTTTGGCGTTTTTCGGCTTACAGCCCGAGCTGATCCGCAATTGCGGTCATTTCCTCGAGGGCAACGTCTATAAGGTCATCGAGGGTAAGGCCGGTGTTCACGATAGCGTTCATATAATCCCTGTTTGCGCCGGCGGCAAAGCGAACCTCCTTAAAGCGCTTAACAACGCTCTTGTGCTTAACGCTTGCAACCTTCTTATCCGGGTAAATCTGAGCGACGGACTTTACAAAGCCGCTCATGGGGTCGGCTGCGAGAAGTGCGTATTCAATAACGCTGGATGCCTGCTTGCCGTTCTTGGGGTTGTGGGCAAGTATCGCGCCCTCCATTATCGGGTCGTTATAGCCGTTTTCGCGGAGGAGCTCAACGCTCTTTGGCCCGTGAACCTCGGGGTGATTGCGCCAGT
The DNA here is from genome assembly GCA_963640685.1 of Acutalibacteraceae bacterium. GTDB lineage: Bacteria > Bacillota > Clostridia > Christensenellales > CAG-138 > SFEL01. The sequence continues at coordinate 11,785 of CAVIAA010000033.1, forward strand.
CGCACTGCTCCTCGTCAAGGTCGTGCAAAAGGCCGCAAATTCCCCAGTATTCAACCTCATCCGGCGAAAGGCGCTTTGCAAGCCCGCGCATTATCGCCTCAACCGCCATCGAGTGCTGAATGTAGTTTTCGCCCTCCATATACTTGTGAAGAAGCTCATACGCCTGTTCTCTGTTCATTAGCAGTTCTCCTTTTACTTCATTATATCTACGTAACATACGTATATCAGTATACGCGCTTCCCGTGGCTGAAGCTGTTCCTTGCCCAGTCGCTCCAGCTGCTTACGACGACCTGACCTGCGGACGAGGAGGCGTGAACGTACTTATTGCCGCCGAGCCAAATGCCGGTGTGGTAAATGCGGGTCTTGCCGCTGTCCCAGAAGAAGAGCAGGTCGCCCGGCTTAAGGTCGCTCGTTGAGTATATGGTCTCCCAGCTGTCAATAACGGCATAGCTCTTTGCGCTCATTCGGCCAACGTTGACGCCGTTGTTTACAAGGCTGTAATACACAAGGCCGCTGCAGTCAAAGGTATCCGGCCCGCGCCCTGCGGTAACGTAAGGCTTGCCCTGCTGGGCAAGGGCGGTTGCAATGAATCCATCAACGGTTCCGCTTGCTGCGGAAACGCTGCCGCCGCCGCTGGTTTTCGGCGTGCTCTCCGGCGCCGGGGTAACAGCCGTGCTGCCCGGCTCCGCTGTTTTGGTCGTTCCAACGCTGCTATTGGGCGTTGCGGTAGCCTTTGGCTTCGGCGTTGCTGTGGCCTTTGGCTTTGGCGTAGGCGAAGGAGTCGGGTCAACCTTCGGCCTTGCGCTGTTGGAGTAGAGTATATCAGCAGTTCCGGTATCCATTATGCCGGTCGTGTCCAGCTTGTTTTTCTTCTGAAAGGAGGAAAGTGCCTTTACGGTTGCAACGCCAAAGTAGCCGTTGGTCTTTTCAACCTCGTAGCCAAGCTCGCGCAGTCTTTCCTGAAGGGATTTAACGTCCTCCCCCTCGTCCCCCTGCTGAAGCCGGTATTTAGCGGCCTTATCGGAGAAAAGTATCTCCTGAGTGAGCTCATCCGCCTCGCCGGTCTCCTTCATGTGGTGTATACGCTGGAAGCGCTTGAGCGCCGCCTCGATAGGCTCGCCAAAGTAGCCCGTCGCCTCGTCGCCGTCGATGTATTCAAGCTCGGAAAGCCGCTCCTGAATAAGCGCAACGACAGGGTCAGTGTCGCCGAGCTTCAGCGTTTTATACTGCGAAGCCGGCTGCTCCGTTTCCTCCGGCGCCGCGGCAGCAACGACGACGTATTCTTCAGCCGCCTCCGGCGTTGGGCTTATGTGCAGCATTGACCTTGAAACGGCAACGACCTCCTGGCCTATGCCAATGGCGTTGATAGACGCGGGTATAACGACAAAGGCACAGAACACTGCCCCTGCAGCAGAGAGCAGCGGCACCCTGAGCCGCTTCATCAGCGGCCTTGAGCAGGCTTTATTTATCAGCTTTTTCAGTAAATTTCTCTCGTCCTTCATATTTGGATATTATAGCGCATTTTGGCATGCTTTGTCCAATAAACAATCTTCGCGCCGGTAAAAAACCGTATGGAAAAGCGGCGCGCATTATAGTAAAATAAAGCTCGATACCATATTTCGCAAAGGAACTGTATTTTACCATGGCAATACTCGCTGCGAGCGGCATAAGCAAGAGCTACTCCGCCCGCCTTCTCTTTGAAGGCGTCAGCTTTGAAATAGCGCCGAAGGACAGGGTCGGCCTGGTCGGGGTGAACGGCTGCGGAAAGACCACCCTTTTCCGCATACTCACCGGGGAGGAGGCGGCGGATTCCGGCTCCGTAATGAAGCAAAAGGAAGCCAAAATAGGCTTCATGCGTCAAAACGTTGAAAACACGGCGGATACGCTGTATGAGTCCGTCCTTTCCGCCTTTGGCGGGCTCATACGCACCGAGGAGGAGCTGGAGCGTGTCTCTGCCGAGATTTCCGCGGGAAACGGCCACATCGCCGCCCTTATTTCCCGCCAGCAGCAGCTCAACGAGCGGTATCAGCGGGAGGGCGGGTTGACCTTCCGCAGCAGGGTGCGCAGCACGCTCACCGGCCTCGGCTTTGTCGAGGATGAGTTTGACAAGCCGCTGAGCAAAATGAGCGGCGGTCAGCGCAACAAAGCGCAGCTTGCAAAAATGCTGCTTTCCGGCGCAGACCTGCTGCTGCTCGACGAGCCGACTAACCACCTCGACATCGAGAGCGTGACCTGGCTTGAAGATTTTTTGAAGGGATACCCCGGCGCCTTCGTCGTTATATCGCACGACAGGTATTTCCTCGACAAGGTAACAAACCGAACGCTTGAAATAAAAAACGGCAGGCTTACCGCGACAAACGGCAACTATTCCCGCCACGTTGAGCTGACGAGCACGCAAAACGAGATACTCCGCCGGCACTACGCCAACCAGAAAAAAGAGATACACCGCCTTGAGGGCGTGGTTGAGCAGCAGCGGCGCTGGGGGCAGGCACACAATTTTATAACCGCCGAGGCAAAGCTGAAGCAGATCGAGCGGCTGAAGTCAGAGCTCGTTGCGCCGGAGAAGGATACCTCCTCCATTCATTTCAAATTCACCGCCCGCGAAACCGGCGGCAACGACGTGCTGATGTGCGATTCGCTCTCGAAAAGCTACAACAGGCCGGTATTCAAAAACGCTTCAATGCACATACGCAAGGGCGAAAGGGCATTCCTGCTCGGGCCGAACGGCTGCGGAAAAACCACCCTGATGAAGATAATAACCGGCCGTGAGGCGCCGGATACCGGCACAGTACGCCTCGGCGCGCGGGTTCAGCCCGGCTACTACGAGCAGACCATGACCTCGCTTGACCCCGCCTCTACGGCGCTGGAGGAAATACACAGTGCCTACCCGCGCATGGATCTTACCGACGTGCGTTCTGCCCTTGCCGCCTTTTTGATAAGGGGGGACGACGTTTTTAAGGAGGTCGGCACGCTTTCCGGCGGCGAAAAGGCGCGCATACAGCTTTTGAAGCTGATGCTCTCCGGCGCTAACCTGCTGCTGCTGGACGAGCCGACGAACCACCTCGACATTTCCTCAAGGGAGGCGCTGGAGGCCGCGCTTGAGGATTACGAGGGAACGATGCTCATAATCACGCACGACAGGTACCTTGTTAACCGTATGGCGGATCGCATACTCTACATGGAGCCGGACGGACTTGCGGAATACATCGGCGGCTACGACGACTACCTTGAGGCGGCGGCAAAAAAGCCGAAGCCCGCGCAGGAGGAACAGTCAAAGCCTGAAAAGGTCAACGGCTACAAGGCGCAGAAAGAGCGGCAGAGCCTTATAAACAGGGCTTCCGGCGCGGTCAGGCGGGCAGAGGAGCGCATCGCCGCCGCAGAGGGCGAGCTTGCCGCGATAAACGAACGGCTTGCCTCTCCCGCGGTAGCCAGCGACTATGTAAAATCTGCCGAGCTTGCAAAGGCGGCGGAGCAAAAGCAGCATGATATTGAGCAGCTGTACTCGGTTTGGGAGGATGCTCAGCAGGCGCTGGACGAGCTCACGGCCGAAGGCAGCGAATAACAGGGGGCAAAAATGAAGGACAAGAAAGCGCTGTATGTTTCATTTATACTGATACAAAGCCTTGTATACGGCATTGGCAACCCGATAACAAAAATCGCCTACCAGAGCATAACGCCGCTTTGGCTGCTCGCCGTTCGCTTTACGATGGCATCCGCCGTGATGCTCGTTTTCTTCGGCAGGCGGTTATTATCGGCGATCAAAGGCACCGGTGCTTTGCTTTGGCTGCCCTCTGCGCTTTGCTGCGCCGGGGCGTATATCTCCTGCAACATTGCCCTCAGCATAACCTCCGCAACCAACGTTGGGTTCATAATGTCGCTTCCGGTGCTCTTTGCGCCGCTGCTCTCCGCTCTCGTTACCCGCTCGCCCTATAAGCTCAGCCGTCTGCCGATTCAGCTCGTTACGATCGTTGGGCTTTTCCTGCTCTGCTGCAACGGCGGCGCGTTCTCTTTTGGCGCGGGCGAGGCGCTTGCGCTGCTGGATGCGCTTTGCCTTGCGGGTCAGCTCGTTTTCGGCGAAAAGGCGATGCGCGAAATGGATGTGCTCTCCGTAACCTCCCTTCAAATAATCGTTACGATGGTAATAAGCGTTTTCGGGGCGCTTATATTTGACAGCGCGGCGGTTTTGCCAAATATTCAGCCTGCGGCGTATCTCATTGCCGCATACCACGCGATGATATGCACCATCGCCGCATACCTGCTGCAAAACACCGCCGTAAGGCACCTTTCCGCCCCGACCGTTTCCATGCTGCAATGCACACAGCCGATAATGACTGCGGCGGTCGCGTTTGTTTTGCTCGGCGAGCGGCTTTCCGGCCTCGGCCTTGCCGGCGCGGCGGTGATAATTATTTGCCTGGCGGCAGACAGCCTGCTTTCAAAAAAAGAAGCCTGAGCGGCTTAGTTGCATATTAAAAGGGGCGCAGTTTTCTGCGTCCCTTTTGTGCTGCTGTTTTGTTTAGATGAGCCCGAAGAAGCTCAGTATGCTCTGCCATAGCGTCATGTCGCCGGTCTTGGGCATTATCACCGCCGCCGGGACGGGGGTCGGTGTGGGGTAATAATGGCTGTGGCCGCCGGATGAGCTGCTGCCGCTCCTGGTGTTCTTAAATTCAAGAGTCTTTTCCGGATCAGACTGCTCAAGCTTAAACTCTTTACTGGTCGCCTGTTCGCCGTCTACCGTTACGGTATAGCCGCTGGTGCCGAGCTCCTCAACGCGGTATGTGCAGCCCACGGGCATATTATATATGGTTATCCGCTCGTCGTGCTTGAGGGTAAATGTGTAGAATGGCTTCGACGCTGTGTAATTAAAATAACCCATTGTGGCAATCTTAAATGAACCCCTTACAATAGGATCAGTACCAACAACATCAGCTTGAGCATCTTGGGAATTATCAATTTCCTTGCCTTCAGGATCTTTAATTATAGTTACCTTAAACTAGAACTCCTTGTTTTTGTCGGCAGAAACGTCGGATTCAACAGCCTTTTTAACAACGATGACACCTTGGCCGTACATATCCCAGTATTCATTTTTAAACGTTATCTTTGCTTTTGTTCCCGCCTCTATGGTGACGCTCTGCGCTTCCGGCGCTTGCAGTTCATATGTATCGTCCCCCACTTTAATCTTTTCTACGGCATTATCTACAACTTCCTCAACGGTATAAGCGCCTGGCTCCAGTTTAACGGTTTCCGCTTTGTATGTGTTGCCGTCCTTCGTTACCGTTACCGTTGCCTTTTCCTCATCGCCCTGCTTGACCTTGAACTTGAAACTGCCGGGCAGATTCTCTGCTGACAGTTCTTTCCCGATCACGGTCACGGTCTTGCTTATCTCAAGAGTTCCATTATCGGTCTGCCCGCCCTCTGCCGATGCGATTCCGGGCAGGGCGCAGACCATGATCAGAGCCAGTATAATTGCAAGTGATTTTTTCATGCATGTTCCCCCTTAATAGTACTATAATTTGTTTTTAGATAACAAAAAACCGCTATGGTTACCTCATAACGGTATTAAACGGATTTATTTTAAGGTTCGCTAAAAGAACAGAGCTATGCCTGCCTGCCTGCCTGCCTGCCTGCCTGCCTGCCTGCCTGCCTGCCTGCCTG
>CAVIAA010000034.1:0-16041 GCA_963640685.1 Acutalibacteraceae bacterium
TTCCCGCGCCGCAAATACAGCAGTTCTTTAATTTATTCGGCGGACTTATCGCCGCGCTCAAGGCCGGTGCACTGCTCCGTCTCAGGCTCTGCCTCTGCCGTTTGTGTTGACTTATCGCCGCTCTGCTCCCGCTCCGCCGCGGCAGCCGCAGCCGCCTCCGCCGCCCTGCGCTCGCTCTCGGCCTTAATGACTACGATCTGCTTTTGCGCCTCGTCTATCGCCGCCGCGCTCTGCTGCAGCCTTGAATACAGCGCCGCCGCCTCTGCGGGCTCGCCCTCGCCGCCGTTTGTGCGCTGCGCATAGTACGCCTCGCCGAGCTGCTTAAAGAGGTCGTTCATCGTGCTGCGCTCGGAGGCTATTTTCGCGCTTATCTTGGCTATTTCTATGGCGTCCTCCGTCTTCTCGCCAACGCTTTTTGCTATTGTACTGAGCTTGTCTAAGAATGCCATACCGTATTACCTCCAATTAAATTCTTAGCTTTTATATTGCTATTCTGCCCGCTAAAGCTCTATTATAGTCGGCCTGTGGTTTATATGCGGAAGCAGCTTTTTAAGCAGATCCCGCGTCTTGATCTTAAGGTGGCTGCGGTTATCGCAGGCGTTGCAGGCGAACCACTCATCATTTGCCACCTCGCGGTCGATTATAAGCTCCACCTTGCCGCCCTCGTCGTTCATCAGGCTCATAACGCCCGCAGTACCCGGCGCAACGCCGAGCAGCTTTATCATTTGGTTTCCCGTTGCAAAGGAAGGCTTTGTGCAGCCGATCTGATCCATAAATTCCTCTGCGTCGAAGGGCTTTGCTGCGGGCAAAACCAACAGATAGAACTCCGTCTTTTTCTTGTTGGTCAGGAACACGCTCTTGCGTATCTCCGCGCCCAGCGCGCGGTCGACTTCAACGCACTCCTCCATAGTTTCAACAACGTCGTTTTCCACCCGCTCATAGGGTATTTCAAGGCTGTCCAGTGTTTCGTATACCCTCTTTTCCATATCCGAAAGAGGAGCCTCCGGTGCTGTGGTTTTGATTTCGCTAATGCTAATCATGTCGATTGTTCTCCTTTCCTTGCGGGCAACACCAGGGAATCGTCCTGCCCGACCGGGATAACCACACATCCCGGTGCAGAAATCATATCACCAAACCGGCCGGATTTCCATACTCCGGCGAAGTTTTTCAATATATTTTGAATTCAGCCAGATTTGACAGTTGTGCCGCCGCAGTGATACAATTTTTTTGTTTAAGCCAAAGATATTTTAAACTAAGGAGCGTTTATAATGCTTGTTCTCATAAAGGGCGCGGGCGACCTCGCGACCGGCGTTGCGGTAAGGCTGAAAAGAGCCGGTATGGACATAGTTATGACAGACCTGCCTCAGCCCAGCGCGATACGCCGCACCGTTGCCTTTTCGGAGGCCATATATCACGGTCGCGCGGTCGTTGAAGACATAGTCGCAGTATACGCGGGCAGCCCCGCCGAGGCGGCGAAGATAATGGCCGCAGGGGATATTCCCGTGCTTGCGGACCCGTCTGCGGCGGCAGCCCTCTCGCTAAAGCCTGATGTCATGGTGGACGCCGTGATCGCAAAGCGCAACACCGGCACGCGGCTTACGGACGCCCCGGTCGTTATCGCCCTGGGCCCCGGCTTTACCGTTGGGGTGGACTGCCACGCCGCCGTTGAAACAAAGCGCGGGCATTACATGGGCCATGTATACTACAAAAAGGGAGAAAGCCCGATACCCAACACCGGAATACCAGGCATAATCGCCGGGCGCGGGGCGGAGCGGGTCATGCATGCCCCTGCCGAGGGTGTTTTCTGCCGTTTGCGCGGAATCGGCGACAGGGTAAAGGCCGGCGACACCGTTGCCACCGTAGGCGGCAAAGAGGTAAAGGCGGCAATAGACGGCACTCTCCGTGGCATACTGCCGGACGGCTTCCCAACGCCGGAGGGTATGAAGTGCGCCGACGTCGACCCACGCTGCGAATATGAGCATTGCTTCTCCTGCTCAGATAAGTCCATAGCTATGGGCGGCGCCGTGCTGGAGGCGATACTCTGCCTCTCTTGCAGAAAATAAAAAACGGCTTTTGCCGTTTTATTTGATATTAAACTTTATCTCGTCCTGCTTTATGTATCCGAGCTTTTCCCTCGCGTATTGTATAAGGTAGGATTCGCTGCTGCTGTATTCTATCATGTACTCCAGCCGTTCCTTTTCGGCATCCTGCGCGGCAATGACTTCCTGAAGCTGCGCCTGCTCCTCCGCTATGGAATCCAGCTTTTTCTGCTGTGAAACGAGAACGGCAGCCGCAACAACGGCCAGCACCAGAAACAGAACTGCCGCCGCCTTTTTGCGCTTCTTCCTCCTGTTGTTTTTTATCTTATACGTCATCGTTCACACGCCCTAAGCTGTATAACCACTGCCTATGCTTTAATCCAACTATGCTTTAATCCTAATACATACGCAGTTTCAGCGCAACTGTTTTTTTGTTAATTTTGCCCTTTTTGCCCGTCCAGTCCTTATCAGCCTGCCTGGGAAACGGGCGTACAGGTATATTCCTGTCGCCATCCCGCCGATAAGATAAAGCCGCGGCTTGCCGCAGTTTATATAAAGCAGCGAAAGCGCCGCAAGAGCCGCAGCCGCAGCGTAGTACAGCAGATCGAGTATGCACAGCATGAACGGGCTTTTGAAGGGCCGCCTGAGCAGGCCGAACAGCTCGTACAATATTCCCATCACCAGCCCGCAGTATACGGCTGCGAGGAAACCGCCCGTTTCGCTAAGTTCACCCGGCACAAAGCAGCCGTTCATTTGAACAGCCTGCCAAGCAGCGAGCCGCGCTCCTCCGCCTCGTCGTATTCCATCGCCGATATTTCCCCCTCCAGCATCACCTGTCCCTCCTCAAAGTTCAGCCTCGTTATATGCAGCTCCATCCCCTCTATGCGCAGCTCGCCCGCCTCGGTAAGCAGCTGCACGAACTGCTCGTTAAAGCTGTCCACATCCCTTACGCCCGTAACGCTCATTATCCGCCTGTCGTCCATATGTATGGAGTGACTTTTTATTCTTCCGCCCTCCGGCAGCCTTGCGTCCTGCATTTCAGAGAATACCTCCCTTGTAAAGCTCTCGCCTATATTTACGCAGGCAGCTCATGTATAATTTGTCGTTTCCGTAAAAAGCAAGACGGATCTGGTTATTTGTGAATTAAAAGTTAATTTGTGCTTTTTTTCGCTTGACAGTTCGGCATCATACGTATACTATTATCATGATATTTTGTGTATCCTCGGATAGAACCATTGTATCAGCATAGCTTTTCCATTGATTGATCCAAGCCGGCAGCCAAAACATCCCTAAATGTTATATTGCACTAGTATTTGGGAGATACTTTCGGTATGCAATTTTTGCGGTGCAAATAAGCCGAAGCTATGTCTATCGCTTAGTTATTCATAAATTTAGATACTATCCATCGAAAGGAGCAACGACAGTGACCAGAGAAATGCTTCAGGAAAAGAGCCTCAGCGACCTTAGAGAGATCGCCAGGCTGCAGGGGGTCAAGTCCCTTACCAAATACCGAAAGAGCGAGCTTATAGAGCTCATAATGAACGGCGGCGCCTCGCCCGAGCTGGAGCAGGCGCAGCCCGCTGAGCCGGAGCCCGCTGAGCAGGTACAGCAGGAGCGCATCGACAGCCGGCAGGATGCCCCGCAGGAGCAGGCAGCCGTTTCGCATATTCCCCATGAAGAAGCTATGCACGAGGCCTCTGTTCAGCAGCCCCGCCAGCAGTATGTGCCGGCATATCAGGCACAGCAGCCGAGGCAGATGGGTTATCAGCAGTACCGCAAGCCTTACCAGACCGGCTACCAGCAGCGCCAAGGCTATGGCTACACTCAAAACCGCTACCAGCAGCAGGGCTACCAGTCGTATGGCAGGGATTACCCTCAGCAGGGCGCATATCAGCCCACTTACACGCGCGATTATTCCCAGCCCGGCTATCAGGCATATAATCAGCAGGGCTACCGTGCGACCTATGAGCAGCAGGCAGAGGACAACTACCGCAACCGCCCCGATCGGCCGGAGGGCTACTATAACAAAGAATACGGCACCAGCAACCCCGCCGTTCCCGGCCTGCTTGAGGGCGGCGAGTGCGGCGACTGCGAGGGCGTGCTCGAGGTGCTGCCGGATGGCTACGGCTTCCTCCGCAGCGACAATTACCTCCCCGGCAACAAGGATGTTTACGTTTCTATCGCCCAGATACGCCGCTTTGGCCTGCGCACCGGCGACCTCGTTACCGGCAAGACCCGCCCCAGCAAGGAGGGGGAGCGTTTCCTCGCCCTGCTGTATATAACCGCGATAAACGGCGTTGACCCCGAGGAGGCGATAAAGCGCAAGCCCTTCGAGGAGCTGGTACCCATTTACCCCAACGAGCGGCTCACGCTCGAATACAACGACGAAACCGGCGCAAAGGATCAGAACCTTGCAATACGTCTCGTGGATCTCATCGCCCCTATCGGCAAGGGTCAGCGCGGGCTTATAGTCAGCCAGCCCAAGAGCGGAAAAACTACGCTGCTCAAGAATATCGCAAACGGTATAACCAACAATTACCCCGATGTTACCCTCATTGTGCTGCTCTTGGATGAGCGGCCCGAGGAGGTCACCGATATGAAGCGGAGCATAAAGGGCGAGGTGCTTTATTCCACCTTTGACGAGATGCCGGAGCACCACACCCGCGTTGCCGAAATGGCACACGAGAGGGCGATGCGCCTCGTTGAGCAGGGCAAGGACGTCGTCGTGCTCATAGACTCCCTGACCCGCCTCACCCGCGCATATAACATTACCCTGCCCGCAACCGGCAAGACGCTTTCCGGCGGTATGGATCCCGGAGCGCTGCATAGACCCAAGCGGTTCTTCGGCTCCGCGAGAAATATCGAAAACGGCGGCAGCCTTACCATAATCGCGACCGCCCTCATCGAGACCGGCAGCCGAATGGACGACATGGTCTACGAGGAATTTAAGGGTACTGGCAACATGGAGATACACCTCGACCGCAAGCTCTCCGAAAAGCGCATCTTCCCCGCCATAGACATATACAAGAGCGGAACGAGGCGCGAGGAGCTGCTGCTCACCCCGGATGAAATGGACGCCGTGTACGTCATCCGCCGCATGCTTAGCAACGGCAACCCGGCGGACGTTACAGAGCAGCTCATAGCCATGCTGGAAAAGACCGAGAACAACAAGGAATTTGTTGCAAAGGTCAAGTGCTGGAACAACCCATACGAGAAGGACGGTTTTACCGCCGGAAAGTCCTTCTCCAAATAGCAAAAAAATATAAAATAATACTTGCGCCATCGGCGCAGTATAGGATATAATATTTTCGTTCGGGTCGTAATGTACCCAGTGGGCATTCGTGCCCTTATGCAGCAGGAGGGCGGCTAATCGCCCTGCGCCCAGCAAATACAGGAGGATAACACGATGAAGAAGGATATCCATCCCAATTACGGTGAGAGCGTCGTTCGCTGCGCTTGCGGCGAGACCTTCAAGAGCGGCTCCGTCAAGGGTGAGCTCAAGGTTGAAATCTGCTCTAAGTGCCATCCGTTCTTTACCGGCCGTCAGAAGCTGGTAGACACCGGCGGACGTGTGGATCGCTTCAAGAAGCGCTACGGCATGAACTGATTGTGACAGATAAAAAAGGCGAGGATACTTCCCCGCTTTTTTTATTTCGCGTTTTGCCTTGTGCGTAGGCGTTCGGTATTGTATAATTAGTGTGTTATCGGCCTGTTGGCTGAATTTTTGCAAGATATGCTTAAGGGAGGAGGGCGATCTATGCCGCGCAGCCACGGGGACTTTCCATCTGTACGGGATGCCATATTATACACCGCCGCCTCCCTCTTTACCCGTCAGGGCGTTCACGGCACCAGCCTTGGCGACATAGCGGCAGAGGCCAAGCTGAGCAAAGGCACCCTGTATTATTACTACCCGTCAAAGGACGAGCTTATAGTAACCATAACCGAGGGCTGCCTCGGCCACATGACAGACGTTATGCTGAGCTGGGTGGACGGGCTGAGCCGCGATGAGGCCGTTTCTCCGGCGCTGATACGGCTTTTCGAGCAGCTTGTTGCGGACGAGAGCAACGCACGGCTGTATTGTGTGCTCTGCGCAGAATGCATCAACGACGATGCTCCGATACGCAACCTAATGGCGGAATATAAACAAAAATGGCGGCTGATGCTGGAGCTCGGCGCGCTGAAGCTGCAATCTCACAATTCCGACATGCTTGGCGAACGCTCAGAGCTGTTCTTCACGTTGCTTTCCGGCTACATGCTGCAGTATTTCGGCGGCATGGGCGATATATCGGCGGAAATACTTGTAGACGCGCTCGTAAAATAAAAGGCCGAGGGTTCTTCATTGCAGAGAGCCGACGGCTTTTTTTATTTTATATTGCACACATATTTGTAAAACGGCGCAAGTTCGAGCATTGCATGCTTTGCCTCGTCGAGTATCTCCGGCTTCATGGTCTGCGCGAGGGATGGGGTTTGGTAACAGAGGCTCATTCCCTTTAAATTGAGAAACGGCTTTATATCCTCAGATGCACCGGGCACCTTGTCCTTCTTGTAGCTTTCCCCTTCAACGGTATAGCGCTTCAACTCGGGGGCGCTCATCACCCGGCGAAAGCCCTCCGGGTCGGCCAGTGCATGCGCCCTCAGCTCGTTCATCAGCTCAACGTTGGTGCAGTACATTCCCGTGCCGTAGCCATAGCCCATAGGGGAGATTTCAAAATACATGCACAGACTCTCGCCCATGCTGCGCCCGCTTCGCCGAAAGCCCAGCCACATATGATCCCGATACGGCAGCTTGTTCTTGGAATAGCGCGTATCGCGGTTGATCCTCGAAACGATGGTCGTGAGCCGCGGGTTGAAGCTCGGGTCTATCTCCAGCATCGTCGGAAGCAGCAGCTCGCCGAGCAGGCACAGCGGCTTATGAACGTATTCTCTGTACCTTTCGCGGTTTTCCTCCATCCATTGCCTGTTGTTGTTGAACCCAAGCTCGGTTAGGAAAATATATGTTTCCGGCTTAAAGCCGGTGAATTTTTCAGGCATGCTGCGTTCCTTTCTTTTTTCTCCTGCTGTTTATCACCATCTGCCAATCCACCTGAGACAGCACCAGCGCGCCCAGCACCAATGCACAGCCCAGCCACATGCGCCCCGTCATGGTCTCATGCAGCACCAGCACGCCAAACAGGCAGCCAAACGCGGATTCCGTGCTCATAAACAGCGTAGCGTATTCCGGGCTCGCGTACTTTACGCCGATATTTTCCAGCGTAAAGCCTATCAAGGTGCAAGCAACGCCGCAATAGGCAAGCGCCCATACCGTTTCCCCCGTTATCGCCGCGGGGGGCTGCTCAAACGACAGCGCAGCTACCCATGAATACAGGGCGCCAAACACGAACTGAAGGCAGGTGAGCCGCATTATGTCATACCTTTCGGCATACTTGTCCACCAGTATTATCTGTGCGGCATAGCCAAAAGAGCAGCACAGCGTAAGCATATCTCCCCGGTTCATTCCGCCTTCCCCGTTAAGGGTAAGCAGCGCTATGCCGGCAATCATGAGCGCAGCGGATACAATTATCCTGCCCTCTGGTCTGCGCCTTTTTATCGCCCAGAGCAGCAGCGGCACAAGCACCACATAAAACGCGGTGACAAGCGCGTTCTTGCCAGCCGTGGTAAGACTGAGTCCATAGGTTTGGGAAACAAAGCTGAGGTACAGCAACAGCCCTATCTCTGCCCCCGCTCTCAGCTCCTCCGCCTCCAGCGGCTGCTTATTTACAAAAAAAACATAGCCGAGACCAAGCGCCCCTATTGTAAAGCGTATTGCCAGCAGATAGTTTATCGATATCCCGTCCAGTGCATTTTTCATCACGACAAAGCCGCTGCCCCATATCAATCCCGTCAGCAGCAGTGCCATGTTTGCAAGCCTTCGTTTTTGCGTGTCGTTGAGTCTCATTTCGTCGCCTTTCTTTTTTCCGTACATCGGATAATCTACCACAACGAAAAAAATAAATCAACGGGAAATGAGCCCTCTCGCGTAAATGGCGCCTTTGGCAGCAAAGCCCAAGCGCCTCCTTTTAGGCCATATAGCGTTTTAATCCAGCAGCTTGCCGTCCAGCGATACCGTAGCGACCTGCCAGGGTATGAACTTTCCGCTGTTCTTCAGCGCGGTTATGGCGGCGTTTTCCAGCCCGCCGCAGCAGGGGACCTCCATGCGGACAACTGTAACGCTCTTTATGTCGTTGTTGCGTATTATCTCGGTCAGCTTTTCGGAATAGTCCACACTGTCCAGCTTCGGGCAGCCGACCAGAGTGATATGCCCCTTTATGAACCGCTCATGGAAGGCGGCATAGGCATACGCCGTGCAGTCGGCGGCTATAAGCAGCTTGGCCCCGTCAAAATACGGCGCGTTGACAGGAACCAGCTTTATCTGCACCGGCCACTGCGAAAGGCGGCTGACCGGCTCGGCGTGCGGCGCTTGCTCGGCTGTACATCCTTCGTGCGTGATCTTTTTTGACTTTGTGCCGGGGCATCCGCAGGGCAGCGGCTTGCCCTCGCTCTGCATCTTCCTCTGCTTGTTCTCGATCACCGCCTTTTCATCGTATGCGGCGGCCTCACGCTCAACAAAGGTTATAGCCCCCGTTGGGCAGGCGGGCAGGCAGTCTCCCAGCCCGTCGCAGTAATCATCTCGCATCAGCTTTGCCTTTCCGTTTACCATACCTATCGCTCCCTCATGGCAGGCCTCGGCACAGGCTCCGCAGCCGTTGCACTTTTCCTCGTCGATGTTGATTATCCTTCTGAGCATATCGTTACCCTCCCGTTTGTAATCTTGACTTATTGGGTATAGTTTAATATCATTTTTGGTGCAAAACCGTTGTTTTAACAACGTTTGGAGGAAAACCATGCGCGTTGATCTATCAAATATACGGCTTTTCGCCGGAATGACGCAGGAGGATACAGCAGCCCTGCTGCCCTGCCTCGGCGCCAGGGAGCGCACCTATAAAAAAGGCGAGCTGATAATGACGGAGGGTGCTCCGGCTGAGCATATCGGCGTTGTGCTTTCCGGAATGGTCATGATCGAAATGAGCGACGTATGGGGCAACAACAGCGTGCTGAGCAGCATAGACCCCGGCGGGACGTTTGCAGAGGTATACGCCTGCGTGCCGGATGAGCCGCTGCTGGTCAACGTTGTCGCGGCGGAGGATTCCTCCGTTTTGCTGCTCAACGCGAGTCGTGCGCTGTCGCCCTGCTCAAGGGCCTGCGCTTACCACGCCGTTCTTATCCGCAACCTGCTTGCCCTTTGCGCGGCCAAGAATCTGCAGCTTTCCCGACGCATACTGCACTGTGCGCCGAAAACCATACGCAAGCGGCTGCTTTCCTATTTTTCGGAGTGCATAAAGCGCAGCGGCAGCTACTCCTTCGATATACCGTATAACCGCCAGCAGCTTGCGGATTATCTCGGCGTTGACCGCAGCGCGCTTTCAAACGAGCTTTCGCTCATGCAGCGGGATGGGCTCATCAGCTACAGCAAAAACCGCTTCACCGTCAGCGAAACTGCGGAAACACACTAAAGCGCACAGTAAAAAAGCAGCCGCAACCGGCTGCCTGCAGCTTATTTGATTTTATTTTGAAAGGCTGTCCACCGGCGCCAGCGGCTCCTCCTTTATAAATTCCATTATCATATTGGATTCCGTCTCGCCGAATGAACGCAGCTCATCCACGAGCCTGTTAAACTCGCTGGTGCGGCAGTAAACGTCCAGCACCATATCCTTGCTGCCCGCAATGCCGTGCGCACCGACTATAAGCCGGTTATTTGCGATGTACTCAAGTATGCCTGGGCGCTTGTTTGGGCTCACCTCAACGAATATATAAATATGCATATCATAGCCCAAAGCGATATAGTCTACCACTGCGCCGTAGCCCTTTATGACGCCCGCCTCCTCAAGCCGGCGAACTCGGTCTATCGTGGAAGGCGTACTCATGTTGATGAGCTCACCAAGATGCTTCATCGTGATGCGCCCGTCCTTTTGCAATATCGATATTATCTTACGGTCTGTAAGATCAAACTGCATCAAATTCACCCCTTTTTGCCTTGATGCTTAAAAAACTTCCTTAAATATCATTTTATCCTCACTTTGTACACCTTGTTAAGTGCAATATTTAGGTTTTTTAAGGTGATAGGCTAATTTAATTAGGTTGAATGTTTATACAAAAGGCCGTCTCTCGCGAGGCGGCCTGCGGTCAATTAAAAATTCGGCTTTATATAAAGGCTGTCCCCGTACTTTTTGAAGTGCTCATCCCACTTGTCCTTTTCGATCTCCTCAATGGATACGGAGAAATATTTCTTGTCCATCTTAAGCGTATCGGCTGCTGCGGCAAGCAGATTCTCTGCAAGCTCCGCCTTGAGCTCCTCGCTGCGCCCGGGATACATTGTAACGTCGATATGCGGCATCGTTCGTTCCTCCTGTCGGTTTTATGATTCGAGTATACACCCCGCCGTTTGTTATTTCAATACGCTTTGTCGATTATTTCACCATTTCACGGTGCATACAGTGCAGCGCCGCCGCGCATACTAAATAAAAAAAGGAGCTGTTTACCGTGAAAAAGCATGAAAGCAAGGCCATGAAGAGCTATCCCGACATTACCTCGACCGCATCCGCGACCGAAACGACCGGCATGATGCCCATCCCGCCGCTGACAGAGGATCAGTTTGATGCGTATCAGGAGCTGTCCGGCATGGAGATACCAAAAAAGAGCGGCATAAAATAGCCCGCTTTGCCGACATATTTTAAGCGGAGGAGCTAACGCCCCTCCGCCTTTGCCTTTTCAAACGTATCTACAAGCACCTGCCCGACCTTTAGCGAGTACTCCACAACAAGGTGCTTTTGGTCGTTTGGGAAGTACCGCCCAAATTCCTGAATTTCGTATGTCAGGTCACCGCCATAGCCTATATCCGCAAGCCCCGCCATAGCCTCCTGCCAGTTTATATTGCCGTGAAACGGCATCAGGTGCTCATCGCTTGTGCCGTGGTTGTCCTGAACGTGTATTGCGCGCAGCCTGTGCCCTATCACATTCAGGTTTTGCCTGTGAAACGGCCCGCAGAGGTTGCCGTGGCCAAAGTCGTAGCAGGCGCCGATATGCTCAGGATCGTTAAATGCATCAACGAGCTCAACTAGCTCATGCACGTTTGCGCAGAATATCCTTTGATACGGGGCGGAGCGGTACTCAAAGTCGTTTTCCAGCGCAATGCCGACGCCGTTTTCCCTCGCAGTTTTAAGGTGTGCTGAATAATATTCAAGGTTGCGCTCCAGCGATACCCGCATATCATGCCCTGCGGAGTACACCGTCCCCGGGTGGGTCACAGCCCACCTTACGCCGAGACGGCCGGAGGCGATGATGGAGCGGCGTATAAGCTCCTCCATAGTTCTGACCTTTTCCTCGTCATTTTCCGCGAATATATCGTAATACGGCAAATGGGACTGGCGAAAAACGACATTCCACCTTTCGCCAAGCCGTGCTATGTCCTCAACATAGCTTTCCCAGTCGTCGTCCCTCATCCTTGAGTAGGGGTTCATCGCCTCACAGAGGTTTATATCCAGCACCCTGTAGCCGGCCTTTGCACATTCCGCAATACAGAAGTCAAAGGGGTTGCGCTCCCGCCCGGGCTGAAAGGCGCATATGTTGGTAGAGGTAGATATTTCCATATCGTATCACTTATCTACTGATTGTTGCGCGTATACTCAAAGAGCAGGCCACCCAGTTCGTCGCTCATTATATCGACCGTTTCGTCAACAGTCTGCCCCTGCTCCAGCATATCGCTCACGCACTGCATTATGGTATAGTAAAAGTCGCT
Source organism: Acutalibacteraceae bacterium (assembly GCA_963640685.1). Lineage (GTDB taxonomy): Bacteria > Bacillota > Clostridia > Christensenellales > CAG-138 > SFEL01. The sequence continues at coordinate 11,872 of CAVIAA010000034.1, forward strand.
TGCAGGGCCAACCGTAACGCTCCGCATGCTGCTTGGCGTGCCGGTGAGCTGGTCGTAAACGGTTTTGTATGCGGGGGTCGCTTCAACAGCCGCCTTATATGCTTCCGTCTCCAACGCGGCGGTGTTGCCGGGAATATAGCCGGTGTTTGCCGCAAAGTCGGCCTGCACATCGGCAGATGTCATGTACTGAAGGAAGCACCACGAGGCCTGCCTGCGGAGCTCCTCGCCGCTGTCAAACATCACGAGACAGGAGCCGGAAACCGTTGCGCCCTCCTCTGCGGCGTCGTTCACCCTTAAGTAATTGGATACGCCGACCTCAAAGGCTCCGTTCACCTTTTCGGTTATACCGGCTATTGCGGAGGAGGAGCTGGTCATCAGCGCGACCTCGCCCGCGACAAAGGCGTCCGTTGAGCTCTGCTCGTTCTTAAGCGCGCCCGCGTCGTACATGGTCTTCCACTTTGTAAGGAAAGCCGCAAGCGCGCCGTTGTCGATGCAGGCAAGCTCGCTCGCCGCGGCCTCGCTGCCGTTTGCGTTGTTCACGACGTAGCTGCCGAGCTGACCCACCCAGTTTGCAAGCGTCGGCGTGTTCGGAATGCACTGCAGGGCTGCCTGCGTCATTCCGGCGGCCTTCATGTCGTTATGGAGTGCGATGACCTCCGCAAAGGTCGCAGGCGCGTGATCCCAGCCGGCCTTGTCGAGCAGAGATTTGTTATAATAGGTAACAGTAGTTGATGTTGCAAAGGGCAGGCCAAGCTGCGCGCCGGAATACTGCCAGTTGCTCAGGGCAACGGCGAGGTAGCTATCTAAAAAGCTGTCATCGGCATACGCCTTTACGGCCTCGTCGATGGTAAAATCGCGGCTGGAATCAAAATAAGCGACCTTGCCGGTTGCGTCAAGCTGCATAACATCGGGCAGCTCGGCGTAGTTCTCGGCAGAAAGCACCGCCTTGAGCATGGTCACGGCATCGGAATACTGCCCCTGATATATGGCGTTTACGGTAATGCCATACTCATTGCTCGCGTTGAAATCCGAAATGTACTTATCCATGAGCACACCGGCTTCATCTGAGGCGCTGTGCCAGAAGGTTATTGTAACAGGTTCGCTCCCGAGCAGCTCGTCGGGCCGCGTCTCCTCCGCTGCCGTTTCCTCCGCCGGTGCAGGCTCCTCTGCCGGTGCGCTGCCCGTGCAGGCAGTCATAGCCGCCATAAGCAGTGCCATCGTCACCGCCGCAAAAATACGAAGCAACTTTTTCATTCTCGTTCTCCTTGTTTTATGAAATTTATTTGCGTGCGTACAGCTTTCGCCGCAGAGCCGCTTAAACGTAAACTACATCAGCCGGCAAGCGCACCGTCCGTCCCGCCCTTTCGCATGTTTCGCCGCATTATAATGAACAGCAGTAAGGATGGTATCAATGACAGCGCGGTCCCCGCCAGCACCAGCTCATAGTTGGTATCCTCCCACGAGTTCAGCTTGGTTATTCCAACCATTATGGTCCGCATTTCGGGGCTGCTCGCGGTAACTATGAGCGGCCAGAGGTATGAGTTCCAGAGCGCTATAAAGCTCTGTATAAACAGCGTTGTAAGCACCGGCCTGCATATCGGCAGCAGCACGGTGAGTATGTATCTCAAATCGCCGCAGCCATCCAGCATTGCGGCATCCCGCATATCTCGCGGAACCGACATGAACCGCTGTCTGAGCATAAACATTTGGCTTGCCGAAACAAAGGAGGTTATACACATGCCGATGTAGCTGTTCAGCAGCCCAAGCCGCGATACCGTTGCGTAATTCGTCATCAAGAGTATATCGCCGGGCAGCATCATCGTTGCCAGCACGAGAAAAAAGCATACGTTTTTGAGCTTGAAGTCGTAGTAGGTGAACACGAATGCCGCCATCACCGAGAATATCAGTCTTACTACCGTCCCCAGCAGCGAAACTATTACGGAGTTGAGCATATACCGCAGCATCGGCGCCTGATGCAGCGCATTTTTAAAGTTTTCAAGGTATAAAAAGCTCTCCGGCAGCAGCCCTGACGCCGCAAATTCGCCGGGCGTCTTGAATGCGCCGCATATGCAGTACACTATCGGAAATATCAGCATCAGGCCGATGATAACTGCGGTCACCTGAACCAGTACATCGCCGATTTTTGCCTTGATCTTATCCATTACTGATAGTGCACCTTCTTTCTTTCAAGCAGGAACGCAGCCACCGTAAAGCCAAACGTGAGCAGAAAGGTAACGATGCTCACGACGGCGGCAAGGCTGTAATTCGAGCTGCCGTAGCCGGAGGCAAACATCAGGTACATGAGCGATGTAGTGCTCCTTGATGGGCCGCCCTGGGTTATTATTATCATCGGCGCGGAGCACATCATCGCCAGCACCAGGTTGGTACACGCAACGTAAAGTATGGTTGGGGATATGAGCGGGAGCTGCACCTTGAACAGAGTCGCAAAAAAGCCCGCCCCGTCCAGCCTTGCTGCCTCCATTACCTCCGACGGTATCGCTCTTAGGGCAGACTGGAACAGCAGAAAGTTAAACCCTATGCCCATCCATACCGTCAGTATTATTATTGTGTAAAGCGCAGTACTGCGGCTTTCAAACCAGCCGAGGTTCGTGCCTAGCATTGCATTTACTATGCCCAGGGTCGGGCTGAACATCGACTTGAACACCATGCACGCGGCGGACATGGACACCGCCATAGGCAGGGCAAACAGCGTTTCGTAAACCGGGCTGAGCCTTCGCCGCTTGTTGGCTATCAGCGCAAGGGTAAGCGTTATTATCAGCGTTACGGGGACGTTTATGCCGGTTAAAATAAGCGAGTTCACGACCGCTTTTTTAAAGTCGCTCCGCCCGAAAACGTATTTATAGTTTTCCAGCCCCGCAAAGCCGGTTATATGCCCCTTCTGGTTCACGGTACAAAAGCTGTTTATTATCGTCTTTACAAATGGATAATAGACGAACAGCAGTGAAAATATCAGGATAGGAGCAAGAAACAGGGCTATTTTTATGCCCCTGCGGGTCTTGGGCCTGCTCAGCCATCCGTTTGATCCCATTGGCTTTGCCGGCTTATTATTCACACCCATTCCTCCCACTGTCAGCGGCTCCTCCTTGATTTTTGTGCGCACCCTATCTATCGGCTCGTGCTTCATGCCTGACATCGAGCCAAATACGCAACCGAGGATATTATATCACGTCGTACCTCATCTTGATAGTCAACAAAGGCGATTTTACATCGAATTTAACCGTTTTTTCTAAAATTTTACAAAGACATGTAAATTCTAAATAATACGCTGCAGTAAAACATCTTCATATATGACAAAGACCCCCCGGCGCTGCCGGAGAGCCTTTGTAATGCGTTTTAAGCTTAGTCTACCTTTGGGCCTGCGGCGACCAGCGCCTTGCCTGCCTCGTTGCCCTCGTACTTGGCGAAGTTCTTTACGAAGCGGGAGGCAAGATCCTTTGCCTTTGCATCCCAATCGGCGGGGTTTGCATAGGTATCGCGAGGGTCCAGTATACCGGTATCTACGCCGTTGAGTACGGTGGGTACTTCGAAGTTAAAGTAAGGTATCTTCTTGGTCGGAACGCCCAGTATGTCGCCATTCAGTATGGCGTCTATTATGCCGCGGGTGTCCTTTATGGAGATACGCTTGCCGGTGCCGTTCCAGCCGGTGTTTACCAGATAAGCCTTTGCGCCGCTCATCTCCATGCGCTTCACCAGCTCCTCGGCGTACTTGGTCGGGTGCAGCTCCAGGAAGGCCTGACCGAAGCAGGCGGAGAAGGTGGGCGTGGGCTCGGTTATGCCGCGCTCGGTGCCGGCCAGCTTTGCCGTGAAGCCGGAGAGGAAGTAGTACTTGGTCTGCTCCGGAGTAAGTATCGACACAGGGGGCAATACGCCGAACGCATCCGCAGAGAGGAAGATAACGTTCTTTGCTGCGGGTGCAGAGCTTATCGGGCGAACGATGTTCTTTATGTGGTTTATGGGGTAAGATACGCGGGTGTTTTCGGTAACGCTCTTATCCGCAAAGTCTATCTTGCCGTCCTTGTCCAGCGTAACGTTCTCAAGGAGCGCATCGCGCTTGATGGCGTTGTAGATGTCGGGCTCGGAATCCTTATCCAGATTGATGACCTTTGCGTAGCAGCCGCCCTCAAAGTTGAACACGCCGTTGTCGTCCCA
>CAVIAA010000035.1:0-13623 GCA_963640685.1 Acutalibacteraceae bacterium
CAGCCACCCTTCGGGGCGGCTGAGCTTTTGCTGTTTTACTTTGCCTGAACCTTTTTGAGCCTTGCAAAGCGGGGAAGGCCGTTTTCAAGCGGGCGGTCGGGAGTGCCCTGAATGAGGGGAAGTGCGTAATCCACAAAGTCGCGGGTGACGTTGTTGCCCTCGGCGTTTATCCACTCGAGCGGAACCTTCTTTTCGGTGTTTGCAACGTCGGTAAGGTCAATGAGCTTTATTCCGCAGAGGTAGCCGCCCTTTTCGTCCTGCCTGCGCTCAAAGGCGACCATCTTGTCCGTCGTTCCGGATATCGCCTCGAGAACGGCGGTTTTGCCGGCAAGGAAGGATTCCTCAATGTCGGTCCCGGAGGCGATATGCGCGCCGCAGCGCTGCATGAGCGAAAACTCGATTCCGCGAACCTTGCAGCCGAGGCTGCCCTTTATGTGGTTTGCGAGGTAGGAGGCCAATCCGCCGAGCTGCTTGTGGCCAAATGCGTCAACGGGGGCGTTTTCGGCGCCGTATTCGGCGATGAGCTTGCCGGTCGAGTCGTGAATCCCCTCGGAAACGGCAACGATGCACTTTCCGCTCCTGGAGTAAACCGCCTTAACGTCGGATACGAACTTATCGAGGTCAAAATCCCGCTCCGGCAGGTAGATAAGGTCGGGTCCCTCGCCGCTGATGTTTGCAAGGGAGGCGGCAGCGGTGAGCCAGCCCGCATGGCGACCCATTATCTCGATTACGCACACCATGCCGGTGTCGTATACGCGGGCGTCCTTGTATATCTCCATGCAGGTGGTTGCAACGAACTTTGCGGCGGAGGCGTAGCCAGGGCAGTGGTCTGTTCCGAAAAGGTCGTTGTCGATGGTCTTTGGAACGCCCATTATGCGGCACTCGTAGCCGACTGACTGCATGTATTTGGATATCTTGTTGCAGGTATCCATGGAGTCGTTTCCGCCGTTATAGAAGAAATAGCGAACGTCGTATTTTTTGAATATCTCGAGTATGCGCTTGTAGTCGGTGTCGTCCTCGGCGCTGTCCTTGAGCTTGTAGCGGCAGGAGCCGAGCTCTGATGAGGGGGTGTAGAGCAGGTATTCAAGCTCCTTTGCGTCCTCCTCGCCCATGTCGTAGAGAACGTCGTCCAGCACGCCCTTTATGCCGTGTGCAGCGCCGTAAACCTTTGTGATGCAGTCGGAATCCAGCGCGGTGCGTATAACGCCGTATGCGCTGGCGTTGATGACCGATGTCGGCCCGCCGGACTGGCCGATTATGCAGGCGCCCTTTAGCTGTGACATATTATTTATACCTCCAAAATTAAAATTCAAAAGCCTTCCAGCCAGCATTATACCACAAAAAAGCCCGGTAAGCATAGTGCTTCGAGCTTTTGAGCATGATTTCACATTCGGCGTTTGCCGTGTGGGGCGCGGGCTTCAAAGAGGGCCTTATGCCACGGCCTTTTCTGCCCTTTCCGCCTGCTTTTTCTGGAACCAGTCCCTGCCCTCAACGAAGCGGGCGACTATCATGGAGGCCACTGTATCGCCGGAGGAATTTATGCAGGTTGCGGGAGGATCGACCAGCGCGCCTATTGTGGCGATTACGGGGAAGGCTATGCCCATCTGCTCGGGGAAGAAGAGTGATACTATGACCATTTCGCCCACGAAGCCGCCGCCGGCCACGCCGGACATGGCTATTCCGGAGAATATCGCTACCATAAGTGCGGTAACATAGGTGCCTATGCCGTCAAAGGGCATACCGAAAAAGCCGAAGAGGAAGCTTATCTTGAGTATTGCGGAGAATACCGAGCCGTCCATGTGCATTGTAGCGCCAAGGGGCAGCACTATGTCGCTTACGTCCCGGGGTATGCCTATCTCCTCTGCGGCCTCCATATTTGCGGGAATGGTCGCTATGGAGCTGCAGGTGCCGAGGGAGGTCACGGCGGGCTTGAGTATGTGCCGGAACAGCTTCCTTGCGGCGCCCCTGCCGCCTGCGAAGCGGGCATACAGCGGGAAGGCTATGAAGAAGTACAGTACGCACAGCGGATAGTAGAGCAGCATGGCGCGGCCAAAGTTGCCTATGAGCGTAGGCCCGAACTCGCCAATGAGCGAGGCGAAAAAGGCGAAAAGGCCAATCGGCGCATAGTACATAAGTATGTTAACTATCTTCATTACGATATCCGAAAGGTTGTTGAGCAGCCTTCCGACGGCACATTCAGAGCCGCCGCAGGCGGATACGCCAAAGCCGAAGATTATCGAGGCAACGATCAGTGGCAGCATATTGCTGCGGCTGAACAGCTGCGGGAAATCGCTTACGGTGAGGAAGCTTACGATAAGCTCGCCTACCGTCTTGGGCTCGCCGACCTCCTCCGCGGCTACCTCAAACGGGGTCAGCACGGGCGGGAACAGCTTTACGGCGACTATCATTATGGTGCCGGCGATTATGCCGGTGACTATAAATGTCACAAGTGTGGAGCCCAATATTTTGCCGAGCCGCCTCATGTTTGACATATTGCCTACGGCGGAGGCTATGGAGACAAACACCATCGGCACCACCACCGTGAACATCGCGTTTATGAACACATTGCCCAAGGGGGCAAGCATGCCCGCCTGCTCGCCCAGCAGCGCGCCGACGATACAACCCAGAATAATGGAGCCGAGCAGCATGAGCGGGAAACGGTAGCTTTTCCATACGGTAGACTTTTTCAATTCCATGTTACTTCTCCTTTTAAAAAAATTGGCGATAACAGTCTTTATTGCATGTTATCACCAAAAACATGGATTTGGTATTGCAAATGCTGCTGTCAGCATTGCGTTTTATACGGTATGAAAGGCTTATGCAGGCTTAACGCTCACCTCGCCGCAAAAAAGCTCCTCCGTCCTCCCGTCATCAAAGCGGACGAGCAGGTGTCCCTTTGGCGTTACGTCGAGCGCCGTGGCCTCCGGCTCCCCCTCGCGGAGAATGACTATCCGTCTGCCAATGAGCATGCTCTCCTCGCGGTATTCGCGGTATATGGAGGGGTCAGCGGGGCTGCTCAGGGCCGCAAACAGCTCATCTGCAAGCGCCGCCGCCATCTCGCTTATGCAAACGGGCGGCTCTGTGCCGGGGTAAAGGCTGCCCGCCTTTTCGCCGAGGCTGCCGGAAAACTGCGGGCTTTGGTAGTTCAGCCCAACGCCGACTGCGGCGTATTTGAGCTCGCCGCCGGCAGCCGCGCCCTCGGCGAGTATCCCGCATACCTTTTTGCCGCCGCAGTATACGTCGTTTACCCATTTTATCTCGGGCCGTATGCCGAGCTTTTTTTTGAGCGCCCTTGAAACGGCGACCGCCGCCGCCATAGTCAGACAAACGGGGTCGCGCGGCCTTATCAGCATCGTCATGTATATGCCGCCCTCCGGGCTTTCAAAAGCCCTGCCAACCCGCCCGCGGCCCGATGTCTGTCTTCGGGCGAACACGGTCGTTCCCTCGGCAGACAGCGGCGCAAGCCGCTTTGCCTCAAGGTTCGTAGATGCCGTCTCCTCAAAAAAAACGACGTCGATAGGCGATGTAAGATGCTCTTTTATCTCCTGCTCGTTCAGCATATCAAAGCCCCATTATCATGTCGTATTCCGCCTCGGTCACGCTGCCTCGCTGCAGCGCGGCCTCGATGAGGTCATGGCAGGCGTGTATGTCCGGATCCATGATGTATTTATCGTACTTCCTCGTCCAGTCCTCCAGCGCCTCGTGATACTCGGTAAACAGCTTTTTCTTCCTGCCGTATTTTTCCATAGTGTTCCAAAGCGCCTGAATGGCCTCCCGCCGCTCCCGGCGGGAAACCGTGAGCTGAACCCCCTTGTAGTAGTAGGTCCTTATGTCGTCCTGCTGAACGCCGAAGCGGTCGGTCAGGGTCTCGATTATCAGCGCGCAGCCCAGCGCATCGTCCAGCGAGTCGTGGTGGTGCTCAAGGGGGAGCTTGAGCCCGGCGCAGAGGTCGTTCAGCTTGTGGCTGCCGTAAAGCTCCTTTGGTATGTGCTTCTTCGCCTTCTGAAGCGAGCATATGTAGGTGATATCCGGCACCGGCAGCCCGTATACCGCAAGCGTCTTGCATACCACCCCAAGGTCAAAGGTGGCGCTGTGCGCTGCCATTATGCCGCCGAAAAACGGGGCTATCTCAGGCCATATCTCGGGGAATACCGGCGCGGACTGCACCATCTTGGGGGTTATACCGTGTATCTTTATGTTGAAGTCGTCAAAATGCTCCCGCGGGTTCACCAAGAACTCCCGCCTGTAAACGGGAGCTCCGTATTCCATATGTACTATGCCTATTGAGCATATTGAATCGTTGTTGCGGTTCGGCGTTTCAACGTCTACCGCGGTATATCTCTCAAGCAAAGGGGTGCACCTTTCGGTTTGTTATATGCGTATCAGCTCGTATTCGCCGCTGCCGAGGCCGATGCGCTCGCCGTGCGTTATCTGCACCCGCCAGTCGGTATTCGGGTGGGCGTTGGTAAAGTGGTCGTGGCAGCTGCACTCCATTTCACCTAAAACGCTCCGCTGGTTCGCGGGCATCGCGTTCACGGCGTCCGCCGCCGCCATATCCACGGCGACCGGGTCAAAGGAGGCGAACATGCCTACGTTGGGAACTATCGCAACGTCGTTTTCGGAGTGGCAGTCGCAGTTCGGGGATATATCCACCGCGATGTTTATATGGAAGCTCGGCTTGCCCTTTACCACGGCGTATGCGTATTCCGCAATGCGCTTGTTCAGGCTCTCCTCGCTGGAGGCGTTGCTGGGCTCAATGGCGTCAAAGCCGCAGATAGCAATGCAGCGGCCGCAGCCGAGGCAGTGCGCGGTGTCTATGACCGCCTTGTTGTCCTCGTAGCGTATGCCGTTGTTGGCGCAAATTTTAGCGCACATATGGCAGCCGCGGCACTTGTCCCTATCCACAACGGGCTGCCCGTCGTAGTGCATCTCCATCTTGCCCGCGCGGGAGCCGGAGCCCATGCCGAGGTTCTTCAGCGCCCCGCCGAAGCCCGCCTCCTCGTGCCCCTTGAAGTGATTGAGGCTGATTATGATGTCCGCATCCGCTATTGCGCGGCCTATCTTCGCGGTCTTTACCAGCTCGCAGCCTATTGGTATTTCCGCCTCGTCGCTGCCCTTTATTCCGTCTGCGATTATCACCTGACAGCCGGTCGCATACGGCGTGTAGCCGTTTATATACGCGGTCTCGATATGCTCCAGCGCGTTCTTGCGGGAGCCGACGTACAGCGTGTTGCAGTCCGTAAGGAAGGGCAGGCCGCCCCGCTCCTTTATGTAGGCGGCAAGCGCCCTTGCATACTGCGGCCTGAGGTAGGCCAGGTTGCCAAGCTCGCCGAAATGTATCTTTATCGCAACAAACTTGTGGTCAAAGTCTATGCTGCCAAGCCCCGCTTTGTCTATCAGGCGGGTAAGCTTTTGCGGGAGGTTCTCCCGGTAGCTGGTTCGCATATCCGCGAAATACACCTTTGACATTTCGTGTTCCTCCTGATTTATAATATAAATTCAGCGCCGCGCCTAAAGCAGCAGCTCTCTTAGCGCAGCAACGCTTTCCGTGATATAGCTCGCCCCTGCGAGCTCAAGCTCCTCCCTGCTGCCGTAGCCGTACAGAACGCCGGCGCAGTCTATGTCAAACGCCCTCGCCCCCTCAACGTCATACCGTCTGTCGCCTATCATGAGGCTGCTCTCCGGCGTGACCTCCGGGCAGGAGCAGAGCACATACGAAATGACGTCCGCCTTGGTCGGCCTTCCCTCGTTCATGGTGTTTCCGCCGACGAAGTCAAAGTATTTTGCAATGCCGAAGTGGCAGAGTATCCTGTTTGTAAAGTCCTCCGGCTTTGAGGTCGCGACCATGAGCCGCCTGCCTGCGGCCTTCAGGTCGTTCAGCAGCTCGTCTATGCCGGGATACAGCTCGTTTTGAAATATGCCGGTTTCGGAAAAATACTCGCGATAGTAGCCGAGCGCCGTCAGCGCCTCCGCGTTGGTCAGCCCAAAGCCGGTCTCAAACGAGGCTATAAGCGGCGGGCCGATGAGCCAGTTCAGCGTTCGCCTGTCCTCAACTGCAATGCCCATTTTGCCTAAGGCATACTGGGCGGCAGAGGTTATGCCGAGTGCGGGGTCGGTTAGCGTCCCGTCAAGGTCAAAGAGCAGGTTTTTGAACCGCGTGTCTTTATCCATTTGCCCTCCCCTCCCGGCGCAGGTATTCCGCCGCCTTAAACAGGCCGAAAACCGTCTTTCCGTCGCATATCTCGCCGTTCATTATCATATCTATAAGCTCATTTAGCGGCTTTTCCAGCTGCTCAAGGAACTCGTCCGCATCCGGGTGCGCCGCGCCGCGGCTAAGCCCCCGCGCAAGGTAAACGTATATCCGCTCCGAAAGTATCGCCGGAGAGGGAATGTATACGCCTATGGGTATCATCTCGGCTGCGGTCACGCCGGTTTCCTCGCCGAGCTCCCTTTTTGCCGCCGTCAGCGGGTCGGTGTCGCTTTCCTCCAGCTTGCCCGCCGGAATCTCTGTCATGACCCGCCCCTGAGCATAGCGGTACTGCCGCTCGATTATAACGCCGCCCCGGTCGGTCAGCGGAACTATCGCGACCGCCCCGCGGTGCTTCAGGTAGTCCCTTCGGGCAATGCTCCCGTTGCAGAGCTCCACCCTGTCGCTGTATACGTCAAATACGGGGCCCGCGTATTTCAGCTCCGACGCCGTCATTCGCTCAGTGAGCCTGCTGTCATCCATAAAACAGCCCTCCCCATTATCGATTCAACTTATTATAGCACACCGCAGCACCGCCGCAAAGACAAACCGGCCGGCTATTTCCTTCTGCTGCGACAAAATAGCGGCAGCCTTGCAAATTCCGGTGCAAATGCCGACGAAAGCAGCTATATTTATTCCCTACCGCCGCGAAAATTGCGGTGCTACAATCACATCAGCAGAAAAACTCATATGCTGCGGAAAAAATCGGAACTATATTGATACGGAGGCATTATATGGCTAAATACCGCATACTTTTATCGGACCACAACGAGCAGTTCCTATCCAGTGCGCGGGACTACCTCTCCGCTCAGGAGAACATCGACAGCGTGGACATATCATCTGACGGGCGCGCAACGCTGGACGCGCTGAACTCCGGCCGCTACGACATACTCGTTACCGAGCTCATCATGCCGGAGCTGGACGGGCTTGAGCTGCTTGAGCGGCTCAGCAGCGGGCTGGTAAAGGACGCGCCCGCAGTTATAGTGATAAGCGCTCTGCGGCAGGAGGAGGTAGTCCGGCAGGCCTGCGCCCTCGGCGCAAGGTATTACATGGTCAAGCCGGTTGACCCGGAAACCCTTTACCGCCGGATAGTGGACATGATGACGAGCAGCGATGCACAGCGCTCCCGCGTTTGCGCGCTCAACCCAAGGCCGCAGACGCTCGACGAAAAGATCGCCTCCGTTTTTCTTACGATAGGCATACCCGCCCACATAAAGGGCTACCATTACCTGCGCGAGGCGGTGCGCATGGTGTACTTTGAGCCGGCGCTCTGCGGCCGCATAACAAAGGAGCTTTACCCGGGCATTGCGCGGCACTTTCAAACCTCCGCCTCAAAGGTCGAGCGGGCGATACGCCACGCCATCGAGGTCGCCTGGACGCGGGGCAAGATAGAGAACATAAACCAGATATTCGGCTATAACATATACGGCAAGAACGACAAGCCAACAAACGGCGAGTTCATCGCCCTCGTTGCGGATAAGCTCATCATGGAATCCGCCCGGGAAAAGAGCGGCAGAGCCGAGGTCAAGGAGGTCATTTAGCCGCCCTTACGCCCCTTCCAGTATTTCGCACACCCGCTCCGCATCGAGCTCGGTTATTTTAAGTATCGGCGCGGGGTCGAGCGCGGCTTCGCCTATGCGCTTTTCAAACCGGCACACATCGCGCCAGCCGCCCTGCTTGTACCCCTCCGCCTCAAAGAGCGCGGCACGGGAGAACCCAAGGGAGAGATGCAGCGCCTCGCTCGCGGGGTTTGGTACCACGACTATGCCGCAGAGCTTCTTTACCCCCTGAAGCCTGAGCAGCGCCTCCAGCGCGCGGTACAGCCTTTTTCCGGCGCCGTGCCCGCCCGCTTCCCTGTCCAGATATACCGAAAGCTCCGCGTTCCATTGGTACGCCGCCCTTTCGTGCAGCCGGTGCGCGTAGGCATAGCCCATAACCCTCCCCTCCTCCTCGAGCACGAGGTACGGGTATTCCGCTGCGATCCCCGCTATGCGGCAGGAAAACTCCTCAAGCGAGGGCAGCGGGTATTCAAAGGTCGTAGGTGTGTCTATATACTGCGCGTAAATTTCCAGCAGCCGCGGCGCGTCCTGCGGCTCAACAAATCGTATCATGCTCCATCCTCCCCTAAAAAACAGCGCCCCGGCGTTACGGTCGGGGCGTTATGTGTGTTTGCTTTGTTTACGCTGCGGGGGCAAATTCCGGCGTTACGGCGGCGATATCCTCGCCCTCGTCCTCCTCATCGGTGGTTTTCGCCTTGGTCTCTGCCGCGGTTTCGGTGGTTGTGGTCTCGGCCGCGTTCTCCTCGCTCCTGTCCTCAAGCATTTCGGGATACGGCCAGCCCTTTATGCCGCCTTCGATTATATAGAAGCGGGTCTGATCCATCTTCTGCTCGTTTACATAGTAGCTTATGGCGTTCTCAGCGCCGGCCTTGCCCTCCATGCACATTACATATATGGGTGCGGTGCTCTCCGTCAGCGCGTCCGTCTCCTTTGCGAGCCTCTTGCGAAGGTCTGCGGTGTTTGCGGGGTATGCCTTGGTCTCTATCGAGCCCGCAAGGTGGCCGTCCGTCTTGTAGCTGCTGCGGGTCTGAACCGAGAGAAGTATCATATCCTCCCCGGCCTCTATCTTGGCCTTCATTTCTTCCGGCGTAACGTACTGATAGTTCGGGGTGACCTCCAGCATATCGGCATACGGCCAGTTGGTTCCGCCGCCCTCGAGAACGTAGAACTTGCGGTAGTCTATCCCCTGAGTTACCCAGTGGTTTATCGCGTTGTAGGCGCCGTTGGTGCCGCTCATGCAAACTATCACGATGGGGTCAAGCGTCGCCTCTATCTGCTCGTTGAGCTCATCCAGCGCGTCCCACTGCGCCTTGTTGGTGTTCGGGAAGGACGAGGTGGGTATTGCGCCGGGCAGATGCCCCGCGTTGTAATACTCCGGCTGGCGGATGTCGATTATCATGACGTTCTGATCCTTGTCCAGCATTTCCTTGAGCTTATCCGGGTTTATGTAAAGATACTGTATGTCGTGCCACTTGAGCTCCTCATAGGGCCAGCTCATCTGCCCGCCCTCGAGTATGCACAGCCTGCTCTCGTCAACGCCCTTTTCAAGGTAATAGTCGTATGCGTTCTCAGCGCCGGTCTTGCCGCCAAGGCCGACTATGACGACGGGACCCTCGCCCTCGTCAATGCTCTCAAGGGCGGTATCCAGCTTTGAGCGCAGCTCATCCGTGTCCGCAGGGTAGGCGTAGGTCGCAACGGCGTTGGGCAGGTGGCCAACGGCGTACTGCTCCTCCGGCTGTATGTCTATGAGTATATAATCCCCGCCTTCTTCTATGAGCGTCTTGGTCTCCTCTGCGGTGATGTACTGATAGCTCTTTTCGGCGGCGGCCTCCTCGCCGGTCTCCTCCGGCGCCGCAGCCTGCTGCGCGCAGCCCGCAAGAACGCCAAGAGCCATTATCGCGGCCATTATCAGGGACAGCTTCTTCATCTTGTTCCTCTCCTTATGCTTGTTGCTTTTTATGTATACGATAAAAATTCGCCTTTTTGTGTGCCCGGGCATATGCCCTCTCACGACCGAACCCGGCCGTCAATTACTTCTTTCCTCACCCAGTCGGGCAGGGGGTAACGACGGGCTGCGGTATGATTATCTCCGGCACAGCCGTTGCCTTGGCCTTGGGCTTTGCGGTGGCCTTTGGCGTCGGCGTCGGCAGCGGGCTGGGCTCCGGCGTAGGCGTCGGCGCAGGTCCCATGCTCACATACACCGTGACCCCCTCATCGCCTATCTCCTGCCCCGCGCTCACGCTTTGCAGCGCAACTATGCCCTTTGGCACCTTCTCCGAGCAGACGAAGAGTATATCCGCCTTTATGCCGTTTTCGCTGAGTATCTCCTCGGCGACCTCCTCTGTCTCGTATACAAGATCCGGCATCGTCCTTGCGGTCGGCGTCTCGGCCTCCGCCTCGGCCTCTGTCTGCTGCGGCTTGCTCATGAAGTTGGTACAGTAATACCAGCCGCCCGCGCCGAGCAGCGCAGCGGCGGCTATTATGCCTATCACAAGCCCGGCCTTGCCCTTTTTCCCGGGCTTTTCCGGCTCCCCGTCAAGCTCTTCGCCGAACTCCTCATCGAGCTCTTCGTCCGGCTCCAAACGGCCGCTCGCCTCGTTTAGCTCTTCCGGCTCGGGCAGTCTCTCGTCCTTGTCCTTCATCATTACGATCTTATTCCTTACTATTCAGCTTATATCCATAATATTTTGCGCTCTGGCGCGGCCTTTGTCAACATCGCCGCAGCGCCAAATTATAAACATTTTATGACTTTTCGCCGCCGTAAAACTCCGGCTTGAGCACGCCGACATACGGCAGGTTGCGGTAAAAGCTGTCGAGATCCAGCCCATAGCCCAGCACGAACTCGTTTGGTATCACAAAGCCGGTGTAATCCGGGCTGATGTCACATTCCCTCCTCGAGGGCTTATCCAGCAGGCAGCATATCTTAAGCGAGGCAGGCTCCCGCGCCTCGAGTATCTTGGTAAGGTGCTTGAGCGTTCGCCCGCTGTCCATTATGTCCTCGATTATGAGCACATGGCGGCCGGAAATGCTGGTGTCCAGATCCTTTGCTATTCGCACGACGCCGGATGTTCTCCTTCCGTTGCCGTAGCTGGATATCGACATAAAGTCCAGTTCCGTCATGCAGGTCATCTGCCGAACAAGATCCGAGAAGAAATGCACCGCGCCCCGGAGTATGCATATACAAATCACGTTCTTGCCCTCGTAGTCCTCCGAGAGCTGCGCGCCGAGCTCCGCAATGCGCTTTTTAAGCGCCTCCTCGCTTACGAGCACCCGCTCCACGACCCTGTTGAGATCGGTCTTTTCTGCCATATATACCCCCGAAATAATTATATTATTTATTCTTCGTATACGTTACGCGGAGCAGCCGCCTCGTGCTCCCGTCCGCCCTTACCCGCTCGGATATGCCGAGGCCGGGTATAAACAGCGCCTCGCTGCCGCAAAAGAGTATCGGCACATCCCGTTTTTCCCGCGGGACCTTTCTGTCGATAAAAAAGTCCTTCAGCTTTTTGCTGCCCAGGGAGCCTATGAAGTGTATCCTGTCCCCCTCGCGGCGCGTCCTCACAGTAAGGCCGCTCGGCAGCTTGTCCATATCCATATATGCGACTGCGTTACCCTTTATTATATCACCCTCGACGGCTTCTGCAAAGAAAAAGCCGCCCTCAAAGCAGGTTTTTCCCGCAATATTAAACGGTGTGTCGATTTTTGCCGGCTCCTTCGCCCTTCCAAAGCATATATCGCCATAGCTCACCCATACGCTTATGTGCGGAATATCGGCGTGCGTTCCGGTTTTTGCGGTCAGCATTTCCATTATGCGCTCTATGTGTACCCGTTCGACATCTGCCCTCGCCCCCGCCTCAAACACCGCTATGCGTATTGCCCTGCTCAAAAGCGGCGGCGGCAGCGCCGACAGCCTTTTTCTGTCGTAGCCCGCATCGGTTTTTGCATCGCCGAGCGCCCCCCGCGCAAGCCCGTCGAGATACTCCTCATCTTGCCGCAGCAGCTCCCCCGTTGAGCAGAGGCTCTCCACAAAGGCGGGGTTCAGCTCCCTTTGAATATACGGTATAAGATCCAGCCGCAGCCTGTTTCGGCTCGCCTCCCGCTCAAGGTTGGTGCTGTCCGTTCTGTAGCTCAGGCCGCTCGAGGCCAAGTACGCCTCGATATCGCCCCGCCTTGAAAAGAGCAGCGGACGTATTATGCGGCCGCTCATAGGCTCCATGCCGATAAGCCCCTTCAGGCCGCTGCCGCGTATCAGGTGCAGCAGTATGCTCTCCGCCTGGTCGTCCATGTGGTGCGCAACGGCGATCCTGTCGGCACTCAGCCTCTCCGCCGCCCTGTTGAAGAAGGCATAGCGCTCGTCCCGCGCCGCCTGCTCAAGCGTCTTTCCGTCCCTTTTGGCTATCGCGGGTATATCCAGCGTTTCGCATACTATCGGTATGCCGAGCCCGGCGCAGAGCTCCGCCGAAAAGCGCATATCCTCCTCCGCCTCGCCCCCGCGTATGCCGTGGTTCAGGTGAGCCGCGGCAACGGAAAAGCCCATATCGCCGGAGAGCGCAAAAAGCCCGCTCAGCAGCGCGACCGAGTCTGCCCCGCCGCTCAGGCCAACCAGCACCCGCTCGCCCCCTTTTATAAGGCCGTGTTCTTCAATTGCTTTCTTAATGCTTACTTCAAGCGCTTTCATATAAATAAGTATATCCTCGCCCCGCCGGTTTGACAAGGCGGGCAAAGGAACATATAATTACTGTACAGATACAAAAATTTACCGCTGGGAGAATATAAAGCTATGAAGCTCGGTATCGGAGGACCGCTACCTGATTTTATATCTCAATAATCCTCAATAAATACGAATATTACTTGATTTGAAGCGGATTTTGGAACAAACCAACCATATATAACTTCATGTTTTCCTATGCTACTCTATACGAAAATGGCGTAAAAATGGCGTAGAGAAAACTTACACAAGGGATATAGGTACGCCGCTGCTACAAATCAGTTTTCCAACAGGTGTGGGACGCTAACAACTCCCACGCCTGTTTTTTTGTTGTCTTTCGGGGCAAATATCGGGGATATTATCGCTTGTGCGCCGTTTATTTTTCTCTGCCATATTACCACCCTACATTTCACTTATCCGCCCCTTGTGCGTTACAATCTGCAAATACCCGCCTTTATTTAAGCAAGGGGCAAGCCCATAATGAGCTTGCCCCACTGTCATTCGGAAGTTCAGACGGTGAACAATTGCTCCTGCTGCCCGAATCGGCACTGCTACTTATCGGGGGTAGATTTTATCGCCCCCTGCAAATGACGGATATATGGTTATTTGATTTACAATGCTTTAACCGTGTCAATAAACTGGCTTATGCTCACTGCCCCCGGCAAAAGGTTTTCGTCATTCTCGAACACCATGTAATAGCGGAAATCCTTGCCCGCTGCCGTGCGCCACGCTTGACCGAGGGCGATTTTCTCCCGGCTGTCATCGTTTTTCAGGTGGTCGCCCTTGGTTTCCGCCAAGATGATTTTGCCGCTCTGGGTCATAATCATTATATCGGGGTAATGCTTGATAAAGCCGTTGATTGCAAAGTCCTGCCGTGCAATATTCCGATGCCACCAGCGGACATTCGGCAGAGCGGTCAATTCCACAATCAGTTTTTGTTCCAGCTTGTTCATATCGCCGTCCTCTGCCGCATACAGCGAACGGGCGTATATGTCGGTGTAGCTGGCAGGGTGAATAGCGGGACGTAGACGGAAATAGGGCTTACAGACGATACGCTCTGTTTCCAGCCACTTATCAAAGGTTTCCCGATAGTGGGCTTCCAGCAGCAT
>CAVIAA010000036.1:0-12617 GCA_963640685.1 Acutalibacteraceae bacterium
GTGGCAATCGCCAACGCCGCCTGCCAGGTAGCAATCGAGATACCTAAGACCGGTGATGCCTCCGTCATCGCCTACGCCGTAATGGCTCTCGTAGCCGCTGCCGGCGCAATGGGTCTGAAGAAGTAACTCAAAAGAAAAAGCACAATGGGGCGGCCTCGCCGCCCCACAAGCTATGCTTCCACATGGGCTTGGCACAGAAGGGCTCCTCAACGAGGGGCTTTTTCTAATATATTTGAGAAAAAGCAAGAAAAAACCGCCCCGGCGTTGACAGGCCGAGGCGGGGGGTATAATAGCGGCGGTGAATGTAAAAGACTTTATGGTGTCGCTCGTTCAATTCTATAATAAGCGGCTTTGTTATTCCTTTCCCCTACTTTTTTACCCAAAAGAATGGGGAAAAAGCCTTGACACAGATTTATTCATTGCGTATAATTCGCTCGAAAAGAAGGCTATATGCCGATGAAAGGAGAATTTAAGTATAATGAAAAAGAAGATCATTTCGATTTTGGCGTTGATGACTGTCGGTATGATGATATTTGCAGGGTGCAGCTCTTCTGAAGTGAAGGAAGACCAGAGCAGCGAAGCCGCCGCAGCGACAGAGCAGGAGCAGCTTGCAAACCCCTGGACGCAGTCCGACGAGCAGGGCGTATTGGAGGCGACAGGCTTTGATATTGCAGCACCCGAGGGCGCTTCCGATGTTTCATACAGCTATATGGCGGAAGGCAAAATGGCGCAGATGACCTATGTTCTGGACGAGATAAACTGGACATACAGGATTCAGCTGGCGGACGCCCTGAGCGATATCTCCGGCATGGCATACGAATGGACAGGCAAGGAAGAAGGGACAGTTTCAGACAGGGAAGCGATGTATTATGCATATTCCGCACCGGAGGACGGAACGGAGAACGATATACAGGTAGTGAACTGGTATGACGCGGTTACAGGCGTAGCATATTCCCTCTCCGCCTCTGCAAAGGATCTGGACGGAATGGATATACAGGCGTATGCGGAAAGCCTGTATGCCCCGCTTCAGGGCGATGCATGATGAAAAAGCCTGATACATTGGGCTTTTGCCAGCGATAAAAACCGACTTGACGACTTGAAAGGAAACAGCGAAATATGAAAAAAAGCAGCAAGCTCCTTGGGGCGGCGTGCTCTGCCGCCCTGGCGCTGACGGCAATATTCGCCGGTGGTGCTCAGGCCAATGCCTGCACTGCGGTATATGTGGGCTCAGAGGCAAGCGAGGACGGCACGGTAATCATGGCAAAATCCAACGATTATCAGGATGTTTGGGCAAATTATGTGACGATCACGGAGCGAGTTGAAAACAAGCCCGGGAGAACGATGCCGGTCGATAACGACAAAACGGTGTTCGCACCCCTTCCGGATACGACCTACCGCTACACCTCCACGCCGTGGATGGAAAGCGCAACAGCCGCAAACGGGCTTGGGAGCGATGCGACGGTATGCACAAACGAATACGGCGTTGCGATGATAATGTCGATCACGTCGTTTTCAAACGCAGCTGCGCTGGAGGCCGACCCCCTTGTAGAGCACGGCCTGTCCGAGTTTACGGCAGTTGACCTCGTTACCTGCCAGAGCGCAACGGCGAGAGAGGGCGTTGAGGTGCTGCTGTCCCTTATCGATACCTACGGCAGCAGCGAGGTCAATATCGCGCTCATCGCCGACCAGAAGGAGGCGTGGTACATTGAGATGTACAGCGGTCATCAGTATGCAGCTGTAAAGCTGCCCGACGACAAGGTCTGCGCCTTCGGAAACGAGTTTTCGCTTGAATATGTATCGGATTACGGTGACTGCATACTCTCCAAGGAGCTTGAGAGCCTTGCAAAGGACAAGGGCTTTGCGGTATACGGCGAAAACGGCGAGCTCAACCTGCTGGCCACCTACTCCGGCGACGAGGTAGTTACAAACTATTCCCACATGAGAACGTGGATAGCGCATCAGCTCATGGCTCCCTCCGCCTACGGCGATTATGATAAGAGTGCGCTCTATCCCCTGTGCTTTGCGCCCGACGAAAAGGTCTCGCTGCTCGACGTTATGGAGATCATGCGCAACCGCTATGAGGGCACGGAATACAGCCCCGATGAAACAGGCCGCACTGATATGCGCGTTATCGGAACGGACACCGCGCTGAGCGTGCATATTGCGCAGATATACCCCGATCTGCCCGCGGACATGTCCTGCGTGACATGGGAGAGCACGGGTCCTGCGCTGTACGGCGTATTCGTTCCCGTATCAAACGCCGCAACGAGCATAAGCGCTCCCTACGCCCGCAGCCAGACCGCCGACGAGGCCGGCATATTCGACACGCAGCTTTACCCCTACTACCGCTTCAAGGAGCTCAACACCCTCGGCGTTGAGAAAAACGCATATAAGATCTACGGCCAGCCCGTGCGCGCATACTGGCATCAGGCGGAGACGCTCATGACCGGGAGCATGCAGACCGTGCTTGCCACTGCCGCCTCTCTCGGCGACAGCGCGGCGGCAAAGCAGTACATAACAGATTACTGCAACTCGGTGCAGGAGCAGGCCTTCAACGATGCAGGTCAGCTTCTCAACGACGTTCGCTGGTACATGAGCAAAAACAGCAACACCATGAAAAACGGCAGGAATCCGGAGACGCACGAGGTCATTGACGAGCTCAAGCCGGTCGACCCCCTTACCGTAAAGCTGGACGCCTCCGCCTACGGCACGCTGCCCGATATTCCGGAAAGCAGCGCCGAACCGGCACCGGCCAGGACTGCCCTCATCGCCGCAGCGGCGGTGCTCGCCATAGCGGCGGTCGTTGTCGCAGCGAAAAGGCGCAGCTCGGCCAAGTAAGCGAGTATAAACAATGACGATATGATCAACGGCGGCAGCCCCTTATACGGGAGGCTGCCGTTTTTCATATTTTGGTGGAAAAAAAGCCAATTTTCTGCTATTATCTGGTTAAAGAGCAGTTCTACGGAGGTAAAGCGCATGTCTATTTCGGTGGAAAAATTCGGCAGGTTGTCAAGCAGAAGAGAGCAGCACCTGATAACGATCAAGGAGGACGGTATCGAAGCGTCGTTTACCGAGCTCGGTGCGTCGCTGGTTTCGCTGAAGGTGCCGGACAGAGAAGGAAAAATGACGGACATCGTGATGGGGTATTCCTCGGCAGGGGAATACGAGGCGGACAAAAACTGCATGGGCGCTGTTTGCGGAAGGTTTGCGGGAAGGCTCAGCGGCTCGGAAATAACGGTCGGCGGCAGAAGCTATAAGCTGGACAAAAACGCAAGAGCCTGTACGCTGCACGGAGGGCACAAGGGCTTTCAAAAGAGGGAATGGGGCTTTGAGAAGGGCGGACCGTCCTCGGTCGCTTTTTCGCTCGTTTCGGAGGATGGGGACATGGGCTTCCCGGGGGAGCTGTATGTGGTGGTCATATACTCGCTGTTCCCGGGTTCGGTGCCGGTGCTGGATATATTTTACTCTGCCTATTCGGACTGTGACACGGTCGTAAACCTTACCAACCACAGCTACTTTAACCTCTCCGGGCACGACAGCGGAGATCAGCACCAGCAGCTTTTTGTGAACGCAGACTTTTATAACCCGCTTGGAAAATACATGCTGCCAACGGGGGAAATACGCTCGGTAAAGGGAACGCCGCTGGATTTTACAACGATAAAGGACGTAGCGAGCTGCGCAGAGTCGGACGATGAGCAGATAAGGCTTGCGGGAGGGCTGGATCACTGCTTTTTGCTCAACAGGGACGACAGGGAGATGCTTGCGCCTGCGGGGCGGCTCTTCAGCCCGAAAACCGGCATAACGATGGACCCGCTCACGACCTCGCCCGCAATGACGGTATACACGGCAAACGGCCTTTCGGCAGCGCCGGGCAAGGGCGGCGCGGTGTATTCGCCCCGAGGGGCTGTGTGCATGGAGTGCCAGATACCGCCGGATTCCATGAGGCATACGCATTTCCCAAGCCCGTATCTCAGGGGATCAAATAAGTTCACCGCCCAAACATCGTTTATTTTCAATGCATTCCGCGACTCTAAGGAATAATAATTATATCCCATATTCCTTTGACATCTGCTGACGGCTGGGGTATGATATAGTCGTGTATTGTTATGTATGTAGTTATCCTATGGTCGATTAAATTTTAAAAGGAGAAATGTGCGGCTTATGTACAAAATAGTCAGAAAAGAACGTCTGCACGATACGGTATCCCTGATCGAGGTCGAAGCTCCGTACGTTGCAAGAAAGGCACTGCCCGGGCAGTTCATAGTGCTTCGCATAGATGAGCAGGGCGAGCGTATACCGCTCACCATAGCGGACTACGACCGCGAAAAGGGCACCGCAACGGTGATATTCCAGAAGGTCGGCGCAACGACAAAGCGGCTGGACACCCTCAACGAGGGAGATTACCTCATGGACTTTGCAGGCCCGCTCGGCAAGGCAAGCGAGCTGGATCACCTCAAGGGTAAGAAGGTTGCCGTTGTTGGCGGCGGCCTCGGCGTTGCAATAGCGTACCCGCAGGCAAAGGCGCTCTGCGCCATCGGCGCGGATGTTGACGCGATAATCGGCTTCCGCAGCACCAGCCTGTATATACTGACAGAGGAATTTGGGAAGGCCTGCAACAACCTGTTTATCATGACCGACGACGGCTCAAACGGGCACAAGGGCTTTGTTACAACCGCGCTTGAGGAGCAGCTAAAGGCCGGCGTTCGCTATGATGAAGTGTTCGTGCTTGGGCCAATGCCCATGATGCGCGCGGTTTGCAACCTTACAAAGGAATACGGCGTAAAGACCACCGTTTCCATGAACACCATAATGATAGACGGCACCGGAATGTGCGGCGGATGCCGGCTTACCGTAAACGGCGAAACCAAGTTTGCCTGCGTTGACGGGCCGGACTTTGACGGTCACCTCGTTGACTTTGACGAGGCGATAATGCGCAGCCGTATGTACAAGGCGGAGGAGAAGCTATCCGACGAAAAGCACTTCTGCAATCTCACTGGAGGTGAAAGATAATGCCCAACATGACGCTTACAAAGACCCCCGCAATAGAGCAGGATCCCAACGTTCGCAACAAGAACTTTGAAGAGGTATCCCACGGCTACGACGAGGAGCGCGCGCTGAACGAGGCCGCCCGCTGCCTTAACTGCAAGAATATGCCCTGCGTTTCCGGCTGCCCGGTGAACGTTCATATCCCCGCCTTTATCGCAAAGATCGCTGAGCGGGACTATGACGGTGCATACGCCATAATCAAATCCACCAGCAACCTGCCGGCGATCTGCGGCCGCGTTTGCCCTCAGGAGACCCAGTGCGAGAGCAAGTGCGTTCGCGGAATAAAGGGCGAGCCTGTCGGCATCGGCCGGCTGGAGCGCTTTGCCGCCGATCAGGCAATGAAGAAGGGCGCTGCCCCCGCCGAAAAGCCCGCCCAGAACGGCAAAAAGGTCGCCGTTATCGGCTCCGGCCCCGCCGGCCTTACCTGCGCGGGCGACCTTGCAAAGCTCGGCTACGAGGTTCACGTTTTTGAAGCGCTGCACACCCCCGGCGGCGTTCTGGTATACGGCATACCCGAGTTCCGTCTGCCCAAGGCACTTGTTCGCGAGGAGATTAAGAGCGTTGAGGCGCTCGGCGTAAAAATTGAGACCAACGTCGTTATCGGCCGGTCCATAAGCCTTGACGAGCTGATGGAGGACGAGGGCTTTGACGCCGTTTTCGTTGGCAGCGGCGCAGGTCTGCCCAACTTCCAGAAGATACCCGGCGAGAACCTCTGCGGTGTATACTCCGCAAACGAGTTCCTCACCCGAATCAACCTGATGAAGGCGTATAAGTTCCCCGAGACGGATACCCCGATTCGCGTTGGCAAGAGCGCTGCCATAATCGGCGGCGGCAACGTTGCAATGGACGCCGCCCGCTGCGCAAAGCGCCTCGGCGCCGAGAACGTATACATCATTTACCGCAGGAGCGAGGCCGAAATGCCCGCCCGAATCGAGGAGGTTCACCACGCCAAGGAGGAGGGCATCATCTTTAAGGTGCTCAACAATCCCCTCCGCATAAACGGCGACGAAAACGGCAACGTCGTTTCGATGGAGTGCATCGAGATGGAGCTCGGCGAGCCCGATGCTTCCGGCCGCCGCAGGCCGATGCCCAAGGAGGGCAGCGAGTTTACCCTCGCCGTCGATACCGTCATCGTCGCAATCGGCAACAGCCCCAACCCGCTCATCAAGAACACCACCCCCGGCCTCGTCGTTGGCCGCAAGGGCGAGATAACTGCCGACCCCGAGACCGGCGCAACCTCCAAGCCCGGCGTTTTCGCCGGCGGAGATGCCGTTACCGGCGCAGCTACCGTTATCCTCGCCATGGGCGCCGGCAAAAAGGCCGCCGCCGCTATCGATGAGTACCTTAAGAATAAGTAAAATCAGCTTCACACCGCCCCTTTTCTGGGGCGGTTTTTTTGTTTGCATCAAAAAATGCTTAATATCAGGGTTTTTTTGGCATATCACAATTTATTAACCAATTATTACGGATTTAATCGAATTGTAATAAATAAAGCCGATAGTATGGTGGTATACCTTATTATTTAAGCTTGCTAACTTTGCGCTTTTTCTGTCAAGCTCGCAATGGGGAAATTTTTCCCGGTGGAAAACCCCACCTTTCCCACCAGTTTATCCCCACTTTTTCCCCATTTTTGACCCGAAATGCACTTTTCTGCTTTGTTTAATTTTTTCATGCTGCTCTCGCGCCCCACTTTTCGCTCGAAAACGGGGTGCTTTTAGTCAAAAATCATAATTTTTCCCCATTCAACCCTGTTTTTTCGCTTTTTTCTGGGTAAAAAAGTAGGGGTTTTCCCCTGCTCACTTGCAAGAAAAAATTATTGAAAGGGATTAAGAAAATGAAGAAGATTTTTGCAATCGCTCTGGCTCTGGTCATGGTTCTCTCCATGGCTTCCGCCTTTGCCTTCGTTGGCAAGTGCGGTGATTATACTTGGACTTGCTCTACCGTAGGCTGCGGCGTAGCCAAGGCTGAGGTCGTTCAGTTCGTAGCTAACAACACTCTGGACGGTTATCAGGAGTCCAGCTGTGCCGCCGTTGTAGTTGGTCAGCCCATCTTTTACGGCGTAAAGGTCACCTTTGATAAGGACGTAAACAAGCAGTGGTACTATCATACCAATACTCAGCTCAACGTCAAGGCAACCAACGTTAAAGAGGAATATAATTGGAAGTACGGTAACGACAGCTCTCTGTCTTTCTATGACATGACCGGCGATAAGGCTGCCGATGCTTCCGGCAACACCTATTGGTTGGAGTTCAGCACTGGCAATCTGCTCTCCACCTTCGATCCTAGCAAGTGCGTAAGGTCTTCTGTTGCTGCGAACACCCGTGCGGAAATTTCTGCCAACGTTCTGTATGATTTCAACGGCGTAACTGCGGGTACCGATGCGGGTCTCACTTATGCGGATAACCCCGAGGCTCTCAGCACCGAGTGGATCGACTACGGCGATTTCAAGGTACGCGTAGGCAAGTCCACCAGCGGTCAGCCTGAGTACGGCATCACCATCAAGAAGGGCACCGATGAGGCTACCATCTTTGTGGTGAACGGTGTCGCCAAGTATGTTGCTACCACCATGAATCCCGGTGAGGACGGCAAGTACTACTCCAGCTTCGATGGCACCACCCTCAAGGGCATCGAGGGCAAACTCGAAAATGGCGAAGCCAAAGGTGCCGAGACTTCCACTGCGGCGAACTGCTCCGTCATCGATGATCTGATGGCTCTCGTCAACATCAAGCTGGGCAACTGCGTAAATGCTGATACCATCAAGGCTATCTTCGGTTGGTCTAACGGTTCTGCCTCCAAGGCAACCTGGAACAAGGACGCTGTGGCAATCGCCAACGCCGCCTGCCAGGTAGCAATCGAGATACCTAAGACCGGTGATGCCTCCGTCATCGCCTACGCCGTAATGGCTCTCGTAGCCGCTGCCGGCGCAATGGGTCTGAAGAAGTAATTACAGACAAACAAATAAAGGGGCGATTCAATCGCCCCTACTTCCTTGGGCTTTAGCATATCCCCCGAAAGGGGGATTTTTTACTTGGCCTGAATCCGGGCAAGGAGGCTGCCGCCTTTTTTCACCTTTTTGACATGCATTTTACAGAGAAATCGGTTATAATAGGGGCATATGAGATTGCAAAGGAGGAGCTGCGCATGGTAATTAAGCTGACGGCGGAAAACTACAACGAAGTTACAAACACGGACAAGCTGGTGATAATCGACTTCTGGGCCTCGTGGTGCGCCCCATGCAGGATGCTTTCGCCGGTGATAGAGGAGATTGCAAGGGAAAGGAACGACATTTTGGTTGCCAAGTGCAACGTGGACGAGGAGACAGAGCTTGCAATGAAGCACGGCGTAAACGTTATACCGACGCTGGTGTTCCTTAAAAACGGCAGCGCGGTAAACAGAACGGAGGGATACCTTCAGAAGCAGGCGATAATCACGATTATTGAAAGGGCAAAATGAAAATACGCTTAAACGAGGACAAAGAGGTCGTTGAGCTCATTCGAGAGGGGCTGCGGCGGCGCGGCGGGCATTGTCCCTGCGTTCGGGAGATGACGGACGACACGATATGCATGTGCAAGCAGTTCAGGGAGCAGATAGCCGACCCAAGCTTCGAGGGGTATTGCCACTGTATGCTCTATTACAAGGAAAAATAGCGAAGCAAATTGCAAAAGCTGCTGCTTAAAAAGTGAGCCGAAAAGGCTCTCTTTTTTTGCAAAAAGGGGGCAGCGCGGCAGAATATGTAAAATTCTATCCGCAAAAATGAATACTCGGCATCGGCCGTGAATAATAACTCCGCGTCAAGGGTTTGTTTTGAACCGGTTGCTAACATTGCAGCTGCCCAAACAGGCCGAAATGTCGATAACTATGTTGATAACGTTGATAACCTGCGTTGATAAGTGGAATGAATACTCATTTTATATGCAGTTTTTTCGGGCGGGCGGCCGGTTCCGGCGGCAAAAATATTTATCGGGCGGCAAGCCGAAAGGGCATAACCGGCGGCGGCTCAGCGTATGCTTTTATAAGCATTAAGCCTGAGAGGAGCATACGTTATGGAGCTGATTTGGAAGGAGCTGCCGTGCGGGCAGGTGATATACAGCGGCGTTTCGCAGGCAACCGCCGAGGCGCGGCTGCCTATGCCGGAGGGGCGGGGCGGCGCAAAAATACTCTCGTACACGGGGGAAGCGGAGCTTTTGAGCTGCGAGGCGGCAGAGGGGGAAGTTCGGCTGGAGGGGGTAATTTCGGTAGATCTGATATGCAGCAACGGCGAGGCGCTTGCCTTTTCCGCCTCCGCGCCGTTTAAGCACAGCATAAGCGCCGAGGGGGTAAAGCCGGGTATGCGGGCGGAGGCAGGGATTTCGCTTCAGTCGCTCGAGGCTTCGGCGGAGGGCGGGGTTTGTGCCGTTGTTGATATTTCGGCCTGCGTAATTTCTGCCGGAGTAAGGGTCGTGGACGGCATAGCCGGCGCGCCGGACGCGGAGCAGCAGCGCGAGGAGCTTACTGTTTTTGAGCGAACAGGCGGGCAGAGCTGTAGCTTTTCCCTCCGGGAGGATATCGAGGCGCCGTTTGCAAGCGAGGTCGTATACAGCGAGGCAGAGGCCGTTTTGCGCGGCGTTTCGCCCGCCGGGGGCGGGGTTTGCGTTGAGGGCACGCTGTACCTTTCCGCCCTCGTTAAAAGCAGGAGCGGGGCGCTTGGGCAGCTTTGCCGCGCCGTTCCCTTCAGCCGCGAGCTTGAGCTTGAGCCGATGAGCCCGATGTGGGGCGAGGCTCGCGTTTGCGCTCACAGAATGGGCGGTTCAGGCGAGCTTGGCGCAATAGCTGCCGAGGTTGAGCTGAGCTGCCGCGTTTGGGGCAGGGCAGGCGGCAGGGCGGAGGTCTTGACGGATATTTTTTCGCCGACTCTGCCCTTTGAATGTAGCCACGCTCAAATCAAAACCGCCTCATACTGCGGGCTTTCTGCCCAGCGGCTGTCCCTTTCCGAGCGGGTCACGGTTCCCGAGGGAATGCCGGATGCCGCCCGCGTGGTATACTCGACCGCCCGCCCCGTCGTAACCTCATACGGCGCGGACTGCGAAACGCTGAGCGCCGAGGGGCTGATTTTTGCCCGGGTGATATACTCCGCCGAGAGCGGCGAGCTTTTCTCCTTTTGCGAGGACATTCCCTTTTCCGCAACGATGCCCTCGCTCTGCGGAACCGATGCCTTTATAAGCGGCGTTTGCGCCTGCTCCTGTGCCGGCGGCGGCAGAAGCGTTGAGCTAAGCCTTAGCCTGTCCCTCAGCTCAAGCGTATACAGCTTCCGCAGCCTGCTTGCCGTGTCCGGCGCCGAGGAATGCCCCGCGCGCGCTCCTTTTCACGGCGTGACCGTTTACTTTTCCAGCCCCGGCGACACCCTCTACTCCGTCGCCCGCGAGTTCAACGCCGGCCTTTCCGCCCTGAAAAGCCTCAATTCCCTGCCGGATACCCTATCCGGCGGCGAGCGGGTGGTCATCTGGGGCTGAGCCGCAAAAACTTATAAAAAAACCGCCCCGGCGTTGACATTCCGAGGCGGGGCGGGTATAATAACAACGAGGCAAGACCTTGCGGTCAGCCAGTAAGTTGGGTTATTTTAAATCAAAACAACCGTCCTGTTCCAGCAGGGCGGTTATTTTCTTATGGTGAATGTAAAAGACTTTATAGTGTCACTATTTTCGCACCTCTGGATGAGGTACAAATGCAGCAACAAAATCTCCGCATCGCTCACAAGCAACACCCCCTTTCGGATGGTGTACTGACCGCCGCTTGCACGGGTTACGTTCTACCCAAGGCGATAATACCATATTTGTCAAGGCTTGTCGAGGATTTTCGGCAGGCGCTTTTTGTATTAGAAAAAGCCCCTCGTTGAGGAGCCCTTCTGTGCCAAGCCCATGTGGAAGCATAGCTTGTGGGGCGGCGAGGCCGCCCCATTGTGCTTTTTCTTTTGAGTTACTTCTTCAGACCCATTGCGCCGGCAGCGGCTACGAGAGCCATTACGGCGTAGGCGATGACGGAGGCATCACCGGTCTTAGGTATCTCGATTGCAACGGGATCTACTACGGCGCAAGCCTTAGCGGACCAGTTGTCGCAAGCTTCCTGAGTGGTGGACCAACCAAGAACGTTGTGTACATCTTCAGAGGCGATGGTCTTCATACCAAAGCTGAGACCGAAGGTGGTGAATATATCATTGATGGTGCTGTAGTCAGAACCGCAGCCACTTACAGCAGTGATGTTATCATTACCATCCTTGCCATAGAAGCCACCGGCGCAGGTGCCGCTGTAAACCTTATTGCCGATTACAACATTGGTCAGTACGCCATCATAGATATCTACTCTGGTATCGTCAAAGAAGATGCTGAAGGTCTTGATGCCTTTTTCATTAGCATTCATAGCTACATCATAACCGTCGAGCTCAATTGCCTCACCCTTTGTACCATATGCACTGGAATAAGGAACATACAGCTCGGAAGTCAGCTTAGCGCAAACCTTAGCGGTGTTGGCGTTCTTTACAGAAGCAGCCCACAGATGACCGCCAACGCTATCGGGAGAAGCCACGAAATCAGCAGCCTTTACAGCCTTGTCACCCCAGTAGAGATAATATTCGCCAGCCTTAAGGGAACCGGCAGCGGAAATTACTGCCCCGTCCAGGTCGCTAAACGTATAGCTAACCGACTTCGCATTGTCCAGCAGATTCAGACCGGTGAGACTGATGGTGAGCCCAGCCTTCTCCCACCAGGTAGCGTTGGGGTTCTCCTCAACGGTCAGCTTTACAGCAAAGTATACATTATCGCCAAATACGGCAGCAGCGCCGGTGTTGGCCAGATAGTTGTTGTTGGTGCCGCCATCGTTGCACTTTACATAGGTGATAACTTCTACCTTACCGGTGCCGCACTTGGTGGACTTTGACCAGTCAAAGGTCAGGCAGTTCATTGCAAAGGCGGAAGCCATGGAAAGAACCATGACCAGAGCCAGAGCGATTGCAAAAATCTTCTTCATTTTCTTAATCCCTTTCAATAATTTTTTCTTGCAAGTGAGCAGGGGAAAACCCCTGAATTGTGAAACGCCTAAGCGTTTCCGGGCTTAAAAACGCCGTTTCCGGCGCCCTTCCACTTAGCACGGTTATATACTACAACAACTGTTACCGTTTGTCAACTGTTTTCATTAAACAAATGTAACAAAACAATGAATATCGTAATCTTTACGGAGTTTCTTCCTTTTATATAGTGTTTTATGCGGCGCTCTGTTTTTCGGGGCAAATTCGGGCTTGGCGGCGGTTTTTTGCGGCTGGTGGGTAATCATGGGTTATTCGCCATAGGCGGCGCTTTCCCCGGCGGAAAAGGTGGGGTTATTCGCCGACAGGCTCGGTGCGGGGGCGTTTTTTCTCCGCCTTTTGCGGGCGATAAGCTTTTACGCCTGCTTTTTTGCGCCACTTTTTGGGTTTTTCTCGTCTTTTTTGGGTAAAATTGCGGCTTTGCGCTCCATTTTTGCGCCAATTCTGCCTTTTTTCAGGCGCAAAAAGTAGGGGTTTTCCCCTGCTCACTTGCAAGAAAAAATTATTGAAAGGGATT
>CAVIAA010000037.1:0-10147 GCA_963640685.1 Acutalibacteraceae bacterium
TGGTAGCGGCGATGTGACTCGAACACATGACACTCCGGGTATGAACCGAATGCTCTAGCCAACTGAGCTACGCCGCCATATTTGGTTTTGCCCCGTGCATCCCTTTGGGGATGCCTGGGGAAAAAAGTGGTTGCGGGGGAGGGACTTGAACCCCCGACCTCCGGGTTATGAGCCCGACGAGCTACCGACTGCTCTACCCCGCGATGTCACGCAAGGATTATAGTAGCATACGCAGCAGTATAAGTCAAGGGGTTTTACGATTTTTTTGCCCCTTTGTTCCGGTATCCTATCGTCATAAAGGCTATGCCCGCGGCAATTGCCGCAGCTGTCAATGATATCACCGCCTTCATGGGCATTTCACCGGCGTAATCCATGGCATTTGTCAGGCAGTGCCCGAATGTTCTGCTTTCCGCTGCCTGA
The DNA here is from genome assembly GCA_963640685.1 of Acutalibacteraceae bacterium. Classification (GTDB taxonomy): domain Bacteria; phylum Bacillota; class Clostridia; order Christensenellales; family CAG-138; genus SFEL01. The sequence continues at coordinate 421 of CAVIAA010000037.1, forward strand.
ATCACCGGCAGCAGCAAAAGCTCCAGAGCAAGCATTATCAGCCCCGCGGCCATAGCCGTAAAGCCGGTTCGTATGCGCTTTTCCGCGGCGTTGAGCTTTGCTATCGCGGCTATGCTCTGCTTTCCTTCGGTCGCCGCGGGTATGCTCTCAGCACCCTTTAGCAGCTCGTCCGTGGATACGCCAAAAAGCTCGCTTATTGCGACTATTTTTGATGTCTCCGGCGCGGCGTCGTTCAGCTCCCATTTTGAGACCGACTGGCGGGAAACGTCGAGCTGCTCCGCAAGCTGCTCCTGCGAAAGACCCGCCGCCCTGCGAAGCTGCTGTATCCTTTCGCCTATTGTTATTTCTTTCATTGCTCGAATACTCCTTTGCGGTTTTGTCAGGCATAGCATACCCCGAAAGGCGGCTTTTGCACTACCAACCATGCTTGGAAAATTCGCAACCGGCGGTTGCGAAGCCGTTCTGCGACCCCAAAATCCCAAGCTCACCCCCATTATAGCTTAATTGGCCGCAAAAAGGCAAAAAAGCCGCCCCGGGCAAAGTCCGGAGCGGCACAGTATTTTGTTATTTCTGCGATACGGTGAGGTTCTCCCCGTCGTAATCCACGATGAACACCGTATCCGGCGCGGGGTCGCCCTCGATTATCTTGCGAGCAAGCAGCGTCTCAAGCTTGCTGGAAAGCAGCCTCTTGAGCGGCCTTGCGCCGTACTGCGGGTCGTAGCCGGTCTCCGCAAGGTAGGTCTTGGCCTTTTCGGTGAGCTGAATGTCCAGCCTGCGCTCCCTGAGCCTCTTGCGTATATCCTCGAGCATCAGGTCGGTTATCTTGAATATCTCCTCCTTATCGAGCGGCTTATAGAACACTATGTCGTCTATCCTGTTGAGGAACTCCGGCCGGAAGCTCTGCTTGAGCAGCATGTTTACCTCCGCCTTAGCCTCCTCGGTTATCCTGCCGTCCTTTATGCCCTCGAGTATGTAGCTGGAGCCCAGGTTGCTGGTCATGACGATAACGGTGTTCTTAAAGTCCACCGTCCGCCCCTGCGAATCGGTTATGCGCCCATCGTCCAGCACCTGAAGCAGAACGTTGAACACATCGGGGTGTGCCTTTTCAACCTCATCAAAGAGCACTACGCAGTACGGATGACGGCGCACCGCCTCTGTAAGCTGGCCGCCCTCGTCGTAGCCGACGTATCCCGGAGGCGCGCCTATCAGGCGGGATACCGAGTGCTTCTCCATGTATTCGCTCATATCGATACGAACCATGTTGCTCTCGTCGTCAAAGAGTGCCTCGGCGAGCGCCTTTGCAAGCTCGGTCTTGCCAACGCCGGTCGGGCCCAGGAACAGGAAGGAGCCTATCGGCTTATCCGGGTCCTTCAGCCCTGCGCGGGTACGCAGTATTGCGTCGCAAACGGTCTGAACTGCCTCGTCCTGACCGACCACCCGCTTATGCAGTATGCTGTCGAGGTGAAGCAGCTTTTCCCTTTCGCCCTCCATCAGCTTTGAAACCGGTATGCCTGTCCAGCGGCCGACGATCTTTGCGATCTCCTCCTCGCCGATGCTGTCGCGGAGCAGCCCGTCTGCCTTACCCTTTTCCATCTCGGCCTCCGCCGCCTCAAGCTCTTCCTTCAGCCTGGGCAACCTGCCGTATTTCAGCTCGGCGGCCTTGTTCAGGTCGTAGCCGCGCTCCGCCTGCTGCATTTCGGCGTTTACCTGCTCTATCTCGGTTCTGAGCGACTGAACCTTCTTTATGGCGTCCTTTTCGTTTTCCCACTTTGCCTTGAGCCCCGCAAACTCCTCCCGCTCGTGGGCGAGCTCCTTGCGTATATCCTCAAGGTGCTGTGCGGACAGCTTGTCGCTCTCCTTTGTGAGCGCCGCCTCCTCGATTTCGAGCTGCATTATGTGCCGGCGCTTTTCGTCCAGCTCGGTCGGCATGCTGTCCATCTCGGTGCGAACCAGCGCGCAGGCCTCGTCAACGAGGTCAATGGCCTTATCCGGCAGGAACCTGTCGCTTATGTACCTGTGCGAAAGCGTTGCGGCGGCAATCAGCGCGTTGTCCTGTATCTTTACGCCGTGGAACACCTCGTAGCGCTCCTTGAGCCCGCGCAGTATGCTTATGGTATCCTCGACCGTCGGCTCCTCAACCATTACCGGCTGGAATCTCCTCGAAAGTGCGGGGTCCTTTTCGATGTACTTGCGGTATTCGTCCAGCGTGGTAGCACCTATGCAGTGCAGCTCGCCGCGCGCCAGCATGGGCTTTAAGAGGTTGCCCGCGTCCATGCTGCCCTCGGTGCGCCCCGCGCCTACTATATTGTGCAGCTCATCTATGAACAGTATTATCCTGCCCTCGCTGCGCTTTACCTCGTTTAGAACGGCCTTGAGCCGCTCCTCAAATTCACCCCTGAACTTTGCGCCGGCGATGAGCGCGCCCATATCCAGCGAGAATATCTTGCGATCCTTCAGGTTTGCCGGCACGTCACCGGAAACTATCCTCTGCGCAAGCCCCTCTGCAATGGCGGTCTTGCCGACGCCCGGCTCGCCGATGAGCACGGGGTTGTTCTTTGTCTTTCTCGAAAGTATGCGTATTACGTTGCGCACCTCCTCGTCTCGGCCTATGACGGGATCCAGCTTCTGCTTTCTCGCCAGCTCAACGAGATCCTGCGCATACTTGCCCAGCGCGTCGTAGGTGTCCTCCGGGCTGTCCGTCGTTACCCTTGCGCCGCCGCGAACGTCGTTCAGTACCTTCAGGAAGCCGTCCCGCGTTATGTCAAAGCTCTTGAAAAGCTCCTTCATTGCGGCGTTCGGCGCCTCCAGCATACCGAGGAACAGGTGCTCCACCGATATGTACTCGTCCTTCATGTGCTTTGCCTGGTCCTCGGCGGAGTTGAGCGCCCGCTCCAGCTCGGGCGTGATGTATACCTTTTCCGCCTCCCTGCTGCCGGTGACCTTGGGCAGCTTGCCTATCTCCTTATCCAGAGCCGCGGAAAAGGCGTCCTTGTCCTTGCCCATTCTGGTTATGAGCTCTGATATCAGCTTCTGCTCGAGCAGCGCCTTCATCAGGTGCTGCTGGTCCACCTGCTGGTTGGTGTTTCGGCTGGCGACGGACTGCGCATCCTGCACCGCCGCGATGGATTTCTGCGTGAATTTGTTTATATCCATATGTTTATCCTCCTCGGAGCGATATTTTCTTCAAGTAGTATGTGCTAATATCTCTTTTAGCACTCTCACCCTTCGAGTGCTAATTGTAGTATAAAACCTTGTACGCATCTTCATATAAGTTTGAAATAATTGTGAAGTGGCAAAAAAGCAAAAGCTGTTGTATAATATCAGAAAACCGCATTGGAGGAATATTGGATGAAGATCAGGGATATAACCGAGCCGGTCGGCTTTTTCAAGGCTGTAAGCTCCTGCTCCGGCAGGGTGGAGCTGGTTACCGCAGAGGGGGACTGCCTCAACCTCAAGTCCCGTCTTTGCCAGTATATCGCGCTTACGCAGATGTTTGAGGACGGGCGGGTAGAGGATATCGAGCTCGTTCTGAGCATTCCCGGTGAGCTTTCAAAGCTGCTGCCGTATATCGAGGCGGAATAGCCCCCAAAACACAACGAGCCGTTTCCGGCTCGTTCTTTTGTTTATTTTTCGCAGTCCAGCACTATTATCCTGTTGCTGCCGAGGCTGTCCACAGTTATTACCGCCTCGCTCTGGCGCATGCGGTGTATCGCGCAGTTCTTTGCGTTGTCGAGGAAAGGCGAAAGCTCGTTGAGCTCAAAGGCCAGCTTTTCGCTCGCGTAGTGCATGGGTATGACCACCTTGGGCGCTATCTTGTATGCGATATCCAGCGCCTGCTTGTAGTCAACGGTGTAAACGCCGCCAACGGGTATGAGCAGTATGTCTATATGTCCCATCGCCTTTATTGTGTCCTCGCTCGGCATATGCCCTATGTCGCCCATATGCGCAAGGCTGAGGCCGTCCGCCTCGAGTATGAATATTATGTTGCTGCCGCGCTTTGCGCCCTGCTCCTCGTCGTGCCAGGAGGGGAGGCCGGTTATTTTGAAATCGCCAACGGTATATTCGCCCGGGACGGATATCACCTTTGCGCCCTTTGCGGCGGCGGTGTAGTTGTGGTCGTGGTGAGCGTGGCTCACGGTAACGCAGTCCGCCTCGACAGGAGCGATATCATAGCCTGTTTCGGGGTCGCAGGGGTCGGTAAGTATTTTTGTTCCGCCCTCGCTCTCGATCAAAAAGCAGGAATGTGCAAGTCTCTTTATAAGCATATATTTATACCTCCGTGGAATTTGTCTGTTTTGCAGCGCATCTGTTCATATACAGCAGCCTTGCGGTGCATCCCCCGAAGAGGCCGAGCGCGTTGCGCGCCGCGTCCCGCTCGCCGTCCGTCAGCCCGTCAAAGAGCGAAAGCACGCAGCGTGCGCAGCGGCGGTTGAGCGCCGCCCGCTTTTTTTCCGGCTGCTCCCCGGCAGCGGTGCCGAGCCAAATCGCCCTTTTCGCCGTGGGCATATCCGGTATATCGCAGCCGCCGTTTCGGCCGAGCATAAGGCATTTTATCAGCGCATACTCCTCATCGTCCTGAGCCGTTTGCGGCATCGGCGGGGTTTTACAGCTGTTTATTATATGCCTGGCGATTGCGCCGTATGCTTCGTTTGATAGATGAAAGCCGACGTGCCGGTTTTCCGCCGTGATGCGGCCTATGAGCGGTGCGCCGAAAAGCTCGACTGGGTGCTGCATCAGCCTTTCATTCAGCAGCTCCGCCCAGTATTCCGCCGTTTTGCCTGTCGTGTAGCCGAGCGGCAGCGAAAGCTCCGCCTGCGGGTTGTCCGCGTCCGGCGCCGCGATGCATATATTCTGCATAAGCTCCTGCAAGCTGCGGCGGATATGCAGCATTATTTGGGAATTTACCTGCATCGGCACACCTGTAAATTAGAATGATTATTAAGATTACGGCTTTTTTGGGCTTTTGTCAATAAGCGCCGCAGCCGCTGCACGAAATTTCACATTTCATTTATTGCAAAAAAGCAAAAAAAGGGGGGGTCGCCCCCCCGGTCGTTATTCCTCCCTCTGCTCCTCCTTTAGCTTTGCAAGCGCGCCCTTTAGCGCCGCCGGCATGGGCAGCCCGATGCGCCCCGCGTTCTCCAGTATGGAAAGCCCCTCGTTTGCGATGTAGAACATGCACACCGCGCTCCTGACGGCGCCGTTTGTCGCGGGCGCGAGCTTGTCGAGCAGCGTTGAAAGCGCTACCAGCACGAATATGAACACCTTCTTCATGAGCCCCTTGAAGCCTATCGCGCTGCTGAGTGTTTTTGAAAGCGCGGCGTAGGCAACGCCGGTGACGTAGTCCATGACCACCGCCGCAACCAGCGCGGTTATCATGGCGTCCCAGGGGCCAAATACATAGCTCAGCGCCCCGCCTATCGCGGCGGCCGCCCCGTTTATAATGTTGTTATTCATTTTTCTTCTCCCTTCAGTATTTTTTCCATAAGCTCGCGGCAGGGGCAGCTTGACGGGTCGCAGGGCTTAGCCCCGGCTGCGCTCTCGCTCAGCGCCGCAAGCCGCCCGTACCTGTTCCAGTACCCCGCGCCGTTTGAATCGAGACAGTTCAGCACGACGCCGTCGTCCCGCCCCATTGCTTCAATTACCAGCCCGCCGCCGATATACGCGCCGACGTGGTGTATACGCCTTCCGTCGTGCCTGAATACGAGGTCGCCCTTTTCCAGCTCTGCCCGCTCCTTCAGCTTTTCGCAGGCGGAGTACAGCCCCCTTGAGGATACGTCGCTCTTTATCAGCTTGTTATCCAGCAGGAATTTGACTATCAGCCCGCTGCAGTCAAACGCTGCGATGGGGCTTCGCCCCTCCGCCCTCCGCCTTTGCCATAGGGCGATAGCCCTGTTTGCGTTTATCTCGCTGGTCTCCCTTTTGCGTATCCAGCTTTCGGTTATCGCAGTTTCTCCCTGTGCGCCCCATACATATATGTCGCCCACGTGCTCCTTCAGGTATTTTATGAAAAGCTCAGTCATGTTTTTACTCTCCTTTTATATCAGGGGGAGCTCAGCTCGGCTATTTTTGCGTCTATATACGCCTTTATCGCCCTGTTTTGAACCGGGTTTGCCGAGGTATCCGACATTGCGTCGTCTACCGTGCCGGTGTCCGGCGTTATGGAAAGGTCGTCCGCTCCGATTAGCCCCGCGGCTCTTGCCTCAAGGTATTCATCGGCGCTCTTAAATACGTGTACCTTCATTGCGCTGAGCTTGCTTTCGGTTGCCGTCATTGCTTTTTTACCCCCAATATATAGTATTCAACACTCGCCGTATTTGCCTCGCTCGCGCTGCGTACCGTCAGCAGCAGCTTTGTTGCGTATTCGCCGAGCAGCCGGCAGGTGACGGGCGACGTGCTGCCGCCTGTCCTGCTCTCAAAGCCGTCCTCCGGCTTTCTGCGGTAATACGCTATTAGCTCTGTGCTGGAGCCTACCGTGGTCTTTATCGCAAGCAGCAGCGGCTCGACCGTCTTGCTTACGGTAAGCACCCTCGGCGCGCTTATACCTGAAAAGCTGCCGGATACCGTCTCCAATCCGTAGCTTATTCCGCTGACCATATTAAAAAGCATTTTTCTACCCCCACATCAGCACATATACCGTAATGTCAGCGCCCGGCAGCTCTGCTGCTGAAAACGTCAGCGCGCCGTAGCCCTGAAGCGAGCAATATACCCTTGCCCCAACGTATTCCTCGTAGCCCTCCGGCGCGGGGCTGACTATCGCGAGCTTGCCGCTGCGCATCCCCTTTGCGGAAACCGTCTGTGTGCAGCCGTAGCTGCCCTCGGTCCAGCCGGTTTTTGGCAGCGTCAGCTCAAGGCTCGTTGGCTTTTCGGCGTATTCCGCGTGGGTGTGTGCGGCCTCCGCTGCACCGATGTCGCTTGGGGATAGCGGGTCGCCGCCGTCCTTTGCGTGGGTCTCGGCGTGCCCGTTTGCAAGGCTGGTTCCGCCAACGCCGTTTGCAAGCACCAGCTTATTCCCTAAATATACCGCCATTATCTCTCCCCCCTGTTATGAGTATCTGAGTATGCGCCATGTCGTAACGCTCCCCGCGATGGCCTCGCGGCAGGCAACGGCAGCCTCGTTTGCCTCCGCCGCCGCAGCGCCCGCCTCCTGCTCAAGCTCCTCTGTCCTCCTGATGAGGGCAGTAAGCTGCGGGTATTCCGCAGCCGCCTTTAGCGTGTCCTCGGATAGTATCCCGCGCCTGCAGCCAAAGCTGAACCTTGCGGTGGTTATAAGGGTGGAGAGCTCCTTTCCGGAGTACACCTGCAGCTCACATTCCACCCTGCCCGGGGAAATCGAGCCGCAGAGCAGCTCGATATCTACCTCGTTGTTGAGGCTGCCGCAGAGGGTAACGCCGCCGCCCGTGTCGCTGCTGTCCTGGCAGGCGGTGCCGTTGGGCTTGGAAAACACCGCGATGACCCTGCAGCCGGTCAGGTCAACCGGGTATCCGCCGTCGCTTAGCAGTATCTTGAGCGTGTTGCCGTTATCCCCCTCAACTACGGTAAAGTCCCTGTTTGCCCCTGCGTCGGCTATGTCGAGGGCTATTTCGAATACCTTCTTTACCTCGGACATTCTCCGCCCCTCCTTATCCGCCGTATTTCTTTTTAAGGCTGTCGTACAGCGTTTTGCCCAAGGCGGAATATATCTCGTCCCTCCTGCTGCTCCAGTAGCTGCTTTCGCTGCTGAAGAGCTGCTTGCGCTGGTTTTGCGACAGGTTGCGGACGTACTCCGCGTAGTCGTCTGCGGAGAGGCCGCTGCTCTTCTTTGCAGATGATGCTGTCGCCTTTGCGGCGGCCGATACTGTGCTTCTGGCGTTCTGCTCCGCCCTTTGGCTGGCTAAGTAGCTGCTGTACCAGTCCGATGCCATGCTCAGCGCCGCCTTCTGCGCCGCAGCACCCGCCTCCGCGTTGTATTTGCGCGCGTTGTAGCCAAGCTGGTCGTAGCTTTGCAGCGTGTCGTATATCTTTTCCGCAAGCGCCGCGCCGTACCTCGCCTCGATATCCGCAATGTCGTCCTGCGCCTCCTCCATTTCCCGCGCCTTGACCGAGGTAACGTAGCTGCTCGAGCCCATTCCGCGGGATACCGCGTCCGCGTCTATCTCCGCCATTTCCCTTTCAGCCGCCTTGCTTCGCTTTTCAATGGCCGCGTCCGCGCTCGGGCGCAGCGCCTCGCTCCACATGCTCCTTACCTCGCTTATGCTGGGCGTTTGAACCGTCACCTCCGGCACGCTCAGGCTGTTCATTATGGAGCTGAAATAGCTGTTGAACAGGCTCTGGCCGCTCTCGGCAGGCGCGGCATAGCCGGGTGTTCCAACCGTGCCGACGGTGCTTGCGGTGCTGCCGGTGCTGAAGCTCGCCCGGTACGCAGCCTCCGTGTCGGGTCCCCATATGCCGTCCGCCTTTACGCCGAGCCTGCGCTGGTACTCCTTTACGCTCGATGCGGAGTTCACCCCTGCGGGCGGAGTATACCCATCCAAATAATATCTTGCCATGTGCTTTTTCTCCTTTCATCCGGCTGTTTCGCCCGTTTTCAGCCCTCGAGCAGGCTCAGCCGCTCTTCAATATCCTCCAGCTTCTGGGCGATCGCCGTAAAGTTCTGGTTAAGGTTGTTTTCATTTGCCTTTGCCGCCTCGCCGTAGTCCTCCTGCCCGTCCGGCAGCAGTATGTAATACAGTGCCCTCATATCAAGCGCCATTATTCCGTCCTCCTCCAGCTTTCAAAGCTCAGCTCCAGCCCGCCGCGCAGCGAAAACCTTCCTCCCGCCTCGTTGGATAGCCTTAGCGAAAAGCTGCGCCCCTGGTTTTTGAGCGGCAGCTCTGTTACCTCGTCCTCCTCTTCTGAAAGCAGCACCCGCGCCGAGCTTTTGCCGCCGCCGACGCTTACCTCGGCGCAGAGCGCGGTTTCGCCCGCAAGCGAGCAGCCGCGAAAGCACAGCGAGCGCATCGCCTTTACCCCGCTCTTGTCAAACAGGTCGGTCTTAGGCGTTCGCCACCAAGCCTCTATCTTCTTCCCGTCGTAGCTTATCCCGTCGTCAAAGAGGCAGACGTGCCTGTCGGAATCCAGTATGTACAGCCGCCCGTCCCATGAGGCTATGTCGCAGGCGGTGAAGCCGCGCCGCAGCATATAGGTTCGCCGCAGCAGGTCGTATTCTATTATCCCGCCACCCTGAGAGTCGCCAAAGGTGTAATACAGCTTGTTCCGCGCCGCAGCCCCTTTTGACTCCGAAACGTCGGCGCCGCTCAGCAGCAGCCTTATCCGCCTTGCATCCGCCGTTTCGCCCGCCGTTACCCCGTTAAAGCGGCAGAGCCCGCCCTTTGTGATGTAGTAGAGTATGAAGTGCGGCTTCCTGCCCTCCTCGCCAAAGGGTCGCGCCTTTGCCTTTTTAAGCGTGCGCACCGCCCTGCGTATCTCGTTTACGGTCAGCTTGTCCGCGGCGGTGAGCTCGCATCGCGCCGCCTTGTCGTTTGCATACTGAACGTTGGTGCCGGCGTTCATGGCGTCCCTCGTCACCCATTCGACTACGGTACCCAGCTGCTCGCCGAGCAGCTCCGCGCTTTCGGATATCACCTGATCGTACCCCGTCATATCCAGCAGGTCGGATACCTCGACGTAGGCACCGTACTGCGCGACCTCGACCTCAACGTTGCTCTGGGAAAGCGCCTGGCTCGCGGGGGTAACTCCCTCCTGCAGCGCC
>CAVIAA010000038.1:0-7346 GCA_963640685.1 Acutalibacteraceae bacterium
AGCCGGAATAAACTTAAGGGTTAGACCCCTTAACAACCCTAAGATTTTTCGACAGGCTTGGCTCTCCCTTTGGGAGAGCTGTCACCGCAGGTGACTGAGAGGGACTTTCGGCTTTTTTTGTTTGGTATGGTCACGGCCCCTCTCCGTCCTCGCTGCGCTCGGCCACCTCTCCCAGGGGGAGAGGCAGGGGACGCTCACGCGAAATCAAATGATACAAGAACGGGAACAGCGGAGCATACCGCCGTTCCCGTTAACTGTCTTATGATGCCCGGCCTTTAGATGGGCGGCCACTTTTTTTGATTTCCTTATTCTTCTTCGCTATCGTCAACGTGCGGAACTATCGCGACCGAGGCCACGCGGTCCGCCGTGCGCATGAGCCTTACACCCTGCGTGTTGCGGGAGATTTCTGATATCTGCCCGACCGGCAGCCGAATAAGCGTGCCCTCCGAGCTTATTATCATTACGTCCTCCTCCTCATCGCCGCCGACAGACTTCATGCACACGAGGTCGCCGGTCTTTTCGCTAAGAGCCATTGCTATAATGCCCTTGCCGCCGCGGCTCTGCGTTCTGTACTCCTCCTCCGGCGTGCGCTTGCCCATTCCGTTTTCGGATATCGCAAGTATGGAGGCGCCGGGGCGAACCTTTTCCGCGCCGACTACGCAGTCCTCCTCATCGAGGGTAATGGCCTTAACGCCGGTTGCGCCCCTGCCCATAGGCCGAACGTCCTCCTCGCTGAAGCGGATGCTCTTGCCCTTCTTTGTGCCGATGATTATCTCATCGCTGCCGTCGGTGAGTATCGCCGCTATCAGCTCGTCCCCGTCGCGGAGGTTCTGGGCGATCATTCCGCCCTTGCGGATATTGTCAAACTCGCCTATCTCGGTCTTTTTGATTATGCCAGCACGGGTTATGAGGCTGAGATATTTTCCGCCGCCTGTGAGCGGGAACATCGTGGTGACCTTTTCGCCCTCTCTAAGGCTCAGCAGGTTGACTATCGCCGTGCCCTTTGCGGTGCGCCCCGCCTCGGGTATGCGGTAGCACTTGATGCGGAACGCCCTGCCCATGTTGGTAAAGAACATTATCTCATCGTGCGTGCTGCACCCGAAGAGGTGCTCAACGAAGTCCTCCTCGCGGGTCGCCTGGCCGGTTATGCCGCGACCGCCGCGGTTCTGCGCGCGGTAGGTGTCCATGCTGGTGCGCTTTGCAAAGCCAAGGTGGGTGAGCGTCACCGTCATCTCCTCCGGCTGAATTATGTCGTCCAGCTCGATATCCTCGGTGACCTGCTCGATAACGGTTCTGCGCGGGTCGGCGTATTTACGCCGCACCTCGAGTATTTCCTCGCGGATAAGCGCAAGCAGCTTTCCCTCGTCCGCAAGTATGCTCTCGTAGTAGGCGATGGTCTCGATAAGCCCGTCCCGCTCCGCCTTTATCTTGTCGTGCTCAAGGCCGGTCAACCGGCCGAGCCGCATATCCAGTATCGCCTGGCTCTGCTTATCCGTCAATCCAAAGCGGATGTTCAGCCGCTCCTTTGCCTCCGGCTGGGTCTTGGAGGTCTTAATTATATCCACGACCTCGTCGATGTTGGCCATGGCGATGAGCAGCCCCTCCAATATATGCAGCCGCTCCCGCGCCTTTTCAAGGTCGTATGTCGTCCTTCGGGTAACTACCTCCTCCTGGAACCTGAGGTAGTGATACAGCATCTCCTTTATGTTTAATACCTTTGGCTCGCCGTCCACCAGCGCAAGCATAATCACGCCGAAGGTATCCTGAAGCTGTGTGTGCTTATAGAGCTGGTTGAGGACTATGTTTGCGTTTACGTCCTTCTTTATCTCTATTACTATCTTCATGCCGTTGCGGTTGCTCTCGTCCCGCAGCGCGGTTATGCCCTCCACCCGCTTTTCGTGAACCAGCTCCGCGATTTTTTCAATGAGCCGCGCCTTGTTCACCTGATACGGCAGCTCTGTAACCAGTATCCGGCTCTTGCCGTTCGGCATCGGCTCGATCTCGGTCTTTGCCCGAACCAGTAGCTTGCCGCGGCCGGTTCTGTATGCCTGCCGTATGCCGGCGGTGCCCATTATTGTAGCCCCTGTCGGGAAATCCGGCCCCGGGAGGTACGCCATAAGCTCCTCAACGGATATGTCGCGGTTGTCTATGAGCGCAACGTATGCGTCGATGACCTCGCCTAAATTGTGCGGCGGAATGTTGGTGGCCATGCCGACTGCGATGCCGTTGCTGCCGTTTACCAGAAGGTTCGGGTAGCGGCTGGGCAGAACCAGCGGCTGGGTCAGCGTTTCGTCAAAGTTCGGGCCGAAATCGACCGTGTTCTTGTCGATATCCGCAAGCATCTCAAGGCTCATTTTGGATAGCCGTGCCTCGGTATAGCGCATGGCCGCGGCGCCGTCGCCGTCCACGCTGCCGAAGTTGCCCTGACCCTCGACCAGAAGGTATCTCGTGTTGAAGTCCTGCGCCAAACGCACCATCGCGTCGTATACCGAGCTGTCGCCGTGCGGGTGGTATTTACCCAGAACGTCGCCGACTATACGGGCGGACTTGTGGAACGGCTTATCCGGCGTAAAGCCCTGCTCCCCCATTGAATAGAGTATGCGGCGGTGAACAGGCTTGAGTCCGTCCCGAACGTCCGGCAGCGCGCGGTTGATTATTACCGCCATGGCGTAGGAAATAAAGGACTTCTTCATCTCCTGCTCAATATCGAGCGGCGTTATCCTGCTGTTTATCATGTCGTCCATTTATTCGCTCCCCTTATACATCCAAATCCACGACCAGCTTGCTGTTCTGCTCAATGAACTCCCGCCGCGGATCCACCTTGTCCCCCATGAGGGTCGAGAATATCTCGTCCGCGCGAACGGCGTCCTCAAGGTGTACCTGATACATCATGCGGTTGTCCGGGTCCATGGTGGTCTCCCAAAGCTGATCCGGGTTCATTTCGCCAAGGCCCTTGTAGCGGTTTATCAGCGGCTTGGGCTCGCGGCCGATCTCGCTCAATATCTTATTAAGCTCCGCGTCGTCGTAGGCGTACCATATGCTCTTGCCCCTCGTGATTCTGTACAGCGGGGGCTGCGCGGCGTATATGTGCCCGTGCTCGATGAGCGGGCGCATGTGCCGGTAAAAGAAGGTCAAAAGCAGTATGCGAATGTGCGCGCCGTCAACGTCCGCATCCGTCATGCAAACTATCTTGTGGTAGCGCAGCTTGCTCTCGTCAAACTCGGTGTCGATGCCGGTGCCGAAGGCGGTTATCATGGAGCGTATCTCGTTGTTGGCAAGCATTTTGTCAAGCCGGGTCTTTTCAACGTTGAGTATCTTGCCCCGAAGCGGCAGTATCGCCTGAAACTCCGGGTTTCTGCCCATCTTGGCCGAGCCGCCCGCAGAGTCCCCCTCAACCAGGAATATTTCGCACTTTTCCGGCTCGCTGCTGTTGCAGTCGGTAAGCTTTCCGGGCAGGGATATGTTTTCCAGCCCCGTCTTTTTTCTCGTCAAATCCCTCGCCCGCCTTGCGGCCTCCCGCGCACGCGATGCGGTTATGCACTTTTCGATCATCAGCCTTGCGGTCTGCGGGTGCTCCTCAAGGTAGTATGCAAGGCCGTTGCCGACGGCGTTATCCACCAGCGACTTTATGTAGGAATTGCCGAGCTTGGTCTTGGTCTGCCCCTCAAACTGCGGCTCAACCAGCTTAACGCTGACAATCGCGGTCAAGCCCTCGCGAACGTCGTCGCCGGAGAGGTTTGGGTCGCTGTCCTTCAGCAGCTTATACTTCCTCGCGTAGTCGTTTATGCTCCTTGCAAGGCCGGCTCTGAAGCCCTGAAGGTGTGTTCCGCCCTCGGCGGTGTTTATGTTGTTTGCGAAGGTGAACACCGATTCGTTATAGTCGGTGTTGTACTGCATCGCGACCTCGACGGTGGCGGTCTGCTGCTTTTCCGGCTCGTCCCTTTTGCCCTCAAAGTACAGCACGTCCTCGTGCAGAACGTCCTTGCTGCGGTTGAGGTGCTCAACGAAGGAAATTATGCCGCCCTCGTAGCAGTATTTTTTGCTCTGTACCGGGTCGGTGCGTTTGTCCGTCACGGTTATCGCGACGCCTTTGTTGAGGAAGGCAAGCTCCCGCATACGCCCCCTGAGCGTGTCGTAGTTGTAATCCACCGTGTCGAATATATCCGGGTTTGCCCAGAAGGTTATGGTAGTGCCGGAGCCCTCGCTCTCCGGGTAGCTGCCCGCCTGCTCAACGGGGGTTACCGGGTCGCCGTTTATGTATTCCTGACGGTAGCGTATGCCGTCCCGCCGAACCTCGGCTGTCAATTTGCTGGAGAGCGCATTGACCACGGACAGGCCGACGCCGTGCAGTCCGCCGGATACCTTATAGCCGCTGCCGCCGAACTTGCCGCCTGCGTGCAGCACGGTCAAGGCAACCTCAAGGGCGGATTTGTGCATCTTCTCGTGGTAGCCAACCGGTATTCCGCGGCCGTTGTCCCTGACCGATACCGAGTAGTCCTCGTTTATCGTCACCTCGATGTGGGTGCAGTAGCCGGCCATAGCCTCGTCAATGGCGTTATCCACAAGCTCCTTAACAAGGTGGTGCAGCCCGCGTATATCGGTTGAGCCGATGTACATTCCGGGGCGGCGCTTTACCGCCTCCAGCCCCTCCAGCACCTGAATTTCGTTTGCGTTGTAGTTTTCGTGATTGCTGTGCTCCATTTTCTGCCTGCTCTTTTCCTTATTCTATATACATCTGTTTTTTTCGGTTGGTCAACGGCCTTTGCCGGTTTTATGCTGCCCCAGCTTTTATTCCTCTCTCATTTCCCCGCCTTCGCACCTGAACACCTTCATATCCCCCAGCCCTGCCCTTTTCAGCCCCTCAAGGCTGGTGCTGGTCAAAAAGCACTGGCAGCCCTGAACGGATTCCATAAGAAGCTGCTGGCGGCTGCCGTCCAGCTCGGATAATACATCGTCCAGTATCAGCACCGGCGGCTCGCCGCGAAGCTCGCGTATAAACGACAGCTCGGACAGCTTGATGGACAGCGCCGCGGTGCGCTTCTGCCCCTGAGAGCCGTATGAGCGAAGATCCAGCCCGTCCAGCGATATGCCGATATCGTCCCTGTGCGGCCCCGCGGTGGTGAACCCGCGGCGGATATCCTCGCTGCGGCTCCTTTGCAATGCCGCAAGCATCTCCAGGTGCCCGCCGGCAACGCCAGGCTCATAGACAAGCTCAAGGCGCTCACGGCCTGATGAGATATCGCGGTGCAGCTCTCCCGCAATAACCGAGAGCGAATTGACCAGCGCCCGGCGCTCTGTAATTATCCCCTCCGAAAGCTCTGCAAGCTGCTCGTCCCATGCTTCCAGCATGTCCGGCGTAAGCCGCTCCGGCTCCTTTAGGAGGGCGTTGCGCTGCTTTAGCGCCGCGCCGTAGCGCTGAAGGCTGTAATAGTAGCCGGGTTTAACCTGCGAAAGCTCCATATCCATAAACCGCCGCCGCTCCGCAGGGCCGTCCTTAACTATTGCAAGGTCCTCCGGCGCGAACATGACCACGTTCAGCAGCCCCATAAGCTCGCCGCTGCGCGCCGCCGGCCGGCCGTCGATCATTATCCGCTTCCGCTCCCCCTCGCGCAGCTTGAGCTCTATCCTGTGCGCGCCGGTGCAGCTTGATATCTCGGTTCCGACGTACCCCCCGGCGCAGCCGCGCATTATCAGCTCCGCGTCCCTGCCGGTTCTGTGCGAGCGGCCGAGCGCAGAGAGGAACACCGCCTCAACGCAGTTTGTCTTGCCCTCGGCGTTGCCGCCGATGATGGCGTTTATGCCGTCCCCGGGGCGCATATCCAGCGCCGTATAGCTCCTGTACTGAGACAGGCGCAAGCGGTTCACCTTCATTCAAAATACCGCCCCATAATAAGATTTTACCCGTTTATTTTACCATAAAGCCGCGTTTTCTTCAACGGCTTCATTATAATAAGAAGAAACTGCCGCAAAGCCGCATTTTCGCCGCTTTTTTTAATGCGCTTTTTATGCTTTAACAGCGCCGGAAAATATAGTATAATATTTTTATATACTCAAGGAGGAAGGCCATATGCGCTTGACCGTAAACACATCCGAGCTCAACGCGACCGTTGCAACCGTTGCAAAGGCGCTGGGCGTAAAGGCTCAAATTGGCGTATTTGAGGGAATATATGCCGAGGCTATCGGCGACACGCTGCTGCTGCGCTGCACAGACCTTGCGCTGCAAATTGACGCTACAATGAAGGTATCCATAGACAGGCAGGGCGCCTGCGTTTTCCCCGGGCGGCTGTTTTCCGAGCTTGTGCGCAGGCTTCCCGGCGAGGAGACGCTGCTCTCGGTTGAAAACAACACTCTGCACATTGAAAGCGGCAGGGCGACCAGCACGATGCAGGTTGAAAACGCAAAGGATTACGTTGCGATGCCGGAGATAATCCGCCAGTTTTCGCTGACGATATCCAAGCGGACGCTGAAGGACATGGTTCGCCAGTGCATATTCGCCGCGGCGCAGGACGACGCAAAGCCTATCCTGCGCGGCGTTCTGTTTGAAATTGAGGACGGCAGGCTCAGCATGGTAGCGCTGGACGGCTACCGGCTGGCGATGCGCACGGAAGCTGTGACGGTTTCCGGAGCTCCGCGGAGCGTCGTGCTGCAATCCCGCGGGCTGCTGGAAATAAGCCGTATTCTCGACGACAGCGACGAGCCTGTAAGCCTCGTTTTCTCGCAGACGCACGTCATGATAGACATGGGGCATACCCGAATAATGACCCGCCTCATGGACGGCGATTACATCCGCTACAAGCAGATACTCCCCTCCGAGCACACCACCCACGTTCGGGTAAACCGCGCCGAGCTGCTGGACAGCATCGACCGCGTATCGCTCATGGCGCGGGAGAGCAAGCGCAACCACGTCAAGTTCTCCTTTGAGGACGGGCAGGTCACCATCACCGCGAACAGCGAGATAGGCGCAAGCAAGGAGGTCGTGTACATCGACCGCGTCGGAAACGACATCGAGATAGCCTTCAACTCAAAGTACTTTACCGACGTATTAAAGGTGCTGGACGATGAATACGTCTGCCTCGATATGAACAACAGCGTCAGCCCCTGCGTCGTTCGCCCGGAAAACGGAAACAGCTTCTATTATCTCATTCTGCCCGTAAGGCTGTTTGCCGGGGCGTGAAAAGAAAATTAAGTAAAAAAGCAAATGCCGCCTCTTTTCGGGGCGGCATCATAAGACAGTTGACGGGAACAGCTTCAAAAGCGCACTTCCATACACCTTTTGATGTGCCGCGTGAGCGTCACTTGCCTCTCCCCCTGGGAGAGGTGGCCGAGCGCAGCGAGGACGGAGAGGG
>CAVIAA010000039.1:0-7232 GCA_963640685.1 Acutalibacteraceae bacterium
GAGGTTTTCTTACTCTGCGGGTTTTGCCGCCCGGGAACGAATGTGAGAGGCAAAACCCGAAAAGAAATCGAAAAAGTGGTCTTTAGCCACTTTTTCGACACTCTCAAGGGAGCGGTATGTTGCCGCTCCCTTGCTCTCAGATACACTCCACGCCGTAGAGCCTCAACGCTATGCGGCGCACCAGCCGCCGGCGGTTGCGGCGAACTGTTGCAGGGTCGCACCTGAGGCGCAGCGCAGCGTCAGCATCCTTGACGTTGTCAAAGTACTTCAGCTCCACCGCAAGGTAGTATGGGTCGTCGCCTATCGACCGCAGCGCGTGCTGCAGCTTGCGGACCTCTCGCTCATCCGCAGCGAGCCGCGCCCTCAGCTCTGCCAGCTGTGCCGAGTGCACCTCCTCGGGCGTAAGCCGCATGCCCGGGCGGATAAGCTGAACAAGCGAGGCGGAGCGGTGCCTTAGCGCCTCAATTCCGCAGCTCTCCAGCTCGCTCAGCTCTTCCCTGTTGTCCTCAATGCGCTCCCTGATTATCGGCAGCGCATACAGCCGCCTCTCGGTTGCGGCCATTGCGGCCTTTGCCGCGTCCTCCGTCCCGCCGCCGTAATAGCAATCGAGCGCGGAGGCGCTGAGCATGTGGTTTTCCTCTTTTGAATGATTCATGTTCTACTCCTCTTTCTTAAAAAATAGTCTGGCAGAACAAATGTTCGGCATATCGCGTGAGTAAATCATAACCCTATTTGGGGGCAGTGGTCAATATCGAATAAGGTCGACATACCGAAAACGGTACTCTGCGCAGCAGCCCTGCACAAGGCGAGCAGAAAACCCGCCCGAAAGTTGTCGTTGAAGGGCGCGCCCGCAGGGGGTATAATCGATACGGTGAGAAAAAAGGCAAACGGCCGGAGGGGAACGCAAAAGCGCGTTCCCTTTTTTGCGCGCAAAAAACAGAAGGGAGGGCGAGAAAAAATGATACTTGAACTCAAAGGCGCGCCAAACCCGCGGCAGCGGGAATTTTTTCTTTCGAGGGCGCGGCACACCGCCTACGGCGGGGCGAGGGGCGGCGGCAAAAGCTGGGCGATGCGGCGCAAGCTGCTGCTGCTTGCGCTGGGCTACCCGGAGCTGAACGTGCTCATAATGCGGCGAACGCTGCCGGAGCTGCGGGAAAACCACGTCATTCCGCTGCTCAAGGAGCTTAAGGGGGCGGCGAAATACAACGCGACGGAGAGGGTGTTCCGCTTCCCAAACGGGAGCAGGCTGCGGCTGGGCTACTGCGACGGCGCAAACGACATCTACCAGTATCAGGGGCAGGAATACGAGGTGATAGGGCTTGAGGAGGCGACGCACTTTACAGAGGAGCAGATGCAGTTCATGACGACCTGCAACAGAACCTCGCGCAGGGACTTTTCCCCGCGGATGTACTACACCTGCAACCCGGGCGGAGTCGGCCACGGGTGGGTAAAGCGGCTGTTTATAGACAGGGTATACAGGCGGGGGGAGCGGCCGGAGGACTACCGCTTTATACCGGCGCGGATATACGACAACCCGGCGCTGATAACCGCCGACCCGGAGTATTTAAGGCAACTTGAAAACCTGCCGGAGGAGCTGCGCCGCGCCTACCTCGACGGGGACTGGGACGTGCTTGCGGGGCAGTTTTTCCGCGAGTTTTCACGCGAAAGGCACGTCGTTGAGCCGTTTGAGCTGCCGCGCTGGTGGCGGCGGTTCCGCTCGATAGACTGGGGCTACAACGACCCCTGCGCCGTGCTTTGGCACGCCGTGGACGGCGAGGGCAGGGTGTATACCTACCGCGAGCTGTATCTCCGCTTTACGAGGGCGGACAGGGCGGCGGAGCTCATTCGCCGGCAGAGCGAGGGGGAGGACATCGCCTATACCGTTGCATCGCCGGATATGTGGCAGAAGCGCGGGGCGCTGCTAAAGGCAAACGGCGGCTTTGAAGGGGAAAGCATCGCGGAGCTTTTTTCCCACGGCGGAGTTCCGCTGACCCCTGCGGATAACTCCAGAATTTCGGGCTGGCAGCGGGTGCGCGGCTACCTTGCGGATATGCCGGACGGGGAGCCGGGGCTTAAAATATTCTCCTGCTGCGAAAACCTGATACGGACGCTGCCGCAGCTGATATTCGACGAGGTGAACCGCGAGGACGCGGCACAGGGGGAGGATCACGCGCCGGAATCGCTTCGGTATGCGCTGATGTCCCGTCCGGCGGCGGCAAGGAGGCCGGCGGTACGGCAGAGCAGCAGGTTTGACCCGCTAAGCGGCGACGATGGGGAGCAGAGAGGCTTCCTTGCAAAATAATAATAAAATAATAAAGGAGAAGAAAGAAAAATGCAGACCAGACAACAGGGTATAAACGTTCGGGAGCTATATGAGCTGTTTGAGGAGTTCCGCACCGCCTACTCGCGGGAATGGGAGAGGCTGGAGCGGTGCGAAAGGCTGTATCGGGGCGACCACTGGCACGACATACCCGAGGGGGACCCCGGCGAGCCGCGGCCGGTCACGCCGATAATACAATCCACGATAGAGAACGTTCGCGCAGACCTCGTGGATCAGTACCCCGAGGCGATAATCACTGCGGACAGCCCGGAGCACGCCGAGATAGCCGAGGTACTGACCGGCGCAGTACGCGAGAACCACATCCGCTGCGGCTACGCCGAGGAATACGCAAAGCTGACGCACGACCTGCTGGTCGGCGGCTATATGGTTCAGGAGGCGGGGTTTGACTGCAGCCTGAGCTGCGGCCTCGGCGGCGCGTTCATACGCGAGGTGGATCCGCGCAGCATAATGTTTGACCCGCTGTGCGCCGATATCGGCGACGGAAGGGCGGTGTTCAAGTTTGCGCCGTATCCGCGGGCGTGGTTCCGGCAGCACTACCCGGAAAAGGAGGGCGAGATGCAGGCGGACGGGCTGCTGCTAAAGCCCGTTCGCGACAGCCTGCTCACGGTATCCGAAAAGGACAGCATAATGCTCATAGAGTGCTGGCTGAGGGAATATCACCCCGAGACGGGGCGGCACACGCTGCGCATGGTAAAGCTCGCGGGCGGCGTTCTGCTTGAGGACAGCGCGGCTCAGCGCCCCGAAGGGTACTATGCGCACGGGGAATACCCGTTTGTCGTTACTGCGCTGTACCCGCGGCGGGGGAGCTGCCTCGGCTTCGGCCTTGCGGATATGTTCGAGAACCAGCAGCTTTACTCTGACAAGCTGGATCAGATAGTGCTCAAAAACGCGCTCATGGCCAGCCGGAACAAGCTGCTCGTGACCTCCGCCTCCGGCTTTGACGCGGACGACCTCAGAGACTGGTCAAAGGAGGTTCACCGCGGCGAAAACCTGAACGGCATAACCTGGTTCCCGACCGCGCCGCTGCCCGGCTACATACTGGACTACATACGCTCCATGCGAAACGGCATAAAGGAGGAATCCGGCGCAAACGACTTTTCCCGCGGAATGCCTGCGGGCGGGGTGACCGCGGCCTCCGCAATAGCCGCCTTGCAGGAGATGAGCGGCAAGCGAAGCAGAATGGCGGCGAGGGCGATACACGCGGCGTTTGAGCGTGCGGTCAGGCTTGAAATCGAGGTAGAGCGGGAGTACTGCATTTTCCCGCGGAAGGTTCGGCTTAAAAACCGAACGGACACGCTCAGCGCAAAGCGGCTGATGCAGAAAAGCGAGCTCGGCAACGACCTGCCGCTGGAGTTTACGGTATCCGTTAAGGCACAGCGGGACAACCGCTTCTCTGTCGCCGCGCACAACGAGCTTATGCTGGGGATGCTCAAGCTGGGCATGATAACGGCGGACGTTGCGCTGGATATGATGATATTCGACGGGAAGGAGCAGGTTCAGGAGCTGATGCGAAAAAAGCCGGAAAAGGCCGAGGAATAAAAAAACGGCGCCAAAAAGGCGCCGCAAAGTCGGTGTGCATTACATTATTTCAAACGAGACGAGGGCAAAGCTGCCGGAGGAGCCGGAAAACTCCGCCGTTGCCGCAGCTATGGATGTCGCATCCGCAGAGCCGGGCAGCCCGCTCATCAACATTCCGCTTACGAGCAACGTTCCCTCTGTGCTCTCAACCGCGTCCTCGGCGTAAAAGCCGTAGTCCGGCGATACCTGAGTGAGCTGCGGGCCGTATTCCGCCGCAGCGGCCTTGAGCAGCGGCAGCAGCTCCTCGTAGTCCTCGGCAGATACCGTGTCGCCGACAAAGTCCGGGTAAAGGGCGGACTGGCCGAAGCTGAACTCCTGCAGCCCCATGGACTCATCTGCAACGGTTCCCGCGGGGAGGTACACGGTATACCCCTCGTCGCCGACGGAGAAGCCGTTGAAGAGATCCAGATGACCCTCGATATCCTCCTGCGTAAGGTCGGGGTAATACGCGGGGTCGTCTGCGATTATGTTCCATATCTGCTGCGCAACGGTGCTCTCGGGGAAGTACACGCCGGAGACGGAGCCCAGGCTCTGCTCATTGCCCTCCGCGTCCATGACTATTACATGCCGCTCCTGCTCCGTTTCTCCGTCCTCGGTAAAGGATACCGTCTCAGTGAACATTACGTTTGTATATTCGCCGGAGGGGAGGCTGGCCGTGAATACGGTGCTCTCCGCAACGAGGTTGGGCACAAAGCTGCCGGTGCGCTCCGCATACGGCAGCAGCTCGGATTCTATCTTTGTGATGAGCTCGTCCTCGTAGTCCTCTATTGCGGCGGTCATTGCGGCGCTGGGCAGCTCCGGCATATAAAAGGTGAGCATAAAGCTCTCCTCGCCCTGCTTAGCCTCCTCCGGGAAGAACACCACGAGCCGGTTTTCGGCCGAGCCTGCGGGCTCTGCTGCCTGCTCCGGGGCTGCCGTTGGGGCGATTTCGACCACGGGGGCTTCTTTTGAGCAGGCGGAGAGCAGCAGCGCCGCCGTTATTATTGCAAAAAGGGTCTTACGCATATTTGCGCCTCCTAAACATCTATTATCGCTATAAAAAAGCATAACACAAAAGCGCGGCCCGCTTCAACGCATCGCGGAAAAATTTACAATATAAGCTAAACAAAGCAGGGGGAATAAAAATGGAAATATCCGAAAAGGACAGGAGCACGGTACTGAGCTGCCTTATGGAAATATGCCAGACCGGCGAGCGGGACGCCGACCGCATCGCCGCGGCAAAGCTGCTGCTCGAGCACACCGCCGACGACGACCGCACGCTGACGGTAGTAATGGAGGGCGCCGCGGGGGAGTATGGGGGGTAGGGGGGATATCGGGCGGCATGGATAGCTCATTTATGCACAAATCCTTGACTTATTCCTTTTCTCATGTTACATTCGCAGCATGGGGTGCTCTCGTTAATAATGCCCAACCATACATGCAGTTGGGGGTTAACTTGCGGGAGTGCTCCTTTATGATTACGATAACAGTTTTGAACTGTAAAAAATCCCCCCGCCCGGGCGGTGGTGTGTGGAGAGCAGCTCGGCATGTGAGCTGCACAGCTATACAGAGAGTGCCTGATAAACCAAGACCTGTGGGTGATAATATGGACAGAAAACTATCGGCGATATTCTATTCATTATTGGCGGCGGGGCTGTATGCGATCAATATTCCCCTATCAAAGCTGCTGTTGAATTACATTGAACCGACTATGATGGCATCGTACTTATATCTGGGTGCCGGCATCGGCATAGGTATCGTTTTTCTGGCTACACGAACGAAAGCGCATGAAACGAGCGAAAAAATCACCGTAAAAGATACGCCCTATGCAGCAGGTATGATTTTATTGGACATACTCGCCCCGGTTTTTCTGATGTTTGGTTTGCGTGACACTACATCATCTAACGCATCGCTGCTCAACAATTTTGAAATCGTCTGCACTTCTGTAATCGCATTGTTTGTTTTCAAGGAAGCGGTTTCAAAAAGAATGTGGATATCCATATTTTTAATTACCATATCGAGCTTTTTCCTCTCCCTCGAGGATATTGCAGTGTTCAAATTCTCATGGGGAGCCATACTCGTGTTGTTAGCAACCTTATGTTGGGGCATGGAGAATAACTGCACAAGAAAGCTGTCAGATAAAAACACATATCAAATTGTATTCTTAAAAGGTATATTTTCCGGCTTGGGTTCCCTGGTGATCGCAATATGCCTAAAAGAGCGGCTTGCCGAGCTTCGGTATATTGCATTTGCAATGCTGTTAGGCTTCGTCGCGTATGGGTTGAGCATATTCTTCTATATCAAGGCACAGGGAATTATCGGAGCATCTAAAACGAGCGCTTTTTATTCGATCGCTCCGTTTATAGGCACCTCCCTGTCCTTTATGATCTTTCATGAAAAACCGAATTGGGCTTATTTCGCAGGTCTTGGAATAATGATTCTGGGAACGGCAATCGTTGTAATTGATACCCTCTCCAAAACTCACGATCACACGCATAAACATACCGTTAAGCACACGCACGATGGCTCCACTCATTCTCATACAGTATACCATTCGCACGCCCACAACCACTATATATCGGACAAGAACCACAGGCATTATCATAATGTGACAGGTCATCAAATCTGAGTATGACTTTGCCCACGGCTGCATATCAGCAAGGCTCACAGGAATCCGTAAAGCGCAGGGCAGAGTCAGGCTCGGGAAACGGTAAACACTGAATAAGTACCTTAGAAACAATAGCTGAACTTGAAAGATAAATAAAAGCACCATGCGCTGCATGGTGCTTTTATTTGTATCCGGCGGCTACCTATTTTTCCGGGTCGTTACCAACCAAGTATCTTCGGCGTATAAGGGCTTAACTTCTGTGTTCGGTATGGGAACAGGTGGATCCCCTTAGCTTAACCACCGGAATGGTGAGGTATTCAATTCCTTGAGTACCTTGAAAACTGCATAAATCGTAAACTCACTTTGATCAAGCCCTCGACCTATTAGTATCGGTCAGCTACATGCATTACTGCACTTCCACCTCCGACCTATCAACCTGGTAGTCTTCCAGGGGTCTTACCCATTTCTGGTGGGAGATCTTATCTTGAGGTCGGCTTCACGCTTAGATGCCTTCAGCGTTTATCCGATCCGCACTTGGCTACCCAGCTGTGCCGTTGGCACGACAACTGATTCACCCTTGGTGCGTCCATCCCGGTCCTCTCGTACTAAGGACAGCTCCTCTCAAATCTCCTGCGCCCACGATGGATAGGGACCGAACTGTCTCACGACGTTCTGAACCCAGCTCGCGTGCCGCTTTAATTGGCGAACAGCCAAACCCTTGGGACC
>CAVIAA010000040.1:0-6848 GCA_963640685.1 Acutalibacteraceae bacterium
GCGCATGGTGCTTTTATTTATCTTTCAAGTTCAGCTATTGTTTCTAAGGTACTTATTCAGTGTTTACCGTTTCCCGAGCCTGACTCTGCCCTGCGCTTTACGCTTGGCTGGCGACACAGCGACGACGAGCGCGCCCGGTTAGTTAGTGTCCGAATATGTTTTTGGTTTGGGAAAAGAGGTATTTACAGTCATTTTCTCTGCTTGAACCGACTGAAGGAGCTGTTTGCCGATGCCTTTGCGGTGGTATAAAAAACATGGCGATGTGTTTTCCGGCGCTCCATATTCCAAAACACCCGCCAAACGAGCCTCAGCACGGCCTATGTTTCTGTTCTGTTCAGAGCTTTTATAGTTGTATCCGGCATGGGCACCCCCGATAATCTGTTTATTTGCTCATCTTGAGCAGCTCGCGCGCAATGTCGAACTTGAGCGAGGCGTATTCTTCCGTAGTCGGCACCTCAAGCATTACCAGCACCAGCCGCGCATCGGCATCCTCAACATCGCAGCGGAAGCCGGCGAACCATGATATCTGCCGGCTCTTGTCGTTGCCGATTTCGGCGGTACCGGTCTTTGCGGCGACGGTAACGGAGGAGACGCGGAGCGACTGGCCGGTTCCGTTCAGCTTTGGGTCAACGACGTCCTTGAGGTACGGCACGACTATATCCAGCGCACTCTGGCCGATAACGCCGCTCTTCCAAACCGTAGGGGTGGTCTTGCTGACGTTGTGATACTTTATGCCCTCGGTTTCATACAGCCCCTCGATGATATACGGCTGCATTATGTTGCCCCCGTTTGCAAAGGCGCAGAACATCGCCGCCATTTGCAGCGGTGTGGTCAGTATCTCGCCCTGACCGTAGCCGCTGTCCGCAAGCAGCATAAGCGTAAGCTCGGTGTCCTCGTTGTACAGCTGCGACTTTGCAACGTTCAGGTCAAAGGGTATGCTCTCGCCGAAGCCTATCGAGGTCATGTAATTTATGTAGTTATCCCAGCCCATGAGCAGCGCGGCGTTTGCAAAATAGATATTATCCGAATGGACAATCGCGCTGCGCATATTAAGCGGGCTGAGGCGGCCGTATTTTACCGTGGTACGCTTTATCTTCTGCCCGAGCCAGGTTCCAAACTCCGTCGGCAACCAGTAATCGTCCTCGATTTCGCCGGTAAAGACGTAGTTTTCGTCCAGCGTTCCGCTCTGGAGCGCCGCAACGGCGGTAAATGCCTTCAAAACGGAGCCGGGCGGGTACAGGCCCTGCGTAAGCCTGTTGTACAGCGGCTTGCTCGCCTTGCTGAGCAGCTGAGCATATTCCTCCGAGCTTATGCCCTTTGCAAAGGAGTTCAGGTCGTAATCCGGCCAGGAGGACATCGCCTCGATAGCGCCTGTCTTCGGGTTCATAACCACGACGGCGCCCGCCGTGGTTTCGCCGAAAAGCACGCTGTCCAATACGAAATCCAGCCGCTTTTGCAGGTCAAAGTCGATAGTCAGCTGCAGGTCGTAGCCGTCCTGCGCTTCCTTTGTATACAGCGTTCTGCGGTTCCTGCCCTCGGGGGTGCAGATATATATGCGGTAGCCGTCCTTTCCGCGAAGCTCCCGCTCGTACATGGCCTCAAGGCCGTTTCTGCCAACGTAGGAATCCGAGGTATACAGGCCGTCCTCCTCTGTTCGCCCCTCGTTCAGCTCGGATAGCTTCTGCTGAAGCTCTGCGTTGTCTGTCGCGTTTATCACGCCGACGTAGCCTATGGTGTGCGCGAGCATGCTCTTTTGCGGGTATGAGCGAACGGTGGCGTAGTTGCCGTAGTCAATGCCTATGCCCTCGACCTCCAGCAGCTGCTCCTCAAGGTAGCTCGGCATCTCGTCCTGATAGAACTGCTTTAGCATGGCTATACCGTCGTATGCCTTGGCGAGCTTTTTGTCGATGGCTTCCTTTGTCATGCCGAGCAGGGCGGAGCACTTGTTATAGAAATGGTCGCGGTTCTCGTCGGTCAAAAGCGAGGTCGTTGCGTATACGGATATCTTGCCCTCCGTCGTTGCAAGCAGCTCTCCGTCCGTCATTATTTCGCCGCGCTTTGCGCTTATTCGGGCGACGCGGACGGTATCGCCCCACTCCATCTCGGGGAATATGAGGCTTGGCGACCACTCAACTGCCCATTTTCCGTGCGACTTTATCGCGATCATGCGGTGCTCCCCCGTTACCTCGCCCAAAAGCTCTGAGGAGTAGTGCGAGGTAAAGTTTACAACGGTGAATATTTCGCCGGTTTCTACAGATATGTTGTCGTAAACCACAGAGTCTATCTGCAGCGCGCTGAATATGTTCATGTACTTTGCGACGAACTGGTTTTTGCTGATGAGCCCCTCGGTTTCGCGGCTGGGCTCCTGCTGTGCAAGCGAAGTATAGTCCGGCGTTGCGTTAGGGTCGATGGGCTTTGAAGGGTCGGCTGCGGTCTCCTCCGGCGTAAAGGTAACGGAGGTATCCACAAGGGAGAAGGCGCCTGCATAGTCGCCAGAGGATATTTTTGAAAGAAAAGTGAGGCACACCGTTCTGCCGCTCGACTCCGAGCAGCCGGAGAGCACAGAGGATATGCATATGCATAATATAAGCACGAGGCAAACGTTTTTTTTCAAATTGCAGATAAACCCTGTCTTTCTATTATAAAGTATAAGTGAATTATAGCTTGGGAATCATTGTATGTAAACCGGGGGCAAACAAAGTTTACATACTTGAAATTTGACAGCGGGGGCGCGCTGCTGGTACAATAAGCAAAACAGGAAAGGCGGATACATGGTTCGAAGGAGAAAAAGCAACCCGATAGAGAAGCTCGCATCCGGGCGGGGCGAAAGGCAGCGCAGAAAGCCGGCGCGGCGCAGGAGCAGGGGCTCTGCCCTTGCGGACGTTGGCGTATTTGCGGCGGTGCTTGCCGCCGCGGCGTTTTTTGCGTGGGCGCTGCTGCTCTCGGATGGGCGGATAACTGTATATATCAAGGACGGCAGCCGCACACTGCAATACCTGACGGAGGCCGCCACCGTGGGCGAGCTGCTGAGCTCCGTTGGCAAGAGCACCGGCAGCGACGACAGCGTTTCCGCTGCGCTGGATTCTCAGCTTGAGGATGGCGAGACGGTCGAGATAACCCGGGCGTACCCCGTTGCGGTGCAGTCCGGCGGCAATGCAGAGGTAATGTACATGAGCTCCGGCACCGTCGGCGATGCGCTGGACAGGGCGGGCATTGCGGTAAAATCCGGCGACGAGGTATCCGAGCTTACATTCCGCGACGTTGAGCCCGGGCTCAAGATAAACCACACGTCGGTGGATATATCCTACAAGGTATCCTACAAGACGCTGGACTACGACGAGATAATCAAAAAGGACGACAAGGAATACGAGAGCTTCAAAAAGGTCGAGGTAGAGGGTAAGGACGGCAAAAAGCAGATAACCCAGCGCATAACTGTTAAGGACGGGGTGGAGGTATCCCGCGAGGTGGTGGATCAGATAGTCACCGAGGAGGCCGTGGATCAGGTGATCAGGGTCGGCACCAAGATACGCTACCAGACCAGCTTTAAGGGGGAGACCCGCCGCTGGAAGGAGGCGCCGACGGACGGCGTAAACGGCTGGAAGAGCATGAAGGTGGACAAGATAACCGCCTACTGCACCGGCACCCGAACCGCGACGGGCACAAAGCCAAACCTCGGCACCATTGCCGTAAACACCTACTACTTCAAATACGGCACGCAGATATACGTTCGCGGCTACGGCTACGGCACGGCGCGCGACACCGGCGCCTTCCGCAACTACAAGAACTCCAAGGGCGAGCCCATGAACCAGCTGGATCTCTGGTTCAATTCGGAATCCGAGGCAAAGCGCTGGGGAACAAAATACAACGTTACGATATGGTATAAGTGATGAGCACGGCTTCTGTTAAAAAAGAGCTTGAGAAATACGGCCTCACGCCCAACAGGGCGCTGGGGCAAAATTTTTTGGCGAGCGAGGAGGCGGCAGGAGCTATCGCCGCAGCCGCCTGCGAAAAGGGCCTTCCGGTAATCGAAATAGGCCCCGGCATGGGGGCGCTTACGGAGCAGCTTGTGCGCCTTTCGCCGAAAACCGCCGCCATAGAGCTGGACGGGCGAATGGCCGACGTAATCGCACAAAAGCTGCCGGAGGTCGAGCTGATACGCGGCGACGCGCTCAAGGCGGACATACCCGGTATAATAGCTATGCTTGGCGGCAGGGCGAATGTCGCCGCCAACCTGCCGTATTATATTACTACGCCTGTTTGCCTGCGGCTTATATCGACAGGGGCAGACGGCAGCATACCGACCATGACGCTCATGATGCAGCGGGAGGCTGCGGAGCGGTTCACGGCGCAGCCCAAGGACAGGGTATACGGCCCGCTGACGATACTTGCGGGGTATTATTACAGGGTAGAGCGGCTGATGGAGCTTTCAAGGGATATGTACTACCCGCAGCCGGAGGTGGACTCTACCGTGCTAAGGCTTACGCACACCGGCGCAAAGAGGCTGGAGCGGCTGGAATGGCTGACCAACGCCGCGTTTATGATGCGGCGAAAGACGCTCTGGAACAACCTTCGCGCCGCGGGAATACCGGCCGAGCGGCTGAAAGAGCTGCTGGAGCGGCTCGACATACCCGCAGGCATACGCGCAGAGGGGCTCAGCATACAGGATTTTGCAAATATTGCGCGGGAAATATAAAAAACGGCATAATGCCACTTATGTGAAAAAAACAAAGCCCTCGGATAAGGATATCATCCGAGGGCTTTGCAACACCGCGCACCCGTTTCTCGACTGCGCCTCCCATGGGCGTTTTCGCTGTAATGGGGCTACTCCAAGGCGTACCCGCGGCACACCTGCGCGTCCGCTTAATGCTGCTGCCTTCCGGCCCTGACATGGTTCACAGCGGCAGATTGCACGGGATCTTGGGCTCAACGCCCCACCGCAGCGGCGGCCCCACAGGGGCGAGCCTCAAAACGGGGATTCGACCCTGCTGTAGCGGATTGCAGGTATAGGGCACCGCTAACTCCCCGCTTAGCGCGGCAAGGTTATTTTAACAAGGCTGCGCCGATTAGTCAATAAAGCGGAGAAAAAAACTGCTTCGGAAAGCTTCCGAAGCAGCTGAACACTTGTTGGTGTATTGAAAGGGGGTGTTTCTCACTTGCAAGATTATAATACCAAACCGGCGGCGATAAGTCATCACAAATCTGTTACGATCCGCTCAAATGTTGATTAAAAATCATTTTCAGCCTGGTTTGGCGGGAAATTGCTTGTATATTGGGAGGGCGGAGGTTATAATTCAGAGGTGAGGGCAGAGAGCGCCACCGGATCTTTTAAGAAAGGAAGGAAGTGCAGATGGACGCGGCGGAGCTGAACGCAATACGGCAGCTATTGAGGGAAGAGCTGGAGCCTGTAAAGGCTCAGATAGGCAGCTTGGAGAACAAGGTAGACAAACTGGAGGTAAGGGTAGGCAGGCTGGAATCCCGAATGGACAAGCTGGAATCCAGAATGGATAAGCTTGAGACCAGAATGGACGGCATGGAGGCGGAGATAGGCAGCCTGAGCTCCCAGATACTCAAGGCCAACATACGCATCGAAAACGACATAATACCCAACCTGCGTTTGCTCGCGGAAGGCCACGGCATGCTCGCAGAGACCCTTGCGCACAAGGCGGCGGTGGACAGGCTCGAGGAGAGGGTACACACGCTCGAGTTCACGGTAAAGAAGGTGAACGAGGAGCTGCAGCAGCTCAAGAAGGCGCAGTAGCGCCCGTGCACAAATCCTGCCGCAAAGCTGCGCTTTACAGCGCACCAGCACAGGGAGTATAATAACCACGATGAGAAAAAAGGCAAGGCGATAGAGAAGGGAAAAAAGCTCCTTCTCTTATTTTTTTGCCCAATGGCTCATCGGATATGCGTCGCGACAGCATATACACAGGTTCGCCCCGCCTGAAGGGGCAGAGAAGAGGACGGCAAACGCCGCCCTTTTTTGTTTGGAGGAAAGCATGATATTCGGAAGGGAAAAGCCGACGGGCGTGCTGAGCGAGGGCGAGCTTATTGACATGGCGCGCGAGATCGCCGAGCGGGAGCCTGCCTATATCATAGGCAGCATGCTCATAAGGAGCGTTTGCGACGAGACCGGCCTTGACGAGGGCGCAGCCTTTGCAATGCTAACCGACGGCGGAGGCATGCCGCACGGAGCCGCAGCTATAAGCGCAAGGGCGGCAAACGACTTAATAAGGCTGAGCGAGGCCGGGGAGCTTGACGGGGACATCGACAAATACCTTAGCGACAGGCGGTTTGCCGCAATGCTCATGGAGATGCCGGTAAAGGCGGCGCTAAGGCTGTACGGCGCGGAGTGCGCCGCGGAGGAAAGGGCTAGGACGGAGCGGGAGAGGGGCGCAATGGACGTCATGGAAAAGCTGGCCGCCCGCCGCGCGCTGCCCACACCCATCAAGAGCCGCACCCCCGCCGCTGCGGATACCGACTACCGCAATATGCCCGCGAGCGAATTTAAGCTTATCAGGGAGAGGCTCAGCCGCGCCGCCGCCGAGGGCAGGCGTGTGCTGCTGTAAAAGCCTGGCAACGAAAGGAGAAAAGTATAAATGAGCATCAACACTACACTTAACACCGCCGCCTCAACGAGGCTTAACAAGACCTTTTACGACAGGCAGCTGCTGGAGAGCGCAAAGACCCGCTTTGTGCATGCCCGCTACGGCCAGAAGCGCCCCATACCCAGAAACAGCGGCAAGCGGGTCGAGTTCCGCAAATGGAACCTGTTTGACGCGAACGACGCCATGGAGGCGCTGCAGGAGGGAGTTACCCCCGCGAGCCAGGCGCTTTCCCAGAGCAACGTT
>CAVIAA010000041.1:0-6726 GCA_963640685.1 Acutalibacteraceae bacterium
ATGCGGTAGAAGGTAAACAGGTCTGCCTGCGCACCATAGAAATAATCAAGCGTCATTTGGCACACCTCCTTACGGAGCGAAGAATCTCCTGCGTGCACCAGCCGATGCAAGGGCCGTATGTCCTGTATGGGCATCCGTCGCACTCACTCCTGTTCTTTTTCTTTTCAGGCTGTGTGTAGAAACAATTCGGCAGCAAGCAGCCACTCTTCTTCTCGTAGTAATAACAGCAGCGGCAGTCCTTAGGCCCACCGTCCGCGAATGTATCGATCATGGCATTTTATCCTCCTAAAAATGGGTACAAAAAAGCGCCAGTACATCCTCAAGTTGAGAATGAGCTGACGCTCAAATATTGGTTACAATATGCAGATATAAGAAAACCACCAGAGCCGTTTTCGCAGATACTCTGGTGGTAAATTCATCTTTGTGGAATGACTTCCTATATAGTTTTCAAAATTTGGTGGTAAGTTGGTGGTAAATTCGTAAGTTTCTTGACTTCCGAAAGTCCGCAAACCCGCATAAATACTGGCTTTTTTGAATCCTTACTTGTCCAAACTCTTCATCGTCGGGAACAGCAGCACGTCGCGGATGGTGGGGCTGTCGGTGAGCAGCATGACCAGGCGGTCGATGCCGAGGCCGATGCCGCCGGTCGGGGGCATTCCGTATTCGAGGGCGGTGCAGAAGGTCTCGTCTATCATCATCGCCTCGTCGTCGCCCTTTGCGCGCTCCATCGCCTGCTGAATAAAGCGGCCGCGCTGGTCGATTGGGTCGTTCAGCTCGGAGAAGGCGTTTGCATACTCGTGGCCGGCGATGAACAGCTCAAACCGCTCGGTCAGCCGCGGGTCGCCCGGCTTGCGCTTTGAAAGCGGGGATATCTCGACAGGGTAATCTATTACGAAGGTGGGCTGAATCAGGGTATCCTCAACGAAGGCGTCAAACGCCATCGGCAGTATCTTGCCTGCGGTGGCCGTCTTGTCCTCAACCTCTATGCCAAGGCGCTTTGCTTCGGCGCGAGCCTGCTCGTCCGTAAGGCTCATGAAGTCCACGCCGGTCTTTTCCTTAACGGCGTCGTTCATGGTAACGCGGCGGAACGGCGCGGTCAGGTCAATCTCGTTGCCCTGATAGGTTATCTTTGTGCCGCCGTTCACCGCCTTGCAGCAGTGGTCTATGACCCCCTCCGCAAGCTCCATCATGCCGTTGTAGTCGGTGTATGCCTGATACAGCTCTATTGTCGTGAACTCCGGGTTGTGCGTCGCGTCCATTCCCTCGTTGCGGAATATGCGGCCGATCTCATATACCCGCTCAAGGCCGCCGACAATGCACATCTTGAGGTGCAGCTCGGTCGCAATGCGCATGTACATATCTATATCCAGCGTATTGTGGTGGGTTATGAAGGGGCGCGCCGATGCGCCGGAGGCGGTGGTATTGAGCACCGGGGTTTCAACCTCGATAAAGCCCCTGTTATCCAGCCACCTGCGCATTTCGGATATTATGACGCTGCGCTTAACGAAGGTATCGCGCACCTCGGGGTTGACGATAAGGTCTACAAAGCGCTGACGATAGCGCAGCTCCGGGTCCTTGAGCCCGTGAAACTTTTCCGGCAGCGGGCGGAGCGACTTGCTGAGCAGCTCGACCCTCTCCGCGTGTATGGAGATTTCGCCGGTGCGGGTCTTGAATACCCGGCCGACCACGCCTATTATATCGCCTATGTCGTAGGTCTTGAACTGGGCGTAGCTCTCCTCGCCGAGGTCGTCCCGCTTGAGGTATACCTGTATATCGCCCTTGTAGTCAAGTATATGCGCAAAGCTGGCCTTGCCCATTATGCGCTTGGACATCATCCTGCCCGCAACGCTTACGGTCTTATCCTCAAACGCTTCATAGTCTGAGGTTATGTCCGTGCTGTAATACTGCTGGTCGTAGCGCACCTTTTGGAACGGATCCTGTCCGGCGTCCTGAAGAGCCTTCAGCTTATCGCGGCGTATCTGCAAAAGCTCTGAAAGCTCCGCCTCGGTCATTTCCTTTTCCGGCTCAACGTTTGGGGTCTGGGTCTTTTCTTCCATAGATCTCTCTTCCTATTATATATGCTGTATTATTTTGCAATGTTGAGTATTTCAAACTCCGCGGGGCCGCCGGGGGTATGGATAGTGACTGTTTCGTGCAGCTTATGCCCGAGCAGCCCCTTGCCGACGGGGGACTCGTTGGATATGCGCTTCTGCATCGGGTTGGCCTCCGCGCTGCCGACTATCTGGAAGGTCATCTCCTGACCCAGTGTTTTGTTGTTTACGGTTATGGTATTGCCGACGTTTACGACGTCCGTGCTTATGTTGTCCTCGTCTATTACGACGGCGTCGCGCAGCATAGCCTCTATTTCGACTATCTCGTATTCCATGCGCGCCTGCTCAATCTTTGCCGCGTCGTATTCCGCGTTTTCCGAAAGGTCGCCAAAGGAGCGGGCGATCTTTATCTGCTCCGCAATTTCGGTTCGGCCTGTGGTTTTAAGGTACTCCAGACGCTTTTCGTATTTTTCAACGCCTTCCTTGGTAAGACGAACTTCTGCCATGATGCTATCCTCCTTAACATAGGTAAAATAATTATATGTGCGGCAAATGCCTTTGTCAAGGAAACGCGGGGCAAAAGCGGCGCTCCACAGTTTGTTCATTTGCAGTGCGGCGGGGTATATGCTATTATATAGCGTAGAGTATAATGCCCTGAAAAGGAGCCTGAATATGCCAAAGAATCAATACGCCATTGCGCGGCGCTCGATATGGTACCTGCTGAGGAACCTGCTGGTTCTGGCGCTTATAGTCGTGCTTTGCCTCGCGGCCTTCGTTACGGCGATGAACATCAGCAATATCTACATACTGGTGACCGAGGGGCTGGAGCTGCGCGCCGGTTATATACTCCAGGGCGGGGAGATAGCCTCGCTCACCGAGTACTTTACCGAGAGCTTCGTTGCGCAGGACGCGGCGCTGTACGCCGGAACCTACGACAGCTTCAGCGTTACCAACTTCATATATAAAATAGAAGTGAAGAGCTTCTTCATGCTGCCCGGGGACAGCTCGGCAACGGTAAAGGTATACGAAAAGCTGCTCTCGCTCTCCGGCTCGCCAAAGGAGGGGACGGATCAGGACGCGCAGCTTCCGCAATGGACCCCCGCGACCTACAACGTTAAGCTGAAAAGGGTAAAGGGGCGCTGGTACATAAACGACATGATACTGCTTGAGCAGAACCCGACGGAGAAGCCGCTGCCAACGCCGGACATGACCGGCCTTGCAACGCCGGAGCCTTAAATATGGGAGTAAAGGAGCTTTTCGGCAGCGAATTTCCCGTGATGCTCGCGCCAATGGCGGGGTTTACGGATATGACCTACCGCTCGATATGCCGTGCGCACGGATGCAGCTTTACCTATACCGAGATGATATCCGCAAAGGGGCTCAAGTATGGCGGAAAATCCGCAGCGCTCATGGACACCGCGCCGGACGAGCGCCCCTGCGGAATACAGCTCTTCGGGCGGGAGCCGGACATAATGGCGGAGATAGCAAGGCGGATATGCGGCGAAAGCAACGGCGAGCTTGCGCTCATCGACATAAACATGGGCTGCCCCGCGCCAAAGATAACCTCAAACGGCGAGGGAAGCGCGCTGATGAAGGAGCCGGATACCGCGGCGCGGGTGATCGGGGCGGTGGTAAGAGCCTCCGGATTGCCGGTCACGGTAAAGATCAGAAAGGGCTGGGACGATCAGCACATTAACTGCCTTGAAATCGCAAAAATAGCCGAGGAGGCCGGCGCCGCCGCGGTGACCATACACGGCAGAACGCGGGAGCAGATGTATTCGGGCTCAGCCGACTGGGACATAATCGCCGAGGCAAAGCGCGCTCTCAGTATACCCGTAATCGGCAACGGGGACATCGTTGACGGAGCCTCCGCGCTGAAAATTAAAGAAAAGACCCGCTGCGATGGCATAATGATCGGCCGCGGCGCTCTGGGGTACCCCTTTATATTTGAAGAAATTGCCGCGGCGCTCTCCGGCGCGGAGTACACAAAGCCGACCGACGCCGAGCGGCTCAACCTTGCAATAGAGCACATACGCGGGCTTACGGCGCACAGGGGGGCGCACGGCGTTATAGAGATGCGAAAGCACATCGCATACTACGTTCGCGGAATGAAGGGCGCATCGGCCTTCAGAACAGAGGCCACCCTTGCGCCGAGCGCGGAGCGGCTCATCGCCATGATAGAAAGCTACCGCGACAGCATTTTACACTTGCAATAGTGTTTGACATGGTGCCCTGTGATAGTATATATTTAGAGTGGTGCATGGGCTTAAAAGGCGGGGCGGCTGAGGGGCTGCCCCAACTATGAACATATTATGAAATAAGCCCTGTGCGCTTTGCGCATTGCCGCAATGTGTGCTATCATTGCACTGAGCTACAATAATATATGGGCCCGTGCCCAATTAGGAGGAAAAGCATATAATGAAGAAGATCATAGCCGTTGCTATGGCGGCTCTCTGCCTGCTGGCCGTTGGCTGCTCAAAGCAGGATGAGGATACCAAAATAGATGTCGTGCTGCCCACCACGCCTGAGCCGGCAGTTACCCCCGTTCCCGTGGCGGAGGAGACCGCAGAGCCTGTGGAGTCTACCTACGTCACCCCCTATGCCGATAAGATCGCGGAGCAGCAGGCAAAGAACGAGGAGACCATCGGCTGGATACAGATACAGGGCACCAATATAGACTACCCGATAATGTTCGATGCCTCCGGCAAGCTGGGCTATTCCGCAAAGGACGCGGACGGCAACAAGAGCACCTCCGGCGCGGTATATGCACACTTTAACGTATACAACGCAGAGCTTCAGGGCGTGAGTCAGAACCTCATCGTCACCGCGCACAATGCCCGCGTCAGCAAGACAATGTTCCACGAGCTGCACCACATTCAGGAGGTAAACATCGGCAAGACCGAGTGCGCCTACCGCAAGTGCAAGGCTGCGCTGGATAAGGCAACGCTGCCCGACCTCTCGACCGAGGAAGGCCGCACCTGGGAGATCGCCTTTGACGGCGTAAACGGCAAGTGGGAGGTTTGGTCCTTCTATGAAGTAGACGAGGACGAACCCCAGAGCACCCTCTTCTATAATACCTGGTGGCCTGCCGACAGCGAGGCCGCAAAGTACACCTTTAAGACCCCCGACACCGCCTTCGTTCAGGAGTGGATAAACAAGCAGCTGGAGCGCAGCCAGATGAAGATCGGCGTTACCCCCAGCACTACGGATCAGTTCATGACCATCTACACCTGCGGCGATAACCACGATTCCGACACCGCGGCCTCCCGTCTGTACTTCTTCCTGAGGCTGGTAGAGCCAGCCTCCACCAAGTTCGGCGGAACTGCGACTACCACCGAGACCGCTACCCCCGCCGCTTAAAGGGGAAGCAGACACAGCTATTTGCGGGGGGCAACGCGAAAACGGCGTTCCCCCTGTTTATGAATTTACTGGTGAAAGGTAAGCTTTGCCAATGAAGCGATTTGCCGTATCCGCCCTTGCGCTGCTGATGCTGCTTTCGGCCGGCTGCAAAGAGGAGACCGCCGCAGCGCCGAGCGAGGAGCAGGTCGTTGAGCCCATCGAGGCCTCGCCCTCGCCAACGCCCAGCGTCACGCCTTCGCCCGAGCCGGAGAATAGCTATATATTCCCATACGAGACCAAACTTGAGGAGGCGGAGGCCGAAAACCCGGACGTCGTCGGGTATATCTGCATCCCGGGCACAAACATCGATTACCCGATACTCTACGGGCAGGGCTGGTTTTACCAGACGCACGACATAAAGATGTCCAAGAACAACGTAGGCTCGGTGTACTCGCACTTTACCATGCCGCTGTATGAGGAGCTTGGCGTTGACCAGAATCTTGTCATCGCAGCCGCAAACGCGAGAACGAGCAGAACGCTGTTCCACGAGCTGCACCACGTTCAGGAGGTCAACCTCGGAAAGACCAACTGCGCCTATAAGCAGTGCAACGCCGCGCTGGATAAGGAGACGCTGCCGGATTTCAGCACCGAGGAGGGGCGGATCTGGGATATCGCCATATGCGGAATCGAGGCTCGCTGGGAAATTTGGGCGATGTACGAGGCAGGCGGGGACAGAATGGTGTACTACAACACCTGGTTCCCGAGCGTGAACAAAAAGACCGGCAGGTATGACTACGTCCCGCAGGGCGAGGAGGAGATACAGAGATGGATAGACAGGCAGCTGAAGGCCAGCCAGTACGACTTCGGCGTTGAGGTTTCGCCGTCGGATCAGTTCCTGACCATATACACCTCCGGCGACGACCACGATTCCAGCGAGGATTCATCACGGCTGTACTTCTTCCTCAAGCAGGTAGAGCCGAAAACCGAAAAGACCTTCCCGCGGGCGGCCGCGGAGCAGACAGAGGCACAATAACAGCAGGGGAGCGCATAGCAGCGCCCCCTTTTTGTATACCGAGGGCAAAGCAAATGTGAACGAAAAATGATATATTAAATGGATTGATGCGAATTTCGTAGAAAAACGGAGAATTTACGAAATATAACTGTATATACCGGGGTAAAACGGCTTAAAATCCGTAGTTATGCGTGATAAACGGCGAATACGGCAAAAAGCCGAATTGTGTCGGGCGCGCTTTTTTGCTAAACTATAAAACGTTCCGAGCAAAACGCGGGGCGCGCACCTTGAAAACTATATAGTGCAAATAGACGAAGAAACGCG
>CAVIAA010000042.1:0-6433 GCA_963640685.1 Acutalibacteraceae bacterium
ACGTTTTGGGTTAGATTCGATAGAGTTTGAATAAGGGAGTGAGTACGCTTTAAGAAAATGCCTGATTATATACGATACGGCGGATTTTGTCGAGAGGTTCTTGGGTTTTTCGCACCACACGTTGACACGCAAAGGCTATCGGTTATAATTATAAACAGCAGCTATACGAAAGGAAGGAATTTTGTATGGAGGGGCTGACGAAAGAGGAGTTTTTGCAAAGGCTCGGGCAGGTGAGGGAGAGCGGGGGCGATATGCAGTCGCTCTGCCTTGAAAACGAGGATATATCGAGGACGGACTTTTCGGGGCTGGACTGCCAATGGTGGAGCATGAAAAACGTTAGGCTGGATGGCTGCAATTTTACGGGCGGAACGATTGCAAACGGAAAATTTGAATCATGCAGCTTTGTAGGCGCCTGCTTTAAGGACGCAAGCCTTGAGGGGGCAGACCTTCGCGGCGCGGATTTGACAAACATTGACCTGCGCGGCGGAAACGTTTACTGCGCATGGCTGGAGGAGGCAAAGCTCGACGGTATAATTTCGGACGAAAACACGAAGTATTTCCGCCTGCGCTGCCCGGAAAAGGGGGCGTTCATCGCCTATAAAAAGTGCTATGAAAACAGGGTCGTGATGCTGCTGATTCCGGCAGATGCAAAAAGGGTATCCGCAACGAACAACGCCTGCCGCTGCAACAAGGCAAAGGTGCTGACGATAACCAGCTTTGACTTTACCCAAAGCTACGACTGGGCGATATCGACAGTTGACGAAAACTTCATATATAAAAAGGGCGAATGGATGTATCCCGACAGGTTTACGGAGAACCGCTGGGTGGAATCCACCTACGGAATACACTTCTGGATGAGCCGGGAGGAAGCGATCGCATATTAGGGCGATAAAAAAGCGCGCTTTTGCATATACTCTGCCTATGAAAAGGGCGGAGTGTTTTTTTAGGAAAAACGGGCGGGAGCTGCTCTCCGGGCTTCTAAGCGGGCTATGCGGCGGGCTGTTCGGCGCGGGCGGCGGGGCAATCGCGGTGCTGGCGCTGGAGCGCTTCTGCGGCTACGATGAAAAAGAGGCGCACGCGGCGGCGATAAGCATTATGCTGCCTATAACGGCTGTAAGCGCCGCGGTGTACTGCGCGCTGGGCGGCGTGAGCTGGGAAACGCTGCTTTTTGCGGCGCCCGGGGCGGCGCTGGGCGGGCTGCTCGGCGCAAGGCTGACGGGGAAAATAAGCGCGGTGGCGCTGAACAGGCTCTTTGCAGCCGCAATGCTTGCCTCCGGCGTGTGGATGCTGCTGTGAGGGGGCTGCTGCTTGCGCTGATAGGCGCTGCTTCCGGCGCTGCGGCGGGAATGGGGCTCGGTGGCGGAACGCTGCTCATACCGGCGCTGACGCTGCTTTTCGGCCTCGGTCAGCGGCAGGCGCAGGGGGTGAATATGCTGTCCTTCCTGCCCTCCGCAGCCGCTGCGCTGTTCATACACGCAAGGGCGGGGCGGCTGAATTTCAGGGCCTGCCTGCCGGTCGTGCTCGGCGGGGCGGCAGGCGCCGCGCTCGGTGCGCTCGCTTCAGAGCTCATCGGCGGAGAGCTGCTGAAAAAAGGCTTCGGTTATTTTTTAACGATATTGTCCATTATTCAGCTCGGAAAAACCGCCAAAAAGGGCAAGTTTGATAGAAATTAGACGGATTTTATCAATAAAAAAACGGATTTTTGGGAAACATTTATACTGCTTTTTGTAAACTTATATGCTATAATACTCTCTGGTTACAAATAGTTAGTCATTGCCGGGCAGCCCTGGTGCCGTCACTTCTGCAAAGGCACGCTTCAGAGATGTCTGCTGCTTGGCGTGTAAAGCTGTTGAAAAATATGAAAGGCAGGTGTTGGCTTTGCCAAAGCATTCCTTCAAGGGCGGCGTGCATCCTCTGCACGACCAGCATGAGGGCAAGACATCAACAAGCGGTCTTCCCATACGAGAGTATATCCCGGAAAGTGTGGATATCCCCATGTCCATGAGCATCGGCGCTCCCGCAGCGCCCTGCGTAAAGGTCGGGGACCATGTTAAGCTGGGGCAGAAGATCGCGGACGCGGCCGGTTTTGTCAGTTTGCCGGTTCACGCGAGCGTTTCCGGTGAGGTCACCGCAATAGGCACAAAGGTGCTTCTGTTGGGCGGCCCAACCACCATCATCACCATCAAGAACGACTTTCAGGATGAATGGACCGAGCTTGAGCCTCTGGGCAGCGTCGAGGAGTGCGACCCTGCAAAGGTGGTTCCGGCGATTCAGGCTGCGGGCATCTGCGGCATGGGCGGCGCGACCTTCCCGACCCACGTTAAGCTCACCGTGGGCGAGGGCAAGTATTGCGATACCATAATCCTCAACGGCGCAGAGTGCGAAACGCACGTCACCTGCGACCATCGCCTTATGCTCGAGGAATCCGAGCGCATAGTGGACGGCCTTCGTGCGGTCATGCGCGCGCTCGGCGTTAAGCGCGGCGTTATCGGCATTGAGGACAACAAGCCGGACGCCATAGCCGCAATGCAGAAGGCGGCGGAGGGGCGCGAGGGAGTAGAGGTGATGCCTCTGTTCACCAAGTACCCGCAGGGCTCTGAAAAGCAGCTCATCTACTCCGTTACCGGAAGAGAAGTACCCAGCAAGAAGCTGCCGCTGGACGCCCATGTTATAGTCATAAACGTCGGCACCGCCAAGGCGATAGCCGATGCAGTTATAGAGGGCAAGCCCCTCATCAGCCGCGTTACAACGGTCAAGGGCTGCGTAAAGGAGCCCGCAAACCTCCGTCTCCGCATGGGCACCATAATTGCCGACGTCATCGGCGAGTGCGGCGGATATACCGAGGAAGCCGGAAAGATCGTCATGGGCGGCTGCATGACCGGCCTCTGCGCCCCGAACGATCAGGTAGTGATAATGAAGGGCAGCAACGGCGTGCTGGTATTCAACGAAAAGGACGCCCAGAGCTACGAGGAGAACCCCTGCATACGCTGCGGCCGCTGCGTTGAAGCCTGCCCGATAGGCCTCAACCCCTACCTCATGAAGCACCTTTGCGACAAGGGCGACCTCAAGGGCGCGGAAGCGAACAACGTAATGGAGTGCATCGTATGCGGAAGCTGCTCCTATGTATGCCCCGCAAAGCGCTGGCTAACCGCCTCCTTCAAGAACACTAAAGACGCTATCATGCGGGAAGCAAGGAGGGCAAAGAAATAATGAGTCTTCACGTTTCAAGCGCACCCCATGTCCACAGCAAGGACACTACGCAGTCCATAATGAGGGACGTGCTCATAGCACTGCTCCCGACGACCTTAATGGGCATATACTGCTTCGGCCTCAACGCCGCGCTGCTCTGCATAGTCGGCATTGCGGTGGCCGTGCTCGCCGAGTATGCCTACCAGAAGCTGACCCACCAGAAGGTTCGCATATGCGACCTCTCCGCTGCGGTCACTGGCCTTATACTGGCGCTCAACCTGCCCGGCAACGCCCCCTGGTGGCTCGCCGCCGTCGGCAGTGCGATATCCGTAGTGCTGGTCAAGCAGCTCTTTGGCGGCATCGGCGATAACTTCATGAACCCCGCCCTGACCGCCCGCGGCATACTGCTGGCCTCCTGGCCGGTAAGGATGACCGCATGGTACCTGCCCACCTTCTGCAAGGGCGTTGACGCCGTTTCCTCAGCAACAGTGCTGGGCGGCTATGAGGCTTCCCTGTTCGATATGTTCATAGGCTTCATACCCGGCACCATCGGCGAGGTAAGCAAGGCCGCCATTCTCGTAGGCTTTGTATATCTGCTCGTCCGCAAGGTGATAAGCTGGCGCATCCCCGTCGTATTCGTAGGCAGCTTTGCGATACTCGCCGCCATATTCAAGATGGATCAGGACGTTCTGACCTCCGTCCTCTCCGGCGGCCTGCTCTTCGGCGCCGTGTTTATGGCGACCGACTACACCACAAGCCCGATGACCGAGCTTGGTCAGTACATATACGCCGTGGGCTGCGGCCTCATTCTGGCAGTCATCCGCAAATGGGGCAGCTACACCGAGGGCGTTACCTATGCCATACTGGTCATGAACATCGTAACTCCCCTTATAGACAAGTTCGTCAAGATAAGGGTATATGGCCAGGAAAAGGCAAAGAAGGAGGTAAAGGCAAATGTCTAAAAGCGATAAGCCAAAGCTCAGCAGCGTTTTTCTTAACGGCATAATCACCGAGAACCCGACCTTCCGTCTGGTTCTCGGAACCTGCCCCACCATTGCAACGACCACCAGCGTCGTAAACGCCGTGGGCATGGGCGCAGCCGTTACCTTCGTGCTGATAGGCTCCAACTTCGTTATATCCCTGCTCAGGAACTTTATTCCCGATAAGGTTCGTATCCCCTGCTTCATAGTGGTCATCTGCACCTTCGTTACAATCGTGCAGCTGCTACTGCAGGCCTACGTTCCAAGCCTCTACGCCAGCCTCGGTATGTTCATACCGCTGATAGTCGTTAACTGCATAATCCTTGCTCGTGCGGAAGCCTTCGCAAGCAAGAACGGCCCCGCCGCCTCCGCAGTTGACGGACTCGGCATGGGCGTTGGCTTCACCCTTGCCATTTCCATAATAGCGACCGTGCGCGAGCTGCTCGGCACCGGCTGCTTTGCCGGAATCAACCTTCTCGGCGCGGGCTATGAGCCGATGCTCATAACCACAATGGCTCCCGGCGGCTTTATGATATTCGGCCTCACGCTCGGCGTGGCCAACCTCATCATAAAGAGCGTTGAAAAGAAAAAGAAAGCAAAGGAGGCCGCGTAAATGACTCCTGTAATGCAAACCAACAGCTGCGGCAACGTTCTGCTCTTCTTCGTGAGCTGCGTTCTCAGCCATAACTTCATCTTCTCCCGCTTCCTCGGCTGCTGCCCCTTCCTGGGCGTATCCAACAAGGTCGAGACCGCGGCCGGCATGGGTCTTGCCGTTACCTTCGTAATGGGCCTTGCCTCGCTGTTCACCTCCGCCGTTTACCAGTATGTACTGTATCCCCTCCAGCTCACCTATCTGGACACCATCAGCTTCATACTGATAATCGCAGGTCTTGTTCAGTTCGTTGAGATGTTCCTCAAGAAGTCCAGCCCCTCGCTGTACAAATCGCTGGGCATCTACCTCCCCCTGATAACCACCAACTGCGCCGTTCTCGGCGTTGCAACGCTGAACACCAGCGCGCAGTATGACGTTCTTTCCGCCGTTCTCAACGGCGTGTTCGGCGCCCTCGGCTTCCTGCTTGCCATAACCCTTATGGCCGGCGTTCGCGAGCGGCTGGAGACCTCGCACATACCTGAGCAGTTCAAGGGCTTCCCGATCGGCCTGTTTATGGCCGGCCTTATGTCGGTTGCCTTCATGGGCTTCAACGGCCTTGTGTAAGCAGAAAGGAGAACATAGATGAACGTTACTGCTATACTTCTTTCTTCCGGCGTTATGGTCGTGCTGGGCGTGCTGTTCGGCGTTATACTGACCATTGCTGATAAAAAGTTCAAGGTTGAGGCCGACCCGAGGGTTGAGGCCGTTCGCGCCTGCCTGGGCGGCGCAAACTGCGGCGCCTGCGGCTATGCCGGCTGCGATGCCTTTGCCGATGCCGTTGTTGCCGGCAATGCTCCCGTAAACGGCTGCGCCCCCTCCGGCGCTAAGGGTGCCGAGGCCATAGCCGCCATAATGGGCGTTTCTGCCGAGGTTGGCGAGCGCAAGGTCGCAAGGGTTCTCTGCCAGGGTGACTGCACCACCGCCAAGGAGCGCTACAATTACGACGGCTACACCAGCTGCGCAACCGCTGCCGGTCTTGCCGGCGGCCCGAAGCTCTGC
This sequence comes from Acutalibacteraceae bacterium, assembly GCA_963640685.1. Taxonomy (GTDB): domain Bacteria; phylum Bacillota; class Clostridia; order Christensenellales; family CAG-138; genus SFEL01. The sequence goes on from CAVIAA010000042.1 coordinate 5,821, forward strand.
GGCTTTGCCTGCGTTGGCTTGGGCGACTGCGCAAAGGTATGCGCCTTTGACGCTATAACCGTTGAAAACGGCCTTGTTCATATCGACGAGAACAAGTGCGTTGCCTGCGGCAAGTGCGCAAGCGTTTGCCCCCGCGGCGTAATAGCCCTCAAGCCCGCCAGCGAGACCGTCATCGTCTCCTGCCGCAATACCGACAACGGGCGCGAAGCAAGGATGGCCTGCATGAAGGCCTGCATCGCCTGCGGCCGCTGCGTAAAGGAATGCCCGAACGACGCAGTTCACGTTGAAGGCGGCGTTGCCAAGATCGACGAGAGCAAATGCACCCGCTGCGGCGCCTGCGCAAAGGTTTGCCCCTGCAAGTGCATAATCGATTACCTGCCCAAGGCGGAATAATTACAAAACGAGCAAAAGAGCCGAGAAACCGGCTCTTTTTTGTGTTAAAGCGCTCTTTTTCAAATCCCTTTTTTTCTGTGTAAAAACCCCGGTTTTTTCACCGCCCCCCTGGCGCAAAACCTAGGGGTTTTCCCCTGCTCACTTGCAAGAAAAAATTATTGAAAGGGATTAAGAAAATGAAGAAGATTTTTGCAATCGCTCTGGCTCTGGTCATGGTTCT
>CAVIAA010000043.1:0-6299 GCA_963640685.1 Acutalibacteraceae bacterium
TCAAGGTCGTCCGCGAGCAGACCGGCCTCGGCCTCAAGGAAGCCAAGGAAGTCGTTGATAACGCTCCCAAGGCCGTTAAGGAAGGCATCTCCAAGGAAGACGCCGAGAAGATCGCCGCCGCTTTCAAGGAAGTTGGCGCAACCTGCGAGATCAAGTAAGTATCGCGTTTACGTCGGAGAAGCGGTCAAACCACTTCTCCGATTTTTTTCGCGTTTTGCCCCACTCAGCCCTTTGCGGGCTTTTTTCATTTTGGTCTTGAAAAGCCATATTTATGATGATACCATGGAAATAAGATAATCAGCATAAGGAGGCGAGTCGGTAAAATGAAAAAGCTCAAAAACCTGATCGTAACTGCGCTTGTGATCGCACTTGCGCTCGGCACACTCTCCGCTGCAGCGTTTGCGGAGGGCAGCTCTGTTTTTAAGATCACTGCCCGCGTAAAAGGCAAGGGCGGCACGGTCGCTGTAAACGGCGGCGCTGCGGGCAAAACCGCAACTACCTACTGCGCGGATAGATAATTGCAGCGTTAACCTGACCGCCATACCCGACGATGGCTACGAATTTGATAAATGGGTGGACGCAAAGGGCGAGACGGTCTCCACATACGTTTCCTTCAGCGTGTACAGCGTTCACGCGAGCGCGAGCTACACCGCATACTTTAAGGTTGACGACGGCAAGGCGGTAGTTTACGGCGGAGGCGGCGGCAGCTTTGTTGAGCCGGAGAAAGAGATAGAAGTGCCGATAATAATTCCCATTGATGATGAGACAGACGATGCGCCGGTTGAGGAGCCTGCTCCGGAAGAGGAAGTAAAGCAGGAAGAAGAGCAGAAAACCGAAGGTGAAGAAGAGCAGAATACAGCAGAAGAGGACACAGTGAAGATAGATCAAATTTCGGTGAAAGATGGCATTGAAGTAAGGGAAAAAGGAAACGAAGAGGACACAGTGAAGGTGGATCGAATCTCGGTGAAAGATGACATTGGTACAGGAGTAGGCGAAGAAGAGCCGCCGAAAAAGTCGATGGAAAGTGGCAATAGGGAAAGAGTAAATACGGAAAACGACCCCATCGACCCCACCGAAGCCAGCATCGACTAACACCAGCCTGTATAACGAAACTAAAAACAGCCCCGCTTTTGCGGGGCTGAATTTATTCGAGCATCAGAGCCCGAGCCCTTTTACCCAGGCGGCGACATCTGCCGTTTTTCCGCCGCAGCGGAGCACGCTGCCCTCGAGCAGCCTTGCGCCCTTGCAGCTTGGCGCGAGCCTTTCGTTGGTCTTGCCCATGCCGCTGCTGCCGGAGGTTGCAAAGGGTATGACGGTCTTTCCTGAAAGGCTGCAGCTCTCAAGGAAGGTGTTGACGATGGTCGGCGCAACGTACCACCAGACCGGGAAGCCTACGAGAATGGTGTCGTAGCCGCTTACGTCGATGGTATTTGCGATTTCCGGGCGGGAGGCGGGGTCGTTCATCTCAACCGTGCTGCGGGCGGTCTTGTCCATCCAGTCCAGGTCCGCCCTGGTATACGGAACCTTCGGAGCTATCTCGAAAATATCCGCATTTGCCGCCGCGGCAACAGCCCTTGCGACCTCTGCCGTTTCGCCGGAAGCGGAAAAATAAGCCACTAAGCATTTGCTCATAACATCTGTTCCTCCTTAAACTGGTCTATGCCTGTATTGTACGCCGGTTTTGCGCGTTGTCAAGGGCGCGGGCGGTATAAAAAGCAGCATTTTTCGTGGGAATATATCACGCCGACGGCCTGAAGATAGGCATAAATTATCGTTGTGCCGACGAACTTCATTCCGCGCCTTTTCAGATCCTTTGATATACCGTCCGACAGCTCGGAGCTTGTTTTGCCGGTTTCGTAAACCACCCTGCCGTCCGTCCAGCCCCGGAGGTAGCTTGAAAAGCTGCCGCGCTCATTTTGAATTTCACAGAACACCTGCGCGTTTTTGACCGCGGCCTGTATTTTCAGCCGGTTTCGTATGATGCCGGGGTCGTTTTGCAGCGAAAGCAGCTTTTCCTCGCCGTATTCGCGTATCTTTTCGGGGTCAAAGCCGTCAAACGCACTGCGGAACGCATCTCTTTTATTCAGCACGCACTCCCACGACAGCCCCGCCTGAAAGCACTCGAGCAGCAGCATTTCAAAGAGCTTCCGGTCGTCATGCACCGGAACGCTCCATTCCTCATCGTGATAGCGGATATACCGCGGGTTGCTCGGGCTTGCCCAGCGGCAGCGGGGTTTGTCGGGGTACTGCATAAGGGCTCCTTTGGCAAAAAAATTATTTCAGGCCGTTCCCCAGCGCATAGGCGGCGGCAAGGTCGCTTTCGCTCAAGTCCGCCGCGGAGGAGGCGCTTTTCGCGTTCATTATGCCGGCATTTTCCCAGCCGAGGTATTTAAGCATTTCCGTAAAGGACGCATTCGCGCCGGAGGCCGCCGAGATGTCGTCATCCGCCATAGCGGTCAGCAAAACGGCCTTTTTTCCGCCCATAAGCGCCTCGTTCTTCGCATAAAACCTGTCGATGACCGTCTTTATCTGCGCATTCATCGCAAAATAGTATATCGGCGAAACGAATGCCACCGCATCGGCACGGAGCAAATGCGGCTCCAGCGCCTTCATATCGTCATGGAACACGCATTCGCCGTCCTCGCGGCATTTATCGCAGCCGATACACGGGTGAACGGAGCGGAACGCCGCATCAAAGCGAAAAACGTCATGCCCCGCGTCCGCCGCGCCCTGAACAAACTTTTCTGCAAGCGCCGCCGTAGTTCCCTGCCTGTGCGCGCTGCCGGTTATCATTGCTATCTTCATATGCTGCCTCCTTATTGCTATTATAGTAAAATTATTTCAATTTAAGACGCTCAAGGTTATACCGCGGCTTGCCGAGGCTGCGCCTGCCGTACTCGATGGCCTCTGTTGGGCAGTAGCATATGCAGGCCATGCAGTGGGTGCAGCTGCTTCCCCAGGTTGGCCTGCCGCCCGCAAGGGTAATGTTGTTCAGCGGGCAGAGGGAAGCGCACCTGCCGCAGCCTGTGCAGGCGTCGCCTGCGTAAAACGGCTTTGCCTTTACGATATGGCGGTAGAACAGCCGGTTTACGGGGCCGCTTTGAATAATGCCTATAAGGCCTGTTTTGCGCTCGGAAAAAGGCTGACCGTCCCTTAGCCTGGCTATTACAGAAAGAATATCCGGCTCTGCGCGCTGAATAATTTTTACGGCCTCGTCGTCCTGCGGGGCGTTGAAAACGGCGATGTAGTTTTCCGGCATGACTATCTGCGCCGTGCCCATATAGCAAAGGCGCTTCTGCTGCGCAATTTTGCGGTTATAGCCCGCCGCGCCGCCGATGCCGTCGCCGCAGTCCATAACGAACCATATGCGCTCCGCACCCGCGAGCTCGGTCTTTTGCAGCCAGCTTGAAGCTATGCGGGGTATGCGCCAGGCGTAGGTCGGCACGACGAGTATGACGTTTTGCCCCGTTACGACCGGCGGGAAGCTGCCCGCCTTTATGCTCTGGTTCAGGTCAAAAACATCATCATGCAGCGCCGCCGATAGCCTGCCTGCAATGTATCGGCTGTTGCCTGTTCCGGAAAAGCAAAGTATCATTTGTTAGTGTGCCTCCTAAAAGGGCCTGCAGTAAAGCTGAGCCCGGGGTATTATCCTAAATATAATAGCATATCGCGCGGGGTTTGCAAGGCGCAGCCGCCGCTTAAAAAAGTTTTTTGGCTTTGAGGTTCGCTTAAGGAAGCTATGCTAACCTGTAATTGCGGAGCGCGAGGGGCGCCCGCGAAAAAGCTTTTGAAAAGAGGTATTTATTATGAACACAAAGAAAATGATCGCTTCCGCTATCGCCGCAGTATCCCTGATGACCTGCGCTTCCGCTTTCGCAGCGGATATGCCGGCCGGCCTTAAGAACGGCCTCAAGAACGGCCTTGTAAACGGCGCTACCAGCGGCTATGTTCAGGGCATAAAAGAGGGCGAGGAGCTCAAGAAGGGCTATGTCAAGGGCTACGCTAAGGGCATAAAAGAGGGCGAGGAGCTCAAGAAGGGTCTCGCAGGCGGCCTCAAGAACGGCGCTACCAAGGGTCTTACCAACGGCCTCCAGAACGGCCTCAAGAACAAGCTGGTGAACGGCAAGGTAAACGGAGAAAAGAAGTGATACGCTTTACAAAAGAGGCGTAAAGGGTAAAAAACAGAGCGAAAAGCGCGGGTCAGTTTACGGTCTGCGCTTTTTTATGCTGACAGGCGGCAGCGGTCTGTGATATATTTTTGAACAGGGCTCCGCTTTGGGGCTATTCAGGGAGGGCTTTCATATGAAGATACTGATCGCGGAGGACGACCCGTCGCTGCGCAGGGTGCTGAGTGCAATGCTGGAAAAAAGCGGATACAGCACGGACGCCGTCTGCAACGGCATTGAGGCGCTGGAGTACCTGCGCTCCGGCAGCTACGACGGAGTTATACTGGACATAATGATGCCCGGAATGGACGGGCTGCGGGTGCTTAAGACCATCCGCGGCGAGAAAAACGCCGTTCCGGTGCTGATGCTCACGGCAAAGGCGGAGATCGACGACAGGGTAGCGGGGCTGGATACCGGCGCGAACGATTATCTGGTAAAGCCCTTTGACCTGCGGGAGCTGCTTGCGCGGCTGCGCGTGCTGACCAGAAAGGCGGAGGTTCAGCAGGCCAACGCCCTGGAGCTTGGCAACACAAGGCTGGATACCGGCGCATTCACTCTCTCCGCACCAAAGGGAAGCTATAAGCTCGCAAACAAGGAATATCAGACCATGCTGCTGCTTATGCGTGAGCACGACGTGCTGCTCCCGCCCGGCCGCTTTCTCGAGAACATATGGGACCCGGACAGCAGGGCGGAGGAAAACACGGTTTGGACGTATATATCCTACCTCAGGCGCAAGCTTACCGCCATAGGCTCGGACCTACAGATAACCACCCGCCGCAACGCCGGCTATATTCTGGAGAAAAAGCAATGAAACGCAATAAAAAGCGCTCGATGAAGCATATATTGCAGCTCCGCTTCGTTGCGATGGCAACGCTTTCGGCGGCGGTGCTGCTGTGCATGATAGACGGGATAGTGCTGCTGCGCAGCTATGGTCAGATAGTAGAAAAGGCGGACTATCTGATACGGACGATACGCACCGACCCATATTCCGAGGATGTGGGCGACGCACATTACTTTACCGTGTTCCTTTCAAAAAAGGAGCAGAGAGTTGACCTTTCGCATACCTCCTTCATGCGGGAGGACGCCGCCGTTGCGCTGGGCAGGCGGGCGCTGAAGGCGGAAAAGCAGCAGGGCTTTCTGGACGGATACCGCTTCAGCGTTGAGCGGCAGGAGAACGGCGCTTCGATACTGTTTCTCTCCCGCAGGCTGCCGCTTGAGACGTTTCAGGAGACACAAAGGCTGCTGATAGCGGTATCGCTCACAGGGCTCGGGCTGACGGCGGCCGTGCTGGCGCTGCTTTCGGGGAAGGTGGTTGCGCCGATAGTTGAGGCCGGTGAAAAGCAGAAGGAGTTTATAACCTCCGCGAGCCACGCGCTTAAAACGCCGGTCGCGGTGATACTCGGGGACGCCCAGCTGCTGCAAATGGAGCACGAGGGCAACGAATGGCTGATGGACATAGAAAAGCAGGCAAAGCGGCTTGTGGAAATGACGAGGTCGCTGGTAACGCTTGCCCGCTGCGACGAGGGGCTGCGGCAGGACAGCTTTATCGAGTTTCCGCTATCGGACGTTGCGCAGGACGCCGCGGATTCCTTTCAGTCAATTGCGGCGAGCCGCGAGCTGAGCTTTGAGGTCGATATATCCCCGAATATCGGCTATTTTGGCGATGAAAAGGCGCTAAGGGAGATGCTGACCATATTGCTGGATAACGCCTGCCGCTACTGCCCAGGCGGCGGAAGCGTGCGCTTTACGCTGAAAAAAAAGCGCCGTGGCATAGTAATTGTCGTGGAGAACACGGCGGAAAACATACACGAGGAGGAGCTGAGCCGCTTTACCGAGCGCTTTTACCGGGGCAGCACGGCGGGCTCAACTTCCGGCTCCGGCCTTGGGCTCTCGATCGCCCAGTCCGTTGCCCGGCGGCACCGCGGCAGGCTCTCCATCACCGCCCCGACCGGGCAGAGCATCAGGGTGTGGGTTGTGCTATAAGTAAAAGCTAAGGACTACAACAGAAAAAGCCGGCACGAGCAAATTGCAGGTGCCGGCCTTTGTTTTTAACGCTTGCGGGCTACTTTTCGATGGACTTCATCGTCGGGATTACAGTCCATGGAGATTTTTAATCGCCCATATTTCCATAAG
>CAVIAA010000044.1:0-3912 GCA_963640685.1 Acutalibacteraceae bacterium
GCGGTGCTGGCGCTCGCCGGCGGGCTGATGTTTGGGCTGATATGGGGCAGCGTATACACCTTCATAGGTGCCATGATAAACTGCGCGCTGATGTTCATTGCAGCCCGATATGCGGGCAGGGAGAGCGTGCAGCGGCTGATTCGACAAAGGCTGCCGGAGATCTGGCGGCAAAGGCTGGGCATGGCGCGGGGCAGGGAGGGCTTCCTGCTGCTGATAGTGCTGCGGCTGATACCCGCCGTTCCGTATAACCTCATAAACTACGCCTTCGGGCTTACGGATATGCCGCTTGGGGCGTATATGCTGGGTTCCGCGATAGGTATAATACCCGGAACTCTGGCGTTTATAAACATCGGCGACAAGGCGGCGGACGTTGCCTCGCCGTCGTTCTGGCTGGCGATAGCGCTCATGGCGCTGCTGCTCGCGGCAACCGCGCTGCTGGGCAAAAGGCTGTTTCCGAAAGATAAAGCGGATAAAGTGTATGATAAAGCGTGTAAAGAAGAAAGGGAGAACAAGTCATATGGGAAGGACCAATAAAAAAAGCAATTTGAAGTGGTATGTGCTGGGCGCGCTGATCGTCCTGTGCATAGTGTACTTTGCTGTGCCATCGGTGAATGCGTATGTAAACAGAATATCCGCCGTGCTGGGCTCTGCAAACGTGGATTCGGTAATAGAGTTCATACGCTCCTACGGCCCGTATTCCATGGCGATATCCTTCTTTTTGATGGTGTTTTCCTCGGTGATAGCGCCGCTGCCCGCGTTCCTTATAACCTTTTCGAACGCGGCGGTATTCGGCTGGTGGCAGGGGGCGATACTGTCCTGGTCCAGCGCAATGGCGGGCGCCGCGCTCTGCTTCTTTATCGCCCGCGCCCTGGGCAGGGACACCGTTGAAAAGTTCGCCGGAAAGGGCGCCATCGCAAGCGTTGAGGGCTATTTTAAGGAATACGGCTCAAAGACGATACTGGTATGCCGCCTGCTGCCCTTCGTGTCCTTTGACGCGGTGAGCTACTTTGCGGGGCTGACTCCGATAAGGTTCTGGAGCTTTTTCATAGCGACCGGCATAGGCCAGCTGCCCGCGACCATAGTTTATTCCTACGTCGGCGGAATGCTGACCGGCGGCATAAAGTACTTTGTTACGGCGCTGCTGTGCATATTCTCCATAAGCATAATAGTCATGATAGTAAAGAGCATGTACGGTAAAAAACACCCCAAGGTTGTCGCGGAGCAGGGCACTGCGGGCAGCGCCGGGGATAAAGATGAATAAGTCCGGCAATTTCGGCATGGCATGCCATCAGGCGGCGTCCTTTTCGCCGCTGCTTATGCGCTGCGACAGGGCGGAGGCGGTATTCTGGCCGGGCTGCGCCCTTATGAACCTCGACCCCGAAATACTGCTCAAAGCCGCGGAGATACTCAGGCGAACGGAGCCCGCGCTCGGCCTCTGCGCCTGCTGCTGCGGCCAGCCGACAGCGTACCTCTTCCCGAAAAAGCACGGCGCAAGGCGGCACAGGATAGAGGCGATGCTGAGAAAAAACGGCGTAAGGCGGATATATACCGCCTGCCCGAACTGCGCTGTTCAGCTTAGCAGCCTTAGCGGCATCGAGGTGATACCGATATGGAGCGCGCTGCAAGGGACGCTGACGAGGGACGACGTTGCCGGCTGCGATATGCCGCTCATGCTGCACGACCCCTGCCCGACAAAAAACGACGCGGAGCAGCAGAGGGCTGTGCGCGGGCTGCTGGAGCTTTGCGGCGCGGAGCTGCATGAGCCTGAAAACAGCGGAGCCGATACCATATGCTGCGGGAATTTTCATATGCTGCGCGCAACCGACCCCGAAAAGTCCGCCGCGATGCGCAAAAGGCGGGTAGAGCAGCTCGGCAGAGATCTCGCCGTTACCAGCTGCTGCGAGGGCTGCCTGAATGCCTTCCGCAGCGAGGGCTTGGAGACGGTGCATGTACTCGAGGCGCTCTTTGGCCGGAGCAAGGCGCGGGGCTGGGGCAACAGAGCAGCCTTTACTAAGCAGGTCGGCAGAAAACAGCAATAACAGAGGATAGTAACATAATGAAGAAGCTCAGCCTTGTAATGGATTGCGACTGCACGATGGGGGTTCCCGGCTGCGACGCGGACGACGGCCTTGCGCTGCTGTATGTGCTGGGCTGCCAGGAGGTTGAGCTGCTGGGCGTTACCTGCTCCTTCGGCAACAACACTCAGGAGACGGTATACAACAACACAAAGCGGCTGCTCGGCGAGCTGTGCAGGGAGGATATACCCGTGCTCCGCGGGGCGGAGAGCCCGAGGGAGCGGCGAAGCGAGGCGGCGGAGTTCTTGAGCGAGGCTGCGAGGCGGAGAGAGGGGCTTTGCCTGCTAGTGACCGGCAGCACCGGCAACCTGACCGGCGCGGAGGAATACGACCCGAATTTCTTTGAAAATATCGCAGAGATATCGCTGATGGGCGGGGTGACCGAGCCGCTGACCGTCGGCGGGCGGCCTATGGCGGAGCTGAACCTTTCGGCGGACTATATGGCCTCCATGAACCTGATTAAAAAGGCAAAGCGGCTGCGCATCGCCACCGCACAGAGCTGCCTTGCGTCCTTCTTCAAAAGAAAGCCCTGCGAGGCGCTTTTAAGGGAACGGAACGACCGGCTCTCCGCGCTGCTGCTGGGCGAATTGGAGTACTGGTTCGATATTTCCGAGAAGGACTGGAACCTCGACGGCATGGTGAACTGGGACGTTATGGCGGCGGCGCAGCTGATACATCCGGAATACTTTCACATGAAGCGCGGCGAAATAACCCCCACACAGGAAAGCCTGAAAACCGGAATGCTGACTGGCTGCGGGGAAAAGCGCGCCGTGCTGCTGCCGGAGATAGCGAACACAGATGATTACGCAAGACATGTATACGAAACATATTTCAGCGCCAAGGTGCTGGATAATGTATAACCAATGAATAAAAAGGAGAAAAAAGCAAAAATGAAGAAGCTGATAGCTCTGCTGCTGACGGCAGCAATGGCGCTTGGCCTCGCAGCCTGCGCAAAGCCGGCGGAGACCGCCCAAACCGGTGAGGCCGCAGCGGCCTTTGACGTAAGCACTGCGGACTGGGACGCCATAGTTGAAGCGGCAAAGGGCACCACCGTTACCTTCTACGGCTGGGGCGGCGACGAGGAGCGCAACAACTGGCTCAGTACCACCGTTGCAGGCTACCTCAAGGACAACTACGACATAACGCTTGAGGTCGTCGGCATGAACATAGACGACATACTTGCAAAGCTCTCCGGCGAAAAGCAGGCGGGCACCGAGACCGGCACCATCGACATGATATGGATAAACGGCGAAAACTTCTATTCCGCAAAGGAAAACGGCCTGCTCTGGGGCCCGTTTACGGATAAGCTGCCGAATATGGAAGCATATATAGACATGGAAGACCCTGAGACCTTGAAGGACTTCTGCATGCCTATTGAGGGCTACGAGGCGCCCTACGGCAAGGCGCAGATGGTGCTCTACAACGACAGCGCCGTGACCCCCGAGGCACCAAATTCCGCCGAGGAGCTTCTTGAGTACTGCAAAAAGTACCAGGGAAAGGTGACCTACCCCGCACTGCCCGATTTTACCGGCAGCGCCTTCGTAAGGAACCTTATATATGAGATATGCGGCTGGGAGCAGTTCCAGACGATGGAGGCGGACAGGGACACCGTTAAGGCTGCAATCGAGCCGGCGCTTGAGTACCTGCGCGAGCTCAACCCGTACCTCTGGAACGAGGGCAAAACCTTCCCGGAATCCTCCACCACGGTGGACGCGATGTTTGCGGACGGCGAGCTGGTATGCTCCATGAGCTACGGCCCGTTTGCGGTCGCGACCGGCATAGCGCAGGGCACCTACACCGACACCACCCGCACCTTCGTTTTCGATAAGGGCACCAT
>CAVIAA010000044.1:3922-5691 GCA_963640685.1 Acutalibacteraceae bacterium
AACAAGGCCGGAGCCATGGTCGCGATAAACGCGGTAATATCCGCCGATGTGCAGCTCACCCAGTATTCCGAGCTGAGGACGCTTCCGGTCGTTGCAACGGAAAAACTGAACGACGACGAAAAGGCCGCCTTTGACGCGGTAGACCTTGGCGAAGGCGTGCTTTCGCAGGCTGAGCTGCTTGCGCACCGCCTGCCCGAGATGCCGGCTAACCTCGTGCCGATAATCGAGGATATATGGCTTACCGACGTCGTAGGCCAGTATAACGATTAAATATAATAAAGAATCGATGGGACGGCGCGGCAGAACTGAATGCCGCACCGTTCTGTGGTATTAGGGGAGTATATATGCGAAGGAGTTGGCATGCCCCCGTGCTGCTGTTGCCGCTTGCCGCGGTCACGGCCATAGTCATTTCTGCCTGCGTAAACGTGCTGCTGCAGAGCCTTGGCCATATTCCAGCCTTTGGCCTTACGGGGATAACGCTGAAATACTATAAAGAGGTCTTTTCAAGGGCGGAGTTTTTAAGCTCGGTTTGGGTAAGCGTAAGGATAGCCATTGTTTCGGCGCTGCTCTCGGCCGCGCTCGGCACGCTGCTTTGTGCTGCGCTGGTTCGCCGCCGCGGAAACGGGGCGCTGTACCTGGTTCGCTTCCCGATACTGGTTCCGCATACCGTCGTTGCGCTTTTTGTGATGACCATGTTTTCACAGACCGGCATTGCGGCGCGGCTGGCCTTTGCGGCGGGCGGGATAGCCGACTATACCGAGTTTCCGCAGCTGCTCTTTACGCCGGGCTTCGGCGGGGCTATAGCAGCGTATCTGTGGAAGGAGATACCCTTCGTTGCGTACTACACCCTGTCGCTCATGTCCTCGGTATCCGATACGCTGGGCGAGGCGGCGGAAAACCTCGGCGCGTCGCCGCTCAGGAGCTTTTTCTCTGTAACGCTGCCGCTGAGCCTGCCTGCAGCGGCAAAGGCGACGCTGATAATATTCATATACGCCTTCGGCGGGTATGAGCTGCCGGCGCTGCTCGGCGCAACGCTGCCAAAGGCGCTGCCGGTTCAGGCGTACATAACCTATTACAGCCCTGACCTTACACAGCGCCCGCTCGCGATGGCTATGTTCGGGGTGATACTGCTGCTTTCGCTCGGCATGGCGGCGCTGTATGCCGCGGGCATGAGGCGGCTGATAAGGCGAACGGGGGGCGGCGCATGAAAAAGAGAAAATGGGCTGATGCAGTGCTGTATATTGCGGCGCTGTGCATACTGCTGCCGGCGATGGTGCTTTTGATATGGTGCTTTGCCGCCCGCTGGCCCTGGCCGGGGCTGCTGCCCGAGAGCTGGTCGCTTCGGACGGTAAAGGAGCTGCTTTTCGGCTCCGCAAGGCTTCCCAAGCTGCTTCTGAGCAGCATCGGCCTTTCCTTTGGCGCCGCGGCCATAAGCACCGCGATAGGCATATGCACCGCAAGGGCGACGGAGCTTTACGAGATAAAATGCAGGGGGCTGGTACGCTTTTTAAGCCTTTTGCCGCTGCTGGTACCGGGTACGGTGCTGGCCATCGGCGCGCAGGTGACGCTGCTTAGGCTGCGGCTTTGCGATACCGTATTCGGGGTGCTGCTGATACACACCGTATGTGCTGTGCCGTACTGCATAACCATAATGACCGACGTTACGGCGGCGGTGGGCGGCGGCTACGAGGAGCAGGCGGCAACGCTGGGCGCACCGCCGCTTACGGCGTTTTTTGAGGTGACGCTGCCAAACCTGCTGGGCGGAATAC
>CAVIAA010000045.1:0-4855 GCA_963640685.1 Acutalibacteraceae bacterium
GTACCTAGGTTGATCTGCACATGCGGGGAGGCGATGGCTTTGTCTACCGCCTCCTGTTTTAAAATAAAGCTATTTCTTTTGCATATATAAAATAAAAACGAGGAGAAAGGCAATGAAAAGCGTAATCAAGGGAGCAGGCTATATTCTGGTGCATACACCGGACATGGTCATACACAACGGCACCACACAGACCACCGAACGCATAGTCAACCCAGAAAGCGAGTATCTGAAGGAGCTGCCCAGCCATATACGCAGCTTCGAAAGCGTGCTGAGCTATTATCCCAACCAAGTATATATCGGTAACGTTACGCCGGATGAGCTCTCGGCAGTTGAGCAGCCGTGGCACGACAAGGTATGCCCAAGGAATGACCGCTACGGCCAGTTCGGCCAGATAATGCCGCAGGAGGAGTTCCTGCTGCTGATGCAGGCCTGCGACGTATTTGAGCTGGTGTATATCGACAGCGACTTTGTAGCGGCGCACAAGGCGGCGCTTGCGGCGAACCCGATAATTGACGAAGGCATAATGGCGCGGGTAAACGACGGCATAGCGCTATCGGAGATAGAGCGGCTGGTTGCCGAGGAGCACAGCGAAGGGCTGTATCACAACGGAAAGCTGGTCGGCTGCGTAAAGCGCGCCCACGATATTGATGTGAACCTATCCGCCCACGTAATGCATGAGAACATCGTTGATAAGGCATCCAGCGTGCTTGCCCTGCTCTCTGCCGTAAAGAATGCCGGCATAGACAAGGGCGATATAGAGTACGTCATAGACTGCGCAGAGGAAGCCTGCGGCGACATGAATCAGCGCGGCGGCGGCAACTTTGCAAAGTCTGCGGCGGAGATAGCCGGACTCAACAACGCAACGGGCTCGGATTGCCGCGGCTTCTGCGCCGCACCCGCCCATGCGATGATAGAGGCAGCCTCGCTGGTGGCCTCCGGCGCATATAAGACGGTTGCTGTGACGGCGGGTGGCTGCACGGCAAAGCTCGGCATGAACGGCAAGGACCACGTTAAGAAGGGTCTGCCGATACTTGAGGATATGCTGGGCGGCTTCTCCGTAATAGTTACCCGCGACGACGGCGTAAGCCCGGAGATCAATCTGAATATACTCGGCCGCCATACCGTTGGCACCGGCTCTGCACCGCAGGCGGTAATAGGCTCGCTGGTCACTGACCCGCTGGAGAAGAACGGACTCAAGGTCACGGACATAGATAAGTTCTCGCCCGAAATGCAGAATCCCGATATAACCAAGCCCGCGGGCGCGGGCGACGTGCCGCTTGCAAATTACAAGATGATAGCGGCACTCGCCGTAAAGAAGGGCGACCTGCAAAAGGCGGATCTGGCCAAGTTCACCGTCGAGCACGGCTTTACCGGCTGGGCGCCGACACAGGGTCATATTCCCAGCGGCGTGCCCTGCATAGGTCATGTTCGCAACGCCATAATGGCGGGTGAAATGAAGCGGGTGATGGTGATAGGCAAGGGCTCGCTGTTCCTTGGCCGCATGACCAACCTGTTCGACGGCGTATCCTTCGTTATTCAGGCCAATTCCGGGGCAGAAAAGGCTGCGGGCGTAAGCGAGGAGGAGATCAAGAAGCTGATCGCAAAATCGATGAAGGAGTTTGCTGCGGCGCTCCTCAGCGAAGAAGCGTAAAAAGGGGGCAGACCCATGAGCATGGAGAAAAGGATGATCGCCAGAGCCTTTATGGAGATGGCGGAGGGGTTGGAAAGCGGCAGCTTCGGCGTTAAGCCCAAGATAGCCCTTACCGGCATGGGCAGCGAGCACGGCGAGGAAAACGCAATGCAGGCGGCGGTGATGGCCGCAAAGCGGGGCGTAGACGTATACTATATAGGCTCGCTTGAGCACGAGGGCGTTACCACGATAAAGGTGGCAAACGACGAGGAAGGCCACCGGAAGATGACGGAAATGCTGGAAAAGGGTGAGGTTGACGGTGCGGTCACAATGCACTTCCCGTTCCCGATAGGTGTATCCACCGTGGGCCGCGCAGTTACCCCTGCAAGGGGCAGGGAAATGTTCATTGCAAACACCACCGGCACCAGCAGCGCCGACCGCATCGAGGGCATGATAAAGAACGCGGTGTACGGCATAATCGCTGCAAAGGCCTGCGGAATACAGCAGCCTACTGTTGGCATATTAAATGTGGACGGGGCAAGGCAGACCGAGATGGCGCTCAAGGAGCTGCAGAAAAACGGCTATGATATACGCTTTGCGGAATCCGCCCGCGCGGACGGCGGCGCGGTCATGCGCGGCAACGATGTGCTTCAGGGCACGCCGGATATAATGGTCATGGATTCCTTGACGGGCAACGTAATGGTAAAGATGCTCTCCAGCTTTAGCACCGGTGGCAGCTTTGAGGCTACGGGCTACGGCTACGGCCCTGGCATAGGCTGTGGCTACGATAAGCTGGTGATGATAGTATCCCGCGCTTCCGGCGCGCCGGTAATAGCCAATGCGCTGGAATATGCGGCTCAGCTCATACGCGGCAGGGTATTCGACGTTGCCAAGGCGGAGTTTGACAAGGCGGAAAAGGCCGGCCTTTCCAAGCTGCTCGCGGCGCGCAGGGCGGCAAAGCCCGCAGCCGAGGCCGAGACGGTGACCGCTCCCCCTGCGGAGCCCTGCACAGCCTCTATTCCCGGCATTGAGGTAATGGATCTTGAGGATGCGGTACAGGCTCTCTGGAAGGCCGGCATCTATGCGGAATCTGGCATGGGCTGCACTGGGCCTCTGGTCATGATGAGCGAGGCCAACCGCGAAAAGGCGCTTGAGATACTCAAGAAGGCCGGATACGTCGGCTAAGGGAGATACGATATGAAGGTAAACGACGTTATAGAAAAGGTGGAAAAGGAACTTACCACTGAAGAGCTGGTTGAGCTTATTGCCAACCATAACCGTCAGGTAGACCTGATATTCGCCGAGAAGAAGACGGACGAGGACGGCTATCTCACCTGGAATCTGGAAAACTGGACCAGCGTTGACGGCAAGCGATTCATACGCAGCTACGGCTTTGAGGGACGCATGCTCTCGGATTACAGCGGCTATAACAAATACGACCTCAAGGGCTGCTTCCTGCCGGAGACGGCAAAGGAAGTTCGACTCAACTGAAAAACAGCAGCATAAAAGCGCCCCATATCGGGGCGCCTTTGCTTTTAAGCTAATCAGTGACTTTTTCGCCGGGGCGAACTATGCGCACTATACTCTCCTTGGGTATTTCCCATATATTGCCGCAGAGCGAGGGGGAGGCGGGGTCGGGCTCAAAAACTCTGCTCCAGCTTTCTTCAATAAGCCGCATTTCCTCAGGGAATTTGCCGGCATAGCGCCCCTCAAAGAACTCAAAGCCGTTGGCAAAGCCGTGCTCTTCAAGGTGCTTTCTGTATGCCTGCTCGTCCTCGGGCGAGGCGGGGAGGTAGTGGTGGTTCAGCACATAGTCCCATTTGCCGTCGTCGAAGTATATTACCTTTTCGCGGGGAATGTCTACGACGTATACGACCGTGCCAGGCTCCGGGGGCAGGCAGCGGCGGGCTTCTACCGCGCACCATATCGGCAGCTCTGCGTAATCCGGCTTAGGCACGTGCTTTGCCGCCTCTTTTGCAAACCAGTCGTAGCAGCTGAGGTAGTGCTTTGCCATATCTCCGAAGTGGAGCTGAACATATACCCGCTGATTAAGTATTCTGTTTCCGTGCTCCAGCATGAGGAGAGTTTTTTCGTTTTGGCGGGTGTAAAGCCGCACTGTATCTGATGCCATAGGATATACCTCTGTCCTCTTTTGAAATTATTATACCATGACTGAAGGAGATAAGACAATCTTAAAGTCAAGCCTTATATACTAAGCAATTCTTGTGGCATGGCCCGAGAAACCGTATTGATTTTGATTAGAGGTTGAATTATCATAAGAGTAGTGTGTGGTAGATTAGTTTGAAGCGGGTTTTTGAATAAATGTCCGCATAAACCTGCATAAATAACATAAAAAGGAGAATGTGTAAACAATGGCAAAGATCGATCTTACAAAGTATGGCATTACAGGTACTACGGAGATAGTCTATAATCCTTCCTATGAAGCGCTTTTCGAGGAAGAAACCAAGCCCGGCCTTGAGGGCTATGAAAAGGGTCAGGTAAGCGAGCTGGGCGCCGTCAACGTTATGACCGGCATTTACACCGGCCGCTCCCCCAAGGACAAGTTTATCGTCGTTGACGAGACCTCCAAGGACACCGTTTGGTGGACATCGGATGAGTACAAGAACGACAACCACCCCGCTTCAATCGAAGCCTGGAATGCCGTTAAGGAGATCGCCAAGAAGGAGCTTTCCAACAAGCGCCTGTTCGTGGTAGATGCATTCTGCGGCGCAAACAAGGACACCCGCATGGCCATCCGCTTTATAGTTGAGGTCGCTTGGCAGGCACACTTTGTTGAGAACATGTTTATCAAGCCCACCGAGGAGGAGCTGAAGAACTTCGAGCCGGATTTCGTGGTTTACAACGCCTCCAAGGCAAAGGTCGAAAACTACAAGGAGCTTGGGCTTAATTCCGAGACCGCGGTGGTGTTCAACCTCACCAGCCGCGAGCAGGTCATCATCAACACCTGGTACGGCGGCGAGATGAAGAAGGGTCTCTTCTCCATGATGAATTACTATCTGCCGCTCAAGGGCATCGCCTCCATGCATTGCTCCGCCAATACAGACATGAACGGCGAAAACACCGCCATATTCTTCGGCCTTTCCGGCACAGGCAAGACCACCCTCTCCACCGACCCCAAGCGCCTGCTCATAGGCGACGATGAGCACGGTTGGGACGACAACGGCGTGTTCAACTTTGAGGGCGGCTGCTACGCAAAGGTCATCA
>CAVIAA010000046.1:0-3843 GCA_963640685.1 Acutalibacteraceae bacterium
GCGGCCCGTCCTTCGCGTTCGGCGTTGCCCCCGCTTTTATAATCTCGCAATCAACACAGATTGAGGATTCGCCGAACCCGGACGGCAACTACGGCCTGAAGGTGCTGCAAGGCTATTATCTCTAATGCAACTAAACGAACTGTTACCGCTGATATCCCTAATGCGTGCCCAGCGCATACTGCTGTACCGAGTGCCGGGCGGCGCCTGCATCGGCAGCTACCGCCGTGAGGATATCAGCGGGAAAATGCCGGATGAGCTGCTCCGCGCCGAGATAACAGGCGTGGACGCCAATAGCAACAATATCAACTTGTACATATCGACGGAGGTGTAAACATGTGGGGAGCATTTTTCAGTTGGGGTGTGCCGATGTTTGTAATCGGGTGCATGGCAGGCGCGGCCTTTGCCCCGCGCAGAGGGAGCGGCAAGCATGACACACGGAGATAAGGAACCAAAACAAACGCTCTGCTGGAACTGCGGCAGGGCGACTAATGCCCCCGGCATCGGGTGCAGCTGGTCACGGCACCACGACTACTGCCCTGTAGACGGCTGGGACGCAACGCCAACCATCAACGAGAACAACAGCCCGGAAAACCGGTGCTCGTACATCGTGCACGCCTGCCCGCTGTTCCTGCCGGAGCCTGAGCGGCGCGTGTGTTTCGGCGAGGGTGAACCCACATCGCTCGATAAACAAGGGAGGTGGGCGAACAGGAAGAGGCGCTATGTCGAACATGACGAAAAATGGTACACCGTTGATGAACTGGCGCATTTGGCCGGAAGATACCCTGACCGCATATACGAACTGATTAGGAAGGGAACGCTCAACTCCGTGCTCAGCACTACGCGGCCTGATCCAAGCGCCTGTATCGGCACCAGCCATATGCCGATAGAGGAGAAGAAAGAAAAGAAAAACATTAACCGCGCTGTGTGGTATGTCAAACTCGGCTGCGATTGGTACACACTCGTTGAGATATGTGGAAGATTCAACATATCAAAAACGCGATACCACAAGCGCATCGTCGCGAAAATACAAAAGGGCGACCTGCTCGCCGTAAAGCGCACCGCCCGCCCGAAATCGAGCGAAATAGGGGTTGCGTTTGACTGGAGCATGGACAGCGACACGTCGTTTGAAGAAATCCTCGACAGAATGTGCCTGAACTGTTTCCTGAACGTGTAAAAAAGAAAATGGAGGTTAATCAAAATGGCGAGTGAATTTGGCGCCTGCCGCTACTGCGGGAAGATAATATGTGTATCCGATTTCCTGAAGCAACATAAAGAAATCGAAGACCCCGACGAAGATAAGGCCGCGACCCTGCTCTGCGACTGCAAGGAGGCGCGGCGCGACCGCGAGAGCTACGAGGCTGCCATACGCGGCGAAACCGAACGGTACGAGGCCATGATAAAGGCTGAGGATACCATAATTCAGCTCTTTGCCGGTGATCGCGCTACAAAGCGCACCGGTCTTGACGAAGATGAACGCGACACGCTTCTGCATATCACAGAGAGAACCTACGACGGCTTCATTGAAAAGGCGACTCTCGTTTTCACGAGCGGCATAAAAGCCACTATCAAAATCGCCGGTAACGGTCTGAGCATCGAGCGCAGCGAAACCAAAAAGGAGGCCGCCAAGATATGAACGAGGTATTCGAGCTATTCCTGAAGTGCATCGGCAAAAACCTCAACGGCAACTTCCGCGTTGCCGTCAGCATGAACGGCAACCCCGCAATGATAGTCAACGTTGACCCGAAAACCGGTGATGTCAGCGCACGGCCTGACCAAACCGATGATATCGCGGATTCCGTCATAGATTATCTCAATTCCGTCGCCGGAACGAATTACCGCCATACCAAAACCAACCGCAGGTTTATCAACGCCCGCATCGCCGAGGGACACACAACTGAGGACTGCCTGCGCGTTATCGATACCCGCTGGCGGGCATGGCAGCGCACCAGCATGCAGGAGTACATGCGCCCCTCGACACTATTTAACGCGGAAAAATTCGAGGGCTACCTTAACGCCGTGAACATCAAACCGCGAAAACGCGATAACGATTTTCTCAATCATCCTGCCCGCACATACAGCGATGCCGAATTGAATGGCATAAGCATTAACCTGTACGATCTGGAGGTTTGAAATGCCGCGAAAGAAAAAAACGACCCTCACCGCCTACGAGGTGTTTATTCGCACACCAAAGGGCGAAGCTCCAATCATCACCACCACCGACAGGGATAAGGCGTTCAGGAAATACCGCGAGAACCTTGGCATATGCCGGCTGCGGATAGATGGCGAGGAGCTTAAGATACTCGAAGCGGATAAACTCACCGATAGTTACAAGCTCACGAGCGCTCGAAGATTTGAGTACCCGCAAAAAGCGAAAAAAACGAATAATATACACGAACTTCAACCCGCCCAGTGATGGGCGGGCATACCATTTGACCTTGTGCCGGGCGCGGAACGCCCGACCTCCATTTGATAGGGCGGCGGCAGGTGCGGCGCGGCCAAGCCGCAAACCACCGCCCCCGGCAGAAGGCCAAGGGAAAACGGCGAAAGGAGAGGAAAAATGCGCGTAAATCGCGATATATATTCCGGCGTAGTGCTGGAGCGCATATATTACACCGTCGGCGACAGGGCTAAAAAACCGTATCGCCCGCGAAAACCGAGGTTTAACAGCGCGGAAGAACGTGCACGATTTAATACCGAAGTCTCCCGCCGCGCACATACGCGGCTGGTTAATGAGAACTTCAGCCCCAGCTCGATATATAGCACTCTCACGCAGGACGACGAAAACGAAGTACACGACTTCAAGGATTTTCGCCGCCTCTGCGTTAATTTTCGTCGCAGGCTGCTCTATGCCTGCCCTGATGCAAAAATCATCATCTATATGGGACGCGGCAAAAACACGCACCGCATACACGCGCATATGCTGAGCGACGGCGTACCTGAGGAGCTGATCCGGCAGCAATGGACGCTGGGCGGCGTGATACGCTGCGAAAAACTTCACGCGCACGTTCATTACGACGGTATAGACCACGGCGCTGATTATACCGGCCTTGCCAACTACCTTTTTAACCATTGGACACCTGAGCAGGGCGGACATCATTATATGGCCACCCGGAACCTTGCCCCCTGCGGCAGGGAACAGACAAAACAGATAAAACGCAGTTATTCGCCAACCAAACCGCCGCGTGCGCCGAAGGACTATTTTCTGGCCGAAAGCCACGCAACCGAGTTTGGTTTTACCTATTTCAAATTTGTCAAAACCCCGCCCAAGCGGCGGTGTTAGACGGCGCAAATGCGGTGCCTTTTGCACGGCCTTGTAAATGCGTCGATTTTTAGAACGAAAACAGTAAAAAGGAGGCAGCATGATAACCGAGTACAACAAATCATTCAACAAAGCCGGTATTCCGACATGGAAACCGGCAGAGGAAACCGTAGGCAGGGAGGACGAACATCAGATAGCACTCACACAATGGGCGCGGATGATGCGGCAGACGTTCCCCGAACTGAACCTCTATCATCACATACCCAACGGCGGCTACCGCGACAAGCGCACAGCGGCGCGGCTCATCGGGCAAGGCGTTCACTCCGGCGTGCCGGACGTATTCATCCCGGCGGCGCGGGGCGGTTATCTTGGCTTGTATGTGGAACTGAAGGTCAAGAAAAACAAAACAAGCCCCGCGCAGGATGAATTTATGGCGGCGGCATTGGCGGAGGGCTACTATTGCGCCGTCTGCTACGGCTGGCCGTGCGCTGCTGCGGTGATAAAAGCGTATCTCACGGGAGCGGCAGACCTATGACCCGCCGCGAACAGCTCATTGAGTGCGCCGAGGCCATGGAGCGGGGCAT
>CAVIAA010000047.1:0-3323 GCA_963640685.1 Acutalibacteraceae bacterium
ACGACCGCCTGTCTAAAAAGGGGGGGCTTTTTGTTTCTGTGGCAAAAGAATGTGACATTGTTGCAAAGTGACCCCACTTATACGGCGTTTTGTGCTAAAATCCTGATTATGATAAAGTTCGACCGGCGATATGCAAAATATAAATACCCCTTCGGCGCGGTGCAGACCGGCACCGAGGTTCGCTTCTTCGTTGAAACGGACAGGGAGGACGTAAATATCACGCTGCGCCTTTGGGTAAACGGCGCGGAGCAGCTCATACCCGGCAGAAGGGAGCCGGGCGGCTTCTGCTTTTTCTATACGCCGCGGCAGAGCGGCATTGTCTGGTACTTTTTCCTGATAGATTCACGCTGTAATCGGCAGTATTACAGCGGGAGAGACGGCGAAGGGCAGCTCTTTGACAGCCAGCCGGATTCCTACCAGCTCACGGTATACGACCCGTTTGAAACGCCGGAGTGGTTCAAAACGACGGTAATCTACCAGATATTTCCGGACAGGTTTTTTAGAAGCGGGGAAATAACGGGAATAGAGGAGCATACGCGGCTGTTCGGCGCGCCGAGGCTGCACCGGCGCTGGGGCGAAGCGCCGGACTACCTGCCGCAGGACGGCAAAAAAAGCTACGACCCGACGGATTTCTTCGGCGGCAGCCTATACGGCATTATAGAAAAGCTGCCGTATCTAAAATCGCTCGGCGTCGGCTGCATATACCTGAACCCGGTATTCCTCTCCTCCAGCAACCACCGCTACAACACGGCGGACTATATGCGCGTTGACCCGATGCTGGGCGGGGACGAGGCGCTGGAGCGGCTTGCAGGGGCGGCAAAGGCGCAGGGCATACGGCTCATGCTGGACGGGGTGTTCTCCCACACCGGCAGCGACAGCGTGTATTTTCAAAGCGCCGTGAGCGACCCGGCTTCGCCGTACCGAAGCTGGTTCAGCTTTGACGAATACCCGGACAAATATCGCTGCTGGTGGGGGTTCAAAACTCTGCCCGAGGTAAACGAGCTTGAGCCGTCGTATATGGCGTTCATAGGCTCGGTGCTGGAAAAATACGCCAAAATGGGCATAACCTCATGGCGGCTGGACGTTGCGGACGAGCTGCCGGATGAATTTATAGCCTTCCTCAGAGCCAAGCTCAAGAGCCTTGACCCAAACGGGGTACTGCTCGGCGAGGTCTGGGAGGAGGCGAGCAACAAGCACAGCCTCGGCGGCAGGCGGAAATACCTCGACGGCCACGAGCTGGACAGCGTTATGAACTACCCGTTCAGGGCGCTCATGCTGGATTTCTTTTCAGGCAGGATAGACGGCGGGCGGCTCTCTTCCGGGCTGCTCAACTTGATGCAGAATTACCCGCCGCAGTTTTTTTACAGCCTCATGAACCTGCTCTCAAGCCATGACGTTGTTCGGGCGATAACCGCGTTTTCCGGCGCGCCGGACAGGGACGCGCTGACGCGGGAGCAGCAGGCGGTGTATCAGCCCGCGCAGGAGGCGCTCGATATCGGCAAAAGGCGGTTCATGGCGGCATCGGCCGTGCAGTACATGCTGCCCGGCGCGCCCTCGCTGTATTACGGCGACGAGGCGGGGCTTACCGGCATGGCAGACCCCTTCAACCGGGGCTGCTTCCCCTGGGGGAGCGAGGATGCGGAGCTTACCGCGTGGTTTAAAAGGCTCGGCGCGCTTAGAAAATACGCCGCCGGCGGCTGCGCCTTAGCCGGCCGGGGCGACGCCTTTGCCCTGTATCGAGATGGTGCGGTGACGGTTGTAAGCAGGAGCGAGAGGGAAACGCAGGTGCATTTTGAAGAAAGCGACTTTTGCGGCGATGCGGCGGCCCTCAATGGCGGCAGAATAGACATATCGCTGCCGGCATACGGCGCGGCGATACTCACGGCAGAACGGGAGGAACGGATATAATATGTTCAATAGATGGTTTCAGGGAAGATACGGCATGGATATGCTCAACCGAACGCTTATCCTCGCGGGGCTCGGCGTGTCGGTGCTGTCCTGGTTCTTTGCAAGGGCGCCGATAGGCGTATATTACGCGCTGCGCGGGGTCACCGTTGCGCTGATAGGCTTTGCGCTGTTCAGAATGATGAGCCGCAACTTCTACGCGCGGCAGCAGGAGCTTTCGCGTTACCTTGGGCTGGAGCGCAGCGTTCGGGGCTGGTGGCAGACGCTCGGCATACGCCGCAGGAACTACATAAACCTCAAAAACGAGCGCAGGCAGTATAAGTACCTTTCCTGCCCGCAGTGCTCGCAGAAGCTGCGGGTGCCAAGGGGCAAGGGCAAGCTCATCGTCACCTGCTCAAAGTGCGGCAACCGCTTTGAAGCGAAAAGCTAAAATTTGCCTGCATAGCAAAACGCCGGCTTTGGCATACTGATACCGACTACTTGATAGGAGGTACTTTGAAAAATGTCAAAGGCGAACAACCAGAGCATCGGATGCAGGGTGACCAGCTGTGCGCACAACCAGAGCGGCTGCGGCTGCAGCCTTGAGCGCATCGAGGTCGAGCCCATGTGCGGCTGCCACACCGGCAACGCGGCGGATGAGAGCCTCTGCGGAAGCTATAAGTGCAGGGACTGATAAGTAAGTCAGGGGAATGGCGGTGCCATTCCCATTTAATTTGCTCAATCCATCACAAATTGTTATGCGCCTCATGACGATTATTTGTTTTTGCTATTCTGCTCAGCGTGGTAAAATCACGGTATATAAGCATAAGAGAGGATGAACGTCATGCTTTACGTCAGCGATATTTACACCACGGCGCCGGAGAGCTTCAAGACCCCCGTTCAGCGGAGGACATATCAGGCGCTGAAAAAGCTCGGCATACCGTATGAGCGGGTAGAGACGGACGAGGCGATAACAATGGAGGACTGCGTTGCTATCGACGAAAAGCTCAAAATGAAGATGGTAAAGACGCTGTTTTTGACCAACAAGCAGCAGGCGGCGTTTTATGTTTTCGTGACCACGGGGGAAAAGCACTTTGACTCCAGGGCGTTCTGTGCCGCGCTGGATGTCCCCCGCGTTTCCTTTGCGCCGGCCGTGCTTATGGAGGAGGTGCTCGGCGTCAAGGTCGGCGCCGCAACGGTGTTCGGCGTGCTGCTGGACGCTGCGGGCGAGGTTCGGGTCGTTATAGACCGCGATGTCGCAAACGAAGAATACTACGGATGCAGCGACGGCACAACGACAGGGTACATGAAGATAAGGACCAGCGACATAATAGACCGTTTTCTGCCGTATGCAGACCACCCGGCGACAATAATCGACATGCCGCAGGCAGAATAAATGCGCATAGCAAAAAAGCCCGCCTTTTTGGACAGGCGGTCGC
>CAVIAA010000048.1:0-3214 GCA_963640685.1 Acutalibacteraceae bacterium
CATATACGCAGCGTAAGCGTGTACCTCGTCGATTATGATCACCTTGTCCGAAAGGCCGAGCAGCCTCAGCACCCCATACCGCACCTTAAGAACCGCCATCATCGCCTGATCCACCGTTCCTACGGCGTACTGGTTCAGCATCCCCCTCCGCATCGGCATTAGCCACTGGCTTATTTCGGGTATATCCGCTCTTTGGGGAAGGGAATCGCTCTGCTCGTCCACCAGCCACGCGGAGCCGTGGAGAAGCTTTATCCGTTTATCATCGAATATGCTTTTCAGCCTTTCGTACATCAGGTTCCCCGTGGCGGCGGTCGGCAGAGCAAAATACAGCCCTCTGCTGCCCCCCGACATTCTGGTCGCGGATAAAATGGCAGCCTCGGTCTTTCCCTCGCCCATAGGCGCCTCGATTATCATAAGCCCGGGTTTTTTTCTCGATGCTTCATTTGCCGCCTGCTGCATTTGGCGCGGCTCCTTCAGCCCGTGCCAAATATCGCTGTATTCTTCCGCCGCCTGAAGGCCGCGCGAGCTGCCTAAGCCGCATTCCCTAACGGCATCGACAGCCTTCGCGTATACGCGCCCAACGTATTCTTCCGTCGTAATATCGTTATCTTCGGCCTCCGTAAGCTTGCCTGAGGCTATCCAATCGGAAAGTATCACTATGGCGGTCATCTCGGTAAACGCCGCGTCTATGTGCTCCTTTTTGTCCAGCGGTATCTCTTCAAAGCCGAAGGTCTCGGCGCACATGGCCTCGAGCTCGTCCTGCATCGTCTCATACTCCGGCCTGTCAAGCGCCTGTGTATCGCCGTTCTTCCCCTGATGATGCAGCCCGGCTACTGCCGCTATGTTCCTGAACAGCTTCTTATTACTGTATTCTCTTTCTTCTAAAATTCTCTCTCTGATAACCTTTTCAGAATACTTTTCATGCCTGAATGGGTTTATCGGAGGATACTGGTACAGCCCTTCCGCCTTCAGCCGCGCCTCAAACGCAGGGTCCTTTTGCTGAAACGCAGGATGGCATTTGCCTATGTCGTGCATTGCAGCAATATAGCATATAAATGCAATACACTTGCTTCGCTCCGTTCCGAGCCACCGGCATATATTTTCCAGCAGCACAGAATATCTGCTTTCTTCCATCAGTGCCTTGGCAGTAAGCCCTACGTCGAGCATATGCTGCCAAAGCGGCTTGTAAGGTTCGGTTTTTGCCCAAAGGTCGCGGTACGTGATCATTCTGATTTGTCCTCGTTCGTTGTTATGTGCTTTAGGTCGGTTATGGGACATTATAACATTTTTACTTCCTCATGTGAATATCCTCGTCTTAGCTGAGCCGCCGTGCCCACTTTGCATCTCCCCGCCCGCCCTGCTCATTATACCCCAGACCATGTACAAAAAATTACCCATTGCCGGTTGCATCGTCGGTTTTTGCATGGTATATTTAGTTTCAGAGGTGAAGACCGTGATAGAGTTCAATAACGTTCCCGAAAAGAAGCTTGTCATCTTTTATATTCTGAAGATCCTTCACGAATACACGGACAGCCAGCATACCATGACCCAAAAGCAGCTGTTGGATAAATTAAAGAGTGTTTACGGCATTACCGTTGACCGCAAGACCGTGAGGCACAACATAGATGCCCTGTGTGACCTTGGCTATGACATACGCTGCGGAAAAAGCGAGGCTGATACCGCCGAAAACAAAAAAAGCGGCAGGGCATCTGCCGCCCAAACAGACCTTTACCTCAACCACGATATATCCGACGGGGAGCTGCGCCTGCTTATAGACAGCCTGCTTTTCTCCGCCCACCTTTCAAACGCGCAGCGCCGTTCACTCATCAAAAAGCTGGAAGCCCTCTCGAACAGATATTTCAAAGCCAAGGTTCGCCATGTGCATTGTCTGCCTCAAAGCACCCTGCAAAGCACTGATGTCATCCATACCGTTGGGATACTGGACGATGCAATCTCCAAGGGCAGGCAGGTGACCTTTAACTACTGCTATTACGGCTCCGACCTTCGCCTTCACCCGCAAATGGGCGACAACGGCGCCCCAAAGGAATACCTCATAAACCCATACCAGATGGCAGCGTACAACGGCAGGTATTACCTGATATGCAACTACGATAAATACAGCGATATAGCAAACTATCGCATTGACCGGATCGCAAACATAAGGCTGCTGGATACGCCGGTCAAGCCCATACGCAGCATAAGCGAAGTCAAGGATGGCTTTGACCTGTCAAAATACATGGAAGAAAACCTGTACATGTTCTCCGGCGGCAAGGAGCGTGTTTCCTTCCGTGCAGATAAAAAGATTATACCGGACATACTGGACTGGTTCGGCAAGGATACTGCCATATTGGATCACTCCGACAGCGAAGTAACAGTTACCGTAAAAGCAAGTCCCCGCTCCATGAAGTTCTGGGCAATGCAATATTTGCCGTTTGTTCGCGTCCTTCAGCCGCAAACGCTCGTAGATGAGATTGCAGAGGATCTGCGCCGCGGAGTGAATAAATACAGCTCCAACTAATTCTCTTCCCTCAGGGAAGCCTTTGTGCTGCTGATCCGCAGTATTTCCCCCGTTCTTTTTCCGTTTTCAGCCATGTTCCGGTGTTTACAAACCAATTTTCATGCTATACTTAAAAGAAAAGCGAGGCGGGTCTATGCATTTTCTTGTCGACTATGAGAACGTTCGCAACACTGGTATGCGTGGCAGCGAATACCTTCTTCAAACCGATGATCTGATCGTTTTTTTCAGCTCGTCAGCCTCAACTATGGAGGCGCGCCACCTGAATAATATAAGAGCTTCCGGCTGCGGGTTTGAGATATGCGAGCTGTTTGCGCAGCGAAAAAACGCCCTCGATTTTTACATTGCAACAAAGGCGGGCGAGCTGTTTGGCAAGGGTGAATGCAAAACGGCCGTCGTTATCAGCCACGACGGCGGCTTTAAGTCTCTAAAAGAATTTTGGCAGGAGCGCTCCGAAACGGAAAACCGCATCGTACTCAGCGACAGCATCGAGCACGGCATCGTATCCGCAAACGAGCAGAGCGAGCGCGCGGCCATCATCCGCGAGGGACGAAAGCAAAAGGACATCGCCTGCACCCACGCCGCGCTTCAGGCCGAAATAAAGCAGCGCCGGCTCTTGCGCTCTGTCTTTGACGGCAGCGCATATGCGGACAGGCTTTACGATATACATAAAGGTCTAATGCCTGTCGGATTCCTGCG
>CAVIAA010000049.1:0-2228 GCA_963640685.1 Acutalibacteraceae bacterium
GTAGATACGGGCATTTTAAAGCAGTTAAACGCATGTGATGTTTGTATGATATAATGAACCGAATTAAGACCCGAGGAGGCAGGTATGCGCCCGCTTAAAACAGTATTTTCCGCCCTGTGCTGGCTGCTCATAACAGTTGCGATACTCTTTACCGTGCTGGATACCCAGCTTTCGCCGCAGTTCGGCGCGCAGCAGCGGTTTGTCAGCTTTTATATTGACTACCGTACCGAGGAGCGGTTCGGCATTGAGCCAAAGCAGTGCGCCGCAGCCCTCATGGCCATGATACAGTACATGCGCGGGCAAAGGGACTCGATACAGATAACCGTGGACGAATACGACACCGCCGTGGAGATGTTCAACCGGCAGGAGATAGACCACATGGCGGACGTGCGGAATCTCTATCTTTCTTTTAAGAAGACGCAGACAGCCGCGCTTGCCGCGTTTGCTGCGATACTGCTGCTTTCGCTCTCGGAGCGGCGGCGGGGCAGAAAGGGCACCGCGATGCCGTCGCTGAGAATCGCCCTTTGCATATTCCTTGCGGCGCTGATATCGCTTGGCCTCTGGGCGTACCGCGACTTTACGTCGTTCTGGACGGAGTTTCACCACCTGTTCTTTACCAACGACCTTTGGCTTATGGACCCCGCCGTCTGCCGAATGATACGCATTTGCCCCGAGAGCCTGTTTTCCGGAATGGCGCTTTCGCTTGCCGTCTGGTCCGCGGCGCTGATACTGCTCTGCTCGCTGCTTGCGTATATTGCGGAGCGGCTGCTCTGCCGCAGGGGCATAAAGCAAAAATAATATTTATAAAATAATATTTATAATAAGTAAGGATAACTGCAATGAGCTATGAAGAGGCTGCCCGAAAAGGGCTTATAAAATACCAAAGCAATAAAAGCGCGCTGCTGCTTGCTATCGAAAGCTCCTGCGACGAAACGGCGGCGAGCGTGCTCTCCGGCGCAAGGGAGGTGCGCTCAATGAGCGTATACACCCAGATACCGCTGCACAGGCGGTTCGGCGGCGTCGTTCCGGAGCTTGCCTCGCGGAGCCACGTTGAAAAGGTCGGCTCTGTCGTTGCGGACGCGCTGGAAAAGGCAGGCGCAACGCTTGACGATATCTCCGCCATAGCCGTAACGGCGGGGCCGGGGCTTGTCGGCGCGCTGCTGGTCGGCGTCAGCTACGCAAAGGGGCTGGCGTTTGCAAAAGGGCTGCCGCTTATCGGCGTAAACCACCTCGCGGGGCACATCGCGGCGAATTACCTTACATATCCCG
This sequence comes from Acutalibacteraceae bacterium, assembly GCA_963640685.1. Lineage (GTDB taxonomy): Bacteria > Bacillota > Clostridia > Christensenellales > CAG-138 > SFEL01. The sequence goes on from CAVIAA010000049.1 coordinate 1,270, forward strand.
ACCTTGAGCCGCCGTTTATCTGCCTCGTCGCCTCCGGCGGGCACAGCCACATAATCGAGGTGCTGGATTACGACAGCTTCAGGCTGCTCGGCCATACCCGCGACGACGCGGCGGGCGAGGCGTTTGACAAGGTAGCCCGTGCTTTGGGTCTGCCGTATCCCGGCGGGCCGGAGCTGGAGAAGCTCGCGCTTTCGGGCGACCCGAACAAATACCCCTTCCATTCCGCGCTGAACCAGTCTGCAAGCGAGCCGGACTTCAGCTTTTCCGGCATAAAGACCGCGGTCGTAAACCTAATGCACAACGCGGAGCAAAAGGGGGAGGCGCTGAACAGGGCGGACCTTGCGGCCTCCTTCCAGCGCGCGGTGTGCGATACGCTGACGCTAAAGGCAATTCACGCAACAAAAGAGCGCGGCTGTTCAACCCTTGCGCTCGCGGGCGGGGTCTCCGCAAACAGGGCGCTGCGTGGTGCGCTCGATACTGCCGCAAAAAAGCAGGGCATACGCTTCTGCTGCCCGGATTTTAAATTCTGCACCGACAACGCCGCGATGATCGCCTGCGCGGGGCATTATGCGCTGATAAAGGGGCAGCTTTCGGGGCTTGAGCTCAACGCAAGCCCCGCGCTGGAGCTGGTTTAGGGCAAAAAGCGCCCCGGGCTGAATTTTTTTACAATTAAAAAAACTTTGTGCCGCCTAATCATATTGACAAAAATGCCCCGCTGAATTAGAATAGTAAATGCTATACTGCATAAGGTATGGCAGAGGTTGTCAATGCGCTGCGGCTATGCGGGTGTAGCTCAGTGGCAGAGCGTCGGCTTCCCAAGCCGATAATGTGGGTTCGATTCCCATCACCCGCTCCAAAAGCCTCCCGGCATGCCTCCGGGAAATCAACAAAAGGAAAAATTTTAGGAGGAACAGATTCAAATGGCAAAGGCAAAGTTTGAACGTACAAAGCCCCATGTC